>JAYSPV010000108.1:0-42745 GCA_043721915.1 Ilumatobacteraceae bacterium | reverse complement strand
CACGCCACCTGCCCTTCGGCTACACGTCACGTTGGGATCACTTCCACCATGGTGTCGATCCGTCCCTCGACGTGCTGTACATGGGCAGCGACGAACCGCGCCGGCAGCGACTGCTGGCCAGCTGCGCACCCGTGCTCAGCCAGCGCTCCGCGCGGCTGATCGTTTCCGACAACCTGGCGCCGAACCGTGGCAGCAGCGCCACGTTCATCGGTGGGGAGGAGAAGCGGGCACTGCTCGCCGACAGCCGGCTGCTGCTCAACATCCATCGCAGCGACGAGCCGTACTTCGAGTGGTTGCGTTTCATCGAAGCCTTCCACTGCGGCGTGCCGGTGCTCAGCGAACCCTCGCTGGCAACGGCGCCGTTCGTGGCCGGCACCCATTTCATCTCGGCAGCTCCCGATGCTCTGCCGTACGTGCTGAACAGCGTCCTCGACGACACGGAACGCCTGCAGCAGGTGCGCATCGCAGCCTACGAAGAGCTGCGCCGCCACCCGTTCAGCCGCTCGCTGGAGCAGCTCGTGGCCGTCGCCCGCACGCTGACCGACCGGCCGCTCCCGAGGGCATTGCCGCCGTTCACCCGTCGCGCACCGCACCCACACCCGTACGACGGATTGCTCGTCATCGACGAGCACAGTCCGGAGTCGATCATGCGACAACAACTGCGCGAGCTTCGCCTGGAGATGCAGGGCGTGCGCCGACAGCTCTCCGCCATTCAGCGCACGGTGCTGGATCCACATGCACTGGATGGGCCGCACACCACCGAGGTCGCCGTCTCTGTCGCCCACCAGTTGGCAACGACCGCCCCAACGGTCTCGGTGGTCATGGCGCTCTACAACCACTCGGAGTACGTCGGGGCCGCACTCGAATCCACCATCGGCGCTGCCGGTGACGTGTCGTACGAGTTGGTGGTCGTCGACGACGGTTCCACCGACGACTCTCGCCAGACAGTCACTGACTGGATCCATGCGCACCCGTGGGTGCGAGCCCGCCTGATCGGCCACCGCGTCAACCAGGGCCTGCCCTACGCCCGCAACACGGCGGTCGCGGCGGCCACGGGTGAGTTCCTGTTCGTACTCGATGCCGACAACGAGATCTTCCCCGGCGCATTCCCGAGGCTGATCCGGGCGCTGGAAGCCGATACCGCCGCCGCGTTCTCGTACGGGATGCTGGAAGCGTTCACACAAGACGGTCCCGTGGCCACGATGGGGATGTGGCCATGGCAACCCAAGCGTCTCCGCAACGGCAACTACATCGATGCGATGGCAATGATCCGCGCCAGCGTGCTGCGTGAGATGGAGGGCTACACCACCGACCGCCGTCTGTACGGCTGGGAGGACTACGACCTGTGGTGCCGAATGGCCGAGGCCGGCCGTCACGGCCGCCAGATACCCAACTTCGTAGCCCGCTACCGGCGCAGCGCCACGTCGATGGTGGCCCTGTCCAACGTGTCGCAGGTCCCGTCGTTCGCCGCGCTCGCCGAGCGCTGTCCGTTGCTGATGTCCGGGCGGCTCGACCACGTCGAAGTCGTGTCCTACACGGCCCCTTCCGCTTCCTTCACCAACAACGGAGTCGTCGCATGAGCGTGCTCGTCACCGGCGGCGCCGGCTACATCGGTTCACACACCATCCGGGCCCTACGCACCGCTGGCTTCGAGGTCGTCGCGTTCGACAACCTCGAGTTCGGAGCGCGAGAGGCCGTGCTCGACACCCCGCTCGTCGTCGGTGACATCGCCGACACCTCGCTCGTCCGCGCAGTGTGTCGCGAACACCAGGTCACAGGGGTCATCCACTTCGCCGCCTACAAGAACGTCGGCGAATCCATGCAGCAGCCGGCGCACTACTTCCGCAACAACGTCGCTGGTACGGCAGCCCTCGTGGAGGCCGCCGCGGCGGAGGGCGCCCGCGCAGTCGTCTTCTCCTCGTCATGCTCGGTCTACGGCACTCCGGCCATCGTCCCGGTGGCAGAGGACTCCCCGATCCAGCCCGAGAGCGTGTACGCCGAGACGAAGGCGATGAGCGAACGAGTCTTGAGCTGGATGGAAACGACCCACGGCATCCGCTCGGCGAGCCTGCGCTACTTCAACGCGGCTGGCGCCAGCAGCGACAACGTGATCGGCGAGGACTGGGCGGCATCGCTGAACCTGATCCCGCTCGTGATGAAGGCCACGCTCGGGCGGCGCGGCGCGGTGCAGATCTTCGGTGACGACTACCCCACACCCGACGGAACGTGCATTCGCGACTACATCCACGTAGAGGATCTGGCCGATGCCCACCTGCGTTCGCTGCGTCACCTGCTCGATGGCGGCCCGTCGGTCGCGCTCAACGTCGGCACAGGTACCGGGAGCTCTGTGCTCGACGTCATCAACGCGACGGAGCGCATCTCGGGCCGGCCAGTGCCCTACGAGATCGTCGCTCGCCGAGAGGGCGACCCGATCTCGGTGTTTGCCGACCCGACGCGCGTGAGGGCCACGCTGGACTGGCAACCGGTTCACGGGCTCGACGAGATCATCGAGTCGGCATGGCGCTGGCACAGCACTCACGTCGACGGCTATCCCTCGCGACACGATGCCAGCGCCTGAGCCGGCGACTGCGAGCGTTTCGCCAGTCACGCCGGTCACCGCGATCGTTGTCGTCCACCGTGTGAACCTCGACGCCACAACCGAGGCCCTCGCCTCGTTGAAGGCCTCCACAGGTGTCACGCTGCGTCTGATCGTGGTCTACAACGGCGACGACACGGGTTGGCCGATGGTCGAAGAAATGTGCTCCACGATCGGCGCTACCGCGATCCGAACCACTCACAACGAAGGTTTCGGCGCTGCCGTGAACTCCGGCCTGGCGCTCGTACCCGCTGAAGACGCGGTGTTCTTGATGAACGACGACGCCCGCGTCGAACCGACCGCGATCGGGCACTGCCTGCTGGTGCTGGCAGCGAGCGGGTCGTCGTGCGTCTCTGTGGCACCGATGGTCGTGCACCACGAACAGCCCACCCGGATCGACTCGATGGGCGTGGTGCTTCGCCCCAGTGGGGACGGATTCAATGCGTACCAGGGCCGCGGGCGCGACGAGTTCGAGATGACGCCGATCGACATCCTCGGGCCGTCGTTCTCGGCAGCGCTGTTCCGACCCGGAGCATTCGGCGATGCAGCCGTCGGCCCGCTCGCCACCCGCTACTTCCTGTACTACGAAGACGTCGAGTGGAACATCCGAGCCCGCCATCGCGGCTACACCAGCGTGGCTGCGCCCGCTGCACTCGCGGTGCATCGTCACGCCCTGTCGACGCGGACCCTCGGAGAGGACGCTCGGTTCGCACTGGTGCAGCGCAACCGATTGGTGATGGCACTCGCAACGTTGTCGTGGCGCGGAGCGTCGGCTGCTGGTGCCCGCTGGCTGGTCGAACACGCCAAGGGCACCGTTCGGGGTCCGTACCGCGTGGCGCGGATTCGTGCTGCGCTCGGTGCCGTGCGCCTCGCCCCATGGGCGTTGCGGCGACGGCGCACTGTCCGTGGCCCGCACCCGGCTGCCGACGCCACGCTGTTCGCCTACAGCCTCGGCCATCAACCGGCCATCGACACCACCGACTATTCGCTGTTGCGTTGATCGGCGCCGCTCACGCACCGAGGCGCTGCCGATCCAGCCACCCGAGCAGCACCGCCACCGCACGCGGATCGTGGCGCAAGCGGTGACCGGCCCCGTTGATCAACCGCAGTTCCGCCGAGCCGTGCCCCTCGGCCAACTGTCGCGCATCGGCGGTCGGCACGTCGTCGTCGTCGTCGCCGTGCATCACGAGCAGGGGACGCGGCGCCAGCCTGCGAGCAGCATCCACCGGTCGGAACCGCCGGAACTCGCGGCCCCACTCGTCGAAGCTCTTGGGAAAGCCGGGGGTACGAATTGCACCGATCTCCCGAGCATGTTCGAGGAATCGGCGAGGCTGTGCTGCCCAGTCGTCGAAGTCGGCACGGGGGCTGAGTAACGCGGCGCCACGCACGCGCGGGTCATCGGCGGCGACACACGTGGCGATCGATCCGCCGGTGTTGGTGCCCACCAGCCAGATTCCCGATGGACTCGCCTCGTCAATGAGGTGATCGATGGCCGCTCGGAGATCGTCCACCCAGCCCTGCAGCGAGAAGTCGCCCTCGCTGGTCCCGCAGCCCCGAAAGTTGAAGGTCATCCCCACCCAACCGAGCTCGTTGGCGGCGCGGTCGATGAGCTCCGGGAAGGTGCCGCCGCTCTGTCGCGCATCGAGCGGGCCGATCGGGAAACCGTGGCACAGGATCAGTCCGGGCATCACGCCCGAACGACCTGCCGGGCGGGCGAGGTAGCGCGCGAGCTTGAGGTTGCCGGAGGTGAAACTGCCGTTCACCGGCGCGATTACGCCCGCGGCTTGCGGTGCCGGCGGGTCCGGCCGGCAACTGCGAGCGAGTACCCGCGGTTGCGCGCCTCCACCAGCGTGTCGGGCCCGAAGCAGATGCCGGCGTCGTGTTCGACGATCCCGTCGATGACAGCCGAATCGGCCCATGCGTCGAGGTCGTAGACAAGCTGAGTGCGCTTGTCCCCGAGAAAGCGAGTGTGCTCGAAGCGGGTCGGCCGTTCCATGCAGCCGACGCTACTCGCACGCCGGGCCGGACGCGAAGACCACCGCATCCTCACCCGTCCACGTGACGCATCCGAGGACCCTCGTATACTTTCGCCGGTGTTGGCCCGGATGAAGCAACTAGTGATCGATCGCCTCGGCATCTCACAGTTGCGACGCACCGGCGCCCAGAACTCTTCGGACATCGAGGCGCTTCTGCGTGCGGCCTCTGAACTGGGCTCGGCGGCCGCACGAACCGATGGGCGCATCGCCGCACTCGAACACGCGGCGACGCTGCACGGCCATGACCTTGAATCGCTCGCCCGTTGGAAGTCAGTCACGTCCAACACCGCGTTGTTCTCCGTGCTCGCAACCAACAGCACGTCGATCTCGGTCGTGATGGCGACGCGCGACCGTGCGTCAATGTGCGAACGAGCCCTGCAGTCAGTGCTCGCCCAACGGCATCAGCACTGGCAATTGGTCATCGTCGACGATGGGAGCACCGACGCGACCGCGGCAATGCTGGAGCGGGTCGACGACCAGCGGGTCGTGGTGCTTCGCACCGAAGGAACCGGCGCGGCGGCCGCACGCAATCTGGGGCTGGCTTCGGCCGACTGCGAATGGGTGGCCTTCCTCGACGACGACAACGTGATGGACCCCGGCTGGCTCCACGCCGTGGCGGTGTGCGCCCGTCGCGCGCCGTCGGCCGCAGCGTTCTACGGGGCACAACTCCGCCAGCACGAGGCGACCGAGGGCCAGCCCATCGCCACCTCGATGCTGTTCGCCACACCCGCCGACCTCGACTCGCTGCGCGACGACAACCGCATCGATCTCGGTGCGCTGGCCGTCCGTCGAGCCAGTCCCGAGCTCTTCTTCCGCGCGGACCTGCAACGGTTCATCGACTGGGATCTGGTCGTGCGCCTCCATGCGGCGCACGGTCTCCAGCCGCTCTTCGCGTGGTCGGGCGTGTACACCACGGAAGCCGGTGAGCGCATCAGCGAACGAGGCGGTGTCGGGGCGATCGCTGCCTTCCGCGCCCGGCTGGCCGACAGCGCCGACCCGGTGGGCAAGCCTGCCGGCAACTGACGCAGCTCAGTCGCGTGCGGCTGCGTCGTCTGCCAACGGGCCGATTGCCCCGATGGCAGCAAAGTACGCGAGATGGGCGTCGACCACGTTGACCACGTCGACGTCGTCGAGGATCTCGATCTCCGCCACATCGGCCTGCGAGAGCAGGTACGCGGTGAGTGTGTCCTCACCGATGACGATCGGAACGGCGATGTCCTGCCGTCGGTCGATCACGTTGGTGGGCTGGAGGCCCTTCGAGTGCAGCCACCGCATGTGGAACCGCAACAGTTGGTCGAGTTCGTCGGGAGTGAGACGACCCTGCGTCGCGGCGGGGAGGTACTCGGCCACGAACTCCAACGCCTCCTCCGGGATGTAGACCGAGCGCGGCGCCACGGAATCGAGACGGTGGGCCTCACGCCCCACCACCACGGCGGCGAGCACGAACGTGGCCACTGCAGCGATCACGATGTAGACGAACGTGACTGTAGGCATGGCGCAACGCTAGCGACCCGTGTGGTGTGGTCCGCCTGCCTACACTCGGTGGATGGTCGGCGGCCCAGCCCAACACTGCTCGTCGTGAAGCTTCCCTTGAGGTGGGCCGACTTCCCGCCACGAGTGGGCGACCTGGAGAACCCATACCGCCCCCTGCTCGATGCAGCACTCGGTGCCCACTTCCGTGCCGCGCGCGAGGTGTTCGAGCCCACCCGTGCGTGGGCGCACTCCAGAGCGGCCCCGCTGGCGATGGTTCACCTTCACTGGCCAGAAGGGTTGTGGCGTGACGACAGCGAGGCCAGTTGCGAGGCACGACTCGATGAACTGGAGGCGTCGATGGAGATCTGTCGCCGACTCGGCGTTCGCATCGCATGGACGGTGCACAACCACCAGCACCACGACGGCGCTGGCCCCGCCGATCGTCGCGGATACCACCTCCTCGCAACCACCGCGGATCTGGTGATCTGCCACTCGCACTGGTCTGCGGAGTGGATCCGCTCGACATACGGTCGGCGCGGCACCACGATGGTGATGCCGATCGGGAGCTTCGGTTCGGTTCATCCGGCGGGTCGATCGCGAGCCGACGTGGCAGCCGAGGTCGGGCTCGATCCGGCGCGGCCGATCATCGTCTGCGCTGGGCAGCTGCGCCCTTACAAGGGGCTCGAGACCGCCGTGAACGCCTGCCGCATCGCTGGAGGTGCATGGCAGCTGCTCGTCGTCGGCCGGCCCGGCCCGTTCTTCGACCTCGACGAGTTCCAGGCGGGTGTCGCCGCAGAAGCGGACATCGTGTGTGTGCCCGAGCACGTGAGCGACGAGCGCTTCGGTGAGCTCGTCGCTGCCGGTGACGCAGTGCTGCTGCCCTACTCCGCGATCACGGGCTCATCGGTTCCGCCGACAGCATGGGCGCACGGCAAGCCGATCATCGCCAGCCGCCTGCCCTACTTCGAGGAGATCCTTTCGGCGCGTCCACACCTGGGCGAGGTGTTCTCCGAGGGCAACGCGTCCGAACTCGCGGATGTCGCCAGGATGGTGCTCGGATGGCCAGCTGAGTGGGTGGCTGCTGCCACGAGTGCTCAAGATGCGGCGCTGCAGTGGGAGGTGGTCACCCACGGCTACCGGCGACGATGCGCATGGTGGGCGTTGACCCACCCCGCGTTGCGTCACTACCGGCGGGCGATGCGGCTCATCCGGCGAACGATCCGGCGAAGCAGGCCGGCCGGCTGATCCGGCGTCGCCACCGGCAGTCCGAGTGCCTCCTGCGTGGGCCCGGCGTGGCCCGAACCAGGCGCGGCGGGCACCACGAGCGCCGGAATGCCCAGCACTGCTGCCCACTCGTTGTAGCGGAGGAGCTCGCCGCTGCCGTAGTCGCCTGTCAGCCATGCCTGCAGCAGACCTTCCGGCGCTTCGGACGCTGGTTTCTGCGTCACGACGGCGAGGCCGATCGCGAGGGCCCGTGGCGCAGTCGCTCCTGCGCACGCAACCGGCTCGGCCAACCAGCGGGCAAAGGCGACCTCGTCGGCGAAGGGAGTCGGTGGCAGCGGCCGACCGTCGGCCTCGGCCCGCAGCAATTCGACACGCGCGTGGCGGCGTGTCGGCACCTCCAACCTGTAGCCGTTGGGGGTGGCTGCAAAGCCGTACGTCAGTGAGCGGCCACGTGCGGAACCGGCGGCCGACATCTCCGCGGCATACGCCCGACTCAACGCCTGCACCGCGGGCGGCACCTCCTCCACCCGATACCGGAGGCCGGGGCGGGACGAGAACACGTCGAGCTGTGCCGGGTCGAAGCCGCTGAAGTGGAACAGCCGCAGCGGACGACCATCACAGGTGATGCCGCCCTCGTCTTCCACCGGATGGCGCTCGTGGAGGTTCCAGTACGCGACATTCACTCCTGGGTCACGCCAGACGGCGACGTCGAACAGTGCCGGCGCCCAATCGGCCCACTTCTGATCGGTGTACAGCATCTGGATCGAGTCCGAGATCGCATCGCGCAACAGGCGTTCGCCGAACCACTCGAGAAAGGCGGACCCCCGACTGCTCACCCCGAGGAAGCCGAGATTGAAGATGCCGCAGCGGCGAAGCGTGTACTCGGAGGTCTCCCTGCCATCGCGCGGCATCGGCGATAGCACGTGCGGTGTGAGCACCACCTCCGCAGCAGCGAGATGTTCGCGAAGGCCATCCAACGGCGCATACAGCACCATGTCGGGGTCGAGGTAGACCGCGGCGTCGCAGCCCCGCTCCAGCAGCCACCGAAGCGCAAACGGCTTGAGGGCGGTGCTGAACTCGGTAACGGTGTACAGCAGCGCCATCCGTGCGAGTTCGCCCTCGGGTATCGGGAGCTGATCTGGCCCGACGACATCGAAGTCGTCATCGATGAAGGCGGCGCCGGCGGGCAGGTCTGCCACGACCACGACCAGGCGAAGACCCTCGTGCACCAACAGGCTCCGGGCCAGCACCCTCGCTCCAGCGAGGTAGTTCTGCGCGACGATGGTCACGAAACCCACGAGCGCCGGGTCACCGCCCGAGGTGGCAATCGGGAGGTCGGCGAGTGGGGCCACGAGCACCAATCCTATCCGGCGGCCCGAGACACACCCGCAGTGCCGACGCTGCGGTGCGAACGCTCACAACGACGCACGGCCGGCCCGAAGGTCGGCCGTGCTCGCTGATAGGAGTGCCTGTACCGGTTCAGATGCCGATGCGCTGCGCGAGCAGCTCGCGGTGGTACGTCGGGTCGCCGAACAGCAGCTCGCTGCTCTTGGCCCGCTTGAAGTACAGGTGTGCCGGGTGCTCCCACGTGAAGCCGATGCCACCGTGGATCTGGATGTTCTCAGCGGTGGCGTGGAAGTACGCCTCGCTGCAGTACGCCTTCGCGAGCGACGCCACCGAGGGCAGCTCGTCGTTCTGCTCCGCGGCGCACCACATGCCGTAGTACGCAGCGCTCTTGGCCGACTCGACCTCGAGCAGCATGTCGGCGCACTTGTGCTTGATCGCCTGGAACGAACCGATCGGGCGGCCGAACTGCACGCGCACTTTGGCGTACTCGACTGCCATCTCGAGCACCTTCTGGGCGCCGCCAACCTGCTCGGCGGCGAGGCCGACGGCGGCGAGATCGAGCACGGCGCTGAGCACGGCCCAACCCTCGCCCTCGGTGCCCAGCAGCGTGGCGGGGGTGTTGGCGAACTCGAGCTTGGCCTGCTTGCGGGTCTGGTCCATGGTGCTCAGCGCGGTGCGGGTGAGGCCCGCAGCATCGCCGGCGACGGTGAACAGCGAGACGCCCTTGGCGGTGCGGGCGGCGACGATGATCAGCGAGGCGGTGTGGCCATCGATCACGAAGCTCTTCACGCCGTTGAGGCTCCAGCCGTCACCAGAGGCCGTTGCCTCGGTGGTGATGCCGCTCTCGTCCCACTTGCCACTGGGCTCGGTGAAAGCCAGGGCGGCGATGGTCGCGCCAGCGGCGATGCCGGGCAGGTGTGCAGCCTTGGCGGCGTCGTCACCGCTGTGTAGCAGCGTGTTCGCGGCCAGCACGACGGTGCTGAAGAACGGGGCACAGAGCAACGCACGGCCCTGCTCCTCGAGCACGATGCCGAGCTCGACGAAGCTGTAGCCGGAGCCGCCGAACTCCTCGGGGATGGCGAGGCCCTGCAGGCCCAGCTGCTCGCCCATCTGGCTCCACACGGCAGCGTCGTAGCCGTTGTCGGTTTCCATCTGCTCGCGCACGGCGGTCTCGGGGCTCTTGGCCTCGAGAAACGCCCGGACGGTCTTGCGCAGTTCTTCTTGTTCTTCGGTGAAGGCAAAGTTCATGCCGCGATTCTGTGACACCCGTGATCGGTCGCGCCACTCGGTGTGTGTACGCTGGTGTACACATGATCGGCATCAGAGAGCTCAGGGCAGACCTCGCCGCAGCCGTGCGTCGCGCCGGCCACGGCCAGCGAGTGATCATCACCGTCGATGGGCGCGCAACCGCGCAGCTCGGCCCGATCGAAGCCGAGCAGGGGCAGACGGTCCTGGCTGATCTGATCGCCGCCGGCGCGGTGGTGGCGCCGCGACGCACGGATGCTGCCCGGCTCGCTCCCCCGGTGCCCGTCTGGAGCGGCGTGCGGTTGGATCGCGCGCTCAAGGAGCTGCGCGGGTGACCGTGTTCTTCGACACCAGCGCGGTCGTCGCGTTACACGTCGAGTCCGCCGTTCGCCGCCACGCCGTCGACGCACTTGCGACGACGACGTGCGTCAGCGCGCTGGCCCTGACCGAAGCCCTGGCGCTGATCGCCAAGCTCACCGACGAGTCGATCGTGCAGGCCGATCTGGAGGACGCCCTGCGCCTTCAGTGGGATCGGTACGCCGTGGTGCCTGTCGACCAGCGCTGCCTCGACCGCGCCGCACAGCTGATGCGCGAGCAGCCGCTGCGACTGGCCGATGCACTGCACCTCGCTGCCGCGGATCGGTTGCCGCGCCCGGTCACGTTCGTCACCTTCGATCCCGCGCAGATCCCGGTGGCGCTGTCGCTGGGCTTCGACGTCGTCAGCAACTGAAGCGACCCCGAGCTACAGGTCCTGTGCCCCTACGGTCGAACAGCACGTGGTGCTACGTTCCGTACATGAGCAGTTCCGCGTTCCGATTGGGCTTCGCCGTCATCGGCGCAGCCGGCCTGCTGGCACTTGCAGCGTGCAGCTCGGATGCCGGCGTCAGCAGTGCGACCACCACGGTTGCATCGAGCGACTCGACGATCACGGTCGCACCACCGGTCACCGATGGGGCCGCCAGCACGATCGCGCCCACACCCGACGAGGCCACCACGACCGCCGCGCCCGCGCCCGCCGGTTGGACGACGTTCGACCCCACCGCCGCATTGGCGCCGCTCGCCTACCCGTGCTGTACATCCAACTGGTACGGCGTCGCGTCACCCGCGCTGCCTGCGACCGGTGCGGCGTTGGCCGACGGGATCTACGCGGTCGAGTTCGCCTGGCCGACCGACTTCAGCCAACCGGTGATCGCCACCGTGACCCGCTTCGACCAGTGCAGCGTCCTACCTGCCGGTTCCTGCGAGGACAACGGCAGCGGCACGTACGAGGACGACGAACTGGGTGTGGACGACAGCGCGTCGTTCGAACTGCCGATCATGTTCGATGACCAGCTGCAGGTGGTGCTCGGCGGCTTCGGGGGATGGGATCAACCCAACTTCGCCACGACGGGCGGGGCGGAGATGGCGGCCCTGGTCACGGCGCTCGAAGCCGACTATCAGGTTGCAATCATGGCCCCCTACCTCGCCGGCACGTCGCAGGACGACATCACTGCCGCGCTCACGGCGGCGCCGGCCCATGGGTTCAGCGCCCCGGCCGAGCCGGGTGCAGGAGCGCTGGTGTACACCCACGACGGCGCTCCGCCATTGCTGTTCCAGGGACTTGTCGGCTTCGACGACACCCCGCAGGACACCCGTGGCAGCGACATCATCGACCGCATCTCGCTGGTGGTCTCCGGCGGCCGCTTGACGATCAACACCTACGCCGGCTTCTACAGCTGAGCAGCCAGTTCAGCCACCAGCGGCGAGCACCATCGTCCAGTAGCGCACGCCGTTGGCGCCCACGATGCTGGTGATCCCGATGTGCCGGAACGCACCATTGAGGATGTTCGCCCTGTGTGACGAGCTGTTCATCCATGCCGTCATCACTGCGGCGCAGTTCGCCTGACCGGCGGCAACGTTCTCCCCCCACGTGCTCCAGATGTACCCCTCAGCGGTCGCCCGTTTCCCGGCGTCCAGCCGCGGGACCGGTTCGCTGTGCGTCATCGTCTGGGTCACCGCCTGGTAGTTCGAGTGGGTGATCGCCGCCGTGGCGAGACGAGCATCTGCGGTCAGCGCCACCAGCCCCCTCAACGTGCGCTCGGCGTTGGTGCGCACGATGCAGTCCACCACCGCGCGCACAGCCGGCTGTGACGCCGCCAGAGCCGACACCGGGGGAAACGCCGCTGCAGCCTGCGGTACCTGCGTCTGGCCTCCGGCCGAACCAGGCGTCGTCGGCACCATCGCCACCGCAACGGCCAGCGCGACCACCACTGCGAACCGCCTGCACGCCGACATCCCCACATCATGCCGTACCGGCGTCACCACGCGGCGGCGCCCGATCGACAAGATCTTCTCAAGCTAACGTCCCGGCGATGACGACTCCGTTGCCCGAGATCGACACCGAGCAGGTGGCGGCCTTCTGGGCCCGGTTCCTCGCGGCCGCCCAGCTCTCGGCCGGTACGCCGCTGCCCGACACCGTCGAGCCGTTCGGCGACAGCATCGAGTTGGCCGACGAGCTGCTCGAGCTCATCCTGCACGGCCCCAAGCGTGCGACGGCCGCGTCGCTCGACGAGCTCGAGCTGTGCGAGGCATCGGTTCCCGAGGTGGGCATGATGTCCGTTGCCACCGACGGCGCGGGCCATGCCCGAGCGGTGATGATCACCACCGACGTGCGGATCGGCCCGCTTTCATCGGTCGACGACGCGTTTGCGTGGGACGAGGGCGAGGGCGACCGCACCCGGTCCACATGGCTGGCCGATCATCATGACTTCTTCGGACGGTCGCTCCCGACCCTGGGCCTCACCTTCCGCCCCGACATGCCAACAGTGTTCGAACGCTTCGAGCTGCTGTACCAGGAGTGAGCGCGCGGCCGGCAACAGCAACGGCCACGCTCAGCCGCGGACGAGGAGGCCGATGGTCGCGAAGTGGCATGCGCCGGCGGCGACCGTGAACGTGTGCCAGATCTCGTGGTAGCCGAACGTGCGCGGCCACGGATCGGGCCGTTCCCGAACCAGCACCGGGATACCGATCGTGTACAGCAGGCCGCCGGCCAGCAGCAGTGACAGCTCCACCGCGGTCATCCCACGCAACAGCGCCGGCGTGGCGACGACCAGCGCCCATCCGAGGATGGGGTACAGCGCGTATTCGAGCAGCTTCAGCTTCTCGAACGCGAACTGCTTCAACACGATGCCGGTGGCAGCACCGAGCCACACCGCGCACAGCAACGGAATCCCCCACGCGGCGGGCATGCCGAGGAGGCAGACCGGTGTGTAGCTGCCGGCGATCAGCACGAAGATCATCGAGTGGTCCATGCGCTGCATGATCTGCTGGGTGCGCTCACGCTTGGCCAGGCGGTGATACCCGGCCGAGGTGCCGAACCCGAGCAGCAGGCTGGCGACGTAGATGGATGCGCCGACGGTCGCCGAGGCGCCGCGTGCAGCGATGATCAGCAGGACGCCGGCCGGGATGGCGACGAGAAAGGCACCGGTGTGCAGCCAGCCACGCCACGTGGGCCGATCCTCGGCCGCAGTGATCGAACTAGAAGCCATGAGGCAAGGCTATGCGAGCTCCGCAACGAACGCTCGGCGCGCCATCACTGTGGCGCGGCAAGATCCATCGTCCAGTAGATGACATCGTCGGTGCCCCGCACCGCCCCGATCCCGACGTGCACGAACCCAGGGTTGAGGATGTTGGCGCGGTGACCCGAGCTGTTCATCCACGCTCCGACCACCGCGGCACAGTCGGGCTGGCCAGCGGCGACGTTCTCGCCCCACATGCTCCACCGATAACCCTGAGCGGTCATCCGCTTGCCAGCGTTCGAGCCGTTGAGGCCGGTGTGGGTCATCTGTTTGCGGGTCGCCTGCTCGGCCGAGTGCGCCTCGGCAGCGGCGGTGATGCGACTGTCGATCGTGAGCGGCGCGAGGCCGGCGGCCGTGCGCGCGTTGTTGGCCAACGCGAGGCAGTCGACACTGACGTTGATCGCGGCGCTCACCGCAGCGCTCACCGCAGGAGGAGGAGGAGGAGGCGCGCAGCTGCGCACCACCGGGCCGAGGCCGAACACGCCAAGAGCCATCGAGACGCCGTAGGCGCCCAAGCGGGGGTACTTCATGTGGGATCCACTCCAGTGCCCGCTGGTTGATGGGTCGACGTAGATCGCTACTTCGAACGTCATCGAGCTGCAACAGCCTGGTTGCCCCGCTACGCGGATCGGCGACGACAACCTCAGCGGACGAGGGGCGGTGGCACCCAACCACCGTGTAGATCGGCAAGCCACCCAGCCACCGTGATCGCGGTGCGGTCGTGCAGGTACGGCGCCACCACCTGCACACCGACGGGCAGCCCGGCGGCGGTGAACCCGATCGGCGCCGAGGTGCTGGGAAGGTAGGCACCACCGACGAGCGCCGGCCAACCCTCCAGCTCGATGTAGGAGCGGTCGCGGCCGTTGATCGTGAGCCGACGCTCACGCCAGTCACCCGCCTGCAGGTGCGCGAATGCAGGCACAACGGTCACCGGGCAGAGCAGCACGTCGAATCGCTCGAAGAACGCGGCCCATGCGGCCCGCACCTCGGTGCGTCGACGATGCATGAACAACCAGTCGCGATGGCTCACCCGGCGATCGTCGTCGTCGCTGCTGACCGACGTGGCGACGCCGATCAACCTCGCGAGCAGCCGCCACGTGGAGTCCACGTCGAATCTCGGGCGAGCGGAACGATCCACTTCAGCCCCGGCCGCTTCCATCGCATCCGTGGCACGGTGCAGAACGCCGGCCATGTCCGCATCGATCTCCAGGGACGGCTCGTCGAACCACGCTGCTACACGAAGGCCACGCACGGAGGTGACCGTCGGCGCAGGCAGCGCCAGCGTCCACGCGGCCGCCCGATCTGCAGCGGGACCGGCCATCGCCCCCACCAGCAACTCGAGATCCTCGTGGCCCCGTGCGATCGGGCCGAAGACGTTGATGTCGCTCTCGGTCGTGCCGCCGCCGGGCTCGTCGAGGTAGCCCAGTGTCGGGATCACACCCCAGCTCGGCTTGTGGCCCCAGACACCGCAGAACGCCGACGGGACGCGCACCGAGCCCCCGATGTCGGTGCCGAGTTCGAAGCTGGTCATCCCGCACGCCACCGCCGCAGCCGCCCCACCCGACGAGCCACCAGGGGTGCGCGCCAAGTCCCACGGGTTGTTCGTGGTGCCGAACATCTCGTTGAAGCTCTGCCAATCGCCCGACCATTCGGGCAGGTTCGTCTTCCCGAAGACGATGGCTCCCGCCGCCTTCAGCGCCGCGACAGCGGGCGCGTCGACGGCAGGTACGTGGTCGCGCAGTGCGGTCGAACCGCCCGTCGAACGAATGCCCTCAGTGGCGATCGCGTCCTTGATCGTGATCGGCAGGCCGTGCAGGGGGCCCCAGCCCTCCCCCCGGACGGTAGCGGCATCGGCTTCGCGGCATCGACCACGTGCACGATCGACCGCCATCGTGCAGACCGCTCGCACGTCGCCATCGACGGCCGCGATGCGCGCCACGAACAGGTCGAGCAGCTCCTCACTCCCGAGCTCACCCGCGCCGATCGCCTGCGCCTGTGCAGTTGCACTCCACAACGTCGGATCAGACATTCCCCACCCCCTGTCTCCACACCGTACCGACCGCCACGACTTCCCTGCTCGCATGCCCGGGACGATCGTGCGCCGGCTGACCCAGCGACACATGCACATCCTGGCGCCCTGCCTGGTGGCGCTGTGCCTTCGCCTCCCTGGCGTGTTCAACGGGTTGTCGTACATCCGTCACCCCGACGAGCCGGTGAACTACCGGCTGTTCCACCAGATGGTGGCGAACCGCAGTGCATTGCCTCGCTTCTACGACTATCCATTGCTGCAATACGACCTCCAGGCGTCCGTGCACGCCGTCGTTGCAGGCCTCGGCCGCCTCATCGGAGCATGGGACTCCGTCGATTCGCTCGGCATGGCGCCGGGCCGCCCCGGTTCGAACCTTGCCCTCAACAGCGCGTCCTGGGTCGTTGCGCGCCTCGTGACAGTGAGCGTTGCGGTGATCGGTGTCGTCGTCCGCCTCGCCACCCGGCTGTCGGGCTCCCGCACGTGGGGTGCCGTCGCGGGCGCTCTGGCTGCGACCAGCGGCGTGGGCATCCTCACCGCCTTCCTGATCATGCCAGATGCACTGGCCGGGACCTTGGCGATCTCCTTCCTCGCGGTGGTGATGAGCCTTCACGGCCCAGGAGCCACCGCCGCCGATCACCGTTGGGTTCTGCACGGTGCCGTCCTGCTAGGCCTCGCCATCGGTGCCAAGCACAACAACGGTGCGCTCCTTCTCACACTGGCGGCCGGCGTGGCGCTGGCTCCGGCGGCCACACGCCCGACTGCGCGCCAAGTGGCGGCCCTTGCCGGTCTTGCCGGCGGCGTGTTCGTGTTGACCACGCCCGGCATCGTCTTCGACTTCGCTGGGTTCATCCGCGGCCTCGACCGGGTGACCGATGATTACGGCAAAGGCCATGCCGGATACGAGGACAACGTGCCTGCGGCCAACATCGGGTACCTGTGGCACAGCGACGCGCTTGCAGCCGCATTGGCGTTCGTCGCAGCAGCGACGCTTCGTCGGCGCCACGTTGCCTTGCTCGCCGGCTGGGCAGTGGTCTACTTCGGGTTCACCAGCATCGCATAGGTGCACTTCGACAGGAACCTCACCCCCTGCTCGGCAGCTTGGCGGTGCTCGGCGCTCTGGGCGGCCAGCGTGTGTGGCAATGGCTACGAGCGCCACGAGGGTCTCGCCCACGTGCGATGGCGCTCGCCCTCACACTGGTGGTGCTGGCACCGTTGACGGTGCGGCACGTCACCCTTCGCGCGCAGGAGTTCTCGTACCGGCTCACGGACTACCGGGCCGATGCCCGGACGTGGCTCACCATGTAGTTGTCACCGGGCTCGCGAGTTCTGACGGATTACTACACGCCGTGGCTCGACGAGCGTCGTTACGAGTTGACCGACCGCTTCTTCGTCGCCCAGGAGAGCGCTTCGGCGATCGCCGAGTTCGCGACCGAGTACGACGCCGTGATCCTCACCTCCCTCGGCTCGGCAGGTTCGTCAAGGACCGTTCGCTCTATCCACAGGAGTCCGAGGCGATCGACTCCATTCGCAACTCGGCGTGCCGCACGGTCCGCTTCGAGGATGCCGACGGATACTGGATCAAGGTCAACTTCCAACGCTGCTCCTGACGTCGCTGTCGCTCACCACTAACGTGCGACGCATGACCACCTGCACTGGGCCGACAACCGGCTAGAGATCCGCCGCGTCGTCGTAGGGCCTTACGCGAACCGGGGGTGCGCGAGAGATCCCACGGGTTGTTGGTGGTGCGAACATCTCGTTGAAGCTCTGCCAATCCCCCGACCACTCGGGCAGGTTCGTTTTCCCGAACACGATCGCACCAGCGACCTTCAGCGCGGCGACTGCCGGTGCGTCGATGGTGGGCACGTCATCGCGCAGCGCCATCGAACCACCAGTCGAACGAACGCCCTCGGTGGCGATCGCATCCTTGGTGGTGATCGGAAGTCCGAGCAGCGGACCCCACGATTCACCGAGCGTGGTCGCCTGATCGGCGTCGCAGCAGCGAGCGTGAGCCGGCTCGACCGCCGACGTGCAGACTGCTCGCACTTCGCCATCGACCGAGGCGATGCGGGCCACGCACGGATCGAACAGCCCCTCGCTTCCCTGCGGGCCTGTTACCTTCGCGCACGTGCCACCGAAACTCGCCACCCGTCTGCGGCAGCGTCTGGCTGGGCGGCTGCACCTCACCGTGCCGTGCATCGCGGCGACGGTCCTTCGGCTGCCGGGCGTGTTCAACGGGCTGCCCTACGTGCAACACGCCGACGAACCGGTGATCTATTCGTTGGCTCACCGAATGGTGGCGAACCGCACTGCGCTCCCTCACAGCTACACCTACCCATCGCTGCACTACGAGCTGAACGCGGTCGCACATGCCGTGGTCGCTGGTGTCGGCAAGCTCCTCGGCGCGTGGAACTCCGTCGACGACCTCGGGCTGCCCCTCAGCCGTCCAGGCGCCACCTATGCGCTCAACAGCGAGCCCTGGGTTGCTGCCCGCCTGATCACCGTCGCTGCGGCCATCGTCGGCATCGCGCTGGTCGTAGCCCTGGCCACACGGCTATCCGGCTCCCGGCGATGGGGGGCGGTCGCCGGGCTGCTCGCCGCCTCCAGCGGCATCGGCGTCGCCACCGGCTTCGTGATCGCCCCCGACGCCCTGGCGGGCACCACGGCGATGGCTGCAGTGGTTGCCGCGCTGCGGCTCTACGGGCCGGGCGCGATCGCCGCCAACCGACGATGGGCGATCGTCACCGGCGCAATGCTCGGCCTCGCCGTCGGCTCGAAGTACAACAACGGCATCGTCCTCGCAATGATCCTCGCCGCAGTCGTACTGGCGCCGGCAGAGCGGCGTCCGACATTGCGCCACCTCGCGGTGCTTGCACTCAGCGCTGGCGCAGTGTTCCTCATCACCACTCCCGGAGCGTTGTTCGAGCCCCACCAGTTCATCGAGGCATTCAGAGGTATCGGTCGCCACTATTCGTCCGGCCATCCCGGCTACGAAGGCGACACGTTCTCGGCCAACGCGCAGTACCTCTGGGCGAGCGACGGCCTTGCGGCGATCCTCGCGGTGGCGGCCATCGTTCTCCACCGCACCCGTGCCGTCCTCCTCCTCGGTGGCTGGGTGGTCATCTATTACAGCTTCGTGTCGCTGCCCGCCGTGCACTTCCCACGCAACCTGTCGCCACTGCTGGGCGCTCTGGCGGTGCTCGGTGCGCTCGGTGCGCAGCAGATTTGGCAACGTCTGCTGCGGCCACGGCCGACACCGCGGCGGCAACTGCTGATCGCGGCGACCCTTCTTATGCTCGTACCGCCGGCGTGGATGAGCGTCCGCGATCGCTTTGGGGAGTTCTCCTACAACTTGACCGACCACCAGGGCGACGCACGCCGGTGGCTGACCGCCCAACTCCCGGCCGGCTCGTCCGTGCTCACCGACGCCTACACACCGTGGCTCGAAGCAGACACCTACGCGATCACACTGGCGGGTTACGTGGCGCAGGCATCGCCGGAGCGGGCGGCGGAGTTCCCCACCCTCTACGACGTGGTGGTCGCTACCTCCGACGGGTCCGGGCGATTCACCAAGGACCGCGCCCGATATCCCGTGGAAGCGGCCACGCTCGACAAGATGCGTCGCGACGCATGCGACACCGCGCGCTTCACCGATGCGCAAGGGCACTGGGTCGAGGTGTACTTCCAGCGCTGCCCCTGAGGCAGCACCGCTCACGCCAGCATCGGTAACGTGACCGACATGACCACCTTGCACTGGGCCGATAGTCGTTTGGAGATCCATCGCGTCGTCGTGGGGCCGTACGCGAACAACGTGTTCGTACTGCGCTGCCGCGAGACGGGCGAGGCGACCTTGATCGATGCAGCCAACGAGCACGAGCAACTGCTCGAACTGTGCCAGCGACTGGGCGTGCGCCGGGTGCTGGAGACGCACGGCCACTGGGATCACATCCAGGCCGTGCCGGCTATGCGCGAAGCGGGCTACGAGGTTGCTGTCACCGCCGCCGACGCACCGATGCTGGAGGACGTCGGCTACGACGTGTTCATCGACGACGCAGAGGTGATCGAAGTCGGCCGGCTACGCCTGCACGCGATCCACAACCCGGGCCACACGCCCGGCTCGGTGAGCTTCCTGGTGGAGGGCGCGCCACTGGTGTTCACCGGCGACACACTCTTCCCAGGGGGCCCCGGCAACACCACGTTCGAGGGCGGCGATTTCGCCACCATCATCGACTCCATCGACAACAAGCTGTTCACGCTTCCTGCGCACACGATTCTCATGCCCGGCCACGGCGTCAGCAGCACGATCGGCGCCGAGCGACCGCACCTGCGCGAATGGGTCGAACGTGGTTGGTGAGCCGCTGCGCTACGACGAACGGCCTGCCGACCACACCCCGAT
Organism: Ilumatobacteraceae bacterium; assembly: GCA_043721915.1. Lineage (GTDB taxonomy): Bacteria > Actinomycetota > Acidimicrobiia > Acidimicrobiales > Ilumatobacteraceae > UBA668. The sequence goes on along the minus strand of JAYSPV010000108.1, from coordinate 22,845 downwards.
CGACACTGCGGATCTCCCCGACACCCCCACCCGCGATCGCAACATCGTCGCCACGGCATGGCTGCAGGCACCGGCCGAACTGCTGGCACTGGGTGACGATCTCGACAGCCGGCCGATCGCCGAGTACAAGCGCCGGATCGGCCGCTGGCTGCTCTGGCGCGCGGGCCCTGCCGTCGGCGACGCCCGGTACCTCGCAGTAGCCGTCGACGACCTGTCCGTGCAGCACGCGTACCGGCTACGTCCTGAGGCTGACGACGTGAACGGCGAGGGCGCCGGGCCGAGCGGCACCGTGCATCACCGCTTCCGCGCGTGGAAGGAAGACCTCCTCGGTCGCTGATTTCGGTTGCTGCCGCGGGCGCGTGTTGCATTCGTGGCACGGTTCTGCACCCAAGGGCCGGCCAACCGGCCAGATCGGTAGCCATGTGCCGCCCATGGGTGGCAGGTCGTGCCAAAGTGTGCGCATCGGTCGGTCTGCAAGGCGGGTTGGCGAGTCTCCTAGACCGCATGCTCGGCGCCACACAGGGGTGGCAGTCGTTCCCCGCGCGGGCCTCGAGGCCGAGGCATCTGGTGCCGGCGGGGTACGCTCACAGGCATGTCGGGGATGGTGCCTGCTGTGTTGCCGGTCTGCCACGAGACCGATCTGATCCGGCCCGACGGCCGGCCGCAGCCTGCGTTCCGCGAGCACCTGCGCCGCATCCCGTCGTGGCGCAACGCCTGCTCGGTGCTGTTCTTGTACGTACAGACCGGGACAGTGCTGTGGGCCACGGTGGCGCTCGGGCCGTGGGTGTGGCCCGCCACGTTCCTGCTGATGGGCCGCACGTTCGCCCAGTACCTCTCGTTGATGCACGAGGCTGCCCACCGGCTGCTGTTTCGCAACAAGCGCATCAACGACTTCGTCGGCCGCTGGCTGCTCGGTTATCCCTCGCTCACGAACGTCGACGGCTACCGCCGAGTGCACGCGGCGCACCATCGCCAGGAGTTCGGACCCGACGAGCCCGACATCGCGCTGTACGTCGGCTACCCGATCGGGCCAGCCAGCTTCCGGCGCAAGTTGGTGCGCGACGCCACGGGCCGCACCGGCATCAAGCTGTTGGCCCAGTTCCTGGCCGGCGCACGCAGCACCGACGCACGGCCGCGCCGTACGTTCTGGAAGATCATCGCGACGCAACTGGTGTTGATCGCGGCGTCGATCCTCAGCGGGTTCTGGTGGCTGTATCCGTGCTTCTGGCTCGCGCCGTATCTCACTGCCTGGCGGGTGATCAACCGGCTGCGTTCGGTCGCGGAGCACGGCGGTATGAAGGCCTCATCCGACCGACGCGAGACCACCCACACAGTGCGTCAGTTGCCGGTCGCACGCTTCATGGTGGTGCCGTACCGAATCGGGCTGCACCTCGCCCATCACGTCGACAGCGGCGTGCCGTTCCGCAACCTTCCTGCCCTGCACTGCGCGCTGCAGCAGGCCGGCTACATCGATGAGACGCTCGAGTACCGCTCGTACCCGGCGATCTGGAAAGCACTCAGGGCAACGCCGGCAAGCGATGTGGCCGCCACCGCATAGTATTTCGGGACCGAACGAACTGCCCTGGGAGGCATGCCCGAATGGCCCCGTCGATGCACAGCTGGGATGACGAGACGGACGTCTTCGCCCATTCAGTGATCGGGTATGCAATCGAACGGTTGCAGCTACCCAAAGACACCCAATGGGGCGCCCACCCTGCCAGTGAGCTCGCCGCAGAGTTGGAGCACGCGCTCACTCCCGGCGGGGTCGGTGGCCTCGAGGCTCTACGGCTGTTCCGCGAGGTGCTGCTGCCGGCGTGCCGCCCGATGGACGACCCGATGAACCTCGCGTACGTGCCCACCGCTCCGTCGGTGGCGTCGACGATGTTCGATCTCGTCGTGAGCGCGTCGTCGATCTTCGGCGGCAATTGGGAGGCCGGCGCCGGAGCGATCGCAGCGGAGAACCAGGCCCTGCGTTGGCTGGCCGATCTCGCCGGGTTCCCCGAGGGCGCCGGCGGCGTGTTCGTCTCCGGCGGCTCGGCGGCGAACCTCAGCGCGTTGGTGACTGCCCGCGAGGTGTTCACCCAGCGCCGCGGCAGCAGGCCGGCGCGGTACACGGTTGCTGTCACCGAGGAGGTGCACGCCTCGGTGCGAGCCGCTGCCCGCGTGATGGACGTCGATGTGCTGGCGGTGCACACCGACGACAGCGGCCGGATGACCGGCGCCACGCTGGAGGCAGCGATCAGCGCCCACGAGGCACTCGACCCCGCGCACGGCGTGTTCGCTGTGGTGGCCACCGGCGGCACCACGAACGCGGGTGTCGTCGACGAGCTCGACGGGATCGCCGACGTGTGCGCGCAGCGAGGCCTATGGATGCACGTCGATGGCGCGTACGGCCTCGCCGCGATGTGCAGCACGCTGGCCCGTGACAAGTTCCACGGCATCGCGCGCGCCGACAGCTTCGGGGTCGACCCGCACAAGTGGCTGTTCGCCCCGTACGACAGTGCCGCGCTCATCTATCGCGATCCCGCGCCCGCTGCAGCCACCCATGCCCAGCACGGTGCGTACCTCGACGCGGTCGACCGCGGCGATTGGAACCCGAGCGACTACGCCTACCACCTGTCGCGCCGCGCCCGCGGGCTGCCGCTGTGGTTCGGTCTCGCGACGTACGGCACGCTGGCCTACTCCGATGCGGTCGACAGCGCGATTCGCACTGCGCACGGCTTCGCCGCCGCAGTCGACGATCGCCCCGAGTTCCAGCTGCTGTTGCCCCCCGAGCTCTCGGTGGTGCTGTTCACCCGGGTCGGGTGGACCGGCGAGCAGTACTCGCAGTGGAGCAAACGGCGTGCCGCCGAGGGTCGCTTCCTGGTCGTGCCCACCTCGTGGAAGGACCAGCCGTGCCTGCGCATCTGCGTGGTGCACCCACGCACCAGCCTCGAGCAGATCACGACGATTCTCGACGATCTTGCCGTGTACGAGCCGCTGTGATCGATTCACGCACCCACGTCGAGCCAGGTCAGCAGGGTTTCTACTATGGCGATAGTGGAAATAGCCGAGCCCGATTAGGATGGGGCCCGTGAACGAGCTCTTCCGGATCGACGACCTGCACGCCCGCCCCGTCACCGACGAGGGCGACGCTACCGACATCCTCCGTGGCCTGTCGCTCACGGTCGCCGAGGGCGAGGTGCACGCGATCATGGGGCCCAACGGCTCGGGCAAGAGCACACTCGCCAGCGCGCTGCTGGCCTCCCCCGAGTACGAGATCACGCAGGGCCGCATCTTCTTCCAGGGCGACGACGTCACCGAGTGGCCCACCGACGTGCGCGCCAAAGCAGGCATGTTCCTCGCGTTCCAGTATCCGCAGGAGATCCCTGGCGTGTCGGTGATCCAGTTCCTGCGCCAGGCGCTCTCCGCCCGCAAGGGCCTCGATCTCAGCGTGCTCGAACTTCGCCTCGCCACCATGGACTGGATGAAGCGCCTCGGCATGGACAGCTCGTTCGTCGATCGTTACCTCAACGAAGGTTTCAGCGGTGGCGAGAAGAAGCGCAACGAGATCATGCAGATGGCGATCCTCGAGCCCGAGATCGCGATCCTCGACGAGACCGACAGCGGCCTCGACATCGATGCACTGCGCATCGTCGCCAAGGGGATTCGCGAGATCCGTGTCGATCGGCCCAAAATGGGAGTCGTGCTGATCACCCACTACCAGCGTCTGCTCGACGAGGTCGCCCCCGACCACGTGCACATCATGGTGGAGGGCCGCATCGTGGCCAGCGGCGGCATGGAGCTGGCCGCGCAGCTCGAGAAGGACGGGTACGAGGCATTCCGATGACCGTGCACCCGCTCGACGTCGCCGCCATCAAGGCACAGTTCCCACTGCTGCAGCGCGAGATGAACGGCGCGCCGTTGGTGTACCTCGATTCGGCCAACACCTCCCAGAAGCCGCAGTCCGTCATCGATGCGATGAGCCATTTCATGGAGCATTCGTACGCCCCTATCAACCGCAGCGCCTACGCGCTCGCGGCCGAGGCCACCGATGCCTTCGAAGGCGCCCGTACGAAGGTGCAGCGGTTCATCAACGCCCGCCGCGCCCACGAGATCATCTTCACCAAGAACGCCACCGAGTCGCTGAACCTGCTCGTCCACGCGTGGGGCCGGGCCAACCTCCACTCCGGCGACGTGGTCGTGCTCACCCACATGGAGCACCACGCCAATATCGTGCCCTGGCACATGCTGGTGCAGGAGAAGGGCATCGTCCTGCGCTGGGTGCCGATCACCGCCGACGGTCAGCTGGATCTCACCGATCTGGCGCAGCTGCTCGACGGTGCGAAGGTGTTCAGCTTTACGGCGATGAGCAACGTGCTCGGCACGATCACGCCCGTGCAGCAGCTGTGCACGATGGCGCACGCGGCGGGCGCGCTGGCGATCGTCGACGGCTGCCAGTACGTACCGCACAACGTCACCGACGTGCAGGCGTGGGGCGCCGACTTCCTCGCGTTCAGCAGCCACAAGCTGTGCGGGCCTTCGGGCATCGGCGTGCTGTGGGGTCGCGAAGATCTGCTCGACGCGATGCCGCCGTTCCTCGGTGGCGGCAACATGATCGCCGACGTCCGCCTCGACGGGTTCACGACGGCCGAGCTGCCTGCGAAGTTCGAGGCCGGCACTCCCCCGATCACCGAGGCGGTCGGGCTCGGCGCCGCCGTCGACTTCCTCACCGGGCTGGGCATGGCCAACATCCGCCAGCACGAGATGGACGTCGCGGGCTATGCACTGCGGACGCTCACCGAGCGCTTCGGCGACGACATCACGCTGCACGGCCCCTGCAACCTCGAGGTGCGCGGGGCCACGTTCAGCTTCGCCTTCCGCGATATCCACCCGCACGATCTGAGCCAAGTGCTCGATCAGCGCAACGTGTGCGTGCGCGCCGGCCACCACTGCGCGAAGCCGCTGATGCGCCTGCTCGGCGTGAACGCGACGGCGCGCGCCAGCTTCTACCTGTACAACGACACCGATGATGTCGATACGTTGGCCGATGCGCTCGACAGCGCCAGCGATATCTTCGCGTTCTAGGAGGCGCACCCATGCCCGGCTTGGAAGACCTGTACCGCGAGATCATCCTCGATCATCATCGCAACCCGCGCAACCGCGGTGAGCTGCCCCCGCCCGCCCAGCATGCCGTGGGCCACAACCCGCTGTGCGGCGACGAGATCGACGTCTACCTGCAGGTCGAAGGCGGCATCGTCACCGACGTGAAGGTCGGTGGCCAGGGCTGCAGCATCTCGCAGAGCTCCGCGAGCATGATGAGCCAGGCGATCAAGGGCAAGCCCGTGGCCGAGGTGCGGGCGTTGGTACGGCGGTTCAAGGGGATGATGAGCATCCCCGACGAGAACGGTGACCCGATCGAGCCCGACCCGAACGTCAAGCTGGGCGATCTCGAAGCGCTGCAGGGCGTCGTCAAGTTCCCGGTCCGCATCAAGTGCGCGACGTTGTCGTGGAACACACTGCTCGACGCGCTCTCGCAGGCATGACCACCGACCCCGGCGTGGCGACACGCAAGATCATCATCGACACCGACCCGGGCATCGACGATGCGATGGCCATCTTGTACGCCCTCGCGTCACCCGAGCTCGAGGTGATCGGTCTCACCACGGTGTTCGGCAACGCCCACGTGGAGACGTGCACCACCAACGCGCTGCACATCCTCGAGGTTGCCGGCCGCAGCGACATCCCGGTAGCCCAGGGCGCCGGCCGCCCGCTGGCCCAGCCCTACCGCGGCCCCACCCACTACGTCCACGGGGAGAACGGCCTCGCCGATGTGTCGGTGCCCGAGCCAACGCGCGGCCCGGTGGCGCTCGATGCCGCTCACTTCATCATCGAGCAGGTGCTCGCCGCCCCCGGCGAGATCACGCTGGTGCCGATCGGCCCGCTCACCAACATCGCCCTTGCGCTGCTGCTGTGCCCCGAGCTGCCCCAGCACCTGGCCGGCATGGTGATCATGGGCGGCAACGCGTTCGTGCCCGGCAACTCGTCCCCCGCCGCTGAGGCCAACATCATGAACGACCCCGAGGCAGCCGATCTCGTGTTCGGGGCCGACTGCCCGATCGTGATGTGCGGCCTCGACGTCACCGAGGAGACGGTGATGACCAGCGAGCAGATCGCTGCCATCGGCGCCGTCGACAACCCCCGGGCACGCTTGGCCGCTGCGATTCTGCCGTTCTACCGCGACTTCCACATGATGGCCGGCGGGCTCGACGGCATCCACGTGCACGACAGCACCTGCATCACGTACCTGATCGCTCCGCACCTCTACGGCACGCGACAATACCCGATGCGGGTCGACACCGGGCACGGCGTCGGCCGCGGCAAGACCTGGCCGCAGGTCCGTCGCGAGCGGCAGCCCGGCCCATGGACCGATCGTCGCCCGGTCACGATCCTCACCGAGGTCGATGTCGACGCGGTCGTCGCGCTCGAACTCGAACGCCTCGCTCGCTGAGCCGCCGCTCCAGCGACGGTCCCTGCATCAAGTTGGCGGTGAGGTGCGGTACTACCGCACCTGAACGCCAACTTGGCAGGCGAGTGCCTCGGGTAGGGGTCGCGGAAGCGGCGTTGCGTACGCTCGGCCCTCGTATGCACGAGTTCTTCGACGACATCGTCCCCCACCCGGAAGGCCTCGACGGCACATCGGATCTGATCCATGAGCGGGCCTACGTGGTGCGCGCCTATCGCAAGGACGACCACACGCTGGTGCTGCGCGGCGCCGTGCGCGACCAGAAGCCGCCGGGGCTCTACGTGCCCACCGACCCCGAGCCGCTGACCGTGCACCACATGATCGTCGATCTCCACATCGCCGTCCCGTCGCTCGAGATCGTGTGGGCCAACGCCGCGCTGGAGGTGCACCCTCACGCGAGCTGCCCGAAGATCGAGGATCACTACCAGGGCCTGATCGGTCTGCCGATCGCTCGCGGCTTCACGCACAAGGTGCGCGAGCTGTTCGGTGGACCGCGCGGGTGCACGCATACGACCGCGTTGCTGCAGGCGATGGCGCCAGTGGCCATCCAGTCGATGTGGTCGTTCCGGATCCTGGCCGCCCGCGCCCAGGGCGGGGAAGGCGGCGTGCGCAGCAGCGACTTCTCGACGCCCGAGGCGCGCATGCGAGCGATGGCGATGAACCTCAACACCTGCCACATCTGGGCCGAGGACGGCGAGCAGGTGGCCGGCATCAGATCAGGCGCGCCGATGGAAGTGCCGGTGTGGATCGTCAAGCGCTACCAGCAGCTGGGCATCGATCCCGCCACGTGGCGTAGCGAGGACTAGCAGCGCCACAACGGCAGGCTCCGACCGATGCGTCGCCAAGTTCGCGATCACGAGAATACCAGAGTGGACGCCTAGGCATCCGTGCTCTACGTTGCCGGATATGGATCCTCGGCTCGGCAAGCTCCGCAAGCTCAACCTGTATGCGGGTTGCCTGCACCTCGTGTCGTTCGTCGCGATCCTGCTGCTCTCCAACGACACATCGCTGCCTGTGAATGCCACCTACCTCGCCGACGCACCAGGGCGGGGCAAGTACTCCGACCCGGCCAACCTGTTCAACCTGAACATCGGCTACATGGTCGCTGCGTTCATGGCCCTGTCGGCGTTCTTCCACTTCTTGGTCGCCTCGCCGAAGGTGTTCCCGAAGTACAGCGACGGCCTCAGCCGTCACATCAACCCGTACCGATGGGTCGAGTACTCGCTGTCGTCGTCGATCATGATCATCGTCATCCTGCAACTCAATGGCGCGACCGATTTCATCGCCCTCCTCGCCGTCTTCGGGGTCAATGTGAGCATGATCCTGTTCGGTTGGCTGCAGGAGCGCTACGCCACACCTGGAAGCGGCGACATGCTGCCGTTCTGGTTCGGGTGCATCGCAGGCGTCGTCCCCTGGCTGGCGATCGTGTTCAACCTCTTCTCACCGAATGGCCCCGCCGATTCGACCGTTCCAGGCTTCGTGTACGGCATCGTGATCTCGTTGTTCGTGCTGTTCAACTGCTTCGCCATCGTGCAGTGGAAGCAGTACCAGGCCAAGGGGAAGTGGGCCGACTACCTGTTCGGCGAGCGTCGCTACATCGTCCTCAGCTTCGTGGCCAAGTCGCTGCTCGCCTGGCAGGTCTTCTCCGGAGCGCTCGCGAGCTGACACTGCGGCGGGGGCTACGTTGTGCCCATGGGCAGCGACGAAGGCGACCGCACGAGGTTCTTCCCCGCCATCGAGCGCAAGCATGGCGGGCCGATCTCGATCTGGCTCGATCGCCTCGCCGAGCTCGGTAACGCCAAGTACCCGGAGCAGATCGCATGCCTGCGCGAGAGCCACGCGTTCAGCCAGACGCATGCCAACGCCCTCGTGATGTACGTGCGCAACTCGCCCACGTCGAAGCGCTTCGCCAGCCCCGACGACTTCTTCGCCACCATCGATCCGACCGCAGCCGCGACCGCGAGGGCCATCTTCGCCGCGATCACCAAGGCCTACCCGGACCTGGAACTGGTCATCGCCTGGAACCAGCCGATGCTGCGCGTCGATGGCAAGTACGTCATCGGGCTGTCCGCAGCCAAGCATCACCTGCTGCTGAATCCGTTCAGCAGCGACGTCCTCGCCGTGCTCCGCGACGAGTTGGCCGATTACGAGGTGAACAAGAAGACGTTCAAGGTGCCCTTGGACTGGAAGGTCGACGGAGAACTCCTCTCCGCGATTGTCGACGCCCGCCTGGCCGAGCTGCCCTGAACACAACAGGAGCGTGCCGTGGGCGGCAACGATCACCGCTACTCTTCGCACCATCGGAGCACGCCATCACAGCGCTGCACCGGATGTCGAAGGGACGTTCGATGGACTCGTTACCGGGAGCACTGACCGTAGACGCCCGTCCAGCGACCTTCGACTTCGAACTGAGTACGACCGCAGTGATCGTCGTCGACATGCAGAACGACTTCGGACCCCGCCGGCATGTTCGGCAGGACCGGGATCGATCTCACAGGCATCCGGGCGACCATCGAGCCCACCGCGAGAGTGCTCGACGCAGCGCGAGCACACAACATGACGGTGGTCTTCCTGAAGATGGCGTCCAAGCCTGACCTCTCGGATTCAGGTGCACCGAGTGCGCCGAACTGGCTGAAGCATCTCCCGATGAAGGCCGGCGACGAGACAACCTCGCCCGCAGGCGCTCCGAGCCGTGTGTTGATCCGTGACACCTGGAACACCGACATCATTGATGAGCTACCACTCGGTCCGGGTGACGTCACTGTCTACAAGCATCGTGGCGCGTAGCGCCTGTTGGTAGCGCTAGTCCAGGGAGCTGGTAGCAGCGTTCTGGGGAGTTGGTAGCGGCCCATGGTGGCGCATAGCGCGTTCTGGTACCGGTAGTCCACGGGTCTGGCACTGGTGTTCTGCGTAGTGGGTACCTGGGTGTCGGGTCGGCTCTATTGATTGCGTGGTGACACGTTGGGTGTCGCCACTTCCGCCTGGGAGAATTGTCGGTGGCCACCGAAAACTGCCCACTGGTGGCCAAGAGATCCTGATGGGAAGTGAACGCTCAGCGTGGTCAATTCAAGGGTACTGTTCTGCTGTAGACCGCCCGCAGAACCGGCGGTAGGGGCAGTCCTCCGAGATGAAGCAGAGGAGAGTGTGCTCCTGGCTGGAAGCGGATGGCGACGGGTACTGCGGCAGATCGAAAGGACGGCGACAGACGAGCTTCGACGTCAGCGCGCCTTGGTTGCTGACGCGGTGAAGAGCGCTGCTCCGGAGCGGCTGCGACGAGCACGGCGACGCCGTGTACGTCCGCCGTCGCTTCTGCCCATCGTGTGGTTCGCCGATCGTGTCCGAGCTGACGCAGACACCCGGCGTCGTGGCCGTGAAGGCCGGGGCGCTCTACGACAGGTCCGACGTCGTGCCGACCGTCGAGGTGTGGTGTGTCGACCATCAGCCGTGGGTGTCGCTCCCCGGCATGGCGGTGTCGCTCGACCGCGAGTGATGTCGGCCATGTCGCGTCGCCACCGAGCGTGGCTCGGTCGAAGCGCGACATGGTGCGGCGTCGGGGCCGACCAAATGTCATAATTGCCCGGTGCTCCGCTTCCGCGCCCTGTCCGTCGTGCTCGTCGTCGCCCTCACCGCTGCGTCGTGCGCCGAGCCGAACGACACCGTGCGGGTGTCGAAGTCGTCCGAGGTGTCGACGCCGGATGTGTCGCCAGCACCAGCGTCGGGCGGCATCGTGGTCTTCGAGGGTGGTGTCGTCACCGACGACGTTCTGGTCGCGCTCGTCACGGGCGACATCGTCGATACCCAGGTGGCCGACGCCGTGATCGCTGCGTTCACCGCGCTTGCCGACGACGAACAGATCGTGGCGTTCGCCGACCTGAGCCGACGCTACGAGCTCGAACTCGCCAAGGTGTCGGGCCTGCAGGACGCGATCGGGGACCCGGCAGCCGTCGAAGAGGCGATTGACGAGGCGTGGGCCCTGGTCGGCGCCCAGGTGGACGCGATCGACCCCGCCGCGATCATGCCGGCCCCGGCCCCCAGCGGCTTCCGCCGCTCCAGCAGCCCGGCACCCTCGGCGACCGGTGTGAGCTACGTCGGCTTGATGCTCGCAACCTTCGGGCTCAGCCTCATGAGCGACGCAGTCATCTCGTCGTCGAACGACTTCACCGCCGACCAGTACGCCGAGGACTCCTCAATGGCCGGCGTCAGCGTCGCCGCCGGTGTGGAGGGCGCAGCAATGGAGATGAAGTACGAAGGCGACCAGAACGGCGTGGCCGTGTCGTTCACCGCCAAGCAGCAGGCGATCGTGTGCCCCGACGCCACCGGCCGCTTCGAGGCCTCAGCAACGATCGATCTCGCCACCAGCCTGGGCAACACCGGCACGAAGTCGACGTTCGACCTGAAGGTGGAGGGTCAGGTCGACGACGATGCCAACCTTGCCAGCACCAACACGACGGGTCGCGCGCAAGCAGCCGACTTCGCCGGCGGCAAGGGCCAGTACGTCGACATGACCATCGGCGTCACCACCGGCGCCGGTGCTGGTCCGATGACGTACGCCGTGAACCGAACTGGTGGCACCGTCACCGCCCAACTCACCCAGATGACGATATTGATGCAGTTGATGTTCCAGACGTTCGTCGGCGACAAGCTCGTCACTGCCGCCACGAAAGCATGGCAGTCGGGACGATGCGTGCAGTTGACCGTGACCCCGTCGGCCGGACCTGGCGGCTTGGACCCGAGCGCCGAGGTCACGGTCACGGCCGCACCCAAGAGCAAGGTCGACGGCGCACCCGCCGGCGGCACCGTCACCGCCACCCTCACCGCCGGCGAGGCATCGGTGTCACCGTCAGCGACCAAGGTGCCCGCAGACGCCACCTTCACCTACCTCGCCCCCGGCGAGAAGGACAAGACCGGCGCCGTGTCGTTCGAGTCACGATCCAAACGCGGCGTCGGCAAAGCATCGATCAACTTCGACACGAAGCAAGCGCCACCACCGACGGTGCGCATCGCTGGACCAGTGACATTCTCCCTCATGGGCTTGGAAGGAACTGCGGTCATCGACGTCACGCTCACCCCGGACAGCGACGGCGCCTACACCGGTACCGCCCAAGCCCAGATCACCGGCGCGTTGAACGCGATGCAGACGACGTGCACGTCTGCGACGTGGACCGAGTCGATCGACCTGATGGCCACCCTCACCACCGAGAACGACGAGCAGGTCCTGATCATCTCCACCGTCGGTGAAGCACCACGCGGCACGCCGGTACCGACCAAGTGCACCACCGCAGGCGTCGAGATCCCGTCGCAATCGACGCTCATGTCGTCCTCGCTGTTCGGTGAGGTCCGCATCCGCGTCGTGAACGGCGACCAGGACTTCGTCGACACCGTCACACCCGGCACAATCGCAGGCACTGTGGCCGTCACCGTCAGCTGACGATCACTCGATACACAGGCCAGATATCGCACGGGCGATCACCAGCTGCTGGATCACGCTCGAGGTTGTCCCGGGTTCTGTTGAAGTGTGGTGGTGATCCCTCCCCGGGTCTTGCCGTTGCTGGCATGGTTCGGGGGTCCGCCAAGACACTCGAACAAGCAGGGGGATCACCGTGTCGAAGAAGGTACCTGTCGTGAAGATCACGACGCCGCACGCGGCCGCGGAACTGGCCGGTCTGCCGTTGGAAGCAACAGCGCGTCGCGATCCACATCAGCCCTTCCTGGCATCGGGTCGCATCATCGTAGATCTCGACCAGCAACCCGCGGTCAGCCCGGCAGCGAGACTCTTCTCCTCGGAGACACCGTCCGATACGTGCCGTTCAGGGGCACCCACGCGACACAGGCAGGCGACCACCCTCAGCGGCCGGATTGCCATCGGTGGGCACGACAAGGTGGCCACCGGTGGCCAGATCCGTCTGTCCGCCGACACGGCTCACCAACCACGCCAGAACCACCAACCTCGGCCAGCTCGACATGCGCAAACCCCGCCACGAACATCCCCCCCCCCAGCCAAAAACTACTGGTGAGCCCACGGCAGCCCGGCCACCCACGGCCGGGCCGCTACCAACTCCCCAGAACGCTGCTACCAACTCCCTGGACTCGCGCTACCAAAACGCGCTATGCGCCAATTCGTTTCAGTGGCTTCTTCGAGACGAACCTTCACGACCTCTTGCAGGCCCGTGGCATCACACATCTGGTGTTCGTCGGCTGCACGACCAGCGTGTGCGTCGAGTCGACGGTCAAGGACGCGATGTTCCGCGACTATTACTGCCTGATCCTGGAGGACTGCGTGGACGAGGCGATCGGCAATGGTCTTCCACGCTCGAATCACGAGGCGTCACTCCTCGTCATGGAACTGCTCGTTGGTTGGGTCTCTGACTCGAGAGCTCTCCTCGCCGCACTCAGCCCTCCTTCAGGCCGGTGACCAAACCCTGGCTCACCTCGCCAACCTGCGCGGCTCGATGCCGAACACGACGAAGTGGCTAGCGAGCCAGAAGGCGCTCCTCGAACGGGTAGTCGTTCATGATCTCGACGCCGGTCTCGGTGACCAGGAGTTGGTCCTCCAGCTTCACTCCCTCACCGCTACGGGCCGAGCCGATGTAGCTCTCCACGCAAAAGACCATGCCAGGCTCGAAGACGTCGTCCAACGGGTACGCCACGCCTTCGACGTGGAACGGCAGATTCGGATACTCACCGATCATGCCCAGGCCATGGCCGATGCAGTAGTAGCGACTCGCCCGATGTTCCTCCGGAACCGGCCATGCATGGCGCGCCACCTCCTCGAACGCCACACCCGGCCGTATCAACGACACGTTGTGCAGGAGTTGCTCGTGCGCTCGCTGGTAGAGCTCGCGCTGTTCAGGACGGCCCGGCCCCTCACCGGCCAGGAACGTCCGGGAGAAATCAACCGAGCAACTCTCGAAGGCGATCGCATCGGTGTCGAGGCACACCAGATCGCCCTCTTCGATCACCCTGCTGCCGCACTCCTGGAAGTAGGGAAACGTGTTCGGGCCACTCTCGAGAAGTCGGGTCGACACCAGTTCCCCGTGCCCCGCGATGAGCGCTCCGACGAAACGGCTCCAGACCTCGTTCTCGGTCATTCCGGGGCGAAGTTCGCACTGCAATTGCTTGACCGCGCCCACCGTACGGCGCATCGCTTCGCGCATGTAGGCAATCTCCAACGGCAACTTCACTCGCCTCGTGCGGCTCATCGGAACGTCGCCGTCGGAGATCGTGAAGCCCTCACCCCGAAGCGAGTCGATTGCAGCAAACGGGAAGCTGTCCACGGCCAATGCACCGATCTCACCCAGGTGCTCCCGCACGAGCGTTGCCACCTCACGTGCCATCGCAGCCACCTCAGCTGCGAGGAAACCATTGCTGCTCACGTGACTCAGCCCATGCGCTGTACGCACCTCATCGATGGTCGGTAGGCCAACGGCCAGGTGCTCGCCACCGAGATAGTCGAACAGAATCGTCGGTCCCTCAGCGAACACCAGCAGGTAGCGCGCAGGGACACAGAGGTTGAACACGGTCATGTTCGACGCTCCGGTGACGTACCTGACGTTGAACGGATCGCGCAACAACATGACTGGAACGTCGAGCGACGACATGACCCGCCGAGTGTTCGCCAATCGCTGCAGATAGAGCTCGTGCCGTGTGCGAGTGCTCTCGAGATCGAGACCGGAATCGAGGTCGAATGCCATGCGCAGACACTAACGAGCCCTCAGCCGCACCAAGCCGAACGCCGGTGGCTCGTGCAACTCGCTGCTGCGTTCCCGGTCACGCAGTTGGCTGCCCTGCCCGTGCCAGCATCCCGGCGAGGTCCGGTCTGATCGGCATCGGCTCGATCGCTGACACATTGGCCCGCCCCGGGTTTCCCACGGGATACTTCCCCACCGTCGACGCAGGTCCGCCGGCCAGGAGACGCAGCAACTGTCCCCGCACTTCGCGTGAATCCCGCGCTCGCCATCCGGCTGCAAGCATGGCGGCGTGCACCCGCACATGCGGCCACGCCCAGGGTTGGCTGAGGACGTGCGCATCCTCGAGCAACGACCAGCATCGACCGAGGTCACCCGAGCGCCGGGCGGACCGCGCAGCAATCAGGTTGGTCCGGATCTGCCCCAGAATCTCGTCGGTCGTCTTCCTCATGAACTGGTGCTCGAATCTCAGTCGTGGCGGCTGTGAGAGGAGGCAAAGTGGGCCGAGATGGCGGCTGCGATCTCGGCCAAGGTTGCGAGTTGCTGTTCGGTCAACGGCTCGACGAAGCAGTGGCGGACCGCCTCCAACTGGATCGGCGCCGCGGATTCGATGGCCTCGAGGCCGGCCTGGGTGACGACCACGTCGACTCCTCTGGCATCGTCGGAGCAGTCCTCACGAGTGAGGAAGCCGCGCTTCTCCATGCGCTGCAGTTGCCGCGAGAGCCGACTGCGGTCCCATCCGACACCTAGGCAGAGCTCACGGAAACGCATTCGCCGCTTGGGCGCCTCCGTCAGCGCCACGAGCAACTCGTACTCGGAAGCCGACAGGCCGCATTTCGCCATCAGGTTGCGATCGAGGTGCCCCATGAGCTCCTGCCGGATGCGATGCAGGCCGCGCCAGGCGAGTTCCTCGTTTCCGTGGAGCCACTCAGTCGCCATGCCGCCATCGTAGACCTGTTGTTGACATGTAAACGTTCCACTCAGTAACTTGTTTCCATGACAACATTTACACCAAAGGAGCTCGACTACCTCCGCACACAACCACTGGCGCGGTTCGCGACCGCCTCCGCTGATGCACGACCCGACGTCACAGTGGTCACCTTCGGCATCGACGGCGATGATGTGGTCACCGGCGGGTTCGACATCGCCAAGACCGTGCGCTATCGCTTCGTCCAGGCGAATCCGCGAGCAGTCGTCATCATCGACGACCTCGCCTCCACAGACCCCTGGTCGCCGCGAGGCATCAAGATCCGCGGTTCTGTGACCATCGAAGCTCACGACGGCGGGGAGCGTTTCCGAATCGCACCCGAAGTGATCTGGAACTGGGGCATCGAGGAACCGTCCAACGGCATCCCCCAGATGTCTCGTCGCACCGTCTGAGTTCGCTCGTCACCTGCGCTGCAGGTCGGTGACGAGGCCTTGACTGGCCTCGACGAGCTTGTGGGCTTCGATGACGAACGGCGTGTGATACCGACTCGTGATTGCACGAAAGTACTCTCGACGGGGTGGCAATCTCGAGTGCTGCCGGGCAGTCGACGGCGCGACGCGTCCGCGGACGCGCTGCCGACGTACGTAAGAACCCAGCGCCTGGACCCGTCGAACTCGAGTCAATCGGACCAACATCGTGTTCTCGATCGCGCTCGCGCGATCAGCCTAATCAAGGCCTGTGACAGAGTCGTCGATGAGGACGACCCCACGCGTCCGCGGACGCGTGATGACGTAGCGCAGAGCGGCCGAAATGCGCGGGGCCGCTACTCAGCCCTTCTTCAGCTCCACGACCAGGCCTTCGCTGGCTTCGACCAGCTTGTGCGGCTCGATGCCGAACACGTCGTGCCACGTGCCGACCGCGGCCCCACCTCGTCGTACTGGAGCAGATCCGGATCGATGAAAGCACGGAGGTGGGTGGTGTGCCCAAAGGGCGGCGCGCCGCCGTTGGCTTCTTCATCCCATCGAGGAACGAAGCAGCGGAACACTCGAACCCAAGACGGCTTCCATCACCGACGGTCGTGCCACCGCGACGCCAGGGCGACCGTACGGCGGGTCGTAGAACACGAACTCGCGGAACCCTTCCGCATGCCAGCGAGCGACGACGTCCTCGAACTCGGCCGCAGAAGTCCAGGCCGTGGCGGCCAGGATCCCGAGGAGCACGGACAGACGGATCTCAGCCGGATCGCGGCCGATCCGATCACAGCACTCCCACAGCAGGTCACGTGTCCGAACGGCGTCCTCCAATGTCGGACCGTACGTGTTCCACACATCAGCGAACCGCGCCACCACATCGACCGTGCGACGCCCGTGCGCGGCAAGAGTGAGCCGCGGGCGCCGACCGCCCACGAACCCCGGATTCATCACTGCACCCGTCGTCGAGTACCACCGACCGGCGAATGTCACCTCAGGCTCACGCGAGAGGTGATCCATCAACTCGACATACTCCGCGAACCGCTCGGATCGTTCGAGCGGTGACCATTCGTCCACTCCCCACATCGCCTGGTCGTCAGGTGCTCCACCAGCGCCGAGGCCGATCTCGAGCCGACCGTCGGTGATGTGATCGACCGTGATCGCCTGTTTGGCCAACATGGTCGGCGGCCTCGACACGATGGCACCCACCAACAACCCGACGGTGACCACTTCGGTTGCCGCCGCGAGAGCGGCGAGCCCGGTCCAACCTTCGAACCACGGCGAGTCGGGGCGGCTGGCATGGGCGAAGTGATCGCAGGACCACACGGAATCCACGCCCGACCGATCGAGCCGACGCCAGCGTGCGGACAGATCGGCCCAGGGTTCGTTCGGCAGCACCAGCACGCCGAAGCGGACACCCTCCGGGGAAGGGGCAGTTGGTTGATCGCTCGTCACCACCCGATCATCACACGTTCAGCGAGCCGGGGCGGCCGGTTCGTGCTTCCCCTTCGTTCCCACCGGCCACTGCTGAGCCCGCAGCCCGATGAGCGGCACGGCACAGAGCTACGTACGTCCGGGGCGTGCCGCCGACCTGGGTACTGGTCGCTACTCAGCCCTTCTTCAGCTCCACGACCAGGCCTTCGCTGGCTTCGACCAACTGGTGCGGCTCGATGCCGAACACGTCGTGCCACGTGCCGGCGGCGGCCCACACCTCGTCGTACTGGAGAAGGTCGGGGTCGATGAACACGCGCAGGTGGGTCGTGTGCCCAAAGGGCGGCACGCCGCCGATCGGGAAGCCGGTTGCTTCTCGGACCGCGTCCGCGTCGACGCGGACGCACTTCGCACCACCTGCTGCTGCGGCCAGCTTCTTCTCGTCGAGCTGGTTGGCGCCGCTGACGTACGCAAGCACAACCTGGCCGTCGACACCGAAGATCAGGCTCTTGACGATCTGGCCGATCCCGACACCGATCGCTGCCGCGGCGTCGGCGGCGGTCTTGGCGCCCTCCGGGAAACGGCGCGGCTCGATAGCGAGGCCCCTGGCAGCACCGGCCGCGATCACTCGGACGACGTTAGGGTGGGATTCCTCATTCATACGAGGTGAGCGTAAGCCCGCGAGCACCCGACCGACGGATATCCAAAGGCGCCGCTGTAGAAATCCTCCGAGCCGCGTTGCCGCGCCGCCACTACTTGCCTATCCTCGTCGACGAAGGGGAGTATCCCTCCACATCGTTGTCGTCAACACGGCTCACGCCCGGCAACGGTGGCCCCGCTTCGGGGTTGGGAAAGACCTTCGGTCCAGTCACACGACATGTGTCCGAAGGAGAAACCCCTCTTGCTTGCTGCAACCCATCCCGTCAGTCGCGACGACTCTGAACCGCCCTACCGGCGCGACCCGCTGAGCGTGGTCGAGCAGTTCGGCGTCGACCCTGCCGTCGGTCTGTCGATCGAGGATGCCGCCGCGAGACTGCAGTTGCACGGCCCGAACGAGCTCGCAGCCACACCGCGGGTACCGGCCTGGCGCAGGCTGCTCGGCCAGTTCACCGACCTGCTGATCCTGATCCTCATCGGTGCGGCGGTGGTCGCATACCTCGTGTCGGGCGAGCTGAAAACTCCCCTCGTCGTACTGACGGTGGTGCTGTTCAACGCGATCATCGGGTACGTACAGGAGAACCGTGCCGAGCGCTCGCTGGACGCGTTGCGCGACATGTTGGTGCCCAGCGCCCGGGTCCGTCGTGGTGGCCGCCTGGCCAACCTGGCCACGTCCGAACTGGTGCCCGGCGACATCGTCCTGTTCGAAGCCGGTGATCGCATTCCAGCCGATGGCCGGCTGTTGGCGGCGAACAGCCTCGAGATCGAGGAGGCGCCACTCACCGGGGAGAGCCAGCCCGTCGTCAAGCACACTGCGGCGCTCGTCGCCGACGACGTGCCGCTCGGCGATCGCCGTTGCATGGCGTACATGAACACCACCGTCACCCGCGGCAGAGCCGAGATGGTGGTCACCGCGACCGGCATGCACACCGAGATCGGACGGATCGCCGGTCTGCTCAACAGCACCGAGACGGAGCGCACACCGCTGCAGGTCCAGCTCGACAGGTTGGCACACAGCCTCGCCAAGCTGGCGGGCGCGATCGTCGCACTGGTCGTCGCAATCGGGCTCGCACGCGGCGAGTCGTTCGGCGACCTCATCCTCACCGCAGTGGCGTTAGCAGTCGCAGCGATCCCCGAGGGCCTCCCGGCCGTCACCGCCGTCACGCTCGCCCTCGGCGTCGGCAAGATGGCCAAGCACCACGCCATCGTCAAGCGGCTCGCATCCGTCGAGACGCTCGGCTGCACCAGCGTGATCTGCAGCGACAAGACCGGCACTCTCACCCTCAACGAGATGACTGCGGTCGAGCTTGTCAGCCAACTCCGCGGCCACCACGTGAGCGGCAGCGGCTACGAACCCACCGGCAGGGTCGAGCATCTCCCAGGCGATGACCCAGTCGCCCTCGACAGTGCCGTGACGGCCATGGCGTTGTGCAACGACGCCGAGATCCGCAACGACGACGGCACGTGGTCGCTCGTCGGCGACCCGACCGAGGGCGCTCTGCTGGTGCTCGCCGCAAAGGCCGGCCTCGACGTCGCCGATCTCCGCTCGCGCCACCCGCGCCGTGCCGAAGTGCCGTTCGACTCGGCCAACAAGTTCATGGCCACAGCACACGAGATGGTCACCGGCAGCGGCGAGCGCGTCGTGCGACTGCTGGTGAAGGGCGCGCCCGACGTGCTGCTCGCACGGGCAACCACCGTCATCGATGGCGACGGTGCGCAGGCGTCACTCGCCTTGTATCGCGACGACGTGTTGGCCCACAACGAGCGACTGGCGGCCCAGGGCCTGCGGGTGCTGGCGATCGCACAGCGCGAGTTCGACACCGATACCTGGGCCGAGTATGCGACAAGCGGCGCCGACCCGATCGAGTTGGTCGAGAGCCTGACCCTCGTCGCGTTGGCAGGCATCGTCGACCCACCCCGGCCCGAGGCCCGCCAGGCGATCAGCGAGGCGCACCGCGCCGGCATCGACGTCAAGATGATCACCGGTGATCACGCCGCCACCGCCGCTGCGATCGGCCGCGAGCTCGGCCTCAGTGGGGAGGCGGTGACGGGAGCCGACCTCGACGAGATGGACGACGCCGAGCTCGCCAGCCGCATCGACGGGATCACGGTCTTCGCTCGGGTCGCGCCAGAGCACAAGCTTCGGCTGATCGCTGCGCTGCAACGGCGTGGCGACGTGGTGGCGATGACTGGCGACGGCGTGAACGATGCGCCTGCGCTCAAGAAGGCCGACATGGGCATCGCCATGGGGATCACCGGCACCGAGGTCTCCAAGGAGGCCGCGACCATGGTGCTCACCGACGACAACTTCGCCACGATCGTGACAGCAGTGCGCGAGGGCCGCTCGATCTACGCCAACATCGTCAAGTTCGTCCGCTTCCAGCTCAGCACCACACTCGGCTTCGCACTGCTCTTCCTCCTGGCGGCGGCGCTCGGGACGGCAGGCGGCAAGCCGTTCACCGCGATCGCGATCCTGTGGGTCAACATCATCATGGACGGCCCACCTGCGATGGCGCTCGGTGTCGATCGCGCCGACAGCGACACCATGCTGCGCCGGCCGAGGCACCGCGAGGAACGCATCCTCACCCGCAGTAGATGGGTGGCCGTCGGCCTCAGTGCCACCGTGATGGCACTCGGCACGTTGGCCGTCCTCGAGTGGGCGCCGGGTGAAGCGCTTCGCGCCGGCACTGCATCGATCGCCGCGACGATGGCGTTCAACACCTTCGTGCTGTTCCAGTTCTTCAACATCCTCAACGCCCGCCACGACAGCCGCTCGGTCTTCCATCGCGACACCCTCGGCAACCGCTGGCTGTGGGGCTCGCTGGCGGTCGTCGCCGTGCTGCAGATCGGGGTCACCCACTTCGGTCCGATGCAGCGCCTGTTCGACACCACCTCGATCAGCCTCGGCCAGTGGCTGGTGTGCGCGTCTGTCGCCAGCAGCGTCGTGTGGGTGGAAGAAGCCCGCAAGTTCATCGTCCGCCGGTCCACCGGCAAGGAGACCCCCTCATGAAGTGCCCCACCTGCCCCGAATCCGTCCTCGTGATGGCCGATCGCTCGGGCATCGAGATCGACTACTGCCCCACCTGCCGGGGAGTCTGGCTCGATCGTGGCGAACTCGACAAGATCATCGAGCGCAACACCGTTGCCGCAGCTGCAGCGACGCCTGCCCCAGCCTCCGCTCCCGCGAGCGGCCGGATCGCCCCTGCGTACCAGGACATGCCCACCCAGCAACCCAGCCAGGGCAACAGCAAGTACCACTCGAAGTACCACGACCCGCGCGGCGGGCAGTACCCGCGGAAGAAGAAGTCCTCGTTCCTCGGCGAGATCTTCGACTTCTAGACCACCCTCAACGACAGGAAGGATCTCCAATGTTCAAGAACACAATGAAGACATCGGTGCTGCTCGCTGGAATGGGCGGCCTGATCGTCGCCGTCGCCGGCCTCATCGGCGGCGGCAGCAGCGCCTCGTTCACCATCGGCCTCCTCATCGCGTTCGTGATGGTCGGCGGGTCGTACTGGTTCAGCGACAAGCTCGCCTTGAAGTCGGCGAAGGCCAAGTTGATCACGCGCGAGGACTCCCCCGAGTTCTACGACATGGTCGCCTCGCTCGCGCAGCGGGCCAATCTTCCGATGCCGCGAGTGGCCATCTCACCCAGTGAGCAGCCGAACGCGTTCGCAACCGGCCGCGGCCCGAAGCACGCCGTCGTCTGCGCCACCACCGGCCTGCTGGCATCGATGCCGCGTCACGAGATCGAGGGCGTGATGGCCCACGAGCTGATGCACGTCAAGCACCGCGACATCCTGATCGGCTCCGTTGCAGCCGCAATCGCTACTGCGATCAGCTTCATCGCCCAGATGGCGATGTTCGCCAGCATGTTCGGCGGCGGACGCGACGACGAGGACCGACCGAACCCGATCGCAATGCTGTTGATGTCGCTGCTTGCACCGATCGCTGCATCGCTGATTCAGATGTCGATCAGCCGTTCACGCGAGTTCGAGGCCGACCGCGGAGCCGCCGAGTTGCTGGGCAGCGGCCACGCACTCGCCGACGCTCTCGGGCGAATCGAGACGCTGGCAATGAGCCGGCCGATGGCGATCGCTCCGGCGCAAGCTCAGGCGTACATCCACAATCCGCTGAACGAGCTGCGCGGCGGCCGCAACGCCGGCATGGCACGGCTGTTCAGCACCCATCCTGCGACGGAGGAACGCATCGCCCGCCTGCGTGCGATGTGACCCCTTTGGCGCTCGCGACCCGCCCATCGGCTCCGTCCTCCCAGTCAGAGCCGATGGGCGGCAACGCGCGCCATGCCGGCGCTGGCGTAGGACGAATCAGATGGCGAAGAGGTCGTCGAGGCCACCGGCGGCTGGCGACGCGATCGCGCCTTCAGGCTCGCCACCCGTGAACGCCTCGTAGCCGTCGCGTTCCAACTGGTCGGCGAGCTCGGGGCCACCACTCGCGACGATGCGGCCCTTGACCAGGATGTGGACGTGGTCGGGGCGCAGTTCTTCCAGCAGCCGGTTGTAGTGCGTGATCGCAAGCACGCCCAACCCGGTCTCGTGCGTTGCGTCCTCGACGCGGCGAGCGCAGTCGCGAAGGGCGTCGATGTCGAGACCGCTGTCCAGCTCGTCGAGGATGGCGAACTTGGGTGCCAACAACGCCAGTTGCAGGGTCTCGTTGCGCTTCTTCTCACCGCCGGAGAGATCGACGTTGAGTGAACGATCGAGCAGGGCAACCGGGAAGTTGATCCGGTCGGCCTCGGCGGCCACCTCGGTGGCGAGCTCTTCGGTGCTGCGGCCGCGTGCCCGGAACGCTTCGGCGAGCATGTCGGCCAGGCCCACGCCGGGGACCTCGCTCGGGTACTGCATCACCAAATGCACACCTGCCTGTGCGCGCTGCCAGGCCGGCAGGGCAAGCAGATCGACGCCGTCCAGCAGTACTTCACCGGCGTGCACCTCGTAGCCCGGCTTACCCATGACGACTGCGCTGAGCGTGCTCTTGCCGGCGCCGTTGGGCCCCATCACCGCGTGCACCTCACCGGATTGGATGACCAGGTCGATGCCATTGAGGATCTGCTTGCCGGCCACCGAGGCGACCAGGCCCTTGATCTCGAGCGTGCTCATTCTGTGACCTCCACATCGATCTCGATCATCCCGTCGACCACGCGGGCCA
>JAYSPV010000107.1:0-4195 GCA_043721915.1 Ilumatobacteraceae bacterium | reverse complement strand
CCGATCGCGACAACCCACGTTGCCGATCCAGAAAACGGAGAAGGTCGTGCTGCTGCTGGCGGCGGGCCGGTTCGAGGTTCCGTCAAGCTGCGTCGCGTCAGGCGGACCTGCGCTACACCAGTTGCGTGACGACGTGCTCGTGCAAGGCGGCGTACGTGTCGCGCCGTTCGGCCTCGGTGTCACCCAACGTGAAGTCGGCGATCGCGAACTCGTCCACGCCCATCTCGCGGTAGGTGGCGAGCTGGTCGATCAGCTCCTGCGCGCCGCCGACGAGTGAACGGTCGGGCACGATGTGCGGCTCGACGGCGGCTCGTGCCGCGGCGGTCGGTGTGTAGAAGATCATCGCTTGCGACGAGCGGTGCAGGGTGTCGGGGTCGCGGCCGACGGACTCGCACGCCGTGAGGAACAGGTCGGTACGACGGCGTACCTCGCGCGGGTCGCCCCAGGTGTTCCACTCCTCCGCCCAGCGAGCCGTGAGGCGCATCATCCGCGGGCTGCCGGTACCGACGAGCAGGGGCAGCGTGCCGTTCACCGGCTTGGGCCCGAAGGGAGCGTCGGTGAGCTGGTACGTCTCGCCGTGGA
Organism: Ilumatobacteraceae bacterium; assembly: GCA_043721915.1. Lineage (GTDB taxonomy): Bacteria > Actinomycetota > Acidimicrobiia > Acidimicrobiales > Ilumatobacteraceae > UBA668. The sequence goes on along the minus strand of JAYSPV010000107.1, from coordinate 3,613 downwards.
AGTTGACGGCCTGCTCGCGGAACAGCCGGTGCACCAGTTCGATCGCCTCGGCGAAGCGACTGACGCGTGGCCCAACCGGGGGCAGGTCGAAGCCGTATGCCGCGTGCTCTTCCACCTGCCAACCGGCGCCGAGGCCGAGCACGGCACGGCCGCCCGAGATGTGGTCGGTGGTGGTGGCCCGCTTGGCGAGCACGACGGGATGGTGAAGCGTCACCGGCGACACCATCGAGACCAGTCGCAACCGGGGTACGAGTGCGCCGATGCCAGCAAGGATGGTCCAGCACTCGTGGGCGTCACCGATCGGTTCGCCGTCACCCGCAGGTGACATGAAGTGGTCGGCGTACCAGAACGAGTGGTAACCGTTGGCCTCCGCCCATTGGGCGAGCGAGAGGGTTTCACTCCAGCTGCGGTCGTAGGAGGGCCAGACGGAGAAGCGCATGGGCCGCACTCTACGACGCGGCCCCTACCCTGTGGCCTCGTGACTGACGGCGCTGCGAGCAACAACCTCTGGGAAACCCACGCCGAGTGGTGGATCGATGGTTTCACCGCCGGCGCCGACCCGGAGTACGAGGAGCAGATCCTTCCGCTCGCTGCCCGTGAGCTGCACGGTGCCCGCAGGGTGCTCGATGTCGGCTGCGGCGACGGTCAGGTCAGCCGGCTGGCGGCGAAGATGGGCGCCGACGTGATCGGCATCGACCCGACGTGGAACTGCGTCAGCGTCGCGCACGAACGCGGCGGGGGAGCGTTCGCCCGCGCCGGCGCTGCCCAACTGCCCTTCGCTGACGCCAGTTTCGATGCGGTCGTCGCCTGCCTGGTGTTCGAGCACATTCGCGACGTCGACAGCGCCATCTCGGAGGTCAGCCGCGTGCTGCAACCCGGTGGTCGGTTCTGCTTCTTCCTCAACCACCCGCTACTGCAGACTCCGAACAGCGGCTGGATCGACGACCAGTTCCTCGACCCGCCCGAGCAATACTGGCGCATCGGCCCGTATCTGATCGAGGATGAGACGATCGAGGAGGTGGAGAAGGATGTGTTCATCCCCTTCATCCACCGCCCGCTCAGCCGCTACATCAACACGCTGTCGGACAACGGGTTGCTGCTCGAACGAATGGAAGAACCTGCGCCGCCGGCGGGCTTCCTCGCCAAGGCGGAGGAGTACGTCGCCGCGTCCACCATCCCGCGCCTGCTCTATCTGCGCACGCGCAAGATCTGACGGCCTACGATCAGCGCATGGCCGACATCCTGCTGATCACCGGCATGTCCGGGGCCGGCCGCTCCGGTGCCGCGGCGGTGCTGGAGGACCTCGGCTGGTACGTGATCGACAACCTGCCCACCAGCTTGGTCGACACGATCGTCGAACTCGTCAGCAAGCCGGGCAGCGACATCCATCGGCTCGCACTCGTGGCGGGCCGCCAGCACGTCGAGCTGCTCCCGAAGGTGGCGGCGCTTCGTGCGAGCGGCCACCGGGTGCGGATGCTGTTCCTCGACGCGTCGTCGACGGCGTTGGTGAAGCGTTACGACGCGACGCGCCGCAAGCACCCTCTCGACGGCGAAGCGCCAGGCCTCGTGGAGGCCATCGACCTCGAGCGCGACCTGCTGCAACCGGTGAAGAGCGCCGCAGATCTCGTGATCGACACCAGCGAACTGAACGTGCACCAGCTGAAGGCCAAGCTGCTGGCCGCGTTCGACGAGGTCGGCGACGGCCAGCGGTTGCAGATCGCGGTGGAGAGCTTCGGGTTCAAGCACGGTCTGCCGATTGACGCCGACGTGGTGATGGATGTTCGGTTCCTTCCCAACCCGCATTGGGATGACGCGCTGCGTCCACTCACCGGGCACGACCCGGCGGTTCGCGACTTCGTGCTCGAACGTGCGCAGGCCAGCGACTTCCTCGACCGCTTCGAGGCGCTGATGCTGTCGTTGCTGCCCGCGTACGAGAGTGAGGGCAAGAGCTACCTCACGGTTGCGTTCGGGTGCACCGGTGGGCGCCATCGCAGCGTTGCGGTCGCCGAGGAGCTGTCCGGGCGGCTGCGCGCGCACGGCTACGCGGTCCGCACAGGGCACCGCGACCTCAGCCGCTGAGCAGTGCGCGGTCTCACAAAGGGACCAACGGCCGGGTTCGGCCCACCTCTGCTTGAGTAGGATCCCCGACGCAAGCATTCCCCTCGTGAAAGGAGACGCAACCATGACGGTTCGCGTCGGCATCAATGGTTTCGGGCGCATCGGGCGCAACTTCTTTCGCGCCGCCAAGCAGCGTGGCGCCGACATCGACTTCGTGGCGGTGAACGATCTCGGTTCCCTCGACCAGATGGCCCATCTGCTCAAGTACGACTCGGTGCTGGGAGTTCTGCCCAACACGATCAAGGCGACCAGGAACGGCATCAGCGTCGATGGCGACGAGCTGAGAGTGCTCAGCGAGCGCGACCCGAAGAACCTGCCGTGGGGCGACCTCGGTGTGGATGTCGTGATCGAGAGCACGGGCTTCTTCACCACGCGCGCCACAGCTGCGTACCACCTCGAGGCCGGCGCCCCGCTGGTCATCGTCTCGGCCCCGTGCGACGGCGCCGACGCCACCTTCGTGTATGGCGTCAACCACAAGGAGTTCGACTTCAAGACCCAGAAGGTCATCTCAAACGCGAGCTGCACCACCAACTGCTTCGTGCCGCTGGTGAAGGTGCTCGACGACGCGTTCGGCATCGAGCAGGGCCTGATGCAGACGGTCCACGCGTACACCGGCGACCAGCAGTTGGTCGACGGCCCGCACAAGGATCTCCGCCGTGCCCGCGGCGCAGCGATCAACATCGTTCCCACCGGCACCGGTGCTGCCCGGGCCACGAGCCTCGTGCTCACCAGCATGAAGGGCAAGCTCGACGGCACCTCGCTGCGCGTGCCCGTACCCACCGGCTCGATCGTCGACTTCACCGCCAACCTGAAGACCGCAGCCACGGTCGCGCAGATCAACGCTGTCTACAAGAAGGCCGCGTCGTCGGGCCCGCTCAAGGGCATCCTGCGCTACACCGAAGACCCGATCGTCTCCAGCGACATCCAGGGCGACCCGCACAGCAGCATCTTCGATGCCGGCCTGACGATGAGCATGGGCAAGATGGTGAAGGTGCTGTCGTGGTACGACAACGAGTGGGGCTACAGCAACCGCCTCATCGACACCACGCTGTACGCCGGCTCCAAGGTCGCCAAGCGGTCGAAGAAGTAAGCGATGGCAGGCCGCATCCCCACCCTCGCCGACCTCGGCGACGTGAGCGGCAAGCGGGTGCTGGTTCGTACCGACTTCAACGTTCCGATGGAGAACGGTGAGATCACCGACGACTTCCGCATCCGCGCAGCCCTGCCCACGATCAACTGGCTCACCGAGCGCGGTGCGCAGGTCGTCACGGCCTCGCACCTCGGCCGGCCCAAGGGCCAGCCCAACCCGAAGTACAGCATGGACGCCGTGCGCGCCCGGCTGGCCGAGCTCGCCCCCGGCGTGGAGCTGATGGAGAACCTACGGTTCGACGCCGGTGAGGAAGCCGACGACCCGGCCTTCGTGGCGAAGCTGGTCGAGGGCATCGATGCCTTCGTGGACGACGCCTTCGGCGCGTGCCATCGCGCGCACGCCAGC
>JAYSPV010000106.1:0-31897 GCA_043721915.1 Ilumatobacteraceae bacterium | reverse complement strand
GATCAACAAACACATCGGCCCCCACACCCTGCGCCACGGGTTCATCACCGCCGCCCTCGACGCCGGCGTCCCGCTACGCGACGTCCAAGAAGCCGCCTCCCACGCCGACCCGAGAACCACGATGCGCTACGACCGCGCCAGAGTCTCCCTCGACCGCCACGCCACCTACATCGTCTCCACGTTCATCGCCGGCGCCGCACGCTGACCGCGCCCCCGCACATAACGCTCACGCAGAACCACTTGCGCGCAGCGCACATACCGGGCACTATGCGCTGCGACGGGGGGCGCTGATGCAACGAGGGTTTGTCGCAGTTGCAGGGGGAATTCTGCTGTTCCTGACGGCCTGTCGGGAGAGCACGTACTGCAACGCGGTCGCCTATCCCGGCCTGAGGATTCGTGTCCAGGATTCGGACGGCAAGCCAGTCTGCGATGCGGTGGTGAAAGTCACAGACGGCGATTACACGCAGGAGCTGAGTGCCATCCCTTCTGAAGACTGCTTCTACGGCGGAGCGTACGAGCGACCCGGCACCTACGCAATTGAGGCGTCCCGAGGCGGCACAGCCACGACTGTTGACGGAGTCGAGGTCAGCCGGACTGGCATCTGCAAGGTGCTCAAAACTGTGGAGGTCACGTTGAGCTGAGGGGGGCCTCGGTTGGCGGTCCAGTCGCTATGCGGCACGCTCTGCCCGGCGATACTTATGCGGTTGAACATGGCAATCAGAGGAGGGCGTCGATGATGCGGAGCGCGGTATCGGGTTTGCTCGTTGCTGTCCTGGCGGTTGGATGCGGCTCGGACGCGAAGCGGCATACGGTGGAGCTTGCTGAGGTAACGGTCTCGCCTGACCGCCGTGTGCTAACGGTGTCGACCTATTACCCGATCGATCTCTTCTGCGGAAGGCAGCCTGCGGGTGTGACGGTGGAGGTGCGAGACGGGGTTGCGGTCGTGTCGGCGTACGTGCGCGAGATCAAGGGATCTGATTGCCTCGCGGAGTGTGCGACGGTCGTCCAGTCGGTAACGCTCGACGATCCGCTCCCCGAGGGCGTCAAGTTCGCCGCTCCGGCCGATGCACTGAGAGGATGTGGACCTTCACTGACTTGACCGCCCAGAACTACAGTCTGCGTGGTGGACAACGGAGGCAGGTTCGGGCACTCTGGGTGGATGCGTCGCGGGAAGATCTTCCGAACAGAAGCTGCCTGCCAAGCACGACGATGCGTCGCAGGTGCCGCCCGCTACGCCGCTGTGGTGCTGCTGGTGGCCTGCGACAACTCTGGTCGATCAGCCTCCAATGAACGGGCGAGTACAACCGCTGTCGTTGTGCCTCCTCGACGAGCAGCGACGGTGCCGCGACCACGGACCCGCAGCCCGTGACTACCGACGACCAGATTCAGTCGTCCAACGACCAAGCCGCCTTCGAGGCGGTACTGGCGCAGCTGGACGTTGCCATCGACCTCGCTCCCACGGAGGCGGTGCAGCTCGGCGATGCGACGCCGTGCGGGTGGGACCAGCTGGGAGGCCCATCAATGCTGGGCGACAAGGTCGATGCCGAGGCCAGGGAGTGCTTTCTCGCCGCCCACCGAGAAGGTAGACCGGCGGTGTTCGTCAACCAGACGCGAGATAACGAAGGAGCGTTCGTCGCGATCATCTTCCGAACTGAGGCGGGCCAGGTGACGATGTACTGGGACTGGACCACGTCCCTCAGATCCGAGGCATGGCGCACAGAAACATGCTCGACGCTCTACGTCGAAGAGGTCCGTGAGCCGCCTGCCTCCGTGTTCAGCTGCACGCAATGGGCAGGCTCGGAACCGGCGTAGACATCGCGCAGAACTGCCGAAGTGAGCGGTTCAGCTGAACCGCTTGCTAGCGCCGAGCTGCCGATCTGCGGTCCGTTCTTGCGCCATACCATTCGGAACCGATGGAACGGACACGACGTCAAAGAGGAGTGCTCAGAAATCGCCCACTGGTGACCCTCATCGCGGCTGGCTATCTGCTGGTGAGCTGCGGGAGCGAGTCGGCTGGCATCACGCCGCAATCCGCTCCGTCGGCGACGACCAGCCCACCGGCATCACCCGCACCATCCGCCAATGAGTCGGTGACCATGCGAATGGAGTTCCCGACTGACGAGGTCGCAGGTAACGCAGTCGTGGAGGGTTGGATAGTGGTGAACAACTCCACCGGAAGCCCAGTAGCGATTCTCGAGGATGGCTGCGCACCGAAGTTTCGTGTCGTGTTGGCGAATGAGTACGTGCCCGCCGACGCAGTCTTTCAAGCGGACTGTTCGCCGCAACCACTCGTGCTGCCGGTCGGCGAAAGCCGCCTTCCGATTCGTGTGCAAGCCAGTTACGGGATGTGCTCCAGAGACGCCGAAAGTGCGGACGGGCGGATACCGCTGTGTGTTGGTGACACACCGTACGCGCCGCTACCTGTGGGTTCTTACATGGCTACTTTTGTGGGCCGCATTCCAGGCGTAGTGCCTCCAGAGGCGTTGTCTATACAGGTGACTGCCGCAGGTTCGTGAGCGCCCAGAACTGCCAGTGAGATAGGTGTGCTGGAGAGTGCCTACGTCATTCCGCCAGCACTGCTTGAGCAAGTCCGACTTGGGTGGCTTGCCGTTGGAACGCTTCTGCGATGATCGACGCGTGAGTGGCTAGGTAGTCGGCGACGGCCGCACGCCGGATTTCCAATGTCCTTGCAAGCAAACCGCTCGTTTGTCTGCACCCAGCATCTGCCAACGCCCCGGTGATAGTGCTCACGCGGCCACCCTTCACCTCTGGCGGAATCATGCCGGGAAAATATGGTGTCAGACCTGCGGCTTCCATACATACCCGCCACACCTCGGCTTCGCGCTGCGTCTCGTCCATCACCTGGCGGGTGAGAGCTGCTTCGGCCTCCGACGCTCCCGGAATCAGAGAAACGCCAGCGACCTCCGTGTCTCGCAGGCCCAACGCTGCCTTACCCTCAAGAACGCATTGCTCACGAACTCGCTGTGGCACTGCTGCGCCGCCGTTGGCATCCGTGAAGGTCACCGGATCTGCGAATCCCTCAATCTGAGGCGGGTTCACAAGTGACTCGTAACCCGAAGCCTGTAGCGCTGCGCGGTCGTTGAACGTGATGCGCCGGTATCGGCGAATCACGAGTTCGGACAACGCAGCAGGATCGGGGTCAGCAATCTGGACCGAGAAGCCGTTCAGCTGAAGGCACTCGCGTACCACCTTGTTGAAGGCGCTGATGGTGATCGCTGATTCCTGCGGGGACATGCTCACTGCGGTGTGGATCGAGAGGCTCCTCAGGTCAGCGAACCAGCCCGCAGGCGCGGCGGGACCGTCCAAGGTGCGCTCGGCCGCGGAAGTGGGTGACGGTTGTGTGCCGGGCGAACTCGTGGCCTGAGGGCGGTCGCCATTGTCGGTACAGCCGACCGAGATACTCCCGAGGCAGAGCAGGGCAAACGGTACGAACCTGGTCCGTGCGTTCATAGTTGGCTTCTGGTCGTCACTGAGATCGACCCTAGGGTCAGCCGAAAGGTTTGGTCAATCCTCGCGGTTCATCAGGGTGCCTTCCGAACTGTCGGTCGCCACACTGGCTGGCGGGTTCTAAAGCAGCCCAGCCCCGCAAATCTGCCAGTGAGATTCGCCGTTCAGACGTGTCGGCTGGAGCGGTGCTCCAGCCGCACTGCGCGCCACGAACGAACGAAGGCACTGACTGTGAGGCAGCCCACAGCCCCTTGGCGATGCCCGGCGGCGAAGTGATCTTGGATCGGCGGGATCGGATCACGAACCGACATTCGATTTCGCGCCTCACGGAAGTCTCGACGTAAGCGTGACCGGAGATCCGACATGGCAATCAACGTACCGATTGTGTTCCGAACTCGATGCAGAACTGCCGCTCTGCTCGCTGGACAATGGCCTTCAGCTCGGGCACTATGCGCTGGTGCGGCTCGAGATCAGCGAAGAGTCGCGGCGCGTGCCTGAGGTAGCCCACGGGTTGGTGCGGTTGGAGGTGGTTTGCCGATCGCCTGGTGGGGTTCGCCCGTTGTGTGACTTCGTGATCGAGCGTTGGCTTCCCGCAATGTTTCCAGGGGCGATGGGGCGACGTGTCGCCATGCACGCCTCCGACGGTCCCAGGTGGGTGAAGGTAACGAACATCTCGACTAAGGCTGGGGCGACCAAGTTCGATGCTGCTGTTGCTCGCGTGGACAGCTCACCGCAAGGCGGTGACGGCTTGTCGCTCATCTCGTGGATCTCGGGACAGCCGTTCGGCAATGGGCCGGTCGGAGCCGACGACATTTGGGTGAGCGTGGATCGCACTCCTGATTCAGCTGACGTGCACCGGATCCGGATGTTCTGTCCGACTGAGAAGGCGCCGCAGATCATCAACGTCGCGCTCGACGTGTGCGGAACGTTCGAGGTGTTGTCCGGTGGGGCCTGGGCGCCGGGGGGTTTCTTTCCGTCGTGGGCGGACCACCGATGGACGATCCGCGTACTCAGCACGCCGCTGGTCGTCGGCCCGATCTGGCTGGTGGTCGTGCCAAAGGCTGCGAATCAACTGTTGACCGCTTCGGCACTCGCATCGAACATGGCTGTCGCGACGTATTCCTTCGAGGGTGGCGGCGCGGTGTGGCAGCTCAGCGACGAGTGCCTCGGGCCCGCTGGGCCGGACCTTGACCATTGGGCCGGTTTGCTCATCGACCTTGGTGTCTGGCATGGACCGGGCGAATGAGGCAACGCAGAACTGTAGATATTCCGGTGATTGAGTGATCCTGGCGGGGGGCTTCTCGTCGAGGTCCGCTTGTGGCTGATCGGAGCTCGGGAAGTCGTCGTTGGAGGTCGTGTTGGAAGTTCCGTTGGAGCGGGCTGAACTGCTGGATCGATATGTCGAGTTCGGGGATGCCCGTACGCATCACCGCTCGGCGGATCGATGTTCGTGGATCATGGAGCTCAGGGCTTCGGCAATCGCCGCGTCGCGATCCTGTGTTGCGTGCTGGTAGATCAGCGCGGCGCGAGATGACGCGTGTCCCATGCGGGACATCAGCTCCTTCGTGCTCGCCCCGGTCGCGGCGGCCAACGTGTTGCCGGTGTGGCGCAGATCATGGAATCTCAGTCCGTCGATTCCGTTCGCCGCGATGGCACGCTTCCACGCTGTGTAGAGACTCGCGCGGCGCATCGGCGCTCCGCTGGTCGTAGTGAACAGGAGCGCATCGGGGCGTTCTTCGACCGATGCGAGGTGCATCTCGATCTCGGGAATGATCACCATCGGGATGGCAATGGTGCGAACCCCGGCATCGGTCTTCGGTGGCCCAAGAACGAGTGTGCCGTCGATGAGTTCCTGTAGCTGCTCCTCGATCCTCACCGTGCCGCGTCGGAGATCGACGTGGTGCCGGCGAAGGGCGCGGATCTCGCCGAGTCGAAGGCCGCAGAACGTGGCAAGCAGTACAGCGACTCGAAACTCCGCAGCGATGGTGTCGGCGATGGCGAACACTTGCTGGATGCTTGCCACCGGCCGCTCGGCTGGCCTCTCGACAGAGGCGCCCTTCACCACACAGGGGTTGCGAAGGATGATCCCGTCCTCGACCGCAGTGTTGAGTACTGCGTGCACCAGGCGGTAGCACTTGGCAACCGTGGATGCGCCCGGCTTGCCGGCAGAGATCATGTCTGCCCGCCAGCGCCGCACACGGCTCGGTGTGATCTCGCCGAGTTCGACCTTGCCGAGCACCGGAAGTATGTGGAGGCGAAGCTGACCCTCGTACAGCTCACGAGTGCGTGGGCGCAGCTGCGGTCGTTCCGAAAGCCATCGCGCGGAGTACTCCTCGAACGTCGTCTTGCCCGCATCCGGGTCGATCCACGCCCCGCGCTCGACATCGGTTCGGACAGTTGCCAAGAAGGCGTCGGCTTCACGCATCGTCCGAAAGGTCACGGGAGCCGTGTGCCACACATAGTCGACGCAGTAGCGCGCCTGGAAACGACCTGATGGCAATTTCCGCACACTGCCCCACCGGCTGCGACTCACTCAGCGGACTCTACTCAGATATGGCACGGAAGTGGCACGAAGTGGCACGACGACCCATCTCGGGAGACTCGCTCGGGGGGCGCAACCCCTCTGAGCTGGTCTTTCATCGGAGCGGGTGACGGGAATCGAACCCGCGTTCTCAGCTTGGGAAGCTGATGTTCTACCTCTGAACTACACCCGCAGAACGTTGTGCAGGATACCGCCCTCGCACGACCGTGCGCCACCGAGAACCGAGTGCGGCCGCCTTGCGGGCGGCCAGTAGTCTCGCCACGTGATTCTCTCCGACGGCACCCTGCGCGAACTGATCGGGTCCGGCCGCATCCTGCTCGACCCGTACGACCCCGAACTGGTGCAGCCGGCGTCGGTCGACGTTCGTCTCGGCACCGAGTTCCGGGTGATGCGCAACAGTCGCCTCACCCACATCGATCCGTTCGAGCCGCAGGACAAGCTGATGGAAACGGTCAGCGTGCCAGAGGGAAAGCCGTTCGTGCTGCACCCCGGCGAGTTCGCGCTCGGCCACACGGCCGAGACGGTCGGCTGCCCCGACGACATTGTCGGCGTCGTCAACGGCAAGTCGTCGCTGGGCCGCCTGGGCCTGCAGGTGCATGCCACGGCCGGGTTCATCGACCCCGGCTTCAAGGGCACCGTGGTGCTCGAGCTGTCGAACGTCAGCAACCTGCCGATCCTGCTTCGCCCCGGCATGAAGGTGGCGCAGCTCGTGTTCCAGAAGCTCGATCGTGCGGCCGAGCGCCCCTACGGCCACCCGGATCTGAAGAGCAAGTACCAGAACCAGCAGGGCGCGGTCGCCAGCAAGTACGACCAGAACACGCTCTGACCGGTTCGCCGGTCAGCGGGCGCGTTCGATGTGACGAGCCACCAGGTTCTCCAACCGCTCTTGGCCACTCGAGACCGGCTGCGGTGATGGCACGGTGCTGGCCCGCTCGCGCAGTGCGGCGAGTGTGAACTTGCCTTCGAGCAGGTCGCCGCCGAACTGGGTGTCCCAGCCGGCGTAGCGAGCGTTGCGCTCAGCGTCGAGATCGGCCATCACGCCGACCGCGGCGAGCAGTGAGCGCGCCATCGTGTCCATGCCACCGATGTGGGCGATGAACAGGTCGTCGCGGTTGATCGACGGCCGCCGCAGCTTGGAGTCGAAGTTCAGCCCGCCGGTGGTGAAGCCGCCGCCGCGCAGGATCTCCACCATGCCGAGGGTCATCTGCTCCACTGAGACGGGGAAGCGATCGAGATCCCAGCCGAGCCGGTCGTCGCCTGCATTGGCGTCGATCGAACCGAAGATGCCGCTGTTGACGGCCGTGGCCACCTCGTGGGCGAAGTCGTGGCCCGACAACGTGGCGTGGTTGACCTCGATGTTGACCTTGATCTCGTGTTCCAGCCCATAGCGCTGCAGGAAGCCGTAGACGGTGGCGACGTCGTAGTCGTACTGGTGCTTGGTGGGCTCGAACGGCTTGGGCTCCAGCAGGATCGCTCCCTCGAAACCGATCGCGTGCTTGTGCTCCACCACCATGTTGAGGAACCGGCCGAGTTGATCGAGTTCGCGCTGCATGTCGGTGTTGAGCAACGTCTCGTAGCCCTCGCGGCCACCCCACAGCACGTAGTTGGCGCCACCAAGCCGCTGGGTCACCTCCATGCAGTGGGCCACCTGCCCGGCCGCGTAGGCGAACATCTCGGGGTTCGGGTTGGTGGCCGCACCGGCGAGCCAGCGCCGGTTGGCGAACAGCTTCGCGGTGCCCCACAGCAGCTTGATCCCTGTGGTCTCCTGGTAGCCGGCGGCGAGGTCGACCATCCGGTCGAGGTTGGCGGCCGACTCGGCGAACGTCGTGCCCTCGGGTGCGATGTCGTGGTCGTGGAAGCACCAGAACGGCGCGCCCAACTTCGCCATGAACTCGAACGCCGCTGCCATCTTCTGCTCCGCGCCCTGCATCGGATCGGCGGCGGTGAGCCACGGCCGATCGAGGGTGCCGTCGCCGAAGATGTCGGCGCCGTTCCAGTTGAAGCTGTGCCAGTAGCACACTGCAAAGCGAAGGTGATCGCGCATCGTGCGACCGGCGACCACCCGGTCGGCGTCGTACCAGCGAAAGGCCAGCGGGTTGTCGGACTCAGGGCCCTCGAAGCGGATGGTGTCGACGGTGTCGAAGAACTGAGCGTTCACGAGTTGGTGCTCCTTGTCAGGATGTTTGTCGTAGGCTACAACAAATACCACCGGGGGATGGGAACGGACACAGGATGACGACAGGTCTGCGCAGTGAGGCGGTGCGCCGTTCCAACCTGTCGGTGGTGCTCAGCCGCCTCCACCTCAGTGGCAGTGCGTCACGTTCCGATCTTGTGGCTGCCACGGGCCTCAATCGCAGCGCGGTCGGCGCGCTGGTCGGTGATCTGGTGCGCCACGGCCTCGCGACCGAGGTACGGGCGACACCCGACGGCACCCCGGGCCGGCCGTCGCCCGTCGTCCGGGCGGCAGGTGGCCTCAACGCCGTGCTCGCGATCGAAGTGCTCGTCGACACCCTGGCGGTGGCCGCGTACGGGCTCGGCGGTGCCACGCTCGCGATGCGCCGCATCGACCGCCCACGCTCGATGGCTGCACCGGAAGCAGCGGTGGCCGACATCGGCGCGCTGGTGCGAGAAGTCATCCGTGCGCTGCCCACCGAGTGCTTGGTGCACGGTGCGGGTGTCGCTGTCGCGGGCATCGTTCGCCGCTCCGACAACACCGTCGTGCTGGCTCCCAACCTCGGGTGGAGCGACACGCCGATCGGAGCACTGTTGGCTGACGTGCTGCCCGCCGGCGTGCCCGTTGCAGTTGCCAACGAGGGTGATCTGGGTGCCCTTGCGGAGAACACCCGCGGTGCCGCCGCCGGCATGGCCAACGTGCTCTACGTCTCTGGCGAGGTGGGCGTTGGCGGGGGCATCATCTCTGGTGGGCGGGCGATGACCAGTGCGTCGGGTTTCGCCGGCGAGATCGGCCACATCCCCGTGAACCTCGACGGTCTGGCGTGCAACTGCGGTGCCATCGGCTGCTGGGAGACCGAGGTGGGAGAGGAAGCGCTGCTGCGGCGAGCCGGGCTCGCCCCCGACGGCGGTCGGGCAGCGTTCGACGCGGTGTGCACTGCGGCCTCCGCCGGCGACGAGCGCACGCTGGCAGTGATGCAGGCGCACGGGCGCTGGTTGGGTGTTGGCCTGGCCACCTTGATCAATGTGCTCGACCCTGAGCTGGTGGTGATGGGTGGCATCTTCGGCCGGCTGCACCCGTACGTGGCCGGAGCCATCGACAACGAGCTCGGCGCCCGCGTCCTACCGGCTTTGCGGGCCGGGGTCCGTGTGACCCCATCCCGGCTCGCCGAGGATGCGCCGCTGGTGGGTGCGAGCGAGCTGGCCTGGGCCGCGTTGCTGGCAGACCCAGCCGGCGTCGCCCCGTCGGGTGTTCGGGCGGGCGTTCCGGCGGGCGGGCTGTGAGGCACCGGGCCGAGGTGCAACGGCCGAGGTGCAACGGTTCGCGTGCCACTGCGGTGGCCGGTTAGGCTGAAGGTCTGTTCGAAGGTGAGTCTTGAGGCGATGGACACAGCGCGATCCGAAGATGTCGAGCAGCCGCTGACCGACGTGGCAAGTCGTTGCCCGATCGACCATCGCGCCCTGGCCGAAGCGCCCTCGGCTGCTCCCGGCTGCCCGATCCGTCACGACGGCTCACCCGTGCGACGCTCCACGGCCGACCTGGTGGTTCGTCGCGTCCTGCGGATACGCGAGCGGCCGGCGGGTGTCACCGCAGCCTCGGCGTACTCCACGTTCCAGAAGTCGATGCTCATCTCGGCCACCCGTTGCACGCTCACCTACGTGGTGTTCCCGTTCGTGCTGCCGGCCGTCGGGTTCGCCACGGGTGTCGGGCCGATCCTGGGGATCATCATCGGCGTGCTCGCAATGACGTGCGACGTGTTCACCATTCGTCGCTTCTTCGCCGTTGACCACAAGTACCGCTGGCACTTCTCGGCGGTGGCTCTGGCGGTGATCGTGCTCCTGCTCGTGCTCCTCGTCCAGGACGTCGTTCATCTCGTGTCCTAGCGATGCGCCAGCACCCCGTTGCCCGAGTGGCGTGGACGGTCGCCGGGTTCGCGGCGGTCGGCGTCGGGTCGGTCGGGGTGGTCGTGCCGGGCCTGCCGACCACAGTCTTCTTCATCATGGCCGCCTGGTGCTTCAGCCACTCGAGCCCGCGGTTCGAACAGTGGGTGCTCAACCTGCCGCGCATCGGTCCGATGGTGCGCGATCACCGTGCCGGCCTCGGTATGCCACGACGTGTGAAGCGAGTCGCGATCTCGATGATGTGGGTCGCGGTGACGGTGAGCGCCGTGATGCTGCGCGAACGGTGGTGGTTGGTGGTGGGGCTGATCGCGCTGGCGATCGTCGGCACCAGCTACATCGTGTGGAAAGTACCGACGCGTGCGGCCCAGCCGGCTGAGCCGCTGAACGGGTAGTGCGTTCGACCGGTCAGGTGACCTGGTCGCCCTCGGCGATGGTGGCCGGGTCGATGCCCTCGGCCTTCGCCTCGGCGAGCGCCACGGCCCCGCCAGCAACCACGCCGCGTGACAGCGGCGAGACCACGACCGGCGTACCGGTGGCGATCGGCGCACCCTGGGCGGCGAGGCGGCGCTCGCCGGCTTCGATCGCGTCGAGCAGGTGGATCGAGATGTCGGCGACCTTCACCTCGGCCTCCTCCTTGCCGGCGGCCTTCACACCGTCGTCGAGCATGATGTAGCAGAACGGGCAGGCGGTGGCGACGCGACTGGCACCGGTGCTGATCGCCTCGAGCGCACGCTCGTCGTTCACCTTGGTGCCGACGTTCTCCTCCATCCACATCCGTGCACCGCCGGCACCGCAGCACATGCCCTTCGTGCCGTTGCGCGGCATCTCGACGACTTCGATGCCCTTGATGCTGGCGACCACCTTGCGCGGGGCGAGGTAGACGTCGTTGTGACGGCCGAGGTAGCAGCTGTCGTGGTAAGTGATCCGCTCTTCCAGGCTGGCCTGGCTGACATCGAGCTGGCCGGTGTCGATCAGGTTCTCCAGCAGCTGGGTGTGATGGATCACCTCGTAGTTGCCGCCGAGCTGCGGGTACTCGTTCTTCAAGGTGTTGAAGCAGTGCGGGCACTGGGTGATGATCTTCTTCACGCCCATGCCGTCGAGCATCTCGATGTTGGGCATCGCGAGCATCTGGAACAGGTACTCGTTGCCGCTGCGGCGGGCGCTGTCGCCGGTGCACATTTCGCTGGGGCCGAGGATGGCGACGGTGATGCCGGCGCGGCGCAACAGGTTGGCCATCGCCTGGGTGACCTTCTTGTTCTTGTCGTCGAACGAGCCGGCGCAGCCCACCCAGTACAGGTACTCGGCTTCCAGTGGCTGGCCCGGATCGACCACCTGCACGTCGAGGCCGTTGGCCCAATCACCGCGCTCGCCCTGGTTCATGCCCCACGGGTTGCCCTGGTTCTCCATTGCTCGGTAGGCGTTGCCCAGCTCGGTGGGGAAGTTGCTCTCCATCAGCGAGAGGTAACGCCGCATGTCGAGGATCTTGTCGACGATCTCGATGTGCACGGGGCAGATCTCGTCGCATGCGCGACAGGTGGTGCATGCCCAGATCTCCTCCGCAGTGATGCGTTCGAACAACGAGTTGGAGGAGATGGTGATCTCCACGTCGGTGCTCATCGGCGGGGTGACGTGGCCGTGCTTCGCGCTGGCGGCCATCACCTCACCGGTCTTCAACACGATCTCGCGCGGGTCGAGCGACTTGCCGGTGGCGTGGGCGGGACACACGCTGGTGCAGCGGCCGCACATCGTGCACGCGTCGGTATCGAGCAGTTGCTTCCAGGTGAAGTCCTCCACCACGCTGGCGCCGAAGCTCTCCAGCGAGGTTTCGGTGAGGTTGGGCATCGCACGCATCGCACCCTTGGGACGATCGCGGTCCTTGAGGTACATGTTCAGCGGGCTGGTGAAGATGTGGCGCAGCATCGTGATCGGCAGCATCACCAGGAAGGCGGCGAAGGCGACCACGTGGGCGATCCAGCTGATCTGGTGCCAGAGGGTGAGTGTGCTCTCGCTCAGCCCGTCGAACAGCTGGCTGAGTGGGTAGCCGATGAAGCTCCACTTCTCGTACGAGGGTTGCTGGATCTCGGCGATGCGGAACGCCTCGGCGAGGAACCCACTGATGGAGATCACCAGGAACGTGCCGAGGATGGCGGCGTGCTCGGGCTTGGTCTTGATGCGGATGCGGTACGGCCGCTGGATGTAGCGGCGGGCGATGGCCCAAAGGATGCCGCCGAGGAAGACGAGCCCGGCGAGATCACCGATGAAGCTGTAGGCCATGTAGGTGCGGCCGTGCAGGAACTTCAGGCTCGGCGGCAGCTGGTGGTCGACCTCCAGCACGGTGGTGACACCGAGCAGCGCCATGAACCCGAAGTAGATCATCGAGTGCATGAGGCCGGCGCCGGCATCGCGCAGCAGCGTCTGCATGTAGGCGCCCGCACGGAAGTCGCGCAGACGGTTCTTGACGTTCTTGGTGGTGGTCTTACGGCGGTCCGGGGCGCCGCGCTCCCAGTTGCGCACGCGGTCGGCAAACTTGAACGCGCCCCAGATCAACAGCACGGGGATCACCGTGTAGAACGCGACCTGGATGGCGCCGGGGATGCCCTCGAACACTTCGCGGGTGACGGCCTTCTCGCTGTGCCAGTCGGTGAACTGCGGGATGATGCCCGACGCGAGCGTGAAGACGCCCATGAAGATGCCCAGCCCGATGGCCAGCTGGTGTGGCTTGAAGTTCTTCAGGCCGCGCTTCAGTGAGAAGCTGGCCGAAGCACCCTCGGCGGTGTCGGAGGCAGGAGGCGTGTGCGTGCTCATATCAACCCCAAACCTAGTACGCCCTCGTCAGCGTGCCCACTTCCGCCACCACCCGACGGGTTTGGCGTTCAGATGCGGTAGTACCGCACCTCAGCGCCAAACTGTGACGGCTGGGTTGAGCCGGCCCGGCCGTGGTGGGTCAGCCGAAGTACTGGCGGTCGAGATCGCGGATGCGGCCGGCCAGCGTGGCGAGCAGCTTATGGGCGAGCGCGGGCACCTGATCGAGGACGCCCATGAAGTGGCGCTGATCGAGAAGGAGCAGCAGGCAGTCGGTCTCGCACGTGACCGTGGCGGTGCGCGGGCCGTGATCGAGCAGCGACAGCTCGCCGACCATCGTGCCGGGCCCGAACGAGCCGACCTTCTTGTTGTTGCGCTTCACCAGCACAGTGCCCTCGAGCACGATGAACGCCTCGCGACCGGTCTGGCCCTGGTCGACGATCAACGAACCCGCAGGCATGGTGATCTCGTCGCTCGCCTTCGCGATCTTCTCGAGGTCTTTGGTGGAGCAACCCTGGAACAGGTTGGTGTTACGCAGGTGCTCGAGCTGAGTCTTCTTGCTGGCCATGATGGGCACTGTAGCTCGCTCGTGAACTCGTGCGTGACGCACAGCGAGCCCGGCCATCTGCACGCCGGCCGCCTTCACGCGTCCGCGGACGCGTGAAGAGCGGCCCCGGAACCGCGTCAGACCCCTTGAGTACGCTGAGTCGAGCGAGCTCGACCTTGCCCCTCGCACGTGCCGGGCGGTCCGAACAACCAGACACCACCGCTGGAGGCTCGTATGGCCGCGCGTCCTGAACCCGTCATCACCACGCAGTCGCCGTCACTGCGGCTGACGAACGAGCTGAGCTTCGCCCTCACCACCTGGTCGTCCAGCCAACGCATGGTGATCGGGCTGGCCGCCAACTTCGCCGACCCCGGCGAGTGGGTGGCCGCTCGTGCGGTGTCGGCCGCGCACTGGATCGCCGCTGCCGCCGACATCGAGGTCGCCACGGCGCGTGAGTGGATCCGCGTCGGCCGCCACGGCGCGTGAGTGGATCCGCGTCGGCCGCCACTTGCGCGTTCTGCCGCTGATCGCTGCGATGTTCGAGGCCGACGAGCTGTCGTACACCAAGGTGCGCACCCTGTCGCGGCTGGCCACGCCGGCGAACGAGGCGCAGCTGGCAGCCATCGCAACGGATGTGCCGGCGGGACATCTGGCGAGGGCCATCGCAGCGTGGCTGCACCGCAACAGCGACGGTCAGCAGCTGGCACGGCACCAGCACGAGCAGCGTTCGGTCACCTGGCGCAACGAGCCCGATGGCATGGTCACCTTCACGGCTCGACTGGTGCCGCTGGATGCCGGCGTGTTGATCAGTCGGCTGACGACCGACGTGATGAGCCGGCGACCGGCGGCACCGGGTGTCGACCAGTGGCCGAGCTTGGCCCAGCAGCACGCTGATGCGTTGGCGTACCTGTTGCGTGAGGGCGGGGGTGCCCTCAGCACGGAAGTGGTGTTGCACGTCCGCGCCGACGGTGCGACCCTCGACGATGGCTCACCGCTGCCGCTGAGCGTGGTGCAACACATCGCTCCCGAGGCGTTTCTCCGGGTGCTGATCCACGATGCCGAGGGCCGCCCGATCAACGCGAGTTCGGCGCGGCGGCACCCGAGCACTCGTCAGAAACGGGTGGTCAAGGAGCGCGACCGCGTCTGCGTCGACTGCGGGGCCACCACCCTGCTGCAGTACGACCATGTGCCCGACTATGAGGTCACTCACCACACCGTCGTCGAGGAACTACAGCTGCGTTGCGCCCCATGCCACCAGCGTCGCCACCGGCAAGAGGCTGCGGCGTGAGCTCGTCCCACGCGTCCGCGGACGCGTGGGCTGGTGCTTCGGGAACTCTGTGAGACCCCTTTGTTACGCTGGTCGAGCGAGCTCGACCTCCCCACGGTGTGCAGGTCGCAGGGCCCACCCGCCGGCGCCCAGTTCACCCCGAGCATGGCCGCCGGCCCTAGGTGTGTTTCACGCGTTGTCGTCTGAGCACCGCCGCCGCCGGCGCACGGCTCGGCCAGGCCACGCGTCCGCGGACGCGTGGCCGGTCGAGCGCAACGGCACCTGACCGCGCGCAGAAGGTGCGACGGTTGCGGTGCCCCATCAGGGCACGCGCTGAACCCGTTGACGGTGGTTGGAGACGTTGTTGCCCTCGATGTCGGAGTTGGTGGTGCCCCGAACCTCATTGATCTTGCTCTCCGTGCCGGTCACCGGCTGTGCCGCGACCCGGGTCTCGGTCTCGAAGCTGTGTGACTTGTTGGCGTTGCGGTAGAAGTTCCACAGGCCGTAGTACAGCCCGCCACCGGCAGCCGGGCCGAAGATCAGCAGCCACACCGGTCCGTTGCTGGCCGCCAGGATCGCGGCGATCACTTCATTGCTCCGAGGATCGCGATCATGATGCCTTCCACGACGGTGCCGACCGTCAACGCTGCGCCGACCAACCGCCCGGTCGAGGTGGGCACGCTGCCCATCACTTCGCCGGTGCGGCCGTTCACGGCGATGTAGTGCACCATGCTCTTCCCGTCCTTCTTGTAGTGGTACGAGTACAGCCAGACGGGCAGGTACATCGCCAGCCAGCGTGTGCCGTGCACCTGCAGTCGCTCTTGTTCCCAGCGCACACCACGGTCGTATGCCGACACGCTCGCGGCCACCTGTGCACGGGCGATGGAGAGCAACTGCTGCTCGAGTTCTGGTGTGGTGTGGACGACTCCCTTGTCGCGCCGTTCGGAGGTGAACCCGGTGAGATAGCTGGCGTTCCACTTCACCGCGTTTTCGGTGTCGAACGGCAGGATGGTGTTGATCACGTTGTTGGTGTTGATCGACGCGTTGATCTGCGCCCGTTCGGCGGAGGCTTCGAGCGTGAGATCGTCGGCGGTGAAGTCGATATGACGTTCGATCGCGTACACATCCGCGTCGTACACGGTCGTCTTGTTCTCGCCCGTACCGCGGGTGTAGCGCCGCGTCTGCACCTCGCCGTGGCCGGCGACGTCGGCGCTGGCGTTGGCGTCGACGACCATGTACGGCATGTAGACGCCGACCACGTTCTCCGGTGTGAACTCGCGCACGAACCCGCGATCGGCGAACAGGCGGCGCTTGGCCGCGAATTCGGCGATCTTGGCCACCGCCACCTGGTGGGTGATGGTGAACGGAAGGACGGCATCGGGCACCGCGCCGTTGGGCACCTGTTCGTTGATGGTGAGGACATGCCGGCACCAGTGGCAGCGGGCGCCCATCTGCTCGGCCGTGTTCACCACCACCTCGGCGCTGCACCCACCGCACTTCAAGGTGATCACCAAGCCGGCGTCGGCCGCGATGTCGGCGGCGCCGGAGCCGACGATCGTGCCCGTCAGGCCGGCGATGTCGCTGGTGGCGACTGTCGCATCCAGCCGTGCCTCTGCCCATTCGTGGCGGCAGAACAAGCAGATGAGCATGCCCACCGATGGGCGCAGTTGGATCTCGGTCGCGCCGCACTTCGGGCAGCGGTTAACGCCGTCGTCGAGCCGCTGGTTGCGCGTGTCGATCACCGAGTTCTGCGGTGGCTGCAGGGTCGGCGCCGCACCCGGCGGTGGCGGCGGAGGCGGTGGCGGCGGCGGCGGCGGCGTGCTCGACGGGCCGCCAGCCGGAGCGCCGAAGCCTTCACCCGGGGCGGGCAGCGTGCTCATGACGATGACGTGGTGCCCGGGCTCAGAGCCCGAGCACCTTGTTCTTCGCGGCGTCGTAGTCGGCCTGGGTGATCAGGTCGGCGTCGAGCATTTGCTTGAACTTGGCCAGCTTCGCGACCGGGTCCTCTTCCGCAGGTGCCGGCGGTGCGGGCGGCGTCGGTGGTGCCATTCCGGGGGGCGTGCTTTGGCCACCGATGCCGGGCACGGGCTGCTGCAGGGCGCCGATGCCGGTGGTGCCGGCGGCCATGCCCATCCCGATCAGGCCGCCAGGGCCTGCGTTCTCACCGGCAGCCTCGAAGCCGGCGGCCACGGACGCTTGCAGGTTCGAGTTGCCGCGGCCACCGGACAGCGCATCAGCGCGCTGCACGTTGCGTAGCAGCTCGCGGCTGTTCTCGTCGTACTCGATCGCAACGATGGCCGTGGAGGCGATCTGCAAGCCGCGGCCGGTACTCCACTGGTAGTTCTGCTCCACCGCGTCGGACAGACTCTTCGCGAACCCGATCGAGTCCTGCTGGATCTTGGTGATGCGATTGCCCTTGGACGGGTCGTTCGTGTACATCGAGAACGCCGGTGCGAGCGAGCCGACGACCTCGTTGAACAGTTGCGCGGCGGCATCGTTGTCGAGGTCCGTGAAGTCGAACACTTCACCCGGAGCGAGGTACTTCGCCGGGACCCACTGGCGCAGGAAGAGGATCGGGTCGATGATCTTCAGCGTGTAGGTACCGCGAGTGACGGCACCCACCTGGGCGTTCATGTACGCGTCGTCCCAGTAGATCTCCGACTGTGTGCCGAAGCGGTTGTTCGGCAGTTCCTTCAGCGTGACGAAGTAGGCGCGCTGCTGGGTGCCGGGGCGGCCGCCGAACTTGAACCGTTCCCACGATGCCTTGATCAGCGGACTGACGATGCCGTCGCCGGCGAAGATCGATGACGAGTCGAGTGCGTCGCTGTGCCACTCGTAGGCGCCCGGCTCCGCGGCAAAGCCGGTGATGGCGCCCTGCTCGGTGAGCAAGAGGCCGTAGCCCTCGGGCACGACGATGCGGCTGCCGTTGGTGATGACGCCGTCAGAGGCCTTGGTGTTCGAACCGCGCCCTGCGTTCTCGCCACGGGGCACTGCGGAGAACAGGGCCGCCGTCGGCGCCAGACCGTCCGGCACCGTGTAGAAGTCCTTCCACTGGTCGGCCAACGTCCCGCCGAGTGCACCGAGTGCCGCCTGAATGAGTCCCATCGTCAGATCCCCTCGCTAAGTGGTGACGGGGGCGAGTGTAGTGAGCCGAACAACCCCTGCCCTGACGCGTTGCGGTGGACGAGCCGGCGGGTGCAGGGAGGGCATGAGTCCCGCTGATCGAAATCTCATTGCGCAGGATCGTGCTGATGTCTACGTTCCTCGCGTGGACGCCGCATGGGAACCTCGGCGCAGCACCATGCATCGTGCTGGAACGGAACCCGACACGCCGATCGAGACATTCGGGACACTGCCAGGGGTCTGGGCCGAGGGAGACCTCGATCGGTTGCGTGAGGAGTGGTATCGACACACTTCGCCATCGACGACGGGGTGATCGCCAGCCCGCTGTGCGGGAGCCAGGCCACGCGTCCGCGGACGCGTGGGTGCTGGCAGCGAGAACCGCGTCACACCCTCTTGTTACGCTGGTCGAGCGAGCTCGACCTCCCCAACGGGCAGCGCTTACTGCAGGGCGATGAGGCCGGCGTTGGTCGGGGTGAAGCCGCAGGTGTCGAAATAGAAGGGGCGCAGGTCGTCGCCGAAGTCGACGTGCAGCCACTCGCACCCGGCTGCTCGTGAGCCGTCAACGGCGGTCGCCACCAGCCGCTGGCCGATCCCGCGATGGCGGTCGTCGGGGTGGACCATCGTGTCCTGGATCCACGCGTGCACCAGCCCGTCCCACACGACGTTCACGAAACCGACCAGTCGCTCGCCCTCGCGCGCGACCACCCAGCCGAGGCTGTGGCGGGCCGTCAGTTCGACCCAGTTCCACTCGGCCGCCGTGAACACCCGCGTGCCGAACGCTGCGGCATGCAGCTCGTTGATCTCGTCGTTGCCGAACTCGCCGCGCCACTCGAAGTTCACGTTCATGCCCGAACGGTAGGCGGACGCGTACGCGTACGCGTCCGCGGACGCGTCCGCGGACGCGTCGCCGCGTCAGGCGCATCGCTCAGAAGGTGATGACGCTCTGGCGGTAGTCGGCGGGTGCTTCGTAGCCCAGCAGGTTCAGCAGGGTGGCGGCCACGTTCGCCAGACCCGCACCGGTGGGCGGGGCCATCTTGTACTCGCCGTCGTAGTTGGGGTCGTAGATCGCGAACGGCACCGGGCTGAGCGTGTGCGACGTCTTCGGGGAGCGCACCCCGCCGACCTCGGTGTACATCTCGTCGGCGTTGCCATGATCGGCGGTGAACACGAGCACACCGTCGAGCTCGCGGATCACCTCCACCAGGCGACGCATGCACTCGTCGATGATGTCGACAGCCTCGATCGTGGCGTGCAGATTGCCGGTGTGGCCGACCATGTCGCCGCTGGGGAAGTTGAGCCGGCCGAAGCGGTAGTCGCCGGTGCGCAGCAGATCGATCACCTCGTCGGTGATCTCGCGCACCTTCATCGCCGGCGTGGTGTCGAACTCGACATTGTCGGATGGGATCTCGACGTAGGTCTCCAGCGACGGATCGATGTAGCCCGAGCGGTTGCCGTTCCAGAAGTAAGTGACGTGCCCGAACTTCTGCGTTTCGCTGACCGCGAAGCTGTGCACGCCTTCGGCGCAGAGGTACTCGCTGATCGTGCGATCGATGGCCGGCGGCTCCACCAGGTACTGCGTCGGGATCAACGCGTCGCCGTCGTACTGCAACATGCCCGCGAAGTACACGCTCGGCGCGGGGCGGCCATCGGGGCCGGTGCGATCGAACACGGAGAAGTCGGGCTCCTCGAACGCGCGCGAGATCTCGATCGCGCGGTCACCGCGGAAGTTGAACAGGATCACCGCATCGCCGTCGATGATCCTGCCGACCGGCCTGCCGGCTGGGTCGGCCACCACGAACTTGCCGAGGTATTGGTCACCCGTCTCGCTCTCCGCGTACATCCTGGAGACTGCATCGGCTGCAGACGCGAACTGCCGACCGACGCCGTGGGTGTGGCACTGGTAGCCGCGCTCGACCATCGCCCAGTCGGCGCCGTAGCGATCCATGGTGATGGTCATCCGGCCACCGCCCGACGCGATGCGAAAGTCGCGGCCGGGAGCGCCAGCGTTGATCTCGGCGAGCACGGCCTCGGTGGCGGCGATGTAGCTGAGCGCGCTGCGTGCTGCAACATCACGACCGTCGTGCAGGATGTGGACAGCCGCGCTGGTGACGCCATCGGCGGCAGCCCTGCGCAACATCGCGTACAGGTGGGCCGTGTGCGAGTGCACGTTGCCGTCGGAGTGCAGGCCCAGCAAGTGCAGAGTGCCTGCGCGGCCGTGCGCCACTGAGTCCTTCCACACCGGCGATTCGAACATCGCCCGGCTGGCGATCGCCGCGTTCACCAGCTTCGCGCCCTGGGCGAAGACGCGGCCGGCGCCGAGCGCGTTGTGGCCGACTTCGCTGTTGCCCATGTCGTCGTCTGAGGGCAGGCCCACGGCCGGGCCATGCGCCGCGAGCTCGGTGTACAGCTCGCCGGCGTAGAGCCGGTCGAGCACGGGAGTGTCGGCCTGGGTGACTGCGTTGCTCGGCGCCGGTGGCGCCACGCCAACGCCGTCGGCGATCACCAGCAGCAGCGGCCCCGGCCGGCCGGCGAACGACGGCAGCTTCTGCAACGACAACCCAGCGGACATGCCCCGAAGTGTACGGATCGGGCTGCTGCCGTACTCGCCTCAGCAACCAGCCGACGAACGTCGCAGCGGACAACTGGCGTGCGAGTTGGTGGAGCGCGCGCGTGACGTGCCGGCCACACACGTAGTGCTGCGCGGCTGCATCGCGCCCGCCGATCCCAAGCGTCCGGTCATCGGCGCGCTGCTACGCAAGCTACGCCTGCAGCCGCGTCTGGCAGCGGCAGTCGAGTCGTCACGTCAGGCCCTGCTGGGTGACGGTCCCAGCATTGGTGTGCACCTACGTCACGGGAACGGCGGCGACATCATGGCGCACGCGGCGTTCTGGGACGATGGCTTGGCTGTGCAGCGGGTGATCCAGGCTGTGCAGCGTGCGCGCAACGCGCTGGGCGGCGATACCCCGGTGCTGCTCGCCACCGACAGCGCCGAGGTTCGAGACGTCGTGTGCGCGCTGGTGCCGGGGGTGCACACGTTCGCGAAGCAGTTCCGAGCACCCGGCGCCGGCGAGCTGCATCGCTGGGTCGAGGCACCTTCGACGCTCGATGCAGCGGTGGTGGAGATGTGGCTGTTGGGGCACACGACGGCGTTGGTGAGGATGCCGCCGCAGAGCTACTTCTCCGCTCCAGGCGCCTTCATGAAGCGCCCGGCGCCGCGAGTGTTGTTGCAGCACGCGCCGGCGTCGCTGCATCCGGCGGTGTGGTGATCGTCGCAGAACGACCGCCGTCCGGCCCGGTCGAGTTCAGCCTGCGAGACGTTCGATGAGGTCGGCGGCGAGGGCGGTGCCGCTGCGGCCCTGGATGACCTGCGCGTTGGCAGCCATTCGGGCGTGGAGTTCGGTGTCGGCCAGCAGGCGGTCGACCGCGCTGGTGAGCTCGTCGTCGGCGAAGCCGTAGGTGTCGAGACGCTGGCCGAAGCCGAGCTCGTGCACCCGCTGCGCGTTGTCGTACTGGTCCCAGAAGAGGGGCAGCAGGATCATCGGCTTACCGAAGTGGAACGCCTCGGTGGTCGTGTTGTTGCCGCCGTGGGTGATGATCAGATCCACGTGGGGTAGCACGTTGGTCTGCGGAACCTGGGCCGCGCCCCACATGTTGTCGGGCAGCTCGTACTCGTCGGCCAGCGGGCCTTTGCTGACGATGTAGCGGTGCGTGGTGCGGCCGAGCACGCTCACCAGCCGGCGCATCAGGCCCACGTCAGCCGAGCCGAGCGAACCCAACGAGAGGTACACGAGCTTGCTGGTGGGGTCGTGGCTGGAGGCGAGTGCGGCGGGCACCTCGAACGGCGCGTCGGTGGCGCGCACGCTGCTATCGAGGCGATGCCAGCTGCTGCCCAGCGGGCGCCGAGCCGTGTAGTCGGCCACCTCGGGGTAGAGGTACAGGTTGAGCGCGCCCTCGTGGATGAACTCGAGGTCGGCCAACGGCGGCGCGCCGCAGGACTGCACCCACTCGTTGTACACGCCCCACATTTCGCGATGGGTGCGGTCGTACTCTGCGCGGAAGTCGCCCCATTGCGTACGGTCGTCGCTGGCATAGCCGCTGAACAGTGGCGGGATGTCGGGGCCCTTCATCTCCAGCGGCTGGCAGCTGACCGAACGCACGAAGGGCACGCCGGCGGTGACGAGCGCAGGGAACGCGTTGACGTTGTCCTCGATGATCACGTCGGGCCGCTGGCGCCGGATGATCTCCTGCAGCTGAGGTTCGCAGTACATCGCTCCATCGATGAGTGCCTGCCACGTCGGCTGGATGAAACCGGTGAGCTGCTCGATGGTGGGCGTGCGGAACACGGGTGACGTGTCGCGGATGAAGTCGATCCAGAACTGACCGGCCGCCGTGTCGTTGGCGTTGGCGTTGGCGTTGTCGGCGGGTGCGTCGGGGTCTGGTGCCGCCGGCTCGGCGAGGTGCACGAGATCCTCCACGAACCCGAGTGGCTCGAGCCGGCCCTCCCAGCTGGCCTCGGCGGCGAAGATCACCGTGTGCCCGCGCTGACGGAGGATGTCGCCCACGCCGATGCAGTTGTTGGTGGGTCCGTACGCACTTTCCGGCATGAAGAGGAACCTGGCCATGGCGCCCTTTCTAGCCGATCGTTTTCGACGGCGTTGGCTAGGGTCGGCGCGATGGTTCCCGATGGTGCGTCCGCAGCGGTGGCCTCGCGGCTGCTGGGTCGTGCCGTGGTGGGCGAACGCCCGATCACCGTCGACCAGACCAACCAGAGCATCGTCGTCGCCGACGAGGTGGTGGTGAAGTGGCTGCTGCCGCCCGTGCTGGCGCCGCACCCCGGCGTGGAGGTGCTCGCCCACCTCGTGGCCCGCGGCTTCGACGAGATGCCGCGCTTCCTCGGCGTGGAGGAGCGCGACGAGACGGTGCACGCGCTCGCCAGCGAGTACCTGCCCGGCGCGCTCGACGGGTGGGACTGGTACGTCGACGAGGTCGACGCATGGCTGCAGGGCGCGCAGTCGTTCGAGGCGCTGGTCGGCTGGGCAGATCGGCTGGGGGCGCTCACTGCATCGCTCCACCGGGCGCTCATGGATCTGCAGCGCGGCTCGGTCGCCGCGCGCACGTATCACGCCCAGTCGGTCGATCGTCTCGACGATGCCATGCGTGTCGTGGGTGGTGAGGAGGGCACCCGCCTCCGCGCGCTGGAGCCGGCAGTGCGCGCAGCGCTCGCGCCGCTCGACGTCGGCGAGCTGTTGACGGCACACCGCATCCATGGCGACCTGCACGCAGGCCAGTTCCTGCGTACGGGCGACCGGTTGGTCGTCACCGACTTCGATGGCAACCCACTGGCCGACAGCGGAGAGCGGCGTCTTGCGCACTCGCCACTCGTCGACGTCGCGTCGATGGTGCAATCCATCGACCACGTCGGCCGGATCGTGGTGCGCCGCCGCCACCCGGATCGTGGTGCGGATGTCGAGACGTTCATCACGGCTGCGACGGCCGCAGCGCTGGCGGCCTACGGCCCGGTCGATGACGCGACGCTGCACGCTCTGCGTGTCGCGCAAGAGCTTCACGAGTTCCGCTACGCGGCCACCCACCTCCCACGGTGGATCTACGTACCCGACGCTGCGCTGCCCGCCCTGCTCCGTGCCTGACCGCTCGGCTACGGCGGGCACGTTGCGCTCTTGCCCGCCTCGCAGTCGTGAGCGTCTGCAAGGCTGGGGGGCATGAAGCCAGCGGAGTTCCTCGCCGATCTGGAGGCCAAGCCGACTGTGCTGCTCGCCCTCGCCGATGCGCTCGATGACGTCGAGTGGCCGATCGAGCGCGGCGCCCGCATCGTGCTCACCGGCATGGGCTCGTCATGGTTCGCAGCCGACACCGCCGCTCGGCGCCTTCGGCGAGCGGGCGTGCACGCTGTCGCAGAGCTCGCCTCCGTCGAGGCCACCTACCCGCGTGACCCCGACCTCACGATCGTGGGCATCACCGCCGGCGGCAACAGCAAGGAGACGCTGGCTCTGCTGTCGCACCACCACCGTTACAGCCACACCGTCGCGCTCACCAACAACGGCAAGGCCGACCTGCCGGCCGACCACACCCTGCTGATGCATGCGGGCGAAGAGTCCGGTGGCGTGGCCTGCCGCAGCTACCTCCACACGCTGGTGATGCTGCTCCACCTGGAGCAGCAGCTCGCCGGCACCGTCTCCGATCTGGCCGGTCGCGTGGCCCGGGCGGCGGCGGCCGCAGCCGACCTGCTCGAGCGGAGCGCCGAGTGGGTGCCGGAAGTACAACGGGTGCTGGGCGGGCCGAACGGCTGCTGGCTGCTCGCCCCAGCCGAACGGTTGGCCAATGCGTCACAGGGAGCGTTGATGGTGCGCGAAGGCCCCCGTCGCGTGGCGGATGCCTGCGAGACCGGCGATTGGTGCCACGTCGATCTGTACCTCACGAAATCGCTCGACTATCGGGCCCTCGTCTTCACGGGCTCGCGCTTCGACGCCGACGCCGTGCGTTGGATGCGCGAGCGGCGCAGTCGGTACGTGGCGATCGGCGGTCACCTACCCGGAGCAGCCTTCGAGCTGCGCTACCCCGGTGATGACGATCCGGTCGTGGCGCTCCTCACCGAGGTCATGGTCCCAGAACTGGTCGCCGCGGGCTGGTGGCTCGCCCAATCGCCGACCATTCCTGACCACTGATCGCCGTCCCGGGGGGTCAGGTGTCGGCCACCGGCAGCAACACGCACGCATCCAGTCCGACGCGGTCACTGCGGTTGTGGAGTCGCGCTTCGCCGCCACTGAGCGACGCGAGATGCTGCACCACTGCGAGCCCGATGCCCGACCCGCCGTGCGGTGCGTCGGGCGCTCTCCAGAAGCGATCGAACGCGTGAGCCAGGTGCTCCGGCTTCATGCCCGGCCCTTCGTCCATCACGTGCACCGCGATCCGGTCGTGTTGACGCACGGCAACGATCGTGATCGTGTCGCCCTCACCGGCGACTGCGAGCGCGTTGTCGACATAGTTGTCGATGATCTGCTCGAGTGCGCTCGGCACGGCGATGGCGTGCAGTCCCTCGGGCGCGGTCGTCAGCAGGCGGATGCCCCGCTCGTCGGCGAACGGTGCCCACACGTCGGCGCGGTCACGCACGATGTCCGACACGTCCACTTCGATGGTCGGTTGATCGGCGCCATCGGTGCGAGCGATCATCAGCAGGCCTTGCACCAGGCGCTGCAGGCGCTCGGTCTCGGCGCTGGCCGCTTCGATGCGTTCCCGTGCGCCCTCGGGATCGTCGTCGATCATCGAGGTCGCGCGCTCGAGCTGCAGGCGTAGCGCGGTGAGCGGCGTACGCAGCTGGTGCGATGCGTCGCCGGCGAAGGCGCGCTGCTTGTCGACGAGGCCCGAGATCCGCTCGGTCATCGAGTTGAACGAGCGGGCAAGACTGCGGACCTCCGGTGGACCCTGACGATCATCGGCGCGTTCGGTGAAGTCGCCGGAGGCGAACGCCTCGGTGTTGCGCTGCAGCCGTCTCAATGGTGAGGTGACGCCACCGGCCATGAACAACGCCGCGAGCGCCGCGCCGACCAGCGAGATCGCGAACACGAGGATCAGCCCGTTGGTCTGCTCGCTGGCCCGCTCGTCGATCACCGACGCCGCGAAGGTGATCCGAACGGCGCCCTCGACTCGCGAGCCCGAGAGCACCGGAACCGCGACGTACAGGATCCGGCCACCGGCGGAATCGGAGTCGCGTTCGCCGGTGGTTGCATTGCGGCGGAGGGCCTCGGCGATCTCGGGCCGGTTGGTGAAGTCCTCGCCCGACTCATCGCGTGGATCGCTGGCGACCACCACGGCGCCATCGGCGTCGGTGATCACGACCCGCGCACCGTCGCGCGCCTGGTACTGATCCACGGTCGCCTGCAGGTTGACGACGTTGCCGCCGTTGCTCTCGCCCGAGAGGTAGTTCTCCGAGGCGCCGGCGAGGATGAACGCATCGCGCTGCAGGTCTGCGCGCAGCCGCTCGCTCTCCACCCGGCGCAGGTAGCCGGCGAGTGGTACGTCCTGTGCCACCAGCACCATCGTCAGCAGCCCGCAGAACGCGAGCATCAGTCGCCACTTCACGGCGGTGTTCCGCCGGCCGTCGACGACCGTCGCGTCATGTCGGCGGCTCGAGGCGGAACCCGACCCCACGAACTGACTGGATCCAGTCGTGGCTCC
Source organism: Ilumatobacteraceae bacterium (assembly GCA_043721915.1). Classification (GTDB taxonomy): domain Bacteria; phylum Actinomycetota; class Acidimicrobiia; order Acidimicrobiales; family Ilumatobacteraceae; genus UBA668. Next base: position 5,881 of record JAYSPV010000106.1, on the reverse strand, counting down.
CCAGCTTCTTGCGCAGCGAGGCGACGTGCGCATCCACCGTCTTGGTCGGGCCGTACCAGTGGGCGTCCCAGACGCTCTCCAGGATCTCGGTGCGCGTGCGGACCGCGCCGACATCGGTTGCGAGATATGCGAAGAGGTCGAACTCCTTCGCCGTCAACGCGATCTCCTCGGCGCCGATGTGGACCCGACGCGTGCGTCGATCCAACGTCAAGTCGCCGATCTGCTGAGCGGAGCCGGTGTCGTCGGTGACCACCTGCCCAGGCGCAACGTCGATCGTGCGCCGGCCAACCGCGCGGATGCGCGCGACGAGCTCGCGGAAGCTGAACGGCTTGGTGACGTAGTCGTCGGCGCCGAGCTCCAGGCCGAGCACACGATCGAACTCCTCCGCGCGTGCCGTGAGCATGATGATCGGCACTGCCGTACGAGCACGGAGCTGCCGGCAGACGTCGCGCCCGTCCATGTCCGGCAGACCGAGATCGAGCAGCACCATGTCGTACCCGGTGGCGGCGAGCGCACTCGCGCCGGTGGCGGCGTGCTCGACGGCAAAGCCCTCGGCGGTCAACCCGTCGATGACTGACGCAGCAATCGAACGATCGTCCTCGACCAGCAGGATCTTCACGGGTTCATTCTGACGTGCGCGGTCGTGCTCGCCGCGTGGGAGTGCGGACAACGATCGAATTGGATGAATCTTGGATGTCGCAATGACCCGCCGTGGTCGCAGTGGTTCTACGGTGTGTTGCGTGGCCTGACAGCAGTTGGCCCGCTCGACGCCGATTCGGAGAGAGCTCGTATGAAGGTTCGCCTCGCCACCGTGTTGTCACTCACGGGTGTGCTGGTGGCCGGCTCTGCCGCCGCTCTCGTGAACACGCGGGTGCTCGATGGCGCGGCGAGCGACACCAACAGCGTGACGCTGACCGACGCGACGACCGTTCCGAGCCCCGCTCTGCCTGGCTCGACGGTTCCCTCACCGACGACTGTTCCCGGTGGTGCGGTGCTGCCGGCGGGCACGCAAGCCACGTATCAGATCGGTGAGGCCGGGCTGGTGACGCTCGACTCCGTCGGCGACGAGCTCTCGATCGTCTCTGTCGTGCCCAACGCGGGTTGGGTCGTCGCTGGCGCGAAGAACGACGACGCGCTCAACATCGAGGTGACGTTCCAGTCGAGCGCGATGCGCGTCGAGTTCCACGCCAATCTGCTGTTCGGCGTCGTCGGCACATCGGTGGAACCCGAGTCGCTGGCCCCCGGCGGCAGCGACGACGACGGTGTGTCCGGCGCGCCAGCCGTTGCGGGTGTGCCCACGACCGCCGGCGTGCCCACGACCGCCGGTGGCGGTGGGGATGCAGTCGACGACGAGCCCGACGACGCTCAACCCGAGGTCGACGACGACTGAGCCTGTGCTGCTCTGCGCGGACGACAGCGAGAGCGATGGTGCCGAGGCCGCCGCCGAGTCAGGCGGCGAGCGAACCCACTGCCTCGGGCACACCGGCGACGGCTGCAAGCGAGGCGAGGTCGCAATCGTGGTGCAGCAGCGGGTGCCCGGTGCGTGCGGCCATCGCGGCGATCAGGCAGTCGACGAGGCCGCGCGGCGTGATGCCGACAGTGCGGCAGCGCTGATACAGATCCACCGCGGCATCGAAATCGTCGCGGGGGTGCACGAGCGCGATGTCGACGCCGTCGAGCATGCGCCGCAGTGCTGCCAGCTCCGCGTTGGAACGTGCGCCGACCAACAGCTCGGCCTTCACGGGCTCGGGCAGCAGCACCTCGCTGCGAGCAAACGCGTCGTCGAGCGCGAGGTCGGCGGGTGACTCCGTACGACGGAGGTACTCGATCCAGGCTGACGTGTCAGCGACCAGCACGGGTGTCCCGGATCAGGCCGTCGGGTGAGTTGAAGTCCGCGTCGGGGCGATCAGCCCAGAAGCCGCGCATGCCCAGGATCTCCTCGGTGGTCATCGGCTCGACCGCCAGTTTGCGCAGTGCCAGGTTGATGGCGTCGCGCTTGGTTTCCAGCTGGTACATGCGCATGACGCGCTCGCAGGCTTCGTCGTCGATGTCGACGTTCGTGCGGGACATGCACACACTGTACACCATCGCTACACCAGTTCACCATGAGATCGGTCGTGCGCGGGTTGCGTCAGCGCCTATTCTCGGTACATGCGTACCGGAATCCTTGCCGACCTCGCCCAGCGTGCGGCCGGCCTCGTCGACGAGGGACTGTTCAAATCCGAACGGGTGATCGCCACCCCGCAGTCGGCCCACATCACGTTGCAGGACGGCAGCAAGGTGCTCAACCTGTGCGCCAACAACTACCTCGGCCTCGCCGACCATCCGGCGCTCGTGCAGGCGGCGCATGCCGCGCTCGACACGTACGGCTACGGCATGGCCAGCGTGCGGTTCATTTGTGGCACCCAGACCGTTCACAAAGAGCTGGAGGCCGCGCTGAGCTGCTTCCTCGGCACCGACGACACGATCCTCTACTCGTCGTGCTTCGACGCGAACGGCGGCCTGTTCGAGACGATCCTCGACGAGCAGGACTGCGTGATCAGTGACAGCCTGAACCACGCCTCGATCATCGACGGCATCCGCCTCTGCAAGGCGCAGCGGATGCGCTACGACCATCTCGACAACGGCGACGACATGGCGCAGTTGGAGCAGTGCCTTCGCGACGCGGCGGGCGCCCGCTACCGCCTGATCGCCACCGACGGCGTCTTCTCGATGGACGGTGTGATCGCAAACCTGTCGGCCATCTGCGACCTGGCCGAGCGCTATGACGCGATGGTGATGGTCGACGACTCGCACGCAGTCGGCTTCGTCGGTGCCACCGGTCGCGGCTCGCACGAGTATTGCGACGTGATGGGCCGAGTGGACATCATCACCGGCACTCTCGGCAAGGCGCTCGGTGGCGCGAGCGGCGGCTACACCAGCGGCCGCAAGGAAATCATCGACTGGCTGCGGCAGCGCTCGCGGCCGTACCTGTTCAGCAACTCGCTCGCACCGGCCATCACGGCCACCACCCTGCGCGCCCTCACCCTGCTGCAGGAGAGCCACGCCCTGCAGTCGCAGTTGGAACGGAATGCACAGCGCTTCCGCGAGGGTATGGCGACAGCTGGGTTCAGCCTCGCCGGCGCCGGTCACCCGATCATCCCGGTCATGCTCGGCGACGCGAAGGTGGCGGGCGAGATGGCACAGCGCCTGCTGGCGGAGGGCCTCTACGTGGTCGCGTTCAGCTTCCCGGTGGTTCCCCAGGGCAAGGCTCGCATCCGCACCCAGATGTCCGCCGCGCACTCTGACGCCGACATCGATGCGGCCGTGGCAGCATTCGTGAAGGTCGCCAAGGTCATGGGGGTCGTGTCATGAGGAGGCAGCTGTGAAGGCGTTGGTGAAGGCGCACGCGGAGCCCGGGTTGTGGATGCAGGACGTGCCGCAGCCGGTGCCGGGTGACGGTGAGGTGTTGATCCGCGTCCGCAAGACCAGCATCTGTGGCACCGACCTGCACATCCACCACTGGGACGCGTGGGCGCAGGCCACGATCCCTGTGCCGATGGTGGTCGGCCACGAGTTCATGGGCGAGATCGCAGCGCTCGGGCCCGGCGTGAAGGGCATGGAGGTCGGCCAGCGCGTCGCGGGCGAGGGCCACGTCACGTGCGGCCACTGCCGCAACTGCAAGGGCGGCCGACGTGAGTTCTGCCACAACCACACGGGCGTGGGTGTCACCCGCCCCGGTGCGTTCGCGGAGTACATCGTCATTCCCGCGCAGAACGTGTTCGTCGTGCCCTCGCACATCTCCGACGACGTTGCTGCAGTGCTCGATCCGCTGGGCAACGCAACGCACACAGCGCTGCGTTTCGACATGGTCGGCGAGGACGTGCTGATCACCGGCGCCGGTCCGATCGGCGTGCTGGCCGCGGCGATCTCACGTCACATCGGTGCCCGCCACATCGTGGTCACCGACATCAACCCGTACCGCCTCGCGATGGCCGCCGCCCACGGCGCGACGCGGGTCGTCAACGTGGCGCAGGAGCAACTCGGCCCGGTGATGGCCGAGCTGGGGATGACCGAGGGCTTCGACGTCGGTCTGGAGATGAGCGGCGCGGAGGCCGCGTTCAACCAGATGCTCGACTCTATGAACCACGGTGGCCGTATCGCCGTGCTCGGCATCCCTGCCGGCCCGATGACGCTCGATGTCAACGACGTGATCTTCAAGGGTCTGAACATCCAGGGCATCTACGGCCGGCGGATCTTCGAGACGTGGTACAAGATGGCGGCGATGCTGCAGAGCGGTCTCGTGGTCGACGGGATCGTGACCCATCGCCTGTCGGCCGACGACTATCAGGAAGCGTTCGACATCGTCGGCCGCGGCGAGTGCGGCAAGGTGATCCTCGACTGGGAGTGAGCCGTGCCTGCTCACCCTCGGGCACGTTCCCCCACCCAAGGGCGGGCCGACAGGCCAGATTGGTAGGTCTTTGCCGCCCATGGGCGGCAAACAGTGCCAGAAACTGGTGCGCCCGGGTCGGACGGGTTGCGTCCAGTGGTGTCGTCGACGTGGCTGTTTCGCCGGGCAGGCCCCACCGTCGGGGGAGAGGCTGGCCAGGTACGTCCGACACTCCTGGGGTATCTGCACGACCACGTTGGCGGGCGCCGGTACCTGCGGATGGATCGAACGCCACGGGCCGAAGTAGCCCCCGTCGGCGTCGGGCTCGCCCTTTACGCCCGTGGGGCCTTGTCGCCCTGCAGGCCACGGATGCCGTCTGTGCCGTAGACGGTGATCTCGCAGGACTTGTCGACTCCGGCACACGGATCGATGCCCGTGAAGGAATGCGGAGCCCGGCCCGGGCCATCGAGCGTGTTCCAGGTGCCAGGATCGCCCGTGTCGCCCGTGTCGCCCTTCTGGCCGATCGGGCCCTTCTCGCCGGGGAGCTTGACGATGCACAGGCCTTCGATGTCGGCGCAGAGAGGCAGTTCTTCGATGGCTGGGTGCACCTGACGCGAGGGCCCTTGATCGACCAGGGTGGGTGGTGGGGTGGCGTCAGTCCCTGGGTCGCCCTGCTCGCCCTTGTCGCCCTCGGGACCCCTGTCGCCGGGAAGCCCCTGCGGTGCTGGCGTGGTGATGCAGGCGGTGGGAACCTCTTCGGCTGCTTGGACTGTCGAGGGCAGCCATTGCACGACCGCAACTGCGGTGAGTGCGGCGACGCCGAGCAAGAACCTGGTGCGCATCGTTGGTCTCCATCCGGTGAGGAACTCGTGTGACAGAGCGCAAACCCCAGCAGTTGTGGAGTGCGTCAACGACCAGACCGCTGTCGCCGAGTGAGCAACTTCGGTGGGAAAATCCTAAGTCAGCTCTGCTCAAGTTTTCTGTTGGGAGGTTGGTGGTGCATGGCACGTCCTCGTAGGCTTGCGTCGTTACCACTCAGCTTTCGCAGGGTGGCACGCTCTTTCCTCTCACATTGTTTCCCCCATACCTGTTTCACAAGGAGCACAGCACCATGGCCAAGGCAGTCGGTATCGACCTCGGCACCACCAACTCCGTCGTCGCGGTCTTCGAGGCCGGCGAAACGGTCGTCATCCCCAACTCCGAGGGTGGCCGCACCACTCCTTCGGTGGTCGCGTTCAGCAAGGCCGGCGAAGTTCTCGTCGGCGAGGTGGCCAAGCGCCAAGCGATCACCAACCCCGATCGCACCTTCCGCAGCATCAAGCGCCACATGGGCGAAGCGTGGAAGAGCGACGACATCGACGGCAAGAAGTACACCCCGCAGGAGATCAGCGCTCGCACGCTGATGAAGCTCAAGCGCGATGCCGAGGCCTACCTGGGCTACACCGTCACCCAGGCCGTCATCACCGTGCCGGCGTACTTCGACGATGCCCAGCGCACCGCCACCAAGGAAGC
>JAYSPV010000105.1:0-9208 GCA_043721915.1 Ilumatobacteraceae bacterium | reverse complement strand
AGCGTGGGGGCCATTGCCATCAGCGGCTCCCACCACGCCTTCAGCGTGTCGAGCAGGTCGGGCGTGGGTGCGTGCCAGGTACTGCGCATCTGCTCGAGCCACGGCGCCCAGTCCTGCTGGTACCGCCGCAGGTAGGCCTCTTTGTCGGTGAAGATCGCATCGACCTCGGCCTGGGGCAGTGGGTGGGTGACGGTGAACTCGCCGGCGTCGGTGAACTCGATCTCCGTACCGGGGATGGCGAGGATTCCCGGGCGGCCGGCACCGGCCAGGCGCGACATGAAGCTGCGCTGGTCGGGGAAGATGCTCAGCTCGTCGCCCGTGATGACGTTGGCGGACCACAGCTCAGGGTCGAGGAACGCCGGCGGGCCGGCGCTGGGGACCACCGCGCGGGAATCGACAGCCTCGACGTAGCGCATCGCACGGGTGAACTGGCTCTCCACCTTTGCATCCACCAGCTCGCGCATCGTCTCAGGGGTCTCCTCGTAGACCATCGGGTACCAGATCGCGCCGCTGTACTGGATCCAGTGCAGATCCACCGGGCCGTGCGCGCTCAGCGTCTCGAGATGGCTGGTTCGGCAGTCGTTCTGGTTCACCAGGCGCGCCGTGCCATCGCTGATCACCAGTGCGCTGTCGCCACCGGGGCCGTCGGTGATGCTGATCTCGCAGTGGATGGTGACCCGCAGGTTCGGACCGAGTGCCATCTCCTCACGGTCCACCGTGCGGATGATGTTGTGGAACCCGAGCCGGCGCATGATGCGCTCGAGCTCGCGGGTGGGGTAGCCGGGGATCAGGACCTTGACGTCCTTGTTCATGTTCGCGACCAGCCACTCCTCGTCGAGGTGATCGGCGTGGATGTGCGAGATGTACAGGTAGTCGGGGTTGCAGATGCGGTGCATCAGCTCCGCGGAGAGCTGGTCGTTGCGGGGGAACACGAACCAGGAACCGAAGAACTTCGGCAGGAACCATGGGTCGCAGCAGATCGACCCGTCGACGGTGTCGACGAGGATCCCTGCGTGGCCGATCGAGGTGGCACGCATGTGGTCGAGGCTACCCGGGGCCCAGGCCCGGAAGGCCTCGCTCAGGCGACGGGCGGGTCGGTGAACTGCTGGCCCGAGCGCGACACGTGCTCGGTCCAGGTGCCACCGTCCCAGTAGCGCAGCTCGAAGCGACCCGCCGGGTCGGCGTACCAGCCGGCGGCCACGGCCGGGCTGGCGGCGGGTGCGGCGGGCTGGTAGGCCGGCGCGGGCTGGTAGGCCGGGGCTGGCTGGTAGGCCGGGGCCGGCGTGGGATCGGCGATCGGGGCGAACGAGGGAGTGGCTGGCTCGGGGGCCACTGCCCACCCTGCCGGCTCGGCGACCGGGGCAGGCGGAGCCTCGGGCATCGGGGCGGCCACCGGCTCGGGGGTGGGGGCGGCCACCGGCGCGACTGCTGCGGCCTCGGCGGGCTCGGCGGGCTCGGCGGGCTCGGCGGCGCCGCCAGCACGGCTGAGGAAGGCGGTGATGTCGCCACCGGTGGGGACGATGCTGACCACGGCCCAGCCTTCGGCCGACTTCTCGGTCAGCTTGGCGGCGAGCGCAGCGGGGTCGTAGGAGGATGCACTGACAGCGGAGAATTCGGACATGTGGCGAACAGTAGCGCGGCCGTCACGGCACCGCCATCGGCGACGCGACTCAGTGCAGGGGCGTGGGGCTCACGCAGGCAGTACGAGGGCGTGCACGTCGGTCTCCGCCGGCGGGCCGTCGTAGACCAGTTCGCCGTCGCGCAGGGCCAGCAGGCGCTGTACGCGGTGCACGAAGGCGAGCTCGTGGGTGGCGACCAGCAGCGTGGCGCCGGAGGCTGCCGCCTCGTCGAGCAGCGCCAGCAGCGTGTCCTTGCCGGCCTGGTCGAGCCCTACGAAGGGTTCGTCGACGAGCAGCACCTCGAAGGGACGCACGAGCGCCAACGCGATCGCCGCCTTCTGGCGCAGGCCGCGGCTGAACGTGGTGGGGATGTCGTCGCGGCGCGCCGTGAGGTGAAGTCGCTCGAGCAGCGTCTCGGCCTTGGTGCCCCATTCGGCGACACCGTGCAGGCGGGCGACGTACTCCAGGTGCTCCCACAGCGAGAGGTCGTCGTAGAAGGTGGGGGTGTCGCTGAGCCAGCTGAGCGCGGCCCGGGCACCCTGGCTGCCGGCCGCGTGGCCGGCGATGCGGCTACCGCCGTGGCTGGGGTCGAGCAGCCCCGCAGCCATCCGAAGCAGAGTGGTCTTGCCGCTGCCGTTGTGGCCGACGAGCGCGACGTGCTGGCCGGCGGGCACCTCCAGATCGAGCGGTAGCAGGGCAGGCCGGTCTCCGTAGACCTTGGCCAGCTGGTGCGTGCTGAGGGCGGCGGTCATCCCGAGCTCCTTTGTTGGCGCTGTGCAGCGGTCTGCGCACGGCCTTCTTCCATGAACGACTTGATCCGCTCGCGCAGTGGGTCGCGCACCTTGACCCAGTAACACACCAGGCAGCCGAGCAGCAGCGCGCCGATCGCGCCGCGGGTGGCGGCGCCCGCCAGTGACTGGCCGGTGCGCAGCGCCTGGCGCGGCAACAGCACGGTGCAGGTGCCCAGGGTGCTGACCACGAACGGCCACAGCAGGCGCAGCGTGGTGGTGAACCCGGCCATCTCCGGCGGGATGAAGGCCTGCTGGTTGGCCGAGCTCAACGGATCCGGGGCGTCGCGCACGATACTGATGATGCCGCCGCTGATTGCTGCCAACAGCGTCGGCAGGGCGAGGATCGCGGCCGGTGCGACGGCACGGGCATCGGCGCCGAGGGTGAGCACTGCGGCCGCAGCCGCGACGACGGCCAACGGCACCAGCATGCTCAGCGGCGCGAGCAGGTGGCGGTACATCAGCTCGCTGCGCGGCACGGGAAAGCTGTCGGTGTAGTCGGGCTGGTCCACCTCCTGCGCGAGCGGCTCCATCAGCTCCAGCCCGAGCACGAACCCGAGCAGCGCCGAGCCCAACAGTGCGGGCGTGGTGCCGCGCACGGTGGCGGCCTGCAGCACACCGATCCCGGCGGCGAGGCCGACGATGCGCACCAGGCGTGTGAGCGGGAAGCGCAGCATGCCGTGCATGCCACGGCGCCACATCACCACGCGGAACCCGGTGCGACGTGGCGCGCCGAGCCGCAGCCAGGGGCGACGACGGGAGTGCTCCTGGTTCAGCTGACGGCGCAGCAGAATGACCGTCCGTAGGTCCTGCATGGTGACGGCGAAGCGCAGCTGGGCCACGAGTGCGGCGCGGCGCGAGAGCGCTTCCAGCGAGATCCGGCGCAGCTGCACCATGCCGACGGTCACCGCCGCGATCGCCACCACGAGCGTGATCAGGTCGGTGGGATGCTGACGCCAACCCCACATGCCCAGATCGCCCACCGAGTTACCGGGGCCGGGCAGCTCACGAGCTACGGCCACGCACTGCCAGACGAACAACGTGAGACCGGCTGCGGTGGCGGCCCATCGTGGGAGGCGTCGGGTGTGCGCGAGGAGAGCGCTGCCACCCCACAGCAGGGCGACGGTGGCACCGAACAGTGCGCCGCCGCCGGCCCAGGCGAGCAGACTGCCGGGCATGCGCCGCCCACCCAGCTGGCCGGCGACTGCGCCGGCAACGGCACCGGTGAACACCACCCCGCGAACTCGCTGGATCGCCGGCCGCATCAGCGCCCGGCGGCGATCCACCGGCGAGAGCATCACGTGCACCACGTCGGCTGCTTCGAGCGCGATCGGCCCGCCCTGCGCGCCGCCGCGCAGGCCGGCGAGCACGGCGAAGACCGCGACCACGCCGAGGATGGCGGGCGCGTGGGCGGCGACGTCGGCGGCAGTGGCGGCGCTGACCGTGCCGTCCTTCACCGAACTGCTGATCCACAGCACGCCGCCGCCGCCGAAGATCCCCAGCAGGTACACGCGGTACATCGCCTCGAACCACTCGATGTTGCCCAGGCGGTGCAGCTGACGGGTGCGGCGCAGGTGGCGCAGTGCGGCCGCGGGCGTCTCTGCGGTTGGCGCAGCCGCGACCGACGTGTTCGCGGGTTGCTCAGACATCGCCGTCGTCTGCGTTCCAGGGTTCGCCCAGTTCGGTGGGGCGAGCCGGGTCGGCTGACCAGCCCGACCAGCTGGCCACGTAGAGGCGCGGTGGGGTGAGGCCGGCGTGTTCCATGGCCACTGCGTTCAGGCAGGCGCTGACACCCGACCCGCAGTAGGCGATGGGAGCGTCGCCGGCCTCCGCCTCGACGCCGACCGCGACACCCACAGTGACACCCAAGGCCGCGTAGTGGGCGCGTAGTTGCTCGCGTGGCAGCAGCCGGCCGTCGGGGCCGAGCACGGCGGCCCACGGCGCGCTGCGGGCGCCGGGGATGTGGCCCGGACGCGGGTCGATCATCGCCTGCTCGCCGGTGAAGCGTTGGTGAGCTCGGGCATCGAGCACGGCGCCCCCGGCGGCCGCGAACGAGGCGGTGGAATCTGCGGTGGCGAACCGGTCGGCCGGCCACTCTTGGGCGGTGAACATCGCGGGGGCCGAAACGGCGGCCGGGCCCGCTTCCAGCTCGAGGCCGGCGGCGACCCAGCCGTCGAGACCGCCGTCGAGCATCGCCGCCTCGCGGCCGAGCATCCGCAGCATCGTCACCAACCGGCCGGCGGTGAGGCCACCGGTGTCGTCGTAGGCGACCACGACGGAGCGGTCGCCGATGCCCAGTTCGCTCATCGCGTCGGCGAAGGCCGCCGGCGTGGGGAACGGGTGGCGACCCTCCGTGGCAGGCCTGTCGTGAGCGGCCAGCTGGCGATCGAGATCCACCCACAACGCGCCCGGAACGTGAGCGTGTTCGAAGGCGGCACGGCCGTCGCGACCGTCGAGGTACCAGCGCACGTCGGCGAGCACGAGATCGGCCAGCCCACCAACGGATTCTGGGCTGACGACCGGGTCGATCACGGCAGGCATCCTGCCATCACATTCCGGTGATCGTGCGGCAGAATGGGTGAATGTCGGCTGCCACCCTCCACGACGTCTTCGCCGTCATGGCCATCATCGCTCTGCTCGGCGTCCTCTCGATGGTGGCCGCCAAGCTGATCCCCTCCGTCGCCAGTGTGCGCTACCTCGACGGCCTGTACCGGGTGCAGCTGCCGCTGGCCGCCATGGTCGCCGTCACGGCCACGGCCGGCAGCCTGTGGTTCAGCGAAGTGGAGGACTGGATTCCGTGCCGTTTCTGCTGGTTCCAGCGGATCTTCATGTTCTCGTCGGCGGTCATCCTGACGGTCGCCGCGCTCCGGCGCGATCGCGGCATCAAGTGGTACGCAGGGCCGTTGGCGGGCATCGGCATCCTGGCCAGCGGCTGGCACCTGCTGCTCGAGCACGCCGTGGTGCAGGATTCCAAGCAATGCGCGGCCACCGTGCCGTGCGCAGTGCCGAACCTGATCTCGTTCGGCGACCGAGATCCGATCACGCTCGGGCCCACCAGTTGGTTCAGTGTGACGCTGGCAGTGATGGCTTTCAGCGGTTTTGCTGCCATCCTTGCGTTGCTGTTCATGCCCGAGCCCCTCTCGACCGATACCCCGGAGGCACAAGAAGATGGCCAATCGTAAGCGAGCCGAAGCCCGTCGTAAGGCCCAAGCCAAGGCGTCGCGCTCCTCGGGTGAGGGCGGCGGCGGCAGCAGCAGCAAAGGCCTGATGTGGGCAGCGATCGGTGTGGTCATCGCGCTGGCCGTCGGCCTCGGCATCTTCGCGCTCAGCGGCGACGACAGCGGCGCTGCCAGCAGCGACACCATCTCAGTGTTCAGCAACCTGCCCGTCAGCCAACCGGTGACGATCACCGGCGAGCCGTTGGTCCCGTTCCAGGCCACCGAGGGTGATCCGGCCATCGGTGTCACTGCGCCGCTCGTATCCGGCCTCAACTTCTCGGGCAAGGAGATCACGCTCGATCCCGCCGATGGGCCGTACATGGTGGTCTTCCTCGCCCACTGGTGCCCGCACTGCAACGCAGAGGTGCCACGCCTGAACGACTGGAAGCGCAGTGGTGCGGTACCCGAGGAGCTGAACGTCATCGGTGTCGCCACCGCCGTGTCGAAGACCTCCGCCTACTACCCGCCCGCCGAATGGTTCTCCAACAAGGGTTGGGGGTGGCCGGTGCTCGTCGACGAGGCCGCCGGTGAAGGAACGGCCGGCAAGTTGGCGCAGGCGTTCGGTGCATCAGGTTGGCCCTACTTCGTGATCGTCGGCGCCGACGGCAAGGTCAAGGTCCGCGTGTCGGGTGAGATCAAGGCCAACGAGCTGCAGGGCATCGTCGAAGCCGCGCTTGCGCCATAACACGCCGCCGCGATCGTGCGGTGCGCAATAGCCTGCAGTCCATGACCACCGCCCCGCCCTCCGGCCGACTGCGCGTCGGGTTTCTCGGGCCGCTGGGCACGTTCACCGAGCAGGCGTTGAAGACGCAGCCGGATCTCGCGGCCGCCGAGCACGTGCTGTACCGCACGATGCCCGATGTGCTCGATGCAGTGGAGAGCGGCGAGGTCGATCTCGGGTTCGTCGCGATCGAGAACTCGATCGAGGGCACTGTCAATCTCACACAGGACGAGCTGGCGTTCAGCCACGAACTGCTGATCCAACGCGAGGTGGTGCTCGACATCGAGCACTGCCTGATGGCCAAGCCGGGTACGACGATGGCCGACGTGAAGGTGGTGCTGTCGATCCCGGTGGCGAGTGCGCAGTGCCACGCGTACCTGCGGGCCAACGTCGGCCAGGCCGAGTTGCGTGCCACCAACTCCACCGCCGAGGCGGCGCGCATCGTCTCTGAGGAGGCAGGAGCGGGTTCGGCGGCGGTCGCGCCGCGGGCGAGCGCCGAGCTGTACGGGTTACAGGTACTCGCGGCCGACATCGCCGACCATCGGGGCGATCAGACCCGCTTCGTGCTGGTCGCCCGCGAGGGTGTGCCGGCGCCCACCGGGCACGATCGCACCGCCTTGGTGATCTACCAGCGTGCCGACGAGCCGGGCAGCCTGATCTCGATCCTGCAGGAGTTCGCGGCGCGACGGATCAACCTGTCGAACCTGCTGTCGCGCCCCACCAAGGACGGCGGCCTGGGCGACTACTGCTTCGTGATCTACGCCGACGGGCACGTGGCCGACGAGCTGATCGCGGATGCGATGCGTGCGCTGCGCTCCAAGCAGGGCAAGGTGAAGTTCCTCGGCAGCTACCCGGCCACCGGCGAGCATGCGCCCGCAGCTCGCGAGCACGCCGATGCCCGCTGGCGCGAGGCCGACGATTGGGTGCAGCGCCTGCGGAGTGGCATTCGATGAGCATCCGTCACCTCGCCATCGCCATCGCCAGTGCCGTCGTCGCCGCCGTCGGCCTCGGCGCATGCAGCAGCGACACCAAGAACTCGATCGTCGGCGACAGCACCACCACGTCGTCGGCGGCGGAGACCACCGCGGCGCCGGTCGATTCCTCGACGGTGCCGGCCACCGTCGTCGCCGAGACCGCTCCCCCGGCCACCGTTGCGCCGACCGCTCCGCCCGTCACGGCGCCGCCGGCGACGGCCGCACCCGGGTTCAGTCTCTACGACGAGGTGAGCGGGCCCGACGTGCCCACCACGCACACCGATGCATTCGCCTCCAGTGGCGTGCTCTCCGACGGCGTGTACTGGGTGGAGTACCTCGGCGGCGAGACGTTCACGCCGAGCATCGAGGTGCGCGAGGCGTTCTTCGGCGCCGAGTGCACCACTCAGGCCGCGGCTGACGGCGATGAGTGCAACAACGACATCTACGTGCGTGGCGACCCGTCGCGCGAGATCGACGACCTGCCCTTCGCCGACGACGTGTTACTGACCGTCGCCGACGTGAACACCCTGAAGAGCTACTGGATCACCCCTGACGAGTTACGCAGCGTACGGTCCAGCAGCCCTTCGGTGGACGATGCCCCAGACGGCGTGTTCGTGCCGTTCCCGTTCCTGATGACGGTGCAGGATGGCAAGATCCTGAAGTTCGAGCAGGTGTGGGTGCCGTAAGGGTTCGGGCCGGTCGCCGGGTGGCCCCCAGCGTGCAGTGGGTGTTGCCCCAGTTCACCTCTTTCAGACTTCGAGGCCAGTGGACCACCCGCTGCAGAGTCGGGCGACGACGCCTCCCCGAGCCGATAGATTCGAGCCCGGAACGGTGGCAGAGTGGACAAATGCGCGCGCCTTGAAAGCGTGAGGGTGCAAGCCCCGGGGGTTCGAATCCCTCCCGTTCCGCCAAGGACGTTTCTGGACGTCCGCTGAAGTTCACCGACGTACAAACATAGGTGCTCTGACCAGGTCTTTCATTGCGCTGGCGTCCATGGGCGTCGTAGAGTGTCACTCCCAGGGTTACTCCCGGTTACTCCCGTTTTGGGGTGCGTTACTCCCGGCGTTACTCCCGGTTTTGGAGGCATTCGAACCATGGCTCGTACGACCATTGGTAAGCGCAGCGTCGGCCGCGACGGCGCGCTCCACGTGCATGGCAAGGCATCGAACGGCGAGGGCTCGATCTATCGCGACTCCGACGGGGCGTGGCGGGCGACGTACTCGGTGCCCGGTGAGGCTCGGCCACGTCGCGTTCGTGGCAAGACCCGCGAGGAGGCGATCGCTCGCCGCACGGTGAAGCTGGAGGAGCTGTCGCAGATCCAGTCATCGACGTTTCACCGCGACGCCACCGTCGCCGAGCTGGCAGCGTGGTGGCTGGATGTGGTTGCTCGACACCGCGTGCGTCCGTCGACGCTGGGCACGTACAGCCAGCGCGTCGAGCGGATCACCAACACGATCGGGCAGCTGCCGGTGCGATCGTTGAAGCCGGAACGCATCGCTCGTTGGCAGTCGGACCTGTTGAAGTCCGGGCTCGCGTCGGGAACAGTTGCGGATGTGCGGGTGACGCTGCACCAGGTGCTCGAGCAGGCCGTGATCCACGAGCTGATCGCCTCCAACCCGGTCGATCGTGTGGCGGCCCCGAAGGTGGTCCGTGGTGCTCGACGCGCTCTCGTGTCAGAGGATGCGCGCCACTTGGTCGGGGCGGCAGCGGACGATCGCCTTGGCGCAGTCGTCGCTCTGCTGTTCGTGCAAGGCTGGCGTGTCTCCGAGGCGCTCGGGCTCAGTTGGGAGGATCTCGACCTCGACGCAGGGGTTGCGATCGTCCGTCGCGCCGGGATCTACGTCCACAAAGTCGGCATGGTGCTCGGCCCGACCAAGAACGCCGGCGC
>JAYSPV010000104.1:0-76045 GCA_043721915.1 Ilumatobacteraceae bacterium | reverse complement strand
CGCGTGCCCAAGGGCATGCTGCTGGTCGGGCCTCCGGGCACCGGCAAGACGCTCTTCGCCCGCGCTGTGGCTGGTGAGGCCGGCGTCGGTTTCCTCTCGGTCACCGGTAGCGACTTCATGGAGATGTTCGTCGGCGTCGGGGCCAGCCGCGTCCGCGACCTGTTCGCCCAGGCCCGCAAGCTTGGCCGAGCGATCATCTTCATCGACGAGATCGATTCCATCGGCCGCAAGCGCGGCGCCGGCGTCGGTGGCGGCCACGACGAGCGCGAGCAGACGCTCAACCAGATGCTCGCCGAGATGGACGGCTTCGAGACCAGTGAGGGCATCGTGATCCTCGCGGCCACCAACCGGCCCGACATCCTTGATCCGGCGTTGCTTCGCCCCGGCCGTTTCGACCGTCAGATCGTGGTGCCGCTACCCGAGAACGAGGAGCGCCTCGCAATCTTGAAGGTGCACAGCCGCGACAAGCGGATGGGTCCCGACGTGGATCTGAGCATCATGTCGAAGGCGACGCCGGGCATGTCCGGCGCTGATCTCGCCAACCTGGTCAACGAGGCCGCGTTGTTCGCCGTTCGCCGCGACAGCAAGCAGATCGAACGCATCGACTTCGAGAACGCCCGCGACCGTGTGGTCATGGGCGCCCGCCGCGAGAGCCTGGTGCTCACCCCCGAGGAGAAGCGGGCGACGGCCATCCACGAGGGCGGCCACGCCATCCTCACCGTCGTGCTGCCCAACGCCGACCCGCTGCACAAGGTCACCATCCTCCCCCGAGGCATGGCTCTGGGTATCACCTGGAGCCTGCCAGAGGAACGGCACACCTACTCGAAGGACTTCTTCGAGGACCGCATCTGCATCGCCATGGGCGGGCGCGTCGCAGAGAAGCTCGTCTTCGGCCACATCAACTCGGGCGCCGCCAACGACCTCGAGCAGGCCACCAGCATCGCCCGCCGCATGGTGCGCGAGTGGGGCATGAGCGAGGCCGTCGGGCCGATGGCGTGGACCGGTTCGCAGCAGGTGTTCCTCGGTGAGGATCTGATGACGCAGGGTCGCGAGTACAGCGACGACACCGCCCGGGTGGTGGACAGCGAGATCTCGCGGATCCTGCACGAGCAGGAGGCACGGGCCACCGAGCTGCTCACCAAGTACCACCCGGCGCTGGAATCAGTGGCCGAGGCGTTGCTCGAGCGTGAGACCATGGACGGCGGCGAAGTCGCCCACCTCGTGCACGCCAGCCTCGATGAGGCACCCGCCAGCGTCGACGTCGACTGACAACGAGCGCCGCGCGGACGCGGGTCTTCAGCGGTTGGACCGAGTGGAGGCTCCGATGGCCGCATCAGGGCCACGACGCGAGCTTGTTGCCGAGCTTTCGGACTTCGGAGACATCGTCGGCTTGGCACCCGGAGCGCAGCGACAGCGGGATCCGATCGCGACAACGGGCGGATCGACGGAGACGAATGCACCCAACCCGGGGTCGTAGTAGCGGTTGTTGAGGTAACCGCTACCACGCGAGTGACAACGCGGTCGAACCCGGCTCTCGGCCCGACGCACGGGCACCGGGCGTTCCAACACCGCGGTCAAGCAACCTCCAGATACCGACGCAACGCCTCACGAATGACCTCACTCGTCGTCGTGTCATCCGCTGCAGCACGAGCATCGATCGCCGCCTTCAACTCCGGATCGATCCGCACCGGCACCACCTCCGCCGGCGCCGAACCCAGCAACGGTCGGCCACCACGACGCCGCAATGACTTCACCGGATAACCACGTTCGGCCTCATCAGACAACGCCACGATGTCAGCATCCGACAACGGCACACCATTCGAAACCCCAACCACCACACGCTTGGCCATCACCATGCCTCCTTGGGCAACAACGCCCGATACTTCGCCCGCATCACCATCGCATGAATCACCATCTGGCGGCCGTCGTCGAACACGACCACGACCAACTCCAACACGTTCCCCGCCCGATCCACACCGAGCACCAGCAACCGCCGCGGCGAGTCATCATCACCGACCTCACGTTCGACGGCCACATGACCCAGCGCATGCCCGATGTCAGCGTCACGAACCCCATGGCGTCGCGCCGATTGATGGATCTCCACACGAAGCAAACGTATTACACATCACGCCAGGCGTCAACCCACCCTGAACCGGCCGAGCCGAAATGTGACTGCCACTCGCTGTCGTCCAGCAACGCGACCTCATTCGTCTGGGTCACCTCGTAAGTCGAGTTGAGCTTCAGCGGGGACCAACATCATGGCCCGGCATTGCCGCAGGCTCGCGCGAGCCACTTCCGGCCCCGCACCTCGCAGCTTGACGACGCGCCACGACACCATCGTTGTTGACAGGCCGCTCTCGGGAATCATGACAAGCAGCACTCGGGTGCCAAACAACCCGCAGCGATAGATTCTCGCCACCGCCGAGCGAGGAATGATGACTGAGGAATCCACTCGATGGACCCTCAGAAGGGCCTTCGGCATGTGCAGATCAAGGCGTACTCCTTCCGCAGTACCTGCAGCACTTACAAAGAGCCCGCTCGAATTGAAGTCCCGCTGGGAGAAAACGTACGCATTCAACGACCCGCTACGGCTCTAACAAAAGGCCCATGACAAAGTAGGGCCAGCAATCACACGAGAGGCAGCATCTTCGGCTCTGAACACCGCGGCCATGAAAGCCCCCAAGAACGCCAGTTCACGACCAGAGAGTTGCGCAAACGGACGCGCCCGGACCTGCTTCACGTCAGTGTTCCGAAGACGGCCGACGCGGCCCGACCCCACCCGGGGCACACCAGGAGCAGTCACTGATCCCTGGGCGGTTCACGGCGGCCCAACTCTGGTTCGGGTGTGGTGCCTGGCTGGCGGGCTTCGGCGACCGCTGCCCACAGGTCGGTGGCGGTGACGGGCCCGACGAACCCTGCACGCACCACACCGGCTTCGTCTGCGATGGCGACCATCGGTACAGCTTGGATGTCGTACTTCGCGTGCAGCGCCCGATCCGCACCGAACTCGACATCCACCACCGCGACTTCCGGCGACCGCAACACCAGGGCCTTGCGAACCACATCGGCACAGGTGGTGCACGTCGCCGAGGAGAACACCGCCACCAACCACGGAGCGGTCGACGCAAAGTCCGCACGATCGAGTTGCGCGGGCACCACATGGCGGGGCTGGGTGGGTGCCTGCACCTGCTGGCGCCCGCGCAGCACGAGACCGACGAGCACGGCTGCGACCATGACAGCAACGGCAACGATCACCTGCAGCATCGAACGATCGACTCCCCCGCCTCAGCCCGGCAGGGCCAACGAGCCTGAACGGCCGCGCATGCTTTCGCCGCGAGCCAACAGCCGCTCGACCACGATCGGCTGAGTACCGACCACGATCAGCGGGGCACCCAACGCCGAATCGACATCGGGTATCGCGATCGTGATCACACCGTTCGCCGGCAGCACGACAGCCTCCAGACCGACGATGTCGACCTCACCTCCGGGGCCCAGCGCTTTCACCGCGACAGTTCCCTCCACGTTGGTGAGGTTGACCACCACCAACACCGCTTCGAGCGCCAAGTCGGTGCCGATCGCCATCGACCAACGGAAGTACCCGAAATCCGAGCGGGCGAAGTTCGCGTCGACACCGCGCACCACCGAGGTGATGAACCCATCGTCGGTACGACGGGTGATGGCACGCTCGATCACGACCGGGACATCAGACTGCGCCTGGAACTGCGCCGCGTGGCGACCCGGCGGAAGCTCGATGTCGGCGATGTTCAGCGACACAACGCGACCCGGCTCGATCTCGATCAGCTCCGGAGGCACATAATCCTGCGTGTTCACCCCGAGGAACACTGGCGCAATGACCGCCGTCTCCTCACCGGGGTTGTAGATGCTGTACCGCTCGAAGTTGCCGTCGTTCTGCCCGTCAGCGAACGTCCACGTGGTGGAAGTGGACGGCGAGCCGAGCGTCATCGAGTAACCCTGCCGTTCGCCGAGGTACTGCTGTGCGCGCCCTGCCACCACCCGCCCTCGCGACGCCACGATCGACACCGCCAGCACTGCCTCGTCCTTGGCCAGGTAGTCCTGGTTGCGGATCAGCACGGAGTAGCCCGGCACGGGCACGCCCTGCAGCTTGGGTGGGCGGCGAACGCCGTCGTTCGCGCCGTCGCTGGCGAACGAGATGTCGATGATCGCGTCGTCGGGGAACGGATTGGTGATGACGAGATCTTCCTTGCTGCCACCGAGCGTGTAGTTGTCGGCGAAGTACCACGTGGCCGACGTGCTGTTGGAGCACGGACTCACGGCGGAACCGTCAGGGTGTTCGGCCTGCTGCTCGACGAAACCGCCGCCACCGGCGATCTCCACCATTGCGGACACATAGCTGCCCGCCGGCTGCACGTCGGCCAGATCGATCATCAGCGATCCGCGGCCCGGCACTTCGAACGCCCGCTCGACCTTGTCGGTGTCGGGTGCATCGGTGAACGCCGTCAACGTGCCGCTCAACGGAGTATCAGCCGGGTTGGCGATGGTGACCGAACCGCCCAGCCCGTCGGCACCCATCGGGACCCCGGCGCAGAACCACGTCGAGTTGATGAACCCGTCGTAGGGAACGAACGGCATCGTGGGCGCACCGAGAGCTGCAAAGCCGGGCACGGTGGCCGGCGGCGCCTCGCCAGCAGCAGCGACGCCGACGAGCAGCGCTGGAAGGACCACGGCGGTCATGATGGCGAGCCGGCGCCTACCGACATCGAGACTCATCGCGACTCCTCCGGCCCGAGAGCCCACGGCAACCGGGCGCCGTCGAGATCCGGCAATGGCGCAGTCAGGTCGGCCACCGGCGAACTGTCGAGCAGCCTCGCGCCTGTCCTGCGCCGCAGCGTGGCGAGCGGGCGGAACTTGCTGGCTGCCACCAGCAGCGCAATCCATGCGAATGCCTGGAGCACGACCCACAAGCGCCGCGAGATCGGTGTGTCGTAGAACAGATGCGCGCTCCCGGCAGCGGGCACATCGAACGCGAGGGTCGAACCGAAAGCTCGCCTTGGTTCGATGTCGACACCGTCGACCGTCAGCCGCCACCGGCTGTCGAACGGCACGGCGAGGTGCAGCGTGCCTGCCTGAACATCGCCCCGGGCATCGCCGCGATCTGCTGCGCCGACCGCGAACGGCTGACCGCCGGTGAGATCGGCGAACGCCGTGGCCTCGCCGCCGGCTTCGCGGCTGGCGGCCGCCCCCTGTTCGCTCAGCATGGCGCGCGTGGACGTGTAGGCCGTGTTCTCGTAGATCATGTAGTTCTGAGGCCCGGTGAGCGGTGCGGCGAGATCCAGTTGATCATCGAGCACATCGATCAACCCCAACGGCGCCGGCAACGGATTGCCGATCGTGCCGTTGGCACCGTCGGCCACCGGCACGATGACGAATCGGATGCCGTACTGGGCCAGCAGCCGACCACCCCGGAGCGTGACGCCGCCGGCCATCTGGCGAAGAGCGACGGCCACCTTGGCTTCGGCGTCGGTCGGGCGCCCGGCCCAGAACTCGTCCATCGTCAACGAACCATCGTCAGTGATCGCATAGCCGATGCCCGGCTGATAGGTGTACGAACCCACAGGGATCACCCGGGGATCGCCGACCCACAACACCCGGTAGTCGCCTTCGGGAGGGTCGGTGGGCAGTTGCGCCAGCACCGAGACCAGCGTACGAGTAGGCGTCTCCCACCTGCCATCCACCACATTGACCACGCCCGGCAGCACACCCAGCACGACGCTGACACCGGCCAACACGCCCAGTGGCTGACGCCACCCGAACGAGCCACCCAGCACATCGTCCT
Source organism: Ilumatobacteraceae bacterium (assembly GCA_043721915.1). Taxonomy (GTDB): domain Bacteria; phylum Actinomycetota; class Acidimicrobiia; order Acidimicrobiales; family Ilumatobacteraceae; genus UBA668. The sequence continues at coordinate 70,230 of JAYSPV010000104.1, read as the reverse complement.
GGAAGGCCGCGGCGAGGCACGCCGCAGCCAGTGCAATGCCGACAGCGACCGGCACCAGCAAGACACCGGGCTCGGGCATGCGGAACGGCAGCGACGCGTGATCATCGAGGACCGCCAAGCCCCCGAAACCGAAGACCAGCAGCGCGGCGCGCACCGCCCAGGTGAACCGCCACGCCCGGGCCACGAGCGGGGCGACGACCACCGGGAGGAAGAGGAGCACTGCCAACGCGCCGAGGCCTTCACTGTCGGCCAGGAAACGAGCCAACCGACCGATGCCCAGCGACCGAGTCGACGTGACCGGCACCCCGACGATCGATGTCCACCCTTCGCTGCCGAGCAGCGACTGCGACCACGGCAGATTGACGAAGAAACCGACAATTGCCGCCCCGACAGCAGCGCCCGACACGGTGAGTGCCGCACGGCTCGAGCCACCACAGATCACCGTACCCAGCGCGATGAGCACGGCTGAGCCGACGAGCACGACAAAGAAGGAGGGCGCAAAGGCGACGGTCACCGCGGTGAGTAGCGCCAGTTGTGCGGCCCACCGAACGAACCGCTGCGAGCCCACGACCACGGAGTGCTCGACATCTTCATCGTGGCGAGTGCCGGACGTCTCGATGCCGGCGAGACGACGCAACAGGTGCAACGCCCATGGCGTGGCTGCATAACAGCCCAGCGCCGACCAACGGCCCATGGCCAGCAGATGCGCCGGAAGCCCGACGGCGGCGTACACCACCAACGCCGCGACACGAGCCCGCGCCGTGGGATACAGCGAGGCGAGCCGCCACATGCCCAGGTAACCGGCGAACAACAGGCCGATGATCGTGATCGTGTGCAGCAGGCCCATGTGGAACAACGTGCCGATGCTCGCGACGGCGAGCAACGCGAGGCCCGTTGGGGCGGCCGTACTGCTGCCCATGCCGTGACCCGACCAGCCCGAGAAGTAGTCGCCCAGCATCCGAGCCGGGCTGGCCGGGAATGCGAGGAACTCACCGAACCGAGGGACCCCACCGGTGATGAGGCTGCGGCTGCCGACCAGCGCCAGGGCACTCACTGCGATCCAGGCGAGGGCTGGCGCCGAGCCGGCGGTCTGGCGCCAGCGTCGTTCTGTGGTCGAGAACGGATCCACCTGGCGGCTCTCACGCGAACGGAGGTAGTTGGTGAGCCGGGCGCTGCCGCGCAACTGCAGTCCGGCCACCTCGGTGTCGGGCACCTCGCGCAAGCCGACGAGCGAACGCCGGCGGGCGAAGAAGCCGGGGGTCCGCAGCAACATCCCGAACAGCGACGACAGCGTTGCCCACACCGCACGGAACCTGCCTGTCAGCAATCCGACGAGCGATTCCGCCACGGTGACCAGCACCAACTGCAGCGAGACCAGCGGCAACCGACTCGCGCCCGTGAGCGTGGCAACCGAACGCATCCGGCTACGAGCAGCCAGGCGTTCATGGGCTAGATCCGGGCGGCGTTCGGCGAGCTGCTCGATGTGGCGCGCCCGCGCCGCCGGCACGACCACCACCCGGGCACCCCCGAGGTGGGCACGCCAGCACAGATCGACATCGTCGCCGTAGTACTCGATCGACGGATCGAAGCCTCCGATGGCGCGGAACAGATCGGCGCGAATCAACATGCAAGCCGACGGCAGCGCAAAGGCGTCGCGGACTGCGTCGTGCTGCTCCTGATCCACCTCGCCGGGCTCGACGATCGGGTCGATCTCACCGAAGCGATCCACTGCGAGACCGACGTGCTGCAAGATGCCCGGATCCGACCAGCTGACCAGCTTGGGGCCGACGATGCCTGCGTTGGAGCGATACAGCTCCTCCACCAACAACCGGATCGCACCCGGGTCGAGCGCAACGTCGTCGTGCAGGAAGCAGAAGAACCCGTTGTCGCCTTCGACGAGGCGCAGGACCTCGTTGGCGGCGGCGCCGAAACCGGGGTTGCCTTCCACCGCGCGAACGAAGGCATTCGGCACCCGTTCGCGGATGCGGGCCGGGGCATCACCTGGCTCGCCGACGACGAGGAACAGATTCCGCAGGTTGCCGTAGTCCTGCGCGGCCAGGGCGTCGAGTGCCTCTTCCAGCCATGGCCCGGGGCGATGCACCACCATCACGGCCACTACGGGCGGGGCAATCGGTCCGGTGGGCTCCACGAACATTCGAGGCTAGCGGCGGCGACCCCTCCGCGACCGGTCACCCGGCAGTCGAGATGAAGGTTGCACCAAGAAGTGCTTGCAATAGTTAGCACTATGCGGTACGCTGCAATCAACACCGATGGCGAACCGGCAACCCCCCGCCGGCGACGCCCACACCCCCACAAAGGAACCAAACATGGCCACCTCCAGCACGACCAAGGCGACCAAGGCGACCAAGCCGGCCGCCAAGCCCGCTGCCAAGCCCGCTGCCAAGCCGACGGCGAAGACCGCACCGGCCCGCTCGATCAAGATCCCCGAGATCAAGATCCCCGAGATCAAGCTGCCGAGCTTCCCGAGCGTGGACTTCTCCAAGCTCGATGCCAGCAAGCTGGCCGGCCTCGACGACAAGCTGGTCGCCGCACTGCGCGATGCGGCGTACGTTACGATCGGCTTCGGCGTCTTGGCGTTCCAGCAGGCGCAGGTTCGCCGTCGCGAGATGGTCAAGAGCCTTGCCGACGGCTTCGGCACCAGCAGGACCCAGATGGACGAACTGCTCAGCACCTTCGAGGCCCAGTTGGCCAAGCTCGACGAGCGCCTCGATGCGTTCGAGAGCAAGCTGGACACCACCGTTGCTCAGCTGGAAGTCCGCTTGCCGGACCAGGCAGCTGCACTCGTCGGCCAGGCCCATGACTTCGCCAAGGCAGCTCGCAAGCAGGTTCGCGGCCTCATCCGTACCGCTGCCTGAGCAGACAACCTGTGGCACGCTCCGGCGTGCGGTGACGAAGCGTCGGTGGCAACACCGGCGCTTCGTCGCGTTCAGGCGAAGTAACCGCTGACGTCGACGAGCACATGCACCGAGGCACTCGTCGTGAGGCACCACCGCCCGGACGCGTCGTCGAGTGAGGCGACCGAGGTGGCCGAGTTGGCCCCGGTGAAATAGCGCACCATCGAGAGCGCAGGCACAGGCGCCATGCACGGGTGCACCGTGACGAAGCCCGTGCTCGCCGGCGACACCACCGTGACACCGGCGACCACAGCACGCAACTCGACCGGGCCCGGCAGACCGTTGGCGCCGGCGAGCGCGACTGCCCGGGTGGCGCCCGCCGCGAACTTGCCGTTCAGCCCGATACCGCTGCGCGTGTCGACCGCCCTGAACGGCGCGACTGTGTAGAACTCGCTGGTCGCACCGGGGCCGAACCAACCACTGAGGTCCACCGCGAGATGCATCGCGACGCTGACGTAGATGCAGACGGCGCCGTCGGCGGCGAGCGCCACCTCGACGTGGTTGGTCACACTCGAGCCACTCACGACGTTGATCGAGCTGACTGTCGGCACGGCTGCAGAACACGGATACACGGTTGCGAAGCCCGGGCCAGTGGCATTGAGCGCGTGCAGTGTGAACGCCGCGCCGGCCGAACCGACAGGCGCACCTGCGGTCCCGACCACGGGAACACGCACGATGGTGCCGGCGGGCAGTGGTCTGGATGACGAGCGCGAGTCGTACAGACGCGTCGGCGGTACCGGCTCGAACTTCGAGCCCACGCCCGGGGAGTAGGAACCGAACAGGTCGACGATGAGGTCGGTGGAGGTGGACGTGTACACGCAGAACGTGCCGTCCGTGCCGAGCGGAACAATGGCCATGCCGGCAACTGCCCGACCAACCAGCGCTTGCACCGCTGACACGGTGGGTCGGGCGACCGAGCATGGATACGCCGTGATGAAACCGCTCACCGAGGTTCTGACGGTGGTCAGGTTGATGGCTACAGCAGTCACGCCGGGGGCCAGCCCGGGGTCCACCACCATTGTGCAGCCGCGTGCAAGCGCGACGGCACTGGTACCGACACCGCTGCGCGTGTCGATCAACCGGAGCGGCGCGATCGGCGTGTACCGTGAGGCAGCGGCCGCAGCCGGCGCAGCACCGATCGGCGGCGGGTTGCGGCCACTGCACGGATCGACGGTCTGCGAGCCACGGACGTTGAACCAGTTGGACTTCAGGCCCAGTGCGCTGCGGAACGCATCGCCGGTCGGGGATACTTCACCCAACGAACCAAAGACCCGCACTCGCTTGATCCAGCCCCCCCACTCGCCGACCCCGTCGCGTTCCAGCACTTCGATCCCGGCAAAGACACCGATGCTCGGATACCTCGCCGAGATCGCGGCACCAGTCAGGGTCGTCGTCCACGTGAAGTTCGGATTGAGCGCCGTGTCGTCGCCCTCGTCGTTGACCGCCGGGAACGGCATCAGCGCACCGACTCCAGCACGTGTACGACCACCGTTCGAGGCGGCGAACATCGTGAGTGCGATTGGTCCGCTGACAGTCCCGACGCGACGCACAACACCGGCTGTGGCCAGCACAGCTGTGTCCGTACCGGGGTACTCGATGCGCGTGAACGTGGCGGACGACGCCGAGGTGCGGGTGGCGGCGCCACCGTAGAACTGGCAGATCATGTCGCAGGTACGGGCGTAGCTGTAGCGGGACTCTGCGAGCGCAAAGCTGCGCGCAGCAACCGCCTGCGCCTGCAGAGCCTGCGCCCCGGCACCACCACCAGCTGTCGCCCACGACGGTGACATCTCCTTGGCGATGACGGCGCGCAGGTACTGCTCGATCGGCACCTCGTTGACCGTGCGGTTTTCGCCCTCGGTGCCATTCACCGCACGGAGCACGCCACGGTACGAGCGGATCGTGCCGCCCGGCTCGCAGGCAGCGGCGAGGTCACCGAAGTTGGCGGTGGCGGTCGAGTCGACCTGGGTACGAACGTTGACCAGGGTCGCGACGGCGTCTGCAACCTTCGTCCACCCGGTGGTCAGCGCGTCGGTGGCGCTGGGGCAGACCTCGGCGTCAGCGCGCGCCCACACCGAGTAGACCGAGGGGGCGACTTCCCTGGCCACCACCGACTTCCAGGGGCCGCCAGCCACCCCGTCGACGAGCAGGCCGCCCGAAGCACTCACCACCGCGGTCTGGGCACCGTCGAGATTCTGCAGCCGTACGGTGATCAGCGTGTTGCCGGGCACAGTGCCCGACACGGTGCCGCCGTAGTAGTGATCGAGGATCTGCGCGGAGCTCCAGCCGTGGTCGACCGCATACCCGTAGGCGCCCCATTGGCTGAGACCGTAGCCATGACCGTTGCCTCGACCATCGAGGGTCACCACCGTGTCGGCTGCCGCCGAGACAGGCTGGACCGCGGCGACCATCGGGACCACGAGCGGCGCGACGAAGAGAGCAAGAGAGCAGGCAATGCGACGCACAGAGCTGTATCGACACCTCGAGCCCGCATCTTGAGGTGGCAAGGCTCGGGGTCTCGTCATTCATCAAGTCTGCCGGATAGCCTCAACCACTTGGTGGCACCTTCCGACGAGCAGTCCTCTTCACGCGCTCCGCTCCCGGAGGGCACGATCCCGGTTGCCATCGGCCTGATGGTGGCCGGTATCACCATCTACGCCTTCTTCAAGGTCGGTACCGACGCTGTCGGTGGCGAGGCAGCCTTCAAGCCGTTACAGGCGCTGTGGTTCGCCACGTTTGCGCTTGCACCGGGATTCTTCCTACCACTGGAACAAGAACTGGGGCGCGCGCTCGCGCATCGTCGTGCCATCGGCCAGGGCGGCACTCCGGTCGTGCGCAAGGTGCTGTTGATTGCGGCCGTCCTGGTCACGCTCGTCGTCGTGACCACCCTGGCCTTCAGCCCCTGGATCACCAAGCACTACTTCGATGGCAACTGGGTGATGCTGTTCGCCTTGGTGCTCGCGTTCGTGTCGTATGCCCCAGCGCACCTCGCGCGAGGTGTCGCCAGCGGCAGCGGGCGCTTCCGGGCGTACGCGATCGTGATGGGCGCGGACGGCGTCGTGCGCATCGTGCTCTGCTTGGTGTTCGCCGGCGTCGGCATCGGCGGTATCGGTCCGTACGGCTTGTTGGTGGCCACTTCACCGTTGATCGGCGTGCTGTGGGTCGCCTCACGCGGTCAGCTGAAGACCAGCGATGGGCCGCCGGCGCCGTGGTCGGAAGTGACACCCAACCTGGGTTGGCTGCTGCTGGGCTCGGTCTTCGCCGCCGGTCTGGTGAACGCAGGTCCGATGGCAGCGACGTTGCTCAGCGATCCGACGGACGACCAATTCGTGTCGTGGTTCAGCTACGGCGTGCTGATGGCGCGCGTACCCCTGTTCCTCTTTCAGGCGGTGCAGGCGGCGCTACTCCCCCGTCTCTCGCGTCTCGCAGCTCGCAACGAGATCACGGAGTTCCGATCCGGCCTGCGTCGCTTGCTGCAAATGGTGCTCGTGGTCAGCGTGACCGGCACGTTGGCCGCCTACTTCTTCGGGCCGATCGTGCTGGAGAAGGTGTTCAACGCCAACCTCTCGAATCGCACCATGGCGATGCTGGCGCTCTCGAGCGCGCTGTACATGGTGGCCCTCTCCATGGCACAGGCAGTCATCGCGCTCAAGGGTCACGCCCTGGTGGCCCTCGGTTGGGGCCTCGGGATGGCCGCCTTCATCGTCACTACCTGGCTTGCGAGCGACGAGCTGTTCCGACGCGTCGAGTTCGGCCTGATGGCCTCGTCGGTGGCAGCAATGATCGCGTTCGGCGTTGCTCTGCGGCACAAGCTGAACCTGGGTGTCGTGCCCTCCGGCGCGTCGGTGATGGATGCCATCACCGACATGCCCTTCGAGACCTGAGCGGCGCTCGCTAGCGGAGCTTGGCGCTCTCGATCGCAAGGTCGTTGGCAACCATCATCTTGACCAGCTCGGGGAACTGCACCTGAGGTTCCCAGCCGAGTCGCTCGCGCGCCTTGGTGGGGTCGCCGATCAGCAGATCGACCTCGGCGGGCCGGTAGAACTTCGGGTCCTGGCGGACGTAGTTCTGCCAATCCTCGATGCCGATCTCCGCGAACGCGAGCCGCACCAGATCCTCGATGCTGTACGCCTTGCCGGTGGCCACGACGTAGTCGTCCGGGGCGTCCTGCTGCAGCATCGCCCACATCGCCTTCACGTAGTCTCCGGCGTAACCCCAATCGCGCTTGCTGTCGAGGTTGCCCAGTACGACTTCCTGCTGGAGCCCGAGCTTGATGCGTGCAACGGAGTTGGTGACCTTGCGAGTGACGAACTCCAGCCCCCGCCGCGGCCCCTCGTGATTGAACAGGATGCCGCTGCAGGCGAACATGTCGTAGCTCTCGCGGTAGTTGACCACGATGTCGTGGCCAAAAACCTTGGCGCAACCGTACGGCGAGCGAGGGTGGAACGGGGTGCGCTCGGTCTGAGGGGTCTCGCGCACCTTGCCGAACATCTCCGAGGAGCTGGCCTGGTAGAAGCGCATCGCGTTGTTCTGCGCGCCACCCACCATGCGTACGGCCTCCAGCATGCGCAACACACCCAGGCCGGTGATGTTGGCGGTGAGTTCGGCCTGGTTGAAGCTGAGCGCGACGAACGAGATCGCGCCAAGGTTGTACACCTCGTCGGGCTGGCTGTACTCGAGCGCCTTGACCAGCGAGGGAAGATCCGCAAGATCGCCCGGCACCGGCTCGACGTAGGGGAACTCGTCGCGCATCTGCACCATGCGTGGGTTGTTCTGCCCCTTGACCATTCCGAAGACCTCGTAGCCCTTGGCGTGCAAGAACTCGGCGAGGTGTTGGCCGTCCTGGCCGGTGACTCCGGTGATGAATGCGCGGGGCATGGGGTGAGGCTTTCCGTCGTGTCGGTGTCGTCGACAAATGTCGCCACAGTCTAGGGCGAGCGTCGCACTCCCCGACGGCGCGGCGTGCCACGGAGCGACGCAGCCCGCCCGTTAGCCTTCGAGCCACATGGCTGCGTTGCGCGTTGCATTCGACATCGGTCCACTGCACGGGCAACGAACCGGTGTCGGGCTGGCGGTCGACGCGATGTACACCGCGCTGTCACGACGCGACGACGTCATTGTGGCGCCATACGTGCTGTCGGCACGCGCCCCGCAACAAGCAGGTACACGCCGCTTGCCGTTACCGGCAGCCGTCGCACTGCGCTGTTGGGCTGCCGCAGATCGGCCGCTGGCCGACCGCTGGCTGGGCGATGTCGACCTCGTCCACGGCACGAACTACGTGGTGCCTCCTACCCGGTTGCCCCGGCTCGTCACGGTGTACGACTGCTGGTTCCTGCGACACCCCACGCATGCCAAACCGGCAGTCCGCCGGGCAGGGCACGTGCTTCGCCGGGCCATCGCAGGTGGCGCCAGCGTGCACGCCAGTTCGCACGCCACCGGTACGGCGCTCCGCGAGATGTTCCCGATGATCGACGTTCAGACGGTGCACCTCGCTGCGCTGCCGCTGCCGCCAGCGCCGGCCGAGGCCCCGATCGCCGAGCTCGCCGGCCGGCGGTACATCCTCGCCACCGGGACGCTGGAACGGCGCAAGAACATCCCCCGACTCGTTCAGGCGTTCGCAGCGATCGCGAGCACGCACCGAGACGTGCAACTGGTGCTCGCGGGCAGCGAGGGCGACGACCGGGCTGCGATCCATGCCGCCGTCGACGCACTCGGCGCCGGCGTGTCGCAGCGGGTGTCGTTCACGGGCCGGGTCGACGACAGCCTGCGAGCCTGGTTGATCCGCAATGCCGCCGTGCTCGCATATCCGTCGTTGGACGAAGGGTTCGGGTTCCCGCTGCTCGACGCGATGCAGGCGGGCGTGCCCGTCGTCGCCAGCAACGCCGGATCGATCCCCGAGATCGCAGGTGACGCCGCGCTGCTCAGTTCGCCCGACGATGTCGAGGCGTTGGCCGGCAACCTCGCACTCGCGCTGGAGTCGCAATCCGTTCGGGCACATCTGATCGCAACCGGAACGACGCAGTGGCAGCGGTACTCGTGGCACCGATGCGCTGATGAGCTGGCCGCTCTGTACCGTCGGGTTGTAGACGAGTCGGCGCAGCGGTGAGGCGTAGCCGTTGGCGGACGTGGAGGAGGACCCGATGAAGGTGTGCGTGGTGTGCGGCGGCGTCGGTGCGGCAAGGTTCCTGCGGGCGTTAGCCGAGGAGGTGCCGCCGGAGCAGACCGTCGGTGTCGTCAACACCGGCGACGACACCGTCATGCACGGCTTGTCGATCTCGCCCGACCTCGACACGATCACCTACACCCTCGCCTCGGCGATCGACCCGGAACGCGGCTGGGGCCTGCGCGACGAGTCGTGGACGGCGATGGAGGCGCTGGCCCGCTACAACACCGTGCGACCAGCCGGGTCCAGCGCAGCGCCGATGTGGTTCAACCTGGGCGATCAAGATCTTGCGACGCACTTCTACCGAACCGCCCGGCTTGCGGAGGGGGCGACCCTCACCGAGGTCACTGGCGAGATCGCCCGGGCGTGGGGGCTGCGACAACACCTCGTGCCGATGTCGGACGATCGCGTCACCACGATGGTCTCGCTGCTCGACGAAGGGATCGAGGTGCCGTTCCAGGAGTACTTCGTCCAGCGACGCCACGGCGTGCCGGTCAGCGGCGTCCGGTTCGAGGGCAGCGCCTCCGCGGCGTTGTCGTCGGCTGCACGCGCCGCCTTCACCGAGGCCGATGTGGTCGTCATCGCTCCGTCCAATCCGTTGGTGTCGATCGGTCCGATCCGCGCACTCGCCGGCGTCGACCAACTGTTGACGAGCCGGCGAGACACCGTCGTGGCGATCTCGCCGATCGTCGGCGGGGTGGCACTCAAAGGACCGGCCGATCGCATGCTGGAGGAGCTCGGACACGACGCGTCCGTGGTCGGGGTAGCCCGCCTCTACGCGCCGATCGCAGCGACGCTGGTGATCGATCCCGTCGATGCGCATCTCGCAGCCGCAGTCGAAGCCACCGGGATGCGCGCGCTCGTCACGCCGAGTGTGATGAGCAGCCCTTCAGTCGGGCGCGAGCTCGCCCGCCGTGCGATCGCCGCCGCCCTCGACTGACGCGGTGCAGTGGGTGTTGGGTGGCCGAAAGCCGTGTCCTCGGGCGGTGATGCGGAGCCTCTGGTGCGCCCTGATCACCGGCGACCCCGTTTCGGGCGTTGTCCGGTCACGGCACTCGTTGCATCGAGGTGTCGTTGTAATCCGTCGAGCAAGAGGCCCAGTGTGAACTCGAACTCGGCTTGGCTGTCGCACCAGCCGAGTGGGTCCTCTTGGTTGTCGTGCAGTTCGGAGGCCACCATCGCAGCGATGTGTGGGAGTACTTCGGCCATCGACGCGAGCTCAGCGTCGAGGTGGTCGGAGTTGTCGCCGCCGGCAGCGGGACCGAAGAGTTCCTGCGTGAAACCCAGCACCATGCTGCCGAGTGCGTGGATTGCTTGATGGGCGAGGTGGTAGCTGAACCCACCATTGATCAGGGCCGCCAAGACCGCCTCGAAATACCGATAGAGATCGGCCGGGATCGTGGTACGCGATCCGATCAGCCCTGGCGCCCAACGGTGACACACCATCACCTCTCGTGCCGTGAGGCAACGCCGGCGGAGCGCGACATCCCAGTCCTCACCAGGTTGGGGGTCACCGATCGCAGACTCGACCTCAGCCACGATGCGTTCGATCAGCCCGTCGAGCAGCTGCTCTTTGCCAGGCACATGGCGGTACAGCGCCATGGCCTCAACCCCCAGCCCGGCCGCCACGCGGCGCATCGTCACCGCCGAGACTCCCTCGTGGTCGGCGACGTGCATTGCTTCGATCAGCACGCGGTCGCGACTGAGTGGCTGTCGTGATGCCTGCATCCTTCGCCCTCATCTCCGGTTGACGTCAATCTGTTTACAGCGTACACTAAGTTTACAACGTAAACTCATCGTGCCCTGCACGACTCGAGGAGACTCCGATGACAATGACGATGACAACCACCGAAGCTGTGGCGACCGACGTGAATCCGCTCGCACTGAAACGCACCGCGCGCGTCACCGGAGTGCTCTATCTCGGCTTGGCCATCACTGGCGCGTTGAGCTTCCTCCTGATCCGCAACCAACTGTTCGATGCCGGCAACCCGAACAGCACCCTGGAAAACCTCACTGAACGCTCAGGTCTGGCGCGCGTCGGTATCGCCTTGGAACTGGGCATCGTGCTCACGCAGGCGTTGGCTGCGGTGTGGTTCTATCGTCTGTTCCGCAGCATCGATTCGTTCGCAGCTGGTTCGCTGGCGGCGTTCGGACTCGTCAACGCAACCATCATCAGCGGCAGCGCAGCGATGCTGGCCGCCGCGGTCGATGTCGCCGGCGACGCGCCCCTCACTGCCGCGAGAGACTCGGCCGGTACTGCCCAACTGCTCTACGGACTGAGCGGACATTTCTGGGGGGTCGGAGCGATCTTCTTCGGTCTCTGGCTGATCCCGATGGGCTGGCTTGTACTCCGCTCCGGTTGGCTCCCGGCGCTGATGGGACGGATCCTGATCGGGGGTGGCGTGCTCTACGTCCTCAGCGCCTTCGTCAACTACGTGTTCGCCAACGGCGACACCGTCGCCGGACTCATGACCCTGCCCGCCACCATCGGCGAGTTCTGGATCCTCGGCTACCTCATCATCCATGGCGTACGCGAACGCCCCTGATACCAAACACAAGTGCGCCAACTGGAAGGCAGCTCACACTTCACGCCGCCACCGCACCACCGGTCAGGTGGTGTTGCTGGTGTCAACGCTGCGGACGGTCTCAGCGGGTGGCGTCGGCGGCCCGGCGTCGCAGTCGAATGACACCGAGGTAGCCGATGACGGCGCAGATGGCCATGCACGAGATCTGAGCGTTGAACGGCACTCTGGCTGTGGTCTGCTCGAGGAGGGCTCTGGTGCCAATCGAGCCGACGCCGGCTCCGAGCGCTGCCACCGCTCCGGATAGCCCGGACATGCGGCCGATCGCGTCGCGCGGTGCGAGCTGCTGGAGCGTGGCGCTGGTACCAACCTGCGAGGTGACGTCGGGGAACCCGGTCAGCCCGAACACCGGCGGCGGCGCAGAGCGCCACCGCTCAGTCGCGTCTCGACCCCGCGCGAACCAGGCCCGATTCATACGCAACGATCACGGCTTGCACGCGGTCGCGCACGCCTAACTTGGACAACACGCGTGTGACATGACTCTTCACCGTTGCCTCCGACAGGTACAGCGCGCCGCCGATCTCTGTGTTCGAACGACCGTCTGCCAACAGACGGAGCACCTCGAGCTCCCGCGGGGTCAGATCGACCAGCGTCGGCGGCACCGAGTCATGGGGCCGCGGCCGCGCGATGTAGTGCTCCACGAGCCGACGGGTCACCGTCGGGCTGAACAGCGCTTCGCCGGCCGCGACCAGGTGGATCGCCTCGACCAACCGAGCCGCTGGAGCCGATTTCACGAGGAATGCACTCGCACCCGCTGCGAGCGCGTCGAAGACGTGTTCGTCTTGATCGAACGTGGTGAGAATCATCACCTTCGTCGCGCTTCCCGACTGCACGATGCGGCGCGTCGCCTCGATTCCATCGATGCCCGGCATGCGTACGTCCATGAGCGCCACGTCGGGTCGGAGCCGACCTACCGTTACAACTGCCTCGGACCCGTCCGCTGCCTCACCCACGACCTCGATCTCGCCGGTGGCTTCGAGGATCATCTTGATCCCGCTCCGGATGAGTTCCTGATCGTCGGCGATCAGCACTCGCAGCGTCATGTGACGAGCGCCGGGATCGATGCGTGGACGGCGAATCCGCCTCCGGAGGTCGGTCCATATTCCAGTCGACCACTGAACAACGCCACACGCTCGCGCATTCCGAGAAGGCCGTGCCCGGCGCCACCGTGTTTGACCGGCGATGGTTCGACGGCGCCGTCGTTCACCACCTCCACATCGAGTCCATCGCTGCGGTAGCGGAGCACCGCCCGCGTCGGGGCAGCAGGTGCGTGTGTGCATGCGTTCGTCAGAGCTTCCTGGAGCACGCGGTATGCGCAGATGCCGACGCCCGCAGGCACCGGCCAGGCGGGACCTTCGACCTGGAAGTCGACGGCGAGACCGGCACGACGGAACTGAGCCAACAGCTGCTCAACGTTCAACAGCGACGGCTGTGGCACCAGATCGTCACCGGGATCGTCCTCCTCGCGCAGCAGACCGAGGAGGCGTTGCATCTCGACGAGAGCCTGACGTCCGGCATCCTGCACCGCGACCATCGGCGCCCGAGCGGTCGAGGGATCACGGTCGAGGCACAGTTCTGCGGCGCTGGCCTGGATGATCATCAGGCTGAGCCCGTGCGACACGATGTCGTGGAGCTCACGGGCGATCCGCCGCCGCTCACCGGCGACGGCATCGTGTGCCGTCGCTTCTGCCTGATGCTGCGACTCCAAGAGCTGTCGCTCGGCACCGAGCGACACCTCGATCCGCCGCCAGACCGACCGGCCGGCACCCCAGGCAATCACCTGTTGGAAGTTCCCGAACATTAGGTCGCCGGGGGCGAAACCCTTCGTCACGAGGATCGTCGCACTGACGACGCCGACTGCGACGGCAAGGCCGATCTTCGCGTCGCGACGGCTTCCGTAAGCCGCCACCGAGTACGCGGCGACGGCGAAGGCGAACACCGGTACCAGCATCTCCTGCAAGGGGACCCCGGTGATCAGCGCCGTGGCCCCGGCGACGAAGACCACCACTTGAGACAGCAACGGTCGAGACCGCCGTCCCGATAGCGCGGTCGCCATCACGAAGTAGAACGGCGCGCCAAGAGCTGCGTGCGGACGAATCGCTGCGTTTCCCCACAGCTCGACCTGGCCGACGATGACCAATGCCCCCGCCACCGCGGCATCGAAGCCCCACCGACGGACTCGCGACCCCGGTCGATCCATTTCGATGTCCATCGCGGCGAATGTAGTTGCCGTCATCGGTCGTAGCGTCCGACGAAGGTCGATTTCTTTTGATCCAGACGTCGGTGCTCCCGGCGACCTGGGCCCGATGCGCGTGGAGTGGCCCGAGCCGTACGGTCGCTGGGACGGCCCGACCGGGCCGAAGGAGGCAGCAATGATCACTTCTCGTTTGCGGTGCGGTGGGTTCGTAGCAGTCGTCGCAGTTCTCGGCGCCGGATGCTCGAGCGATACGTCCGACTCGATCGTCACGACCGCAGCAGCGAAGGCACCGACGACGGCAGCCCCGCCCGATACTGCATCCAGTGGTGCGGCGGTCGCCTCAGGCGGTGAGGTCACGCTTGCCGTTCGCTTCAGCGAGGCACGCGGCCCCGAGACGATCGAGGCCACATTCGGCGGCGCGATCGACGACGCCGGTTCGGCGACTCAGACCTTCAACCCCTCTGGGGACGGTGGATCCGGGACGATCGAGTTCACCCTTGGACAAGGCACCCTCACCGCCTCGTTCGTGGAGAATGACTTCCAGTTGAACATGGATGCCGCAGCCTGCAGCGCCTCGCCGACCTCGAGCGGCACCATCACCATCGACGGCGGTACCGGCGCGTACGCAGGTGCAGCAGGCACCCTGGACTTCACCATCGCGGGCACGGTCGTCGGCGAGAAGGATGCGAGCGGCAAGTGCCTCGGCGACACTGCGCCGCCACTGTCCTCGACCACGGACCTGACCGGTACGGGCCAGATCGACTTTGCCGACTGACGGCCACGATCCGGTTGGCCCGGTCCACACCAGCAAGAAGTGGCGGCGCGACCCGAGGCAGCATCCACTTCGAGACCCGCGCCCAAGCGCACGCCTACCTGTTCGAGTTCATCGAAGTCTTCTACAACTGGCAACGCCACCAGACCGGCCTCAGTGACGAGGGCAACGTTCTCGACTAGCTGCGACCGAGACCGCGCAGCCCGACCGAGAGCTCGGTCCAGGGGGCCCAGGCCAGGTGAATGCGGGCTCGGGTCGGTGACATCGCGAACCGGCCGACGTCACGATGCCGGCGTGGCGCCTGCGCCGGCGGCCGACCATCTGGACCCGCCATCAACGCCCAGAGGTCGCGGACCGACGTCGCCACACCGGTTCCGACGTTGATCACCAGACCACTGCCCTTCGACGACGCCCGTACCAGAGCGTCCACCGCGTCGTCGATGTACAGGAAGTCTCGCGTCTGGCGCCCGTCGCCGTGCGCGATCGGCGTGACGCCATCGCGCAACGCGTGGTGAAAGGCAGCAACCACCCCACCCTCTGGGCGCTGCCGCGGGCCGTACACGTTGGACATCGCCAACGCCGTGTATTCCACCGCGTGTTCCTCCCGATACACCGCTAGCAGTTCTGCCACAGACCGGGTGATCACCCCTGGTACACCGACCGGAGCCCACGCCTGGCTCTCCTTGATCGGCTGCTCCTTGCTGGGCACGTCGCCGTACAGCACGACCGCCGCGAGGGCGGTGACCACCTTGACGTCGCCCGACGTGCGAGCGGCTTCGAGCACAGCCATGGTGGTGCGCAGGCTGTCGCCGGCAGCAGTCTCGGCCGGCACTCCGGGCGGCAGGCAGGCGAGGTGGTAGATCACGTCGGGACGACGCATCGCCACCAGCGCCTGGAACTCGTCGGCCCCGGCGTCGAGCGTGTGGATCTTCAGGTTGCCGCCGGCCCCGCGGGCCGATGACAGGTTGGCGAGCGACCCGGTCGTGAGCACATCGACGACGTCGACGACGTGGCCCTCGGCCAGCAAACGCTCCGTGAGGTGCGAACCGATGAACCCGGCCCCACCCACCACGAGCACGTTCACGTGCCGGTGGCGGCGTCGGGGCTCGGGCGGCGAACGCCGCTCAGGTGCTCACCGGGCGCGACGACACCGTCGGCTCCCAGCACACTGTCGTGTACCACTGCGTTCGCGCCGACCCGGCCCATGAGCACGGAGTCTGTCACCACTGCGCCTGCTTCGACGACGGCGCCCTGCAACAGCACCGAGTTGCGGATGACCGCTGCCCCGACCTGCGAGCGAGCCCCGATGATGGAATGCTCGACGACAGCGGATGGATCGAGCATCGCATCGGGGTGCACGGCAACGCACCGGTCGTGCCGGCGGGTGTCGCCGAGCACATCGAGATTCGCCTGCAGGTAGAGCTCGGGGCGGCCGGTGTCGATCCAGTAGTCGTCCGTGGCCATCGCGAAGAGGCCGCGCTCGGCGGCGATCAACGGGAAGGTGGCTCGCTCGATCGACACCTTCTGCCCGGTGGGGATGAGCTGTAACGCCGAGGCCTCCAGCACGTAGGTGCCGGCGTTGATCAGGTTGCTCGGCGCCGTGCCGGGCGCGGGCTTCTCCACGAACCGCTCGACCCGGCCCTGGGCATCGAGTGCCACCACGCCGAAGGCGGAAGGGTCGGGCACGCCGACGAGGTGGATGGTGGCCTGCGCGCCATGCTCACGATGGAATCGCACGAGCTCCGACACGTCGAGATCGGTGAGGATGTCGCCGTTGGCGACCACGAACGTGTCGTCGATACCTGCGAACTCGGCGGCGAAACGAATCGCGCCGGCGGTGTCGAGTGGTTCGGGTTCCACCGCATAGCGCAACGTCACGCCAGCGCATTCGCCGTCGGGGAACGCCTCGACGAAAGGCTCGGGCTTGAACCCCAGGGCCAGCGTCACGTCGGTGACGCCACTTCGGCCGAGATTGGTGACCAGCCGCTCGATGATCGGCACGTGACCCACCGGCAGCATCGGCTTGGGGATCGAGGACGTGAGGGGTCGCAGGCGGGTGCCGAACCCGCCGACGAGCACGACGGCTCGCATCAGCCGCTGGTGGTGGTGGTGACCGCGACCGTGGTGTCGACGCCGGTGCCGGCAGGATCCGTCGCGGGGGTGCTGTCGGTGGTGTCAGTCGTAACCGTGGTGTCGGTAGTGACCGGCTCAGGGGAGCCTGCGCCGATGACACCGAGGTCTTCCAGCTTGGCGGCCGAGTCTGGTTGGTCCAGCACGAGGTCGCCGCTCTCGTCGGGCACGACAGCTATCGCGAACACCATGCCGCTGCGCAGGAAGCGAAGGCGGGTGAAGTCGGTGACCTTGTCCTCGAACTCACCGGTGGTGTAGTCGTTCCACACGCGCACAACGATCTTGGCATCCTTGCCCTCGCACGAGGTGCCCTTGAAGACATCGTCGTCCTTGATGTCCCACGAACGGGTCTCACCGGGCTGCACCTGGGATTCCGGGAGCTCGAGCTTGGTGGTGCTGAGCTTGACATCGTAGATCCCGAGGAACACACCGAGGCGGGCCTTGCTCCCCGTGTTGCCACCGACCTGCGGGTGATAGTGGATGATGCCATCGCCATCGGGGGTGGTGGCAACCTTCGCCTGATCGCCGGTGGACGCGTCGAGGTCCAGTTCGTCTGCCGAGCCAATGAGGTTGGGGAGGTACTCGTCACAGACCTTGATGCCGTAGGCGATCGACCACTCGTCACCGGGCTGAGGGCTGCCGGTCTGTTCACCGGGGAGGCTGGCCTTGGCGTAGGCCACGAGCGCGACCATGAGGAGGATGGCGATGGCCACGATGGCGGGGAAGGTGGTGCCGCTGGAGAAGCGGACCTTCTTGCCTCTGCCACGCGAGGCGAGCTTGGCGACTTTGCGAGCAGACGATGACGGAGCCACGAGGGTGCGAGGCTATCTGCTGACTTCACCAAAAGCTGCCCGCCGCCGTGGCGAAGCGAGCGACCTGATCAGCTGCTCGTAGGCTTTGGCCACCGCCGCGGGCGACGCGGCACCCAACACCCAGCTGCGCCCGGCCGCTCCCATCGCCGCCGCAGCGACCGGGTCGGCCAGGAGGCTGCGCAGCCCCTGGTCGAACGCCTCTGCATCATCGGGTGCGACGACCACGCCACCGCCGCTGGCGGCGAGCATGCGCGGCACCTCCGTGCCCGGGTCGATCGCCGCCAGCACCGGCCTGCCGGCCGCAAGGGTGGAGTACGTCTTCGAGGGAACACTGACCCTGCCCAGGCCCTGTTTGAGCGGCACCAGGTGGATGTCGCCGGTTGCCAGCACCTCCGGCACACGTTGCTTGGGCTGGTACCCGTTGAAACGCACGTTGGGGAGGCCGACAGCGCGTGCTTCCAGGCTGCGCCGCGCCACCCCGTCACCGTTGATCAGGAACGTCGCCTCGGGGAAGCGGCCGGCCGCATCGACCACCATCTCCAACGATTGCGAGAAGCCGACGTTGCCTGCGTACAGCACCACCGGCTCGTCGCCGATGCCGAGCTCGGCACGCAGCGGCGTCATCCTGTCGGCGGGCCGGATGAACTCGGTGTCGACGAAGTTCGGGATCACATGCACCCGATCCCGGTGCGTTGCCTTCACCTTGCCAACCACGTTGTCGCGCAAGTCGTCACTGAGCACCGTGATCGCAGCGGCGCGGTGATAGCTCACCCGCTCCAGCCAGCGGGCAGCAGCGATGACCTTCGCGTTCGTGATCGCACCGGTCTCGACCGCCGCGTCGGGGAAGACGTCCTGGATGTTGAAGACGAGCGGCCCACGACGCACGAGATGCGTGCCCCAGCCCGTGAGCCCCATCGTCAGTGGCGGCGACATCGCGACCACTGCGTCCACACGACCGCCGCGCAGCGACGTCAACCCTGCGAGCGCGCTGAACCCGACGAAGCCGGCTGCGCGTCGCAGCAGGTTGCGCTTGTCGTCGCCGGGGAAGGGGTTGACACGGGTGACGCTGCCCCACTCGGTGGTCTCTCGGCGAACGCAGCGGCCACCCCACCCGGCCTCGATCTGGTGCTCGCGATACCACGGCAGTGCGGTGATCACGTCCAGTTCATGGCCCAACGCGGCCAACTCGTGGACGATGCGCGTGATCACCTCACCCGTGGGGGCCGTGTCCGGCGCGAAGTGGGGGCACAACACTGCGATGCGAAGCGGGGATGACGTCATCACAGACCCAACGCTCGCGCATAGACCGCCGAGAGCGCGGCCCCGCTGGCGCGAGACGTGAAGTCGTTCGCCCGGCGACGTCCTGCCGTCACCAGTTCGGACCGGCGAGCAGCAACCTCGTCGAGCACTCCGGCCCACGCGTCGGCGGTGGTGGGGCGCACCAGCCCGGCGTCGCCGACGATCTGTGGCATGCAGGTCGCGTCGCTGCACACCACCGGTGCGCCGAGCGTCATCGCCTCGATCAGCGGTGCACCGAAGCCCTCGTACTGGCTGGGGAACACGAGCGCCTCTGCCATCGCCAACAGACCGTTGCGGTCCGCGGCCGGTACCCGGCCGAGGCGCAGCACCCGCGGGTCGTCGCAGGCCGCGACCTCCGCATCGGCCATCCCCGGGCCGCCGGTGAACACCAGCCTCAGGTCCGGGTCGCGCCAGTGATCGCGCATCATCTGCAGCAGGAACCGATGGTGCTTGTGCGGGTGGGTGACCGCCGGATAGACGATGATCGGGCCCTCCCCCAGCGCGTAGCGAAGGCGCAACTCGCTCGGCGACGTGACCTGGGAGACGACTGCCGGCTCGATGCCGTGGGGCACCACCATCACGCGTTCGGGCGACACGCCGTACGCCTGCACCACCGACTCGCGCACGTACTCGCTGGGCACGGCGACCACCGTCGCACGCCGCGCCGAGGGCGGGATCAGCGCACCCAGGTACGCGCGCTTGGCACGAGAGAAGTACTGCGGGTACGTGCGGAACTGCAGGTCGTGGATCGTGAGCACGTAGGGCCGGTGGGCGCCGCGGGGAGCCGTGCCCCCGCCGTGGTGGACCAGCTCGGCCGCCTGGCTGTGCCGGCGCAGCCACGTCGCCTCGCCGACGACCCGCCGGGCCCGGCTGGAGCTGTCGAAGCGTGGTTCCACCACCTCGACAGCTGCCGCAAGCTCGGGGTGCGCCGCTGCGAGGCCTCTCGCAACCGCGACGACCGGCTGCCACCGGGGTGCGGGTTGCTCGGCCACACCCAGCAGTTGCCGAACGAGGTACTCCTCCGAGCCGCCCACACGACCCGGCACGCACCACAACATGTTGACCAGTACCGACGGCAGGCTCAATCCGCCAGCTCCCTGTAGGCAGCGGCGGTGAGGGCGGCAGTGGTGGCCCAGCTGCGTCGTTGGGCACGGGCGAGGCCCTTCGCGGACAGCTCCTTGCGGCGGTGGCCGGCCTCCTCGATCCCGCGAGCGATGTCCATCGGGTCCTGCGGATCGACCAGCACGGCGGCATTGCCTGCGGTCTCCTCGGTGGCGGTGCCGCGGCTGGTGACCACAGGGGCGCCTTGCGCCATCGCCTCCAGCACCGGCAGGCCGTAGCCCTCACGTTCGCTCGGGTAGCAGAACACGGATGCGCCGCCGTACAACCCGGCCAGGTCCTCGGCGGCGACGAAGCCGAGGAACGTCACGTTGTCGGCCTCGGTGACGCCGCTCTCCCCCCACCCGTCGGCACCCGCCACCACGAGGGGCGGCGCCTCGGGCAGGTGCCGCAGCGCTGCCACCAGACCACCGAGGTTCTTGCGGGGCTCGACGGTGCCGACGAACAGCAGGTAGTCGGCAGGAAGCCGGTACAGCGCTCGCACCCGAGCGACTTCGGTGTCGTCGGCACGTTGGGTTTCCACGCCCAGTGGCACCAGCCGCAGCCGGTGCGCATCGATGCCGGCGACCACACAGTCGTCCATCGTCGCCTCGCTGCAGCACAGCACCAGATCCGCCCGCCGCTTGATCTCGCGCAGGCTGCGGCGAAAGACGCGAACGCCATGTGCGGTGAACTGGGTCGGGTCGTGCAGGAACGCCAGATCGTGCAGCGTGACGACGAGCTTGGCGTCGGTGGGGCACGGGATCAGCGTGGTCGCGTGCGCGATGTCGACCCGGCCGGTGGCCACCTCCACCTTCGGCCACTGCAGCCGGAGCCACGTCTCGTAGAGCCAAGGTGTAGCCAGTGGAAGGTGCGCAACCGGGATCGGGGGCACCCATGGTTCGGGTGGCAGATGCCGATGACGCCCTGCGACTCCGACCAGACGGACATCGTTGTGAGGGCCGAGTGCCTCCGCGATGCGGAGCGCGGCGACACCTGTTCCGCCGGGCACTCGATGCCAGCACTGCTCCAGGGTGTACGCCACTCGCACGCACCCCATCATGGCCCGCCGGGTCAAGCATCATCGCCATGACAGGTTTTTGGGGCAGCCGACGGGTCGGATGTCGAACCGACCTGACAGTCCGCACCGGCCGCGTTCGTCCGGAGAGACGCCGTGGAGTACGGTTTTCACATGCGCACACAGTTGCCCCCGACATCACTCGCCCGCGACGATCGCTTCAACCGCATCACCACGGCCGAGCGCTTCGCTGACGAGCGGATGAACGGCGCCGGCGAGGAACGCCGCGTCGACCCTGCCAGCAACGATGTCGCCAACCGCGCCCGCCGGCAGATGCACGGCATCTTCACGGGCGAGATCCAGGCCATGGAGGGCGCCGGCCGCACTGCGTACGACTACAGCACCGCCGAGACACCGTTCGAGATGAAGCTCGACATGGCTCGCCAGTGTTGGGACGAGGCCCGCCACGTGGAGATCAGTCTCCTGCTGGGCGATCACATGGGCGCCGAGATCGGCGAGTACAGCGAGGCCGTGACCCTGTTCGAAGCCGCCTGCCACCCCGACCCCGTGTTCCGCCTCGCCGGCGTCAACCGCGCCCTCGAGGGGCTCGCGATCGATGTGTTCACCACCATGCGCGATTTCGCGATCGAGATGAACGACCCGGTGCTGCACTTCTGCGAGGACTGGATGCTCGCCGACGAGGTCACCCACGTGAAGATGGGCAGCACCTGGCTACGCGAGCTCACCAAGGACGACAAGGAACGTCAGACCAAAGCGCTCGAGTTCCAGCGCACCGTCGATGGCCTGTTCAACTTCCGCGGCCTACGTGGCGAGAACCGCGAGGCAGCGATCCACCTGGCCCGCAAGTTTCGCGAGATGGCCGGCTTCGACACGGAGGAGATCGACGAGATCGCGGCCATGGCCGACAGGGAACGGGCACAGTACGCCAGCGCGTACTGAATTCTTGCCACGAGTTCGTCGATCATTCGCGACAATGGCTCGATGACGCACCCGATCTGGCCCTTCTACGCGCTCAGCGTTCGAACCCCCCGCCTCGAGTTGCGCTACATCGACGACGACGCTGCAACGAAGCTGGCGATGCTCGCGGCCAAAGGGGTGCACGATCCCGACTTCATGCCGTTCGCGTTCGAGTGGACGGACGTTCCGTCGCCGCAACTGGAACGCAACACGCTCCAGTTCTACTGGCGCACCCGCGCCGAGCTCAGCCCCGCAGCCTGGACGCTGAACTTCGCCGTCGTCGTCGATGGTGGCATCGTGGGCACCACCGGCCTCATCACCTCCCAGTTCGCAACCACGCGCGTCTTCGAGACCGGCTCGTGGCTGGGCCGTGAGCACCAGGGCAAGGGCATCGGCAAGGAGATGCGGATTGCCACCCTGCAGCTCGGTTTCGACGGGTTCGGCGCCCAGAAGGCGACCACGGTCGCGTTCGCCGACAACGGTCCGTCGTTGGGTGTCACCCGTAGCCTCGGGTACACCCCGAACGGGCGCGAGACGAAGGTGCGCCGCGGCGAGACGGCCGAGTCGCTGCACTTCGAACTGTCCCGCGCCGACTTTCTCGCCCGGCTGCAACGCGACGACATCACCGTGCACGGCGTGGAGGAATGCCTCCCCCTTCTCGGCCTGACCGGCCCCGACCCCAACTCTCTGGGTCAGTAGTACGGCAGGTACTCGGCGAGCTCCCAGTCGGTGATCTGCTCCACCGACCAGGCGTTTCCGGTGGCCTCCCAGCGGGCCAGCTCGTCCCTGCGGATCGCAAGGTAGGCACGGGTCAGATCGGAGCCCATCGCCTCGCACAGCACGGAGTCGGCCTCGTATGCGGCCACCGCGTCCTGCAACGTGTGCGGTGTGTGCCGATCGGTGTTCGGCTCGGCATCACCGTCGCCCGCCTGGGGAACACCGCAGTCGAGCCCGTCGACCACACCGAGCAGCGCAGCGTTCAGCATCACGGCTGCGGCGAGGTACGGGCTCGCGGTGCCACACGGCATGCGGTTCTCGATGCGCGTCGCGGCGCCTCGCTCGCACGGCACGCGATACGTGCTCATCCGGTTGTCCAGACCCCAGTTGGCCCAGTAGCCGGCGATGATGCCCGGAATCAGCCGCTTGTAGCTGTTGACCGTCGGAGCCGACATCACGCCCATCGCCTCGTGATGGGCGATGAGCCCGCCGAGGCACTGGCGTGCCAGTGACGAGATGCCGTGCTCGGCATTGGGATCGTCGAAGGCGTTGCTGCCGCCGTCCTTGGGGACCAGCGAGAAGTTGATGTGCATGCCGCTGCCCACCATCAGCGGATGCGGGCGACCCATGTAGGTGGCGCGGTACCCCTTCGCCGCGGCAAGTTCGCGAGTCAGCTCCTTGCAGATGAACGCGCGGTCGGCGCTGTCCAAGGCCGGGCCGTACTTCATGTTGATCTCGAACTGGCCGGGGCTGAACTCCGCCATGATCCCCTCGAGGTCGAGGTCGCTCGCCTCGACTGCGTCGAAGTAGTCGAACGTGAGCCCGGTGACATCGCCGCCGATGCCCACGCCGTACACCCGGTGGCCAGGGATCCGCAGCGGCGAGAACCCACCGGCCGCCTCGGCGTCGGGCTGCATCACGTAGAACTCCATCTCGTAGCCCAGCATCGGTTCGTAGCCGAGTGCGTTCCAGGCCTCGACCGCACGCTTCAGCGCGTTGCGAGGCGAGATGGCCAGCGGTGCACCACCGAACTCGAGATCGGCGATCGCGACATCGGTGTCGACCTCCCATCCGGTGCGGCGGGTTGCGCGCAACGGCACGGTGGAGAGATCGGGAAAGCCGACATCGGCGGCGTAACCCTCCACCGGCAGGATCTCACCGTTGACGTTCATCGTCAGCGTGGTGACTGCGTGGTGGCCGTGCTCGCCCAGGCGTCGCTCCGGCACGTAGCGGCCGTGCGACAGGCCATTAAGATCGGACCACATGACTCGTACTCGTCGGTTCCCCATAGGCGGCCGACGATAGCAAAGGCGCACCACCGAATCGTTAGGTCACGAACGACCCGCGCGCCCTTGACGTTCGCCGCTCACAGGATCGTTCGTTTCCTAAGTACCTGACTCGACTAACATACGTCGATCAGTTCACCGTCGGCCCCGCCGGCGGCACACTTCAGGGGGATCCATGAAGAAGCGAATCATTCCGGCCGTGCTCGTGTCGTTGAGCATCGTCGCTGCTGCATGCAGCGACGACAAGAAGACGTCGAGCACGAACGCTGCCGAGACCACGACCGCCGCCGAGACGACCGAACCATCCAGCGCAGAGACCACCGTGCCCGGCGAGACCACGGTCGCCGGTGAGTGCACGCTCGACACGCCGCTGAAGATCGGCTTCGCAGCCGACCTCGGCGAGCTCGGCGCATTCTCCGATCAGCCAGGCTCCGAGGCAGCTCAGGTAATGGTCGACAAGATCAACGACGCCGGCGGCGTCGGCGGTCTGCCCGTGGAATACATCGTCAAGGACGTGCAGGGCGATCCGGCCGCCACCCAGCGCGCAGCCCAGGAGCTGCTCGACGACGGCGTCAACGCCATCATCGGCCCGCCCTTCGCCAGCACCGGCGCGCCGCTGCTCGACGCCGTCGACGGCCAGGTCCCGATCATCTACATGGCGTCGACCGACCCGGCGCTTGCCGATCCCAGCCGCGGCGCGTTCCTCGCCAGCTTCAGCGACCCGGTGCAGTCCGCCGCGATCGCCGAGTGGGCGTTGAGCGAAGGCCACACCACAGCGGTGACGCTCAGCAGCACCGACGACGTGTACTTCTCGGGCAACCCCGAGTACTTCACCGAGGTCTTCGAAGCAGCCGGCGGCACCGTGCTGGGCGATTACGCCTACAGCCTCGCCGACGCCGACTTCTCCACCCAGGTGAACGAGATCGCCAACCTCAGCGAGATGCCTGCCGTGCTGTTCACCGCGATGGTGATGCCCCAGACGCAGGTCCTGATGGAGCAGCTCGACGCCGCCGGCCTCGGCGACATCATCGTCGCCGGTGTCGACGGCTTCGATGCCACCGTCGTCTGGAGCGCGGGCGACGTCGCCGAGGGTGCCGTCTTCGCTGCACACACCTTCCCGCAGGACAGCAACGGCGTCGAGCAGTTCCTCGCCGATGCCGCAGCAGCAGGCGCCAACATCGAAACGATCAGCTTCGGCGCCCTCGCCGCAGATGCCGTCCAGGTCCTCGCCGCCGCCGCGACCGAGGCGTGCTCGGTCGACGGAGCCACGCTGATCAGCACGATCGACAACCTGGTCAACGTGCCGGTCACCACCGGCACCGTCACCTACAAGGGCACCGGTGGCGTGCCGGAGAAGGACGTCGTCATCCTCAGGATCGAGGGTGGCGAACCGGCCTTCGTCGAAGCCATCCGCCCCGAGAACATCCCCGGCTGAGCCAGCTCGGACCCGCACGCACCATGCTCGAGGTTGACCGGATCACCACGCGCTACGGCGCCATCACCGCGCTCCACGGCGCCTCCCTGGAGGTTCGTCAGGGCGAGGTGGTGGCTCTGGTGGGCCCCAACGGTGCCGGCAAGACCACGCTGCTCAACACGGTGGCCGGCCTGTTACGCCCGGCCACCGGCAGCGTGCGCTTCGACGGCACCGACATCACTGGTGCAGAGCCGGCCCGCCTCGTGCGGGCCGGCCTCGCGCTGGTACCCGAACACCGCCGCATCTTCAAGGACTTGACGGTTGAGGAGAACCTGCGCATGGGCGGCGCCACCGCCACCGGACATGACCGCAAGGCACGCCTGGAGGAAGCCGCAGACCTGTTCCCCGTGCTGCGCAGCAAGTGGACGACCTCGGCAGGCTTCCTGTCCGGTGGCGAAGCGCAGCAGCTCGCCGTCGCCCGAGCGCTGATGAGCAACCCACGGCTGCTGCTGCTCGACGAGCCCACCCTCGGTCTCGCGCCCACCATGGTGGACGTCGTATTCGACCTGTTGCAGCGTCTGCGCGAGCAGGGCCGCACCCTGCTCGTCGTGGAGCAGAACGCCGCCCGCGTGCTGCACCTCGCCGATCGCGGCTACCTACTACGCACCGGCAACATCATCGCCACCGGCACCGGCGCGGAACTTGCCGCCAACACCAGCCTGTTCGATTCCTTCATCGGCACCGAGTCGCCCGGGGGCAGCGAGTGACCAAGATCATCCAGTCCCTCGTCGACGGGCTCGGCGTCGGCAGCACCTACGCGCTGCTGGCTCTGGGCATCTCGCTGATCTTCGGCGTGATGCACCTCGTCAACTTCGCCCACGGCGAGCTGATCACCGTGGGCGCCTATGCGTCCTACTTCTTCTTCCTCCACGGCGGCAGCTGGTGGTGGATGCCGGTCATCATCATCGCCGGCGCAATGCTTGCGTCGGTCGCCACCGAACTGGTCGCCTTCCGCTGGGTTCGCAACGCCAGCCCGTTCACCCTGCTGCTCACCTCGTTCGCGATCGAGCGGTTGTCGCACGCCCTCTGGCAGATCTTCGTCTCGCCCAAACAGCGGGCGTTCCCCAAGCCTGCGTGGGTGTTCAACCAGTTCAAGCTGGCCGACATCAGCTTCGAAGTGATGGACCTCGTCACCATCGCTGTCACCGCCGCCACGCTCGCGCTCACAGCCGTCGTGTTCAAGCGCACCCTCTTCGGTGTCAGCGTCCGGGCCGCCGCGGAAGACTTCGATGCCGCCCGGCTGATGGGCGTGAAGGCCAACCGCGTCATCTCCGGTGCCTTCGCCTTCGCCGGCTTCCTCGCCGGTGTGGCCGCCTGCCTGATCCTGATGCGTACTCCCGCCGCCGAGCCCAGCATGGGTAGCGACTGGCTGCTGAAGGCTGTGATTGCCGCCGTCATCGGCGGTCTCGGCAGCTTCTCGGGAGCGGTGCTCGGCGGCCTCGCTCTCGGGCTGATGGAGACCCTCACCCGCGCGTACCTACCCGAGCTGGCAGTGGGCTGGGACAAGTTCTCCACCGCGGTCGTGTTCATTCTCATTGCGACATTTTTCGTCATCCGCCCCGATGGCATCTTCAAGGTCTCCCACGCGGAGCGCGTGTGATGCAGGCCAGCCTGATCCGCATCACCCGCAGCATGCTCGCCAGCGCCGCGTTGGCCGCCGTCGTTGCGGCACTGGCAGCCATCTACACCAGCGGTGGAGGCGCCGCCCGCGACTCTCTGGTCTCCGAGATGCTCAGCAACTTCATCCTCGTGCTCGGCATGCAGGTGTTCATCGGCAACACCGGGGTGCTCAGCTTCGGCCACATGGCGTTCGCCCAGATCGCCGCGTACTCCACCGCGGTCGTCGCCATCCCGTTGGTCGCGAAGGCGAAGGCTCTGCCCGACATCCCCTTCGGCCTCGAGGACGTGTTCTACGGGCCGTTCGCCGCCACCGTGTTCGCCATCGTCGTGACAGTGATCCTCGGCGCGATCTTCGGTGTCGCGGTGTGCAGGGCCAGCGGTCTGGCCCCGACGATGATCACGCTCGCCGCGCTGTTCGTGGTCGAGCAGGTCGTCAAGAACTGGAAGGAACTCACTCGCGGCGCGGGCGGTCTTTCCGGTATTCCTCGCATCGAAGGCAACGGCTGGCTGTGGGTCGGCGTCGCCGTTGCCCTAGTCGTTGCGCACCTGTTCCAAGAGACGCGCATCGGCCGGTTCGCCATCGCCACCCGCGAAGACGAACTCGCAGCCCCGGCGCTGGGCATTCGCCTGTTCAGCTCGCGCTATGCGGCATGGGTGGTGAGCATGGCGCTGATCGCACTCGGCGGCTCGCTGCGCGCCCAGTCGCTGGGCAGCGTCAACCCGAAGCAGTTCACCCTCGACTCAGGCATTCTCATCCTCGTGATGCTGGTCGTCGGTGGCATGCGCACCATCAGCGGCGCGGTCTTGGGCACCGTGCTGATCACCGTCGGCAACGAACTCTTCCGCCAACTCGGTGATCCGCAGCGGTGGGACATCGAGCGCTTCCCCGACCTGTTTCTCGGCGGCACGATGCTGCTGGTGATGCTGCTGCGCCCCGGTGGCCTGCTGGGCGACCGCGATCTGGCCGCCTGGATGCGACGGCGCACGTACCGCAGGCCTGCGCCCTCGGGCGAGGTGCCCGCTGTCGCCACCAATGCGCTCGTCGCCTCTGAGGTCGAGGTTCGCTTCGGTGGCTTCATCGCCCTCGATGGCGCCGGTCTCACAGTCCGCCCCGGCGAAGTGGTCGGCCTGATCGGCCCCAACGGCGCCGGCAAGACCACCCTGTTCAACGTGATCACCGGCATCGTGCATGAACAGGGCGGTCGCGTGATGTTGGGCGAGCGCGAACTCACCGACGCGAAGCCGGTGGACGTCGCCCGTGCCGGCCTCGCCCGCACGTTCCAGAACCTGCGACTGTTCAAGAACCTCAGCGTGCGCGAGAACGTTGCGCTCACCAGCCTGGTTGCCGCACGCCACCGCAAACACCGCGTGCGCCCCGATGCGGACACGTTGCTGGCCGACGCCGGCCTCACCGAGTGGGCCGATCGCGCAGCGGGCACGCTGGACTACGGCAACCAACGCCGGCTGGAACTGGCACGTGCGGCCGCACTGGCACCGGAGTTCCTGCTGCTCGACGAGCCCACCTCGGGCATGAGCGACCAGGAGAGCCAGGCGATGGTGGAGTCGGTGCGTTCGGTCGCCGCCCGCATCGGCGCCGGCGTGCTGGTGATCGATCACGACCTCGGGTTCATCACCCGCATCAGCGACCACATCGTCGTCCTCGCCGAGGGCCGGGTGCTCGCTGAGGGCAGCCCTGCCGACATCCGCTCCAACCCGGCAGTGGCCGAGGCCTACCTCGGCTCGTCGGCCTGACGCACGTGCGAGCGCTCGTCCTGCAACACGAACCCGACGGGCCGCCCGGGCTTCTGGGCGACCACCTGCAGCGCCGCGGCTACGCGGTGGACGTGCTGCAAGTCATGCAGCCCGGCTCCACCCACAGTGTCGTCGCGTTCCCCGACCCTCGGGGGTACGACCTGGTCGTGCCGATGGGTGCCGTTGCCGGCGTGTACGACCACGACCTGATCGGTTCGTGGGTACACCGCGAGATCGAGATGCTGCGACTGGCCGTCGACGCGGGCGTTGCGTTGTTCGGCATCTGTTTCGGCGCGCAGGCGATCACGATGGCGATCGGAGGCCATGTCGAGCCCTCCCCCACGTACGAGATCGGCTGGTACACCTACGACCTCGTGCATCCGGAGATCGCTGCCGGCCCGTGGTTCACCTGGCACGGCGACCGCTGCCTGCTGCCACCCGGCGCCACCGAGCTGGCCAGAACAGCGGATTGCACACAGGTGTTCAGGTCCGGGCGGGCGGCTGGGGTGCAGTTCCACCCGGAGGTCACGCGCGACCTGGTTGCAGGCTGGACAGCCAACTGCCCGCCCGAGTACTTCGAGGAGAAGGGCACGTCGGCAGCGGCACTGCTGGCGGGCTTCGCCGAGTTCGGCGACAACGCATCACTCAACGCAGCGGTACTGTTCGACTGGTTCCTCGACGATGTCATCGGTTGATCGCGCGATGTCGTCGGCGCCCCGTCCCGACTCGCTCCCCCACCTCGACATCCTCGGCCACGATGTCTACGAGCGCGGCGTTCCGCACTCGGCGTACGACGAGTTCCGTGCGACCGCTCCCGTCGCATGGGTGAACGAGACGGCCGCCAACGGCCACGACGGCAGCGGCTTCTGGTCGCTCACGGCACACGCCGACGTGGTGGCCGTGCACAAGGATTGGCGCACGTTCTCCAGTGAGGTCGGCGGCACTGAGCTGGAAGAGCTCGAGCACGATCCGGAGGCCCTGGCTGCCCGCCGCACGATGCTGGAGACCGACCCGCCGCGCCACACCAAGCTGCGCCAGCTGGTCAACCCCACGTTCAGCCGCCTCGCCGTGGAGACATACGCGGAGCATGCCGTGTCGCTGATGGCCGAGGTGCTCGACGACGCGATCGAGACTTCCCGGTCGGCCGGCTCGGTGGACGGCGTGTACGCGCTCGCACGCGAACTGCCGATCCGGATGATCACCGGCCTGCTCGGTGTGCCCGACGAGGATGCGCCGCAGTTGTTCCACTGGGCCGACCAGATCGTCTACAACGCAGACCCCGATTACTCCCCCGCTGTCAGCGACCGCACCGACACCGACCCCTACCGACTGCTGCCGTTCCGCAGCCCGGTCTCGGCGAAGGTGTTCGAGTACGTGCAGCGGCTGGCGGCGGCCCGGCACGGTGTGAGTTCCGGCGACGTGTTGAGCGTGCTGACCAACGCCCTGGTGGATGGCGAGCCACTCACCGAACGCGAGCAGGGCACGTTCTTCCTGCTGCTGCTGATCGCCGGCAACGAAACCACGCGACATGCGCTCGCGCAGGGCCTGCTCGCGCTCGCCCAGCATCCCGACGTGCTGCCCCGGCTGCGGGCACATCCCGAACTGTTGGAGACCGCCACGGAGGAGGTCCTGCGCTGGACGTGCCCACAGCTGCACTTCCGCCGTACAGCGACAGCTGACACCTCGGTCGGCGGCGTGCCGATCTCGGCCGGCGACAAGCTGGTCACCTGGTATCTCGCGGCCAACTTCGACCCAGCAGCCTTCGATCGGCCGCACGACTTCGACATCACTCGAACGCCAAACCGTCACGTGACGTTCGGCGGCGGCGGGCCGCACCTCTGCCTCGGTCAGTGGATGGCCCGGCTGGAGGTTCGCACGTTCCTCGCGACGATGGCTCAGCGGGTGGAGCGGGTGGAACTGGCGGGCGAGCCGCGTCGGGTGCGCAGCAACTTCATCAACGGACTGAAGTCACTGCCGCTGACGTTCGTGCCGCGCAACCGTTAGAACGACGGTTCGTCACCCGATCATGCCGTATGCGTGGACGGGCTGCAGGCGGACCACCAGGCGGCGATCCTTCACCATCGCGGCGCGGTACTCGTCCCAGTCCGAGTGCTCGCCGGCCACGTCGCGGTAGAGGGCGACCAGCTCCTCGACGGTGTCGTCATGCGGATCAGCGGCCACTGCGCTGAGCGTCGCGTCGGCTTCGACGACCACGTAGCCCCAGAAGTCCTCGCGGCTGACGTGCAGCGACGCCCGCGGGTCGCGCACGAGGTTTGCATACTTCGCTCGGTCGGCAGTGATCGAGATGCGCACGAGCCGATCCTCACCGACGACGTAGGTGATGTTCGACAGCTGGGGCCGCCCATCGCGCTTGAGGGCGACGAGCACGCCGTTCTTGCGAGAGCGGATGAAGTCGAGAGCGGCAGCGAGTTCCACGGGTGGGCCAACCAAGCACCGAGGGCTCTCATTCCCCACCGAGCGTTCAGCTGATGACCGCCGCAATGTAGCGATCCGGGCGCACCAGCACTGCCGCCTGTCCGTAGGTCGCTGCCGGTTCGACCACCACAGGGCGACGGTCCGGAGCGACGAACGACGAGTCGCGTGCCACCCACACCCACCCGAGGGGCAACCGGCGATCGAGGTGCTCGGGCTGCGGCAGCTGATGGCCGACGGGGAACTCGCCACCGAGCACCAGCCCGGGCAACCGCGACCAGCGGGCGGGATCGGGTGTGTCGGGCGACGGTACATCCGACGGGTCCACGGCGAGCCGGGCCAGTGTGCGGCCGGCTTCGATCGACAGCGCGGTGACAGCCTCCGCGTGCGGGCGGCGCTCGGGCTCGTAGGTGGCCAGCAGCGAGTCGGGCGATTCACCGTGCACCACTTCCGCCAGCTTCCAGGCCAGGTTCGCTGCGTCGCGTACGCCACTACACATCCCCTGCCCCATGAACGGCGGCATCATGTGCGCCGCATCGCCGGCGAGGAACACACGGCCTTCCGGGCCGCCGCGCCACTGCTGCGCGACCAGCGCGTGGAACCGGTACGGCACCGCCCGGATCAGGTCGCCGTGGTGACGGGTGACCCCCCAGGCCGACAGCAGCGCCCACGGATCCGGCTGCTCGTCGCCGCGCAGCTGGAACTCCCAGCGGCGATGAGCCTTGTGACCGGGGACGAAGGTGGCGAGGCGGTCGGGGTTGCAGACCTGCTGGATGATCGCCGGTAGCGGTGGCGCCGGCTCCCGGTGCAGCATCAGATCAACCACCAGCCACGGCTCGTCATATCCGAGATCGACCATCTCGATGCCGAGTGCCTGGCGGACAGCACTCCCGCCACCGTCGCAGCCCACCACGAACGTCGCCTGCTCGAGCAGTGACTCGGTGGAGGTCGCCTCCCATGCGAGGCGCACGTCGACGTGCCGGTGCTGCGTCAGACCGCCGCGCAGCATCGCCTCCAGCTGCGGTTGCAGGAAGACGTAGTCCTCCTCCCAGCCCAGCAGCGGCGCACGATGAAAGCCCTCGAAGTTGAACAGAGGGGTGCCGTCACGATCGACGTACTCCATCCCCTCCGACACCGTCAGCTGGTGACGCAGCTCGGCTTCGAAACCGCACTGCTGAAAGACCCGCGCCACCTCGGCATCCAGATGGCACGCACGAGGCTGCGAGTAGGGCGACGCCGATCGCTCGTAGACGACGGTGCGCAGGCCGTGAAGGCCGCACAGGTTGGCCAGCGTGGCGCCGGTTGGGCCGAGGCCGACGATGGCGACGTCGTACTGAGTCATTCCGGAGCCTCAGCCTCCCACTGCGTGGTGCCCCAGGTGACCGCCAGCAGCGTCGTATCGGCGCCCTGCGCGGCGCCGTGCCAGTGACGTTCGTCGGGCGGGCACACCACGAGCGCCCCGGGCGCAAGCTGTATCTCGCCATCGGCCACGGTTCCGACGCGTGCCTGGCCACTCACCACGAACAACTGCTGCCCACCGGGGTGTCGGTGCCAGAAGGTCACCGCGCCGGACTTGAAGTGCACGAGCGCCGTGTCGGGTTCCTCGTCGGAGGGCGTCGCGTGCAGCATCTCCAACTCGACCGTGCCGGTGAAGCGGCCGCCGTAACTGACGCTCCTGTCGCCTTCGGGAATCACCTTCATCGTCGCCGCCTCAGCGCTCGACGACCGGATTACGCATCCGGCCGATTCCTTCGATCTCCGTCTCCACGACGTCGCCGTCATGCAGGAAGCGACCACGCGCCTCGCCCACGCCTCCGGGGGTACCGGTCCAGATCAGGTCACCGGGCTGGAACGTGATGTAACGGCTGAGCCACACGACCAGCGCCGGTACGTCGAAGATCAGGTCGTCGGTGTTGGCCGTTTGCATCACCTCGCCACTCACGGTGCCCGTCAATGCCAGCGCGTCGGGGTTTGCCAGTTCGTCAGCGGTCACCAGGTAGGGCCCCGTCGGGCCGAACGTGTCGTACGACTTGGCGATGGTGAACTGCTTCAGCGGCGGGCGGAACTGCTCGCCGCGATCGCTGATGTCCTGGCCGCAGGTGACCCCTGCGAGGAAGCTCCATGCGTTCTCACGGGTGGCGGCCTTGCAGGTACGACCGAACACGATTACGAGCTCGGTCTCATAGTCGATCTCGGTCAGGCCGCGGGGTATCACGATCTCGTCGAACGGGCCGCACACGCAGTTCTCGGTCTTGGCGAACAGGTGCGGCTCGGTGGGCATGTCGCGACCGCTCTCGATTGCGTGCTGGCGATAGTTCAGCCCGACGCCGTAGCCCTTCGGGGGGCGCGGCACCGGAGCGCCGAGGCTGGCCTCGTCCAGTTGCGGCCACTCGGCCGGGCTGGCCGCCGCCGCAAGGGCCCGCAGTGCATCGTGGTTGGCGAGGTTGCTGAGCAGCATCGGATCGCTGCCGAGCGCGCCGTCGCTGGCTCGCTCGACGTCAACGGCGCGACCGTCGACGACGATGGTGGCCCTGCCCTGATAGTTGGCCAATCGCATCGGCGTTCCTCTCGAGTTGGTGTGCTGGTTCAGCCGGCGCCGGGGAACCACATGTGGATCTGCCCGGTTCCTGCTGCGTTTTCATAGTCGCTGTAGGGCGTGCCCGGCGACTTCCACGCTGCGCCGCCCTGGGCGGTGGCCATGATCACGTAGTGGGCGAAGCGGCCTTCGGGCGCGAACTGCCTGAACTCGGGGTAGTTGGCGAGCACCGCCGCGTGGTCGCCCGCAGCGAGCCACTCGATGACCTGCTCGTCCGCGGCGCGGTGGGCCGGACTGAAGACGTCGTTCGGATCGGCGCCCTCGTGCTGACGCAACTGGCTCAGGGGCCAGAACTTGTGCGAGAGGGCACCGCTGGCGAGGATCACCACGCGACGGTCGCTGCGGCGGATCGCCTCGCCGAGCACTTCGCCCATGATCACCATGTCGTTGAACTCGGCCGTCTGGCACGTGCTCACCGACATCCACTTCTCCGTGCGCTGCAGATACGGCGTGAGGTACACCGTGGCGTAACGGATGGGCAAGTACGGGTCGTTGTTGGCCGTGACCCATGTGTCGCTGCGCTCGGCGGCCACCTCTGCCACGAGGCGGCCCAACTCGGGGTCGCCAGGGATGTCGTAGGGCATCTGCGGGTTACCGCGCGGCAGTTCCTCACTGGTGAACTTGCCGGTCCGTCGCTCGTGTGCCGAGACCACCCACTCGAACGTGGTGAACCAGTGCGTGTCGAGGATGATGAGGGTGTCGGCTTCCAGCGGGTCGATGCATTCACGACGCATGCGGTGCAGGCCATCGACGATCGAGAAGTCGTTGCCGTGGTTCAGTTCGAGGCGCACTTCGTACGGCAGCACCAGCGGAGGCACGTGAGCGACGAGCGCTGAACCGACGATTTCTCCCATGACGCACACCCTTCAGAAATCCTTTGGACCCGAACAATCTACACTAGTCCGGTGGTCGTCGTCCTTGCCCTCATCGCGGCCCTCATCTCTGGCGCGGCCGACTACCTCGGAGGGCGAGCGAGCGTCCGCCACCAACCGCTCCATGTCGGCTTCGTCTCCCAGCTCACCAACCTCACCGTGCTCCCCATTGCCGCATTGGCCATCGGTTGGCAGCAGCTCCACTCGGGCGACATCTTGCTCGGCCTGCTCGGCGGCACGGGCGCCGGCGTTGCCTATCTCGTCTTCTTCCGTGCACTTGCGCGTGGCAGGATGAGCGTTGTTGCACCGTTGGCGGCGCTCACCACGGCGATGGTTCCCGTCGTCATCGACATCTCGACGGGTGTGTCACTCTCGGGCGGTCGGTGGGTAGGGATCGCCCTTGCGCTGGCCGCCATCCCTGCGCTCGCCTTCCGGCGCGATGCCGGCACCGGCTCGATGAGCCTGCGCGAGGAGCTCACATCTGCGGTGGGCGCAGGCTGCGGCTTTGCCGTGTTCTTCGTCGCCATCGGCCACACGAGCACCGAGTCCGGCCAGTGGCCGGTCGTGTTCGCCGGGGTCGGCGGCACGGTCACTGTCGGGTTGCTGTGCACAGCCCGCCACGTGCAGCTCCGCACTCGGCCGCCCGGGCTCGCTGTGGCAAGTGGGCTGTTGATGGCCGGAGCGGGTCTCGCCATCAACCATGCGCTGCAGCTCGGCCCGATCGCCATCGCGACAGTGCTCGGCTCGCTGTACCCGTTGGCCACCACCGCTCTTGCGAACCGCTTCGACCAGGAGCCCGTCAGCCGCGTCAACGTCGCGGGGGTTGCACTGGCCGTTGCCGGCGCCTCGCTGATTGCCGTCTTCCGCTAGCCGCTCGACCCAGCGAGGAGGGCTGCGACGGCCTCCTGCAGCGGGGCGCGGAAGTCGCGGAGCGGTTCGAACCCGGCCATGCGCAGTACGGCGTTGTCGAGCACGCTGTTCGCCGGCCGAGGCGCAGGGCGCGGCGGCTGCAGCTCGGCGGTCGTGATCGGCTTCACCATCGCCGGGTCCTTGCCCATTGCCGCGACGACCTCGCTGGCGAACTGGTACCACGAGCAGGACGACTGGTTGGTCGCGTGGATCACGCCGCTCATCCGGTCGAGCGCAATGCGCCGTAGTACCGGCGCGAGGTCGTGCGTGAACGTGGGGTGGCCAACCTGATCCGACACGAACGCCAACTCATCGCGTTCGCCGGCCAGGCGCATGATCGTCTTCACCATGTTGGAGCCGTTGATGCCGCACACCCAGGAGGTGCGAACCACCGCCGCAGCCGGGCCGAGCACGAGCGCTTCCTGTTCGCCGATCAGCTTGGTGCGCCCGTACACACTCTGCGGATCGGTGTCGTCCCACTCGTGATACGGCCGATCGAGGTTGCCGTCGAAGACGTAGTCGGTGCTGACCTGCACGAGGTGCGCGCCGACCCGATGGCTTGCTTCTGCGAGCCATCGCACCGCCATCCCGTTGGCCGCCAGCGCCCGATCGGGATCCGACTCACACGCGTCGACCGCCGTCCACGCCGCGCAGTTGATGACCGCCTGCGGTTGCAGCGACACGACGGCGTTGTGTACCGCCGAACGCGACACGACATCGAGGCCCTCACGGTCGAACGCATACACGTCGTCGCCGTTCGCTGAGCACACGGCGGCGACATCGAGGCCCAACTGGCCGGCCGCGCCGGTAACGAGCACGCGCATCTAGAGGCCCGCTCTGACCTTCAGCTGTTCCCACCACCAGCGGTTGTCGCGGTACCAGGCCACCGTCTCGGCGAGGGACTGTTCGAAGGAGCGCTCCAGCGTCCAGCCCAGGGCCTTGATCTTGTCGATGTTCACCGAGTAGCGGCGGTCGTGACCGAGCCGATCGGCCACCGGCAGGATCGCACTTTCGTCGCGACCGCACAGTTCCAGCAGCTTGTAGGTGAGCTCGCGGTTGGTCAGCTCCTCGTGAGCGCCGATGTTGTACACCTCGCCCACCTGACCCTTCTCGAGCACCAGGTGAGCCGCCCGATTGTGGTCCTCGACGTGGATCCAGTCGCGCACGTTGCCGCCGTCGCCGTACAGCGGCACCTGCTTGCCATCGAGCAAGTTGGTGGTGAACAGCGGGATCACCTTCTCCGGGAACTGGTAAGGGCCGTAGTTGTTGCTGCAGCGAGTGACGACCACCGGCAGCCCGTGCGTGGTGAAGTAGCTGAGCGCAATCAGATCACTGCCGGCCTTCGAGGCGCTGTAGGGCGAACGCGGCGTCAGCATGTCGGTCTCACTGAACGAGCCGACATCGATCGTGCCGTAGACCTCGTCGGTGCTGATGTGCAGGAACTTCTGCACGCCGACCCGACGGGCAACGTCGCACATCACGTTCGTGCCATAGGCGTTGGTGCGCACGAACGCGTACGGATCCTTGATGCTGCGATCCACGTGGCTCTCCGCGGCGAAGTGCACCACCGCATCGTGCCCGTCCATCGACCGCACCACGGTGTCCTCGTCGCAGATGTCGCCGCGAACGAAGTGGCACCGCGTGTCGTCGAGCAGATCACGGATGCTCTCCATGTTGCCCGCATAGGTCAGCGCGTCGAAGATCGTGACCTCGTCATCGCTGTTGGCCAGCAACCAGCGCACGTAGTTGCAGCCGATGAAACCGGCGGCGCCGGTGACGAAGAGTTTCATACAGGTCCTCGGGTCAGGTGCGCATCGGCCAGTAGGGGCGACGGCCTTCGGGGAGGTCGGCGCGCAGCGGGTTGGCCTCGTCGCGAGCGGACAGGATCGGCTCAGTGATGCCCCAGTCGGCGCCGATCACCGGGTCGTCCCACTTCACACCGAGCTCGTCAGCAGGGTTGTAGTAGCCGTCGACCAGGTACGTCATCACCACATCCGTCAGCGCTGCAAAGCCGTGGGCGACGCCCGGCGGGATGTATACGCCGTGGTGGTTCTCGCCGGAGATGTCGAAGGCCATCGTTCCGCCGTACGTGGGGCCGCCCTCGCGTAGGTCGTGGAGGACGACCCGAATGGTGCCGAAGGGGCAGTACCAGTAGTCGGCCTGATGCAGGTGGTAGTGCAAGCCGACCACCGCGCTCTGCTGCTTGTTGGAGCGATTGGCCTGGAGCATTTCACGGCTGTTGGGGAACCACTCGCGGCGGTAGGTCTCGATGAACAGGCCGCGCTGATCGCCGTGGAGACTGGGCTCCACGACGTACACGCCTGCGATCGCATCACTCTCTCGTACGTTCGGCACTCGCCCAGTATGGCGGCCGGAGGATTGCTCTGCGCGTCACGTCGCGGGAGCGGGCGCAGGCCCGTTGCCCCGGAAGTAAGCGAGGACCGTCTCTGCGCCATCTCCCAAGAGCAACACCGCATTGCCGTCGATGGTCTCCCCCACGACCGGCAAGGCGTATGCGAGGAGGCCATCACTCACGGCTGTGCGCAGCGAGGCACCTGCGCCGATCGGGTCGAGTTCATCGTCGATGCGAATGGCGGCACCGATCGAGGAGACCAGTTCGCCGGTGCTGAACGGGTCGACCTTGATCCGCGCCAGCGCCGTCTGCATGCAGGCGTTGACGAACGCCCGCTGACGGGTGGAGCGAGCGAGGTCGCTGGTGGGGTCTTCGCGCCAGTCGCCGTCGCGGAGCTCTTCGTAGTGACGGCTGCGGGCGTAGGCGAGCGCCTGGGTGCCGTCGAGCACGTAGCAGCCGGGCGCGGCGATGTCGAGACCGGTGTTGAAGTCGCGAGTGGGGTAGAAGAAGCAGACGCTGATGCCGCCGAGCGCGTCGACCAACGCCTTGAAGCCGAAGAAGTCGATCTCGACGTAGTGATGGATCGGGATACCCAGTTCCTGCTGCACGGTCTGTACCAGCACACCTGGACCGTCACTGAACGCGGAGTTGATGCGGCGCTTGCCCTCATGGCCGGGCACGTTGACGTAGAGATCGCGAGGGATCGAGAGCAGCGATGCCGTGTCGTCGGCCTTGTCCACGCGCAGCACCATGATCGTGTCGCTGCGGCTTCCTGTGACGCCGCCGGTATCGCCGGTGTTCGGGTCGCCGTTGTCTCGGCTGTCGCTGCCGACGAGCAGGTAGTTCTCCACGTTCGGGCTGCTACCGCTGAGCACCTGCGAGACACCGGCCACGCGCGGCACGTCGTCGACAACCCGCCTGGCCGCGATCAGGGTGCCTGCCGCGCACACGACCATCGTGACCAGCGTGATGCCGAGGAACGCTGGCAGCCGGCGCCGGCGACGCAGCGGGGTCGTATCGATGGCCAGCATGTTCCCGAGGGTACTGCCAGGCCCGCGACGGGCAACGGCACCCCGGTTCGCCCTGGCCCGGCCCGCCAAGCTTTGGCGTTCAGGTGCGGTGGTACCGCACTTCAGCGCCAAGGCGTGTGGGCCCGTCGTCAGCGGAGGTGGATGATGTCGCCGACGGCGAAGCGGTGGGTGATGCCGCACCCGTCGACGACGATCAGACGACCGTCGGACTCGACGTCCAGTGCTCGGCCGGTGACTTCACCGTCGGGCAGCTCCACCCGGACCTGACGACCGAGCGTGCCAAGGTGCTCGCGGTACGGCAGCCAGATGTCAGCAGGCAGTGCGTCGTATGCGCGCAACATCGCCGCCAACACCTCTGCCGGTTCGATTCCCGAGCCGAGCCGAGCCGCGCCTTCGGGCGCCCAGCCGACGTTGATGCCGATGCCCACCACCACGGCCGGGTTCTCACCCAACTGCGCCTGGGCCAACACGCCCGCCAGCTTGGCCCCACCGAGCAGCAGGTCGTTCGGCCACTTCAGCGACGGCTTCACACCTGCGACCTCCTCACAGGCCGCAATCGCGGCGAGACCGACCCGCTGCGTGAGGACGTGGGGGTACTCGGGGACGTCGCGGAACAGCATCGACACCAGCAGATTGGCACCGGGTGGCGCCTCCCAACGACGATCGAGGCGCCCTCGTCCGGCGGACTGATGACGGGCCATCAACACGGTGCGATCAGGCGCCCCGTCGGCCGCGGCATGCAGCAGATCGGCGTTGGTGCTGCCCGTCTCGTCGATCACCGAAACGGACCAACCGGAAGGCCACGAACCATCGTTGTTGTGCGGCTGTGTGGCGCCAGGGGTGTCCATTCCGACAGTATTGCGGTCTGTGCTGAAAAAGATCCTGATCGCCAACCGTGGAGAGATCGCCGTTCGAGTTATCCGGGCTGCCCGGGAACTCGGCATCAAGACCGTCGCGGTCTATAGCGAACTCGACCGCAACGCCCTCCATGTCCGTCTCGCCGACGAGGCCTATGCGCTGGGCGGCTCGACTGCCGCCGAGAGCTATCTCAACACCGAGGCAATCCTGAACGCCATCGAGTTGAGCGGCGCCGATGGCGTACACCCCGGCTACGGCTTCTTCTCGGAGAACGCGGACTTCGCCCGGGCGATCATCGCCAAGGGTGTTGCGTTCATCGGGCCACCGCCCGAGGCGATCGACGAGATGGGCGACAAGGTCAGCTCGCGCAAGGCCGCACTCCGCGGCGGCTGCCCGATCGTGCCTGGCACGACCGAGTTCATCACCAGCGCCGACGAGATCCTCGCGTTCGGCAACGAGTTCGGCTGGCCGCTCGTCATCAAAGCTGCCTACGGCGGCGGCGGTCGCGGCATGAAGGTGATTCGCAGCGCCGCCGAGGTCCAGGAGGCGATGGACAGCGCCAAGCGTGAAGCCAAGGCGTTCTTCGGCCGCGACGAGATCTACATCGAGCGCTATCTCACCTGGCCGCGCCACGTGGAGGTGCAGATCGTCGGTGACCAGTTCGGTGAAGTCGTCTGGGTCAGCACCCGCGACTGCTCGGCGCAGCGCCGCCACCAGAAGCTGATCGAGGAGGCTCCGGCCACTCACATGGCCCCGGGGATCGAGGAAGCGATGGGCGAGGCAGCGATCAAGGCTGCCAAGGCCGTCGGTTACTACAACGCCGGCACCGTCGAGTTCATCTACCAAAACGACGAGTTCTTCTTCCTCGAGATGAACACCCGTCTGCAGGTCGAGCATCCGGTCACGGAAGTGATCACCGGCATCGACCTCGTCGAGTGGCAGTTGCGCGTCGCCAGTGGCGAGCACCTTCCGATGACTCAGGCCGAGGTTGCTGCCCGCCGCTACGGCCACGGCATCGAGATCCGCATCAACGCCGAGAACCCTGCTGGCGGCAAGTTCCTCCCGTCTCCTGGAACGATCACCAAGCTCGTCCCGGCCGATGGCTTCGGCATCCGCTTCGACGGCGGGTACGAGAGCGGCGACACGATCAGCCAGTACTACGACAACCTCGTCGGCAAGCTGATCGTCTGGGGCAAGGATCGTGACACCGCGATCGCACGCACCATCCGCGCGCTCGAGGAGATGGTCGTCGAGGGCGTCGCGACCACCATCCCCGCGGATCTCGCGATCCTTCGGCACCCCGACTTCCAGGCCTTCGAGCACAGCACCAAGTGGGTCGAGGAGAAGCTCGATCTGTCCGGCATCGAGTCGCCCAAGCCACCGGCGCCCGCAGAGGGCGACGAGACAGAGCTTGTCCAGCGCAACACCACCGTCGAGGTGAACGGCAAGCGCTTCGACGTCAAGATGTGGGTGCCGGACACGCCGATGATGGCCGCCGGCCCGGCCAAAGCTGCGGCGAAGAAGCCTGCCCGTGCCGCCAGCAGCGGCGCTGCCGCCGGTGGTGGCAGCGGCAACGTCGAGGTGCCGATGCAGGGCACGATCGTCAAGGTGCTGGTGGAGGTCGGGCAAGCCGTCGAAGCCGGGCAGGCCGTCGTCGTGCTGGAAGCGATGAAGATGGAGAACCAGATCACGGCCGAGAAGGCCGGCACCGTCAAGGAAGTGAAGGTGAAGGCGGGCGACACAGTCGGTGCTGGCGACGTCGTCGTCATCATCGCCTGAGCCGGACGCATGACCGAACTGGTCCACATCCGGGTGCTGGTGCCCGCAGCTCGGCGGGCCTCGGTGGTGCCGCTCCTCACCGGGCACCTCGGTGTCACCAACGTGGTGGTGCTCGCCGGGGCGGCCGTCGACCCTGTCGGGGATCTCTTGCTGTTCGACGTAGCACGCGAGGCGACCACCGAGGTGCTGGCGATGCTCGACGACGCAGGCGTCAACCATGACGGATCGGTCATGGTGATGCACTCGCGGCTGTCAATGGGCGCACACGTTGTCGCCGCGCTCGACGCGGCACCGGGTGAAGCCGATGCGACCGTGCTGTGGCCCGAGGCGCGACGGTCGTCAAAGCGTTGCACCCGACGCCGCTCTACTTCGCCTACTTCGTGGCGGCCGCGGTGATCGCCACTGCGGGTGTGCTCACCGACTCGGCGATCCTGATCGTCGGCGCGATGGTCGTCGGCCCTGAGTACGGGCCGATCGCCGCCATGTCGTGGGCGCTCGAACGATGGCGCCCACGCCCATTCGTGCGCGCTGCACTGGTCGGCGCGCTCGGCTCGGCGGCCGCCGTGAGCGCCGCCGCAATCCTGACGCTGATTCTTGACGCTGCCGGCCGCATTCCCGACGGCTTCCATCTCGGAGATCAGGCGAACGTCGGCTTCATCAGCCAACCCGACGTCTTCACGGCAATCGTCGCCTCCGCAGCGGCGGTGGCGGGCGTGCTGTCACTTGCATTCGAGCATTCGGGCACCCTCGTGGGTGTGCTGGTCAGTGTCACCACACTGCCGGCCATCACCGCCATCGGCGTGGGTTCTGCTCTCCGCGATTGGGACGACATGTGGGGCGCCGCAGCTCAACTGGCAACCAACCTCGCGTGTCTGATCGTGGTCGGGGCGTTGACGTTTGCGGTGCTTCGACGGCATCTACGTATATCGACGTGAGCACCCGCAGTGGTCAGGAACGGGCCGACACCACCAGGCTGCCGGCGGCCTTGTCGTGCACACCTTGGCGCAGCGGGTCGAAGAACGCCCATACGTACACACCGATGCCCAGCAGCGGACCGACCGTGGG
Source organism: Ilumatobacteraceae bacterium (assembly GCA_043721915.1). Classification (GTDB taxonomy): domain Bacteria; phylum Actinomycetota; class Acidimicrobiia; order Acidimicrobiales; family Ilumatobacteraceae; genus UBA668. Next base: position 27,524 of record JAYSPV010000104.1, on the reverse strand, counting down.
GATGGCACTCAATGCGGTGGGCACCAACGAACGCTGGAACGCTCGGGTGAGGGTGAGGCCGCCACCGTCCTCCAGACGAACCACTCGCGTGCCGGCAAGCAGCTTGCCCAGAGTGCGCCCCCATCGCCACACCGGCAGCGTCTCGTAGACGAGCCCGAGCGCGGCGCTTGCCGCCGAGAACCAGATGGCCCTGCCGTCCGACACGGCATCACCGGGGTCGTACCCGGCCAGGAAGAACCCGAGGAGGACTACACCGCTGACGAGCAGCTGATCGAAGATCACGCCACCGGCACGGCGGCCGAACGACGCCAGGTGCAGACCCGCCGGCACGATCGGCCCGCCGGTGTCGTCCTCCTCGGTGGAGAACATCAGTCTGCAGCTTCGGCCAGTGCCTCGGCCAACGCCGGGTGCACGAGCAGGCTCTCCACGATGTCGGTGACCTTCAGGTTGGCGGTGACGGCCAGAGCCACCACGCTGATCAGCTCTGCAGCGTGACGTCCGACGATCGAGCCGCCCAACACGACCCCGGTGGCCGGGTCGCTGATGATCTTGACGAAACCGCGCCAGTCGTTGTTGATCAGTGCCTTCGGCGTGCTGCTGAACGGCACCTTGGTGACGCGGATCTTGCGGCCGGCGGCGAAGGCGTCGGCCTCGGCGAGGCCGACGTCGGCGATCTCGGGTTCGGTGAAGATCGCGCTCGCAGCCTTGTCGTAATCCAGGTGGCGGTGCGCGACCTTCTGCAGGCCCATCACGTGCTCGGCCACCTTGCGGCCCTGCATGCTGGCCACCGATGACAGCGGCAGCTTGCCACTCATGTCGCCGGCGGCGTAGATGTGCGGCACAGTGCTCTGGCAATGGCGGTTGATCACGACGTTGCCGCCCTCGAGTTGCACGCCGACCTCTTCCAGACCGAGGCCGTCGGTGTTGGGCACCGAGCCGATCGCCAGCACTGCGTGCGAGCTGTACAGCACGCGACCGTCGTCACAGCGCACGACCACCTGCTCGACACCTTCTTCGTTGGTGACTCGGTCGATTGCCGTCGCGCGAGCACCCTTGAGCAGGGAAACTCCCCTGCGCAGGAAGTCGTCCTCCAGCACTGCTGCCACCTCTGCATCCTTGGAGGGCAACACCTGCTGGCGGCTGACGACGAGGCTGACCTTGGCGCCGAATGAGCTGAACATGTGGACGAACTCCACCCCGGTGACACCCGAGCCGACGATCGTGACGCTCTCGGGAAAAACCCGCGGAGGGTAGCAATCGCGGGTGACGAGGATGCGATCACCGTCGGGGTGGCACCACTCGGGGATGCGCGGGCGACTGCCGGTGGCGATGAGGATGGCGTCGGCCACGAGCATGCGCTTGGTGACGACACCGGCAGGATCGGTGGTGGTGACCTCCACCTCGTTGGGGCCGGTCACTCGCGCCGAGCCGTGGATGAGTGTGACGCCCTGGCTGGTCAGCAGGTTGGTGGTGCTGCGCTGCAGGCGCATCTTGATGCTCTCGATGCGCTCGGTGAGCGCCTCGATATCGACCTCGGGCGCCTGTTGCTCGAGGCCCATGCCCTCGAGCCGACGCGTGAAGGCGATGGCGCCTCCCGTTGCGATCATCGTCTTCGACGGTATGCAGTCCCACAGGTAGGCAGCGCCGCCGACCACGTCGCGCTCGATGAGCGTGACCTCCGCGCCGAGCCGCGCCGCATGAGTTGCCGCAGTGTTGCCCGCTGGCCCACCGCCGATGATCACGAATCGAGTCGCCACAGCTCTGAGGCTACCGGCCGAACTTCCAGCGGCCTGCAAGCTCGGCCGGTCGCGCTCACGCCGCGGGCGTGAGCGACCAGCGGATCAGTCGGGTGATCGCGGCGCCGGCCGGCCGGACCAGGACCGCCTCGCTCACAGGCAGGTACGGCAGTCGCAGCGGCCAGCGCGACCACATCGGCAGCAGCGCCACGGCGGCGGTGCCGAGCAGTGCATACGCGGGGCGGGCGGCGAGTGGCAGCGGTGGCTCGACGAGCAGGAACCTCGCGGCGTCACGTGCGGCCTTGGTGCTCTGCATCTCGGTACGGAACTCGCGGAACTCCTCGCGAAGTTCGGCGACGGTGGTGGGCGGATGGTTGACACCGAGCTCGCCGGCAACGCGGGCCATGTCGGCCACGTACTCGTCGGCATCGCGGTCGGTGAGCGGCTGCGACCCGTAATGGCGGTACGCGGCGAGGAAGCTGTCGACCTCGCAGATGTGCACCCAACGCAACAGGTGCGGATCGCCCGCCGAGTAGGCCCGCCCGTCCGGGGCGACTCCCTTCACGTGGCGATGCACCTGGCGGACGCGAGCGATGGACTGCTCCGCCAGGGTGGCCGGGCCGAAGGTGGTCGCCGCCAGGAAGTCCGCCGTGCGCTGCAGGCGACCCCACGGGTCGGCCCTGTAGTCGGAGTGGCCGGCGACGCCGGCCATCGCCAACGGGTGCAACGATTGCAGCAGCAGTGCCCGTAACCCGCCGACGAACATCGACGCGTCGGAGTGAACCCGCCGGATGGCTCGGTCCTCGGCGAACCAGCGCTCGCCAGGGGCGTCCATCACGGCCGACATCTTCGGGGCTGCGTCGTCACCCACCACCCGCGAGCGGATCTGCCCGGCGAGCCATGCACGAACGGGTTCCAACGAGGTGGCCATGGAGTGAGTCTCGCGCCGGCGATCGGTGCTGCGCCCGTCGGGCTCGCGCTTTTCGTCGATCACTCCTCGATGAGACCGTCGTCGGCGAAGAGAGTGTCGGGGCTCCCGGGTGACCCCACGCTCTCGACCTGAGGGTTCACCGGGTTGGGACAGTACTTCGACGGATACGCAAGGGTGTGGCGCGGCTCGCCGACCCACTCGAAGTGCATCCCATCGGGGGTCAGGAAGTTGCCACCCCACGCAAAGTTGTGCTTGCGGAAGATGCGCACGATGCGGCAGTCCATCTTCGGGACGCAGCCCTGACAGTTGGCGGTGGTACTCACGTCGAGCGGTTGACCCCACGAGTGCCGCGACACAGAACCAAGGCTCTGTGTGATGCGCGACAACCTGGCCTGACCGATCGAGCAACCGCCGTACTGATTTGAGTTCGTGACGTTGATGCCGGTGGTGGACAGCAACGCGTTGGAGCCGTTATAGACCAACGACGGGAGCGTGGTCTGCACCTCGGCGAGCGCGGCCGTGAGGTCGGCATGGATCGTGTTGTTGCAACGAGTTCTGATGCCGGTGGGATACGTGCGTGCGGCGGGCAGGTAGGCGGCCTTCCACGCAGCGTCGACCGCCGTCCAGCCGAGGGTCGTGAGGTTGGCGTAGTCCATCTGGAACTCGCCGAGCAGGGACTTCGTGACCGCCATGCTGCGGGTGCTGTCGGGGTCCTTGGGATCCCACGTCTTGCGGATTCGGACCTTGGAGTTGCTGTACAAGCCACTGGCCCGCAGCGCCGATTCGATACCTGCCCGAGATTGCGGCCCGTAGATGAGCACACGAGTTGCGATGGTGGCGCCCAGCAGGTCGGCCTGCGGGATGCTCAGGAGGATCTCGGTGCCTCCCACTTCGTCGTCCGGGGCAATCAGGCCGATCGTGAACGTTCGGATCGAGCCGTTGGCAGCCATCAGATCGATCGTGTCGCCGGCAAGTGCTCCGCGCACGTTGGCGCTCGTCTGGCCCATCACGATGCGGCCCTCGCTGATCGGGCCGGATATCCGCCGGCCCATGACGGCGCCGATCGCTTCGATCGGCAGGGCCGTGATTGCCATCGGAAACGCCCAGCCAGGCCCACTGGACTGTTGCACGATGCTGGTGCCCCGCCGCACGCGGGTGAGCCCGGCGCTGAAGCCGCGGCCGATGACGGCCGGCGCACCCACTGCAGCTGCGGCAGCGAGCGCCGTGGCGCGAACCGACGCAGTGAGTTCGCCTGTCTGGGCGATCGACACCGAGTCGAGCAACGGAACGCCTGGCACCGCAACCGCAGACGCGGTGGCTGGGCCGCCGATCACTGCGACGTCCGCCGCTTCACCGACCAGCGCTTGGCTGAACACGGCCGTCACCAACAGCGCGGCGACAAGGGACAGACGTCGAGGTTGCATCGGTATTCTCCTAGGGCCCGCTGGCGCACGACGATAACACCGCACTTTCTCGGTGCGGCAGCACCCAGCGCACCGATCAGCCCAGCACAGGACAAAGCGGCACGGGAATTGCAGCGGCACACGGTACGGTCGTGAGCCGTGAGCAGCGACGACAGCCTTCAGCCCCCGAACAGCGACAGGGCCGACATCGCCGACAGGGCCGACATCGGCGGCAGCGGGCTCGTGGCGGAGAAGGCAAAGCGGCTGGCGAAGCTCGCCGGCATGCGCTCAGCGGGAACCAACCCGTACCCCTATCGCTTCGATCGCACCCATACTCTTGATCAGCTCCGGGCCGAGTACGGCGCCATGGAACCCGGCACCGAAACAGAGGTGCAGGTCGCCGTCGCCGGCCGTGTCATGCTGATGCGCGACTCGGGCAAGCTGATCTTCGCCACTATGCGCGATCGCGATGACGAAGCGCAGCTGTTCGTCTCCAAGGCCATCATCGGCGACGACGGTTTCGAGTCGCTGCGCGACCTCGACCTGGGCGACTGGGTGGGCGTGCACGGGACGGTGATGACCACCCGCAAGGGCGAGCTGAGCGTCAAGGTGCAACGCTGCGAACTGCTGTCGAAGGCGGTGCGTCCGATGCCCGACAAGTGGCACGGCCTCACCGACACCGATACCCGATTCCGCCAACGCTACGCCGACCTGATCGTCAACGAGGATGCCCGCAGAGCGTTCCGGGTGCGCCACGAGATGATCTCCAGCTTCCGCCGCACGCTCCACAGCCGCCGGTTCATCGAGGTCGAGACACCCGTGCTGCACGTAGAAGCGGGCGGCGCGCACGCGAGGCCGTTCATCACGCACCACAACACACTCGACATGCAGCTGTACCTCCGCATCGCGCTCGAGCTGCACCTCAAGCGGCTGATCGTGGGCGGTATGGAGCGCGTGTTCGAGATCGGCCGCATCTTCCGCAACGAGGGCATCAGCACCCGCCACAACCCCGAGTTCACGATGATGGAGCTGTACCAGGCGTACGGCGACTACAGCGAGATGATCGAGATCACCGAGGCGCTCATCACTCAGGCCGCGATCGATGCCACGGGCACCTCCGTCGTCACCGTCTACGGCCCTGGCGACAACGTGCTCGAGGTTGATCTGGCGGAGCCGTGGCGTAAGGCCCGCATGATCGACCTGATCGAAGACGCCATCGGCGTAGCAGTGCACCCGTCGCAGCCCGTCGAGGAACTGCGCGCGCTCGCCGCGCAACACGGCGTGTCGTGCGCCCCTCGTTGGGGTTCGGGAAAGATCATCGAGGAGCTGTTCGAGGCCACCGCCGAGCGCCTCTTGATCGCCCCCACGTTCGTCACCGGCCATCCAGTGGAGATCTCCCCGCTCGCCCGCGTCGATCGCAACGACCCGCACCTCACCGAGCGCTTCGAGCTGTTCATCGGCGGTCGCGAGATCGCCAACGGCTACTCCGAGCTCAATGATCCGGTCGAGCAGCGCATGCGTTTCGAGGACGAGCAGAAGGCGAAGGCCCTCGGCGACGACGAGGCCGCAACCGCCATCGACGAGGACTACCTGCGTGCCCTCGAGTACGGCTTACCGCCCACCGGCGGACTCGGAATCGGCATGGACCGCGTGGCCATGCTGCTGGCGGGCGTCCACAGCATCAAGGAAGTCATCCTGTTCCCCACCCTACGTCCCGAGGTGTTCTGATGACCGCAGCATGGGGCCGAGGCCTTGCCACCATCACCGACGACGGCACGGTGCTCGACACCTGGTTCCGCGAGCTGGGCCTCGGCGACGAGCCCGAGCCGGAGAAGTTCGAGGCGTACACCACCGCACAGCGCCGCGACGACACCCGCCGGGTGAACGTGCGCGCCGTGCAGGTGACCATCGACACCGACGACAAGCCAGCGAGTGCCAGCGACGCGTACCTCCGCCTGCATCTGCTCTCCCACCGGCACATGCAGCCGCGCACCATCAACCTCGATGGGCTGTTCGGCCAGCTTGCCAACGTCGCCTGGACGAACCTCGGCCCGGCCCCGGTCGACGGCATCGAGGAACTGCGCTGGCGCGTACGCCATGACGGCGGAGTGCTGACAGTGCACGGGCTCGACAAGTTCCCGCGCATGACGGACTACGTGGTACCAAGCGGCGTGCGCATCGCCGACGCAGATCGCGTGCGGCTCGGCGCCTACCTGGCCCCCGGCACCACCGTGATGCACGAGGGGTTCGTCAACTTCAACGCCGGCACGCTGGGCACCTCGATGGTCGAGGGTCGCATCTCGCAGGGTGTGGTCGTCGGCGACGGCAGCGACATCGGAGGCGGCGCGTCTACCCAAGGGACCCTGTCCGGCGGTGGCACGCAGCAGATCACGATCGGCGAGCGCTGCCTGGTGGGCGCCGAGGCCGGCATCGGCATCAGCCTGGGCGACGAGTGCGTGGTCGAGGCCGGCCTGTACGTCACCGCCGGCACGATGGTGGCCGTGCACGGGCCCGATGGTGTGGAGGTGGTGAAGGCACGCCAGCTCAGTGGCAAGGGCGGCCTGCTCTACCGCCGCAACAGCCAGAGCGGTGCAGTAGAGGCCTTGCCCCGCAGCGCCAAATGGGACGGCCTGAACGCGGAGCTGCACGCGAACTGACGCACACTTGCCCGCCGCCGGCCACGCGGCCGACGGACGCAGCCGTGAGCCTCAGATCCAGCCCTTGCCTTTGGCGATCGCCTGGAGGCCTGGGATCATCATCAGCCCGGCGCCACCGAGCATCAGGATCTGGATGCGGCGTGTCTTGAACAACGCCGCAACACCGGCGAAGAACAGGGCTACGGCGAGGTACACGGCAGCCAGGTCGAAATTGTCGCCCTGATCATCGATCTTCAGCGCGCCCTCGAACTCGGCATCGGCCTGCGCGAACAGGTCGTTCGAGATGTTGTAGTCCTCGATGACGTAGACATCTTCCATGTCCAGTGGGGTCAGCGGACGGTCTGCTTCGGGCATGTCCAACCACGCCTGGGTGGCGTCGTCGAGCACCTGCGAGAAGATGTCGTTCTTTATGACCTCTGCCGTTGCTTCGTCGCCCTGCTCCCGGAGCAGCGCGTACTGCAGGTAGAGCGCCTGATCAGCAGAGACCGTCTGCCCATAGTCCGAGTAGTAGCCGTTCGCGTTGGCAGTGGTGCGCGCTGACTGGGTGTAGCCCTTGAGTGCCTCGTCGCCGGCCTGCGCGCCGTAGAACGCTGCGTACGCGGTGAGAATCGCGGCGACGCCCAAGAGGCCCGCCGCGATGATCTCGATCCAGTTGTGTCCCTCGTCGGCTTCGCCGGCGGCCGGCATGTCGGTTGTGGTTGCGTCGTCGCTCATCGTCGCTCTTTCTCATTGGTGCTGCCGAGGGTCCGTCATCGGCGGCGGGGCATCAGACCATAGCTGCCGGCGCTGTACACACGGCAAGCCGCAAAGCGCGCGGCGGAGTGACTGTCGTCAGGGCTCGCGTTCGCAGCCTTCGATGTGGTCGTTCACCAATCCCATCGCCTGCATGAACGCGTACATCGTCGTCGGGCCGACGAAGCTCCAGCCACGCTTCTTGAGGTCCTTCGACATCGCCACACTCTCGGGGCAGGTGGCGAACAACTCGCCGTGCACCGTCAGGCGCGACTCGCGGGACGGGCGGAACTGCGACACATAAGAGTAGATCGAGCCGAACTCTTCCATCAGCACCAACGCGCGGCCAGCGTTGTTGATCGTGCTCTCGATCTTGCCGCGGTGGCGCACGATGCCTGCATCGCCGAGCAGCCTGGTGACGTCGGCCGCGTCGAACCCGGCAACGCTGGTGACGTCGAAGCCGGCAAACGCAGCGCGGAAGTTCTCCCGCTTGCGCAGGATCGTGATCCACGCCAGCCCTGCCTGGAAGCCCTCCAGGCAGAACTTCTCGAACAGGCGCACGTCGCTGGTGACGGGGTGGCCCCACTCGTCGTCGTGATAGTGCACGTAGAGCGGGTCGTCGCCGCACCACCAGCACCTGGTCACGCCGTCAGCACCGACCCGCAGCCGTTCCTCACTCATCACCGCCAACGTAGCTGCACCCATCCGGCGTGGCGCACGACACACCCGATCGGCAATGATCACCGACGTGATTCACCACTACCTCGCCGCCCGCGCCGAACTCGACGCCCCCGGTTCACCCTTCGCCACCACCACCGAGATCATTCGCGGTGTCCCGCTGAAGGTGTTCGCCGCCTGCCCGCCCAACATGCGGGTGCTGTGGGAAGCGTCGGCCGCACATGGCGACAAGGACTACGTGGTCTACGAGGACGAGCGATACACCTACGCCGAAGTGCACGCTCAGGTGCGCAAGCTTGCCGCTCACCTGGTGGCCAACGGCGTACACCCCGGTAGCCGAGTGGCGATCGCGATGCGCAACTACTCGGAGTGGGTGGTGGCGTACTGGGCCGGCATCTGCGTCGGCGCCGCTGTGGTCGGCATGAACGCCTGGTGGACCGCGCCCGAGATGGAATACGCGCTCAACGACAGCGAGCCCAAGGTGCTGATCGCCGACGGCGAACGCCTCGAGCGCCTGAACCACATGCCCGCGCAGCGGCCGATGCACATCATCTCGGTGCGCACCGAACACAGCGCCCCCGGGGGCGTCACGACCTGGGCCAGCATCATGGCAGAGGCCGATCCGGGCAGCCTGCCCGACGTGGCGATCGACCCCGACGACGACGCGACCATCTTCTACACCTCAGGTACCACCGGTTTCCCGAAAGGCGCCCAGCTCACCCACCGCGGCTCGGTGCACAACATCTTCAACATCGTCGTGATGGGCGCTGCTACTGCCATGGCCGAGGCCAAGGCGATCGCAGCCGGCGACGTGCCCGCACCCACCACCGTGCCGCCGGTGCCGGCTCAGTCGGTGTTCATGGCACCCACCCCGCTGTTCCATGTCACGGCCTGCAATTGCCTGCTACACCCGGCCACGATGGTCGGTGGCCGGATCGTGCTCACCTACAAGTGGGACGCCGGCCGCGCGTTGGAGCTGATCGAACGCGAAGGCGTCACCAACTTCAGCGGCGTGCCCACCATGAGCCGCGAGCTGCTGATGCACCCCGACTGGGCGACTCGGGACACTTCCACGTTGCAGGGCATGGGCGGCGGCGGTGCCGCGCTGCAGCCCGACCTCGTGGGCAAGATCGCCGACGCTCTCCCGAACGGCCAACCCTCCACCGGCTACGGCATGACCGAAACCTGCGGCATCATCACCGCAAACTCGTCGCGGTGGTTCGTGGCCAAGCCGGCCTCGTGCGGCCCACTGGTGCCCACCCTGGAAGGCAAGCTGGTCGACGAGGAGGGCAACGATCTGGCCCCCGGCCCCGATGTGCGCGGCGTGCTGTGCGTACGCGGCGGCATCGTGATCAAGGGCTACCTCAACCGTCCGGAGGCCACCAACGACTCGATCCAGGATGGCTGGCTGAACACAGGCGACATCGCGATGATCGACGATGACGGCTTCGTGTACATCGTCGATCGCGCCAAGGACATGGTCATCCGCGGCGGTGAGAACGTGTACTGCAGCGAGGTGGAGACCGCGATCTACCACCACGACGCCATCGCGGAGGCGTGCGTGTTCGGCATTCCCGACGATCGTCTCGGCGAAGAGGTCGCTGCCGTCATCGTGCTGCGCGAGGGCCACAGCCTCACCCACGAACAGTTGTCCGAGTTCCTGTCCGCCAGCCTCGCGAAGCACAAGATCCCCGCCACGGTCTGGTTCCGCGACACCTCGATCCCGCGCAACGCGAGCGGGAAGTTCCTCAAGCGCGAACTGCGCAAAGAACTGGTCGGCGAGTGAGATGATCGCCACCCACGCCGGCATCACCACCTACTACGACACGTTCGGCAACCCGGCCGATCCGACGCTGCTGCTCGTCAACGGCCTCGGGAGCCAGTGCATCAACTATCGCGATGCATGGTGCGAGATGTTCGCCGCCGAGGGGCTGCACGTCGTGCGCTACGACAACCGCGACGTCGGCCTGAGCGCGTCGTTCGCCGACGCGCCGGTCGATGCCGCTGGCGCGTGCTACCGCGTGAGCGACATGGTCGGCGACGGCATCTCGGTGCTCGATGCGCTGGGCGTGCCGAAGGCTCACGTGATGGGCCTGTCGATGGGCGGGATGATCGTGCAGAACATGGCGATCCTGCACCCTGATCGGCTGCTCACGATGACCTCGGTGATGAGCAACACCGGTGAACCCGAGTACCGCAAGAGCAGCCAGCGCGCCACTGAACTGCTGATGGCACCGGGGGCGACCACCCGCGACGGCTACATCCAGCAGTGGATCGACGGCCTGCGCGAATGGGGCAGCCCCGAGTTCGCCGACGAGGCTCGTTGGGCGGCCGACGCTGCACGGGCGTATGACCGCAGCTACACCCCGACCGGAGCGACCCGCCAGCTGATGGCCGTGGGGGCCAGTGGTAGCTGGGCTGATCAGCTGCCCGGGGTCACCACCCCGACGCTGGTGATCCACGGTGACAAGGACACGCTGATCGATCAGATCGGCGGCCGGCGCACCGCCGAACTCATCCCCGAAGCACGTTTCGAGTTGATCGCGGGCATGGGCCACGACTACCCGCCGCAGCTGTGGCGACAGTGGACCGACCTGGTCGTCGGCCACATCCGGGACCATTCATGACGGTCTCCCTGGAGGGCCTCACCGCACTCGTTCGCGCCCGACGGACGTCGATGTTGGTCGACAGGGAGCGCGAGGTGCCGCACGAACTCGTCGAGCAGCTCTGTGAGCTCGCACAGTGGGCGCCGAACCACAAACGCACGTGGCCGTGGCGATTCGCCGTGGTCGAAGGCGACAGTCGGGCGCGGCTCGGCCACGTGATCGCAGAGGCGATGGCCGACCGTGGCGACCCGCCGGAGAAGGTCACCAAGGCGCGCACCAAGTACTCACGCACCCCAATGGTGCTGGTGGTCGGCTCCGCCCCTGGTGACAGTGAACTGAGGACTGCCGAGAACCGCGACGCCGTGGCCGCAGGCGTGCAGAACGCATTGCTCGGCGCCACCGCTGCCGGACTGGCCAGCTACTGGGGCTCGTGCCCGAAGGGCGCCAACGACGTCGTCGCCGAGTTCTGCGGCTTCGAACCCGGCACGTTCGTCGCAGCGATCATCTACCTCGGATGGGCAACCGAGTCGGTCACTGCGCCGAACCGGCCGCCCGCCGCCATCCGCTACCTCGACGAACACCGCTGAGGAAGCCCGCCCAGGCCCACTTCGCAATCCAGCTTTGGCGGTGAGGTGCGGTAGTACCGCACCTCAAGGCCAAAGCTGGGTTTCGCGGGACCACCGCGGCGCGGGTCAGGCCTGCAGCGCACGCCCAACTGCGAGCCTGGCAAGTGCGCGTGCACTGGCCTCGTCGGGTGTCCGCACGGAGAAGAAGCCGTTCTCCACCTTCACGAACACCTCGTAGGTGTCGTCCTCCCGATGAGCCAAACCCGCCGCAGCGACCCCGATACCGGTGAGCGCCTCCGCCAGCTGACCGTTCTCGCTGAACTCGTTCTCCGAACGGGCCCGAACCATGATCGTGTAGTCGTCACCACTCACACGGACCACGTAGCCGCACAGATCGTCGGCGATGTCGAGCGTGTCGAGGAGGCGACCTCGGCTCGCGCCGGCGATCGTGACGGAAGCGAAGTCGCCCGCGACCAGGGCCGAGCACAGGTTGCCGCCGAACAAGGTGTCGGGAGCCAGCGGGGTGGTGTCGTCGGGGACGTAGGACACGACGACTTCCGGGAGCAAGGTCGTCGCAGGTTGTTCGGGCAGCGAGCCGACCGTGTCGGACGGCTCGCTGTAGTCGCTCTTGCAGCCGCCGACCGCCAACAGCACGGCGACGAACGGGATCACGAGTCGCGGTGGCATCGGGTCGTGAACCTACCCTACGACTGCGGCGTCCAGCCGTCGATCGCCAGCATCGGCACCTGGAAGCACCACGCCTCGAAGGTGAGCCCGATGGTGAGGTCGCCATCCCACGGGTACTTCGAGCCCATCAGCTCGCCGGCGCGTCGGCGCTCGGACGGATCGACGACGGCTCGCGGCGTCGCGGCCCAGGTCTCCCGCTCGATCCGTACCGTCACGGCATTGGCCGCCAACGCGTTGCGGTACCAGTCGGCTCCGGGGCCGTTCCCGCTGATCAGGTACAGCGAATCGTCGATCACGCCGAACCAGATCTCCACCTCGTGCCGGTTCCCGGTGCGGCGACCCGTCGTGGCGAGGTAGCAGTTCTCCACGGCCGAGTGACGGCTGAGCCAACTCATCGCTCAACGACCCGGCTGGTACACACCGAACACGTCGCGCAGGGCATCGCTGACCTCGCCGAGGGTGGCGCCGGCGCGCAGCGCCTCCTTCATCGGGTACAGCAGGTTCTCCGTGCCGCGGGCCGCCTCCGTGATCGCGACAAGGCGGGCCACGACCACGGCTTGATCACGGTTGGCCTTGTACGCCTTCAGGCTTGCCAGCTGGCCTTGCTCCAACGACGGGTCGTTGGGCGCGATCACGAACTCGGGCTCGTTCTCGACCGTGAACTTGTTCAGGCCGACGATGACCCGCTCGTCGTTGTCGATGCTCTTCGTGTACTCGTACGCAGCCTGCTCGATCTCGTCCTGCTGGAAGCCGCGCTCGATGCCCTCGACCGCGCCGCCCATCTCGTCGATACGGGCGATGTACTCCCACGCGAGTCGCTCGATCTCGTCAGTGAGCGACTCGAGGAAGTAGCTGCCGGCCAACGGATCCGGTGTGTCGGCGATGCCGCTCTCGTACCCGATGATCTGTTGAGTGCGCAACGCAATGCGCGCTGCCCGCTCGGTTGGCAGGCTGAGCGCTTCGTCGTAGCCGTTGGTGTGCAGGCTCTGCGTGCCGCCCATCACGGCCGCCATGCTCTGCACGGCGACGCGCACGATGTTGTTCTCCGGTTGCTGGGCGGTCAGCGTGCTGCCGCCCACCTGGGCGTGGAAGCGCAGCAACTTGCTGGACTCCTTCTTCGCGCCGTAGCGCTCGGTCATCAGCTTGTACCAGATGCGGCGCGAGGCACGGAACTTGGCGACCTCTTCGAAGAAGTTGTTGTGCGCGTTCCAGAAGAAGCTCAACCTCGGGGCGAACGCATCCACGTCGAGGCCGGCGGCGATCGCAGCATCGACATACGCAATGCCGTTGGCGATCGTGAACGCGATCTCCTGCACCGCCGTGCTGCCGGCTTCGCGGATGTGATAGCCGGAGATGCTGATCGTGTTCCACTTCGGCACGTGCTGCGCGCAGTACTCGAAGATGTTGGTGATGATCCGCATGCTCGGCTTGGGCGGATAGATGTAGGTGCCGCGGGCGATGTACTCCTTGAGCAGGTCGTTCTGGATGGTGCCGCTGATCGCACTGGCGGGCACACCCTGCTCCTCGGCCACAAGCTCGTACATCAGCAGCAGGATCGCCCCGGTGCTGTTGATCGTCATGCTGGTGCTGACCTTGTCGAGCGGCAGGTCGGCGAGCAGCTGACGCATGTCGGCCATGCACGAGATCGCCACGCCCACCTTGCCCACCTCGCCCTCCGCACGCGGGTGATCACTGTCGTAACCCATCTGCGTCGGCAGGTCGAACGCGCAGCTGAGCCCGGTCTGGCCGGCCTCGAGCAGGAACTTGAACCGCTCGTTGGTGCTGGCCGCAGTGCCGAAGCCTGCGTACTGGCGCATCGTCCACAACTTGCCGCGGTACATCGTGGGGTAGACGCCACGGGTGTACGGCGGTGTGCCGGGCGAACCCAGTTGCGTCGCCGGGTCCCAGCCCTCGAGATCAGAGGCGTCGTAGAGCGCCTTCACTTCGATGCCGCTATCGGTTCGCTTGTCGTCGCTCATCACTTGCGAGCGTAGGTCGTTCGCGGGCCGCGCGGGTCATCCGGACGGCCGCTGGTGATGCACCTGATCGGCCTGCGCACAGGACCAGGAGGACCCGCCAGACTCACCCCGCCATCCACCGCCGACGACTCTCGGCCCAGCGGTCACCCACCTGCCACTCGGCGGCCCAGCGATCGATGAACTCGGTGTCGAGGATGGGACGAGTGGAGAGGATCGACGCGATGTCGTCTCGATCCTTCGCTCGCCATGCGATGAGCTTGTGGATCAGCACGTCCTCGACCGTGAGCATGCCGTTCACCGCTCGCCCATGGGCGACGGCGTGGTACTCGGTCTCCACCAACAGTGCGTCGACCTTCACGCCGTCGCCGCGGATGAATACCACGTACGGGCTGGCCTCGTCGGCCTCGCAGATCTCCCTGACGGTGTACCCCTGACGGCGGAACTCGTCGGCTACCCCACGCAGCGAGGTGACCAGGAAGTCGACGTCGGTAGTAGCCCGAGGTTCCGCCCGATAGAGCAGTGCCGCGAATGCACCGATGCCGACCGGGTTGGCACCGAGACGAACCAGCTCGTCACGAAAGCGGTCGAAGTAGGCCGAGGGCTCGGGCACGTCGATGCAGCTCCGGTTCAGTGTCGAGGTCGTCGAGGCCGAGTTCGACACGACGCTCGTCGGCCCACGCGTGTACCTGCGCCCGCCACTCGAGCGAGCCCTCGTCGTCGTGATCCGCTTCGCTGAGCGCGGCGACCTGACGTTCCCAGCGACGTCGATCCTGCGCACTCACGGCCATGTGCGCATCCTACGCCCCAGCCGTGCAACCTCATTCGCCGGCCGGAAGTCATGTACAACAGTGAGCACCCATCGCAGTGCCACGCGACCATCCCAGTGCCAGCGTGCACCCCGGTGGGCCGCTGGCACTCGGATGCGACGCTGGCACTCCGATGGCGGGCTGGCACTCGGATGCCGCTGGCGGTTCGCTTGTCGTCGCTCACCCACGCCGATGGCAGGCCGCATGCACGCACGGACGGCTATTCAGCCGCCGCTTCCGGAAGCACGACGCACCGTGCGGAGTCGACGAGAACGACGTCATCTCGAACGACCCCGGTGCGGGTTCAGCCCTTCGGGCCGCCCGATCGGACCTTGCCACCCCGTACCAGGCTGAACAGCGCGAGCGCGGCGATCATCGTGGCCGCCGCTGCGGCGAACATCAGCGAGTCGAGCGGACGTTCCGCCTCCAGCAGCCCTTCGATCCCCTTGACGCCGATGAAGATGATCAGCACATCGACGATCGACTTCTTGAGGTCGTCGATGGATGACACCTCCAGCCAATCCGGCACGTCGAGGTCGCCGATGAACAGCTCGTAGAGACCGATCGCCACGATCAGCTGCACGATTGCGAGCAGGTACACGTCGATGACGCCCAGCAGATCGATGAGGGCGCCATCACCTCGCCAGCCTCCGTCGAGCAACAGGCTGATCAACTTGACGGACTTCGCCATCGCCCACACGAACGTCGCGGCGCTCATCACGGACAGCCCGAAGACCGCTCCGATCACCAGGTACCTGGCGCGACTCAACATGGCATGAACGGGTCGGATCGACATGAGGGAAACCTACCAACGCCTCCCGGCAGACGGCCGACGAGTGTCCAGCTCTGGTACTGGTCGGGCGCCGCGCCCGAGCGTACGGTGACGTCGGTGATTGGTCTGCCTTTCGTTCCCGAACACGCCTGCGCCGGTGTCCGCAACGTCGTTGTCGACGGCTCACCCAACGCCGACACGGTCCTCACGCTCTCGCATTGGCCCGGCAGCCCGACACCACCTGAACTGCGCGCCGACCTCTCCGCGCAGATCGTGTTCCGAGCGCTCGCCCAGCCAAGTCTCTTCGACGGCATCGAGGTAGTCACCAACAACCACTTCGACCAGGACGGCCTGGCCGGCATCTTCGCACTTCACCGCCCCGAGTTGGCCGCCCCACGCGAGGCACAACTCGTCGACCTTGCGCGTGCGGGCGATTTCGGCACGTTCGACAACCGCAACTCGGCACGCGTCGCGATGGTGATCGCTGCGTTCGACGACGACGCTCGGTCGCCGTTGGCCAACGAGCTCGCAGGGCTGGACTACCCGCAGCGTTGTGGGGTGCTCTACGAGTGGATGATTCCACGGCTTCCCGAGCTGCTCGACCACGTCGAGACCTGGCAGTCGCTCTGGGCCGAAGAGGACGCCCACCTCACAGCCAGCCTGCAAGCAATCGCCTCAGGGTCCGTAGTGATCGCGGAGGAGCCATCGCTCGACCTGGCCGTGGTGCGCGTGCCGAACTCGTTCATCTCTCGCGCCGCCTCGCGGTTCACCATCGACCAGTCGTCGCCCGTGCACCCGATGGCGGTGAACTCGTCGACGGTCTGCACTCGTGTGGCGACGCTGCACGGCACCCGCTACCGGCTCGAATTGCGCTACGAGACGTGGGTCATGTTCATGTCCCGGCGTGTGCTGCCACGCGTCGATCTGCGACCGCTTGCTGTCGAACTGGACGCGATCGAGCCGTACGGAGCCCGTTGGCGAGCCGCTCCGCCAAGCGCACTGACACCGATCCTCGAGACCCTCGAAGGGGACGAGAGCGGGCTCGCCCCCGACGTCTTTCTCGCCACGGTCCGCAGGGTGCTCACGGCCGCTCCTCCAGCGTGGGATCCGTTTGCGGCAACCTGAACCGATACGCCGACGCTCCGCTCACTGAGCGGCGATGAGGGCGATCTCCATCTTCCACTCGGGCCTGGCCAGTGCCGGCACGGTGACCAACGTGCTGGCGACACGGTGACCACCGAGCGCAACGTCGCGTGCTCCCATCACTTTCGCCAGCATCGGCAGTTGGTCGGCAACGACGTAGGTCGTCACGCTCACCACGTCGTGGGCCTCCATGCCTGCCTCGCGCAGCAGCGCCAGCAGGTTCACCCACACCACTTCGGCCTGGGTCTCGATCGCTGCAGGCACGGTGCCATCTGGGCGCGTCGGCACCACACCGCTGGTGTGCAACCACTTGCGGGCACCCTCACTGACGATGGCATGGGCGTAGTTCGCGGCAGGCGGCGCGATGTCGGCAGGTGCGACGATGCGGTTCATGCCCCACAGTGTGGCAGCAGCGCGGGCCTACGTGGCAGGGGGCACGGTACCCAGCACGCCGGCCAGGCCCCGAGCGCGACCGAGCCGGATGACCACCTGCCGGCCGTTGTCCAGTGTCACCACGAACGCAGCGTCGCCCGGGTTGCCGTCCACCACGCCCACGACTGGCACAGGCCCGCGCGGGCGTATCGCGAACGAGCCAATCGGGCCGCTGTCGGACACGTTCATCACCAGGTGGTCGTCGAAGATCTCCACCTTGCCCGAGACTGGCATGTCCTCGCCACCGAGCGAGCCGGAAACCGAGTCGTCGATGCCACGGTGGTCGGTGAGCGAAGCAACGCGAGCATCCTTCAGCGACATCGACGCAGAGCCCCTCCACCGAGGCGTGCCGTCAGTGATGCGCCGGCGCACCGGGTCGTGCGCCCGGTCACCCACTCGCATCGCCTCGGTCCACGCCGACTTCAGCAGATCGCTGCTGAGTGCGACGGCAACGCCACGGACCTTGCTCGGCCCCTTCGGCCGCGCGGCTGAGAGCGCCTGTGCCCTTTCGTCGGCCAGTACGAACTGCAACATGCCGCGACCATACTTCCATCGGAGCGGGCGCCCGCCGGTGTCGTAGTCTGTGACCATGACTGTGACCGAGACGGGTGTTCGCACGATCGACGGGGTAGAGCTCGCCCCTCAGCAAGTCAGCCTCGAGCTGCCCGCGCCCTTCGCTTCCGTGGAGGACGAACGCCTCCACCGGAAGCAGAAGCTGGCGGGCGCGCTGCGCATCTTCGGCCGTCTCGGCTTTGGCGAAGGCGTGGCCGGGCACATCACCGTGCGCGATCCCGAGTTCCCCGAGCTGTTCTGGGTGAACCCGTTCGCGATCAGCTTCCGGCACATGACGGTCAGCGATCTCATCCTCGTCGACCACGAGGGCAACGTCGTGTACGGCACCCGTCCGGTCAACCGAGCCGCATTCGTCATCCACTCCGCGGTCCACGAGGCTCGCCCCGAGGTCATCGCTGCAGCCCATAGCCACAGTGTCCACGGCAAGGCGTTCAGCTCGCTGGGCATTCCGCTCGCCCCGCTCACCCAGGACGCGTGCATCTTCTACGAGGATCACGTGGTTGTCACCGCCCAACGTGGCCGGGTGCAGTTCGGGGTGCAGGACGGCCGCGAGCTCGTCGCGCAGTTCCCCACGGGCAAGGCAGCGATTCACCAGAACCATGGCCTGTTCACGGTCGGGCAGACCGTCGACGAAGCAGCCTTCTGGTTCCTCAGCATGGATCGCAGCTGCCAGGCGCAGCTGCTGGCCATGGCGGCCGGCACCCCGCAGCCGGTCCCCCACGAGGACGCCACCTACACCCGCGAGCAGACCGCCTCCCCCATCGCGGGCTGGCTGAGCTTCCAACCGCTGTGGCAGGAGATCTGCCGCACGGATCCCGATCTGTTCGACTGATCCGTCATCGGCGGCTCGCCGCCGGCGCCACCACTGCCCCGAATGCGCACACCAGCCGAGTTCACCCGCACCGCCTCCCCCGAGGCGTTGTTCGCCATCGCCGGCATCTCGCAGTACACGGGCGCGGTCGTGGCGGTCAACCTGTTCGACGAGGTCCGGCCGGCGACGGTCGCGTGGTTCCGGGTGATGTCGGCAGCAGCCGTGCTCGTCGCGGTCTCGTGGCGGCAGGTGCGTAGACGGTGGACGCGAGCGGAGCTGACGAGCGCAGCGCTGTTCGGCAGCGCCACCGCAGTGATGAACCTGTTCTTCTACCTCGCACTGGACAGGCTGCCGCTGGGCAAGAGCGTGGTGATCGAGTTCATCGGCCCGATCGCGGTGGCCGCCGCGTTCACCCGCAGCCTGCGCAACTCCGCGGCGCTCGTGCTGGCCGCAGGTGGAGTGGCAACGCTCTCGGGTGTCGAGATCAGCGGCAACCCGTGGGGCATCTTCTTCATCTTCGCCGCCTCTGCGATGTGGGCGGCCTACATCATGCTGGGGCGGCGAGTCGCTCAGCTCGACCGTGGGCTCTCAGGGCTGGGCCTCGGCCTCGTGCTCGGATCCATCGTGATCCTGCCGTTCGGCGTGGCGGGCAGCGGCAAGGTGTTCGGCAGCGCCCAGCTGCTGCTGCTGTGTGTCGCAGTCGGCGCGCTGTCGTCTGCGATCGGCTACGGCATCGATCAGGTGGTGATGCGCCGTATCCCGGTTCGCCGGTTCGCCGTGCTGCTCGCGCTGCTGCCCGTCTCCGCGATGTTGCTCGGCTTCATCGCACTCGGCCAGCGCCCGAGCGCCACGGATCTGTGTGGAGCAGCGCTCGTCATCGCCGGTGTGCTGCTGCAGGAGCGCGACGAGCTACCCAGCTTGGACGACTTACCGGCCTGAGCGCAGCACGTCAGCCCGCCATCCGGTCGGCGATGACGGAGATCAGCTCGTAGGCCAGCTGCGAGGCGGCGAGGCTGGTGATCTCCGCGTGGTCGTAGGCCGGGGCGACCTCGACCACGTCGGCGCCGACGATGCTCAGCGAAGCCATCCCGCGCACCATTCCGAGCAGCTCGCGACTGCTCAGCCCGCCCACCTCGGGGGTGCCGGTGCCCGGCGCATGCGCGGGGTCGAGCACGTCGATGTCGATGGAGACGTAGACCGGCATCTGGCCCACGCGATCGTGGATCTGTGACAGCACACCATCCACGCCGAGGCGGTCCATGTCGCGACAGTGCACGATCGTGAACCCCAGCTCTTCGTCGTCGACGAAGTCCTGCTTCGCGTACACAGGCCCACGGATGCCCACGTGGGCCGAGTGGCCCTTCACGATCAGGCCTTCCTCCGACGCCCGCCGGAACGGGGTGCCATGGGTGTTGGCCGCACCGAAGTAGGTATCCCAAGTGTCTAGGTGCGCGTCGAAGTGCACCAGCGCCATCGGCCCGTGCACCGCGTGCATCGCGCGCAGCGCCGGCAGCGCGATCGTGTGATCGCCGCCGAGGGTCACCACAGGCCGGCCGGGGCCGATCAGCTCGACAAGCCCGGCCTCGATCTGCGCCAGCGCCTCTTCGATGTTGAACGGGTTGCACGCGATGTCGCCCGCATCGACCACCTGTGCTTGCATGAACGGCAACACGTCGAGGGCAGGGTTGTACGGCCGCAGCAGCCGTGAGGCCTCGCGGATCGCCGAGGGGCCGAAACGGGCGCCCGGTCGGTACGAGACGCCGCTGTCGAACGGCACGCCGACGACGGCGATGTCGAACGACTCCACCTGGTCGCGCCGCGGAAGGCGGCCGAAGGTGGTGAGCCCGGCGAATCGTGGAACCTGCTGGCCATCGATCTGGCCGACCCGGCCGTTGTCGTAGCGCACATGTGGATCGTTCATCGGACCGCCTGAGTTTTCGAGGGCAGGATGCCGAGCGACGCGGCAACGTTGGGGCGGCGCAGCTTCCACACGAAGCCGTCGTACAGGATGTGCAACGCACCGAACAGCAGGATGGCGAACGCGTACACCTTGCCGCCGGCCACGTCGAAGGTGAGCCACACGAACCCTGCAATGGCGGCGAAGTAGAGCAAGTAGGCGCTGGCCCGCCGAGCACCCGTGCGGGTGAGGCGGGCAACCGGGGCGCCATCGGTGCGTGTGCGCAGGCTGCGATGCACCACCGCGAAGTACTCGATCGCGTGTGCGGCCACGTAGCCGCCGACACCGGCGATCGGGTCGATCATCACGACCGCCACCAGCCCCAACGTGCCGGCCACATAGAGGTGTTTGGGCCGGCTGGCAGCTGTGCCCAACGAGCGCTCGGCATGCCACCATCGCAGGCTCAGCCACACGCCCGTCGTGGCCAGCAGCCAGAACAGGACGCGGACGTGGGGGCGGAACGAATCGAGCAGGTGGATGCCACGCGCGTTGGTCTCGTCGACGCCCAGCTTGAGCACCAGCTCCTGCAGGTCGATGTGGCCGGCGATGTACGTGAGCGCCGCGAGCAGCCACACGATCAACATCGGCTTCTCGAAACGACCGTGATCGTCGCCGACCTTGCGCCCGTAGATGCGCATCACGCCATACCGCTGCATCAACGTATGTTCCGCGTTCCACATCATGGCAACCGCGGCCACCAGGGTGAGGTTGATCATCAGACCCGCCGTGATTGCGACGACGGCCACGATCGGCGCCCACAGGTACAGCCTGCGGTGTGCTGCCCGCTGCAGCGGATCGCCGTAGACAAGTCCCAGTGTCAGCGGCTGATGGGCGAACGACACGACGAAGATGGCCGCCATCAGCGTCTGGACGAGCGTCAGGTGCGGCTCGGCGAAGTGCATCAACACGGCGACCGGCACGAAGCACCAGCCGAGCAGCGCGTCCTGCACGGGCCCGTGCACCCAGAGGTTGGCCGAAACTGCGCTTCGATTCATCGTGGCGGGCGAATGCACGAGCCCGACGTTACCCCTGAGGAGCAGCGGCGATGGTCAATGGGCGAGGCCCGGGGCGCAGAGGCCTTCCAGCTCCTGCACGATGATGCGATCGCGGTTCGCGTAGGTGACCTCGTTGGCCGGATCGGGGCGCAGGTTGAACGTACGGAAGCTCATGTCGGTGGTGTCGATCGACAGGATGCGGCCGACGAGGCCCTCGCCGAGACCGAGGAGCAGCTTGATGACTTCCAGCGCCTGGATGCTGCCGACGATGCCGGGCAGCACACCGAGCACACCGGCTTCGGCGCAGCTGGGGGCCAGTTCGGCGGGCGGCGGCTCGGGCACCATGTCGCGATATGTCGGGCCTTCCAGCGGGTGGAACACGCTGACCATGCCTTCGAAGCGGAAGATGCTGCCGTGCACCACCGGGATGCCCAACTTCACGCTGGCGTCATTGAGCAGGTAGCGGCTGGGGAAGTTGTCGGCACCATCGACGATCACGTCGTAGCCGGCGATGATGTCCATGATGTTGGTGGCGTCGAGCCGCGTGTCGTAGGTGACGACGTTGACGTCGGGGTTGAGGAGCGTGAGCGTCTTCTTCGCGCTGTCCACCTTGCGGTCGCCGATGCGGTCCATGTTGTGCAGGATCTGGCGCTGCAGGTTGCTCGCGTCGACTTCGTCCATGTCGACGATGCCGATGGTGCCTACGCCGGCGGCGGCCAGGTACATCGCGGACGGCGAGCCGAGGCCGCCGGCGCCGAGCATCAGCACCTTGCTCTCCAGCAGCTTGGCCTGGCCGGCGACACCCACCTCGGGCAACAGCAGGTGCCGCTGATAGCGGTTGCGCTGCTCGGCAGTGAGCGTGACAGGCAGCTTCCAGGCGCGGCCTTCGTCCTTCCACTTGCCGAAGCCACCGGCCACCGACAGGACGTCGCTGTAGCCCAGCTCGGCGAGCGTCTTGGCGGCGAACGCGCTGCGCACCCCGCCGGCGCAATACACGACCACCTGAGCATGCTTGTCGAGCAGCTTGCCCTCCACCTGCGCTTCGAGGTGACCGCGAGGGATGTGGATGGCGTTGGGCAGCGCACCCTGGTCGTATTCGTCGGGCTCGCGCACATCGAGCACCAGCGCGCCCTTGGCGATGTGATCGGCGGCTGTTGCGGTGTCGACTTCGGTGATCTGCGCCTTGGCAGCGGAGAGGAGGTCGCGGAAAGTGGCCATGACCGAAAGCCTACCGGATCAGTCGGGATTCATCACTCGGCGTGTGCGGCCCGTCGAGGAGCAACAGCGGCGAAGTGACGCGCACTTTCGTCTGTGAGCCTGCCCGCCCGAGCAACAACGCGTCAGTTCGCGTCGGCGACCAGCCTTGGGAGCAGTTCGGAGAGCTGCCCGAGCAACACCACATCGGCGAAACGGTCCATCCTCGTCGGCTCGCCGTTGACGATGATCACCCTCGCTCCGGCGGACTTCGCTCGCGGCACCACGTTCGCTGCCGGGAACACCGACAGCGTGGAGCCGACGGCGAGCACCAGATCGCAACGGTCTGCAGCAACCATCGCCGCATCGATCACCTCCGGGACGAGGCTCTGGCCGAACAGGACCGTGTCGCTCTTGATCACGCCACCGCACAGCTCGCACGCAGGATCTTCCTCGCCAGCCCGCACACGGTCGAGCATCTGCGTCATCGGGCGGCGGTCGTTGCAGCCCCAACAACGCGACCAGTGGACGGTGCCGTGCACCTCGATCACCTTCTCCGGGGCGTGCCCGGCAGCCTGGTGCAGGCCGTCGATGTTCTGTGTCACCACGGCGGAGAGGTGGCCGCGCTGCTCGAGCATCGCGATCGCACGATGCCCCGCGTTCGGGACGGCAGCGAACACCGGCGCCTGCAGCCGGTTGCGCCAAGCCTTCTTCCTCAACTCGGTGTCGGCGAGGTAGTACTCCAAGTGCGAGGCCCTCTCCGCGTCGGGATCGCGGGTCCACAGGCCGTTCGGCCCTCGGAAGTCGGGAATGCCAGAGTCCGTCGAGAGCCCTGCGCCGCTGAGCACCACGATCCGACGCGCAGCACTCACCAACGCGACGGCCTCTGCGATCTCGTCGCTGCCTGTCTCCGCTTCCATCACCGCAGTGTGTCGCACGCAATGCTCGCCGTCGAACCGATGGTGGCGGTTTCAACATGGACGACGGCTGTTTGCCGGTGACGGCATCTCACCGTACCCAGGACAGGTAAGCGACTTCCCCCCGCTATCGCATCACCCGCCCTGGGGGTCCCTCGTCATGCCGAGCCTGCCGTTGTTCGCGCCACAAGCAACCACCGTGATGGTCGTGCCGTGGCACGACCCAATCGTTGACACTGTCGGCTACGACGTGCGATCGAGCTACGTGGAGCTGTTCTGGCTGAACGTGCTCGGCCCGACCGCGACCTGGACGTTGCGCCGGCTGGTCACCGGCCTCGACCGTTACCCACTCGGCTACGAGCTCGACCTCGGCGAGACGGCCAGCATGCTCGGCCTCGCTTACTCCGCTGGAACCTCCAACTCGTTCGGCCGTGCGTTGCAGCGCTGTGTGCTGTTCGGCCTGTCCCAAGCGGTCCCCGGTGACGCGTTGGCGGTGCGGCGCCGCGTACCGCCTGTCGCAATGCGCCACGTGGCGCGCATGCCCGCGTCACTGCAGGCGTTGCACAGCCAGTGGCGAGTGCGCGAATGCACGCTCAGTGATCTCGAGCGCGGCCGCTCGCTGGCCGAAGCGATGATCGCCGCCGGCGACGACCCAGAGCTGGTGGAGCGGCAACTGCTCGCGGTGGGCGTCTCCCCCGCCGCCGCCATCGAGGCAACCACGCTCGCGCTGGTCGGCCGCGCATGAACTCGATCCGACTTGCACTGGTACGACCACGGTCATACCATGAGGCAATGTCGTCTGTCGTCAAGCGATCGGTCTCGCTGCCATCCGAGTTGTTCGATGCACTCGAGGGCGAGGCCGCTGCAGAGGGCCGCACCGTGTCCTCGATCGTGTCCGAGGCAACAGCACTGTGGTTGGCGACTCGCCGCGGCATCGCAGCCGTGCGGGCGTGGGAACGCGAGCACGGCGACCTGACGGCAGATGAGCGGGCCGTTGCCGACGAGGTACTCGACCGAGCAGGCGTCGGTCGGCCCCGATGAGCACCGCCGGCAAGGACGCGCCCCTCGGAGTCGTCTACGACACCGGCGCATTGATTGCCGCCGAGCGCAACGACCGACGGATGTGGGCATTGCACGACCGGGCGCTCGCACGCGGGGCGCTCCCGATCGTGCCAGCCGGCTGCGTGGTGGAGGCGTGGCGTGGCGACCGACAGGTGTCATTGAGCAGGCTGCTCGCCGGGTGCGAGATCGAGCTACTTGACGGTGAGGCCGCGCGTTGTGCAGGGGCGATCCTCGGCGCAACCACGCACGCCGCCGGTGCAGTGGACGCGACCGTGGTCGAGGTGGCGCTCCGGCGAGCAGGTGTTGTCGTCACGGCAGACCGTGACGACCTGATGGCTCTCGCCCGCGGCACGCGGCGACGCCTGTCAGCCATCGACATCTGAGCAGCCAGCACGAACAGCCTGGCGGCCACACGAGACCGCCAGGCCATGCGCGCTACTTGGTGAAGGTGGTGGCCAGCTCGATGAGCAGGCGGGTGCCGAAGCCCGTGGCGCCCTTGCTCAGCCAACCGTCGTCGCCATCGACCGACATCGGGCCGGCGATGTCGAGGTGCGCCCACGGCACGTCGGCCACGAACTCGTTGAGGAACAGCGCGGCGGTGATCGCACCGCCGGGCGGGCCCCCGATGTTGCGCATGTCGGCAACGTGGCTGTCGAGCTGCTTGCGGTACGCCTTCTCCAGCGGCAGCTGCCAGATCTGCTCGTCGGTGGCCGCTGAAGCGGTACGCACCTTGTCGATGAACGGCTGGTTGTTGCCGATCACGCCGGCGATCTTCGTGCCGAGCGCAACCATGCACGCGCCGGTGAGCGTGGCGATGTCGACGATCGCGTCGGGCCCATCCTCCACGGCCAACGAGAGGCCGTCGGCCAGCACGAGACGGCCTTCGGCGTCGGTGTTGTGGATCTCGGAAGTCTTGCCGTTGCGGAAGGTGAGCACGTCGCCGAGCTTGAACGCGTTGCCACCCGACATGTTGTCGGTGCACATCAGGTAGCCGGTGACCTTCGCCTTGCACTTCAGCGCCTTCAGCGTGCTCATCGCCGAGAGGACGGCGGCGGCGCCGCTCATGTCCATCTTCATCGTGATCATGCCATCGCTGGGCTTCAGGCTGAGGCCGCCCGAATCGAACATCACGCCCTTGCCGACGAGGGCGAGGTGGCCGGTGGCGTTGCGCGGCGAGTAGGTGAGACGCACCATGCGCGGCGGCTCGGTGCTGCCCGCGTTGACGCCGAGCATGCCGCCACAGCCCATCGCCGCCAGCTGGTCGCGGTTGAAGACCTCCACTGTCAGCCCCGTGGCGCTCGCGACCTCGACGGCCTTCTCGGCCATGTGACGAGCGGTCATGTAGGCAGGCGGCAGGTTGGCCAAGTCGCGGGCCATGCACGCTGCAGCAGCGGTGGCCTCGCCGCGCTCGCTGCCGGCAGTAGCGCCCTTCGAACGGGCCTCGCCGACCACCAACACCAGTTGGGTGAGGGCGCTGGTGTTGGGTTCCTTCTTGATGCCGGCGAACTTGTAGGCGGCCAGCAGCGCGCCCTCCACCACCGCCTGCGCGGCCTTGGCCGCATCCACGCCATCGAGATCGGCAAGGTTGGTGGCCACGACGGCGCGCTTGCCGGCGGCGCGAACCAGAGCGGCAGCGGCGGTGCGCAAGCCCTGCACGGTGAGCGAGCCAGGCTCGCCGATGCCAACGGCGATGTGCGCCGGACCGGAACCCGACGGCACGACGAGGGTTTGGCCGAGCTTGCCCTCGAACCCGACCGCGGTGAGCGCCGCGCGGTTGAGACCGAGCGAGCGCGGAACGGTGCCGGTGGCGGCGACGGGCACACCGACGGCGTCGGCGTTCTTGGGAGGGGTGCGCGAGAGCAGCACGGTTGCAGTCATTCGCCAATTGTGCCGTACCGGAGCCGTCTTCCCCGACACTGCCGTCGGATCAGCCGCCGACGGCGAACACTCGGGTGGATTCCGACTTGCCCTTCAGCAGTTCCTCACCCAGGTCCGTGAGCTCGAACTCGTCACCCAGCTCGTCGCGCGCGGCGCCGTCGATCAGCACCCATCGTTGCGCGACCTTGGTGTGAGCTTCCAGTCGCGCCGCAAGGTTCACGGTGTCGCCGATGCAGGTGTACGTCGCACGGTGTTGGGTACCCGTGTAGCCGGCCACCATCTCGCCGGTTGCGATGCCGACACCGATGCGCAACGCGGAGCGCCCCTGCGCGACGCGGTCGACGCTGAGCAGGTCGACCATCTCGATCATCTCCAACGCCGCGCGCACGGCCGCCGCGCTGGAGTCGGGCAAGGCCAGCGGCGCGCCGAACACGGCCATCAACCCGTCGCCGACCATTTGGTTGACCACGCCACCGTGCCCGCTGATCGCGTCGAACATCAGGGCGTAGTAGTCGTTGAGCAGCGCGATCGTCTCGTCGGGCGTCTGTGACTCGACCAGTGAGGTGAACCCACGGATGTCCGAGAACATCACAGTCGCACGGACGTGCCGCCCGCCGAGCGCGAATCCGGACTGCTGCATGTCGTCGGCGACTTCGGATGTCGCGAAGCGGCGAACCATCGCCTTCTGCTGATCGCGGAGCTGCTTCTTGGCCAACCCCGAGCCGATACGGGCCTTGAGCAGCACCGGGTTGACCGGCTTGCCCAAGTAGTCCTCGGCACCCAGCTCGATGCAACGCACCACGCTCTCCAGGCCCTCCACCGCCGAGGTGACGATGACCGGCACGTCGCACAGCTGCGCGTCCGCCTTCATCTCCTCCAGCACCTGGAAGCCGTCCATCTCCGGCATCTCGATGTCGAGCAGCATCAGGTCGAATGGCTTCGCACGCAGCATCTCCAGCGCCACGCGTCCGTTCTCGGCCAGCTCCACGCGATGACCTTGCGTCTCGAG
>JAYSPV010000103.1:0-20095 GCA_043721915.1 Ilumatobacteraceae bacterium | reverse complement strand
CCGGGCAGCCGAGATCTACACCGCGTTGGGCATGCGTCCGCTTCTGCTCAGCACGGAGATCGACGGGTTCGTAGCCGATCGGCTCATGGAAGCCCTTTGGCGCGAGGCGCTGTGGATGATCAACGACGGCGTGGCCACGGCCGAGGAGATCGACGACGCAATCCGTTTCGGGCCCGGCCTGCGATGGAGCTTCATGGGCACACTGCTGATCTATCGCATTGCGGGCGGCGAGGCCGGCATGCGCCACTTCATGGCGCAGTTCGGTCCCGCGCTGCAGTGGCCGTGGTCGAAGCTCACCGATGTGCCCGAGCTCACCAAGGAACTGCTCGACACCGTGGTCTCTCAGAGCGACGCTCAGGCTGATGGCGCCACCATCCGCGAGCTGGAGGCGCTCCGTGACGATTGCCTGATCTCGGTGATGCACGGCTTGCGCGGCGTGGGCTACGGCGCTGGCGAGGTGCTCGAGCAGTACGAGCGCCAACTGTTCGACCGGGCAGGGGCGGCTGCCGCTGCACTGGACACCACCGGCCCCCTACGCCTCTACGAAGCCACAGTGCCCGCAGAGTGGGTGGACTACAACGGCCACATGAACGACAGCCGCTTCTTCCAGGTCACCAGCGAGGCGGGCGATCGTTTGTTGCGCTGGATCGGCGTCGACGAGGAGTACCTGCGGCACAGCAGCTACTACACCGTCGAGAGCCACGTGAACTTCGGGGCGCAGGCAAAGCTGGGCGACCGCCTGTACGCGACGGTGCAACTGCTCTCGCACGACGCCAAGCGATTGCACTTCTTCGTCACGATCCACCGCGCGGACGACGACTCGGTGGCCGCCACGGCTGAGCACATGCTGCTCCACGTCGACACCGCAGCGGCCCGGTCCGCGCCCGCAGCGCCGGCGATCCTGGCAAGGCTCGACGCATTGGCGACGCATCACTCGGCGCTGCCGACGCCCG
The DNA here is from genome assembly GCA_043721915.1 of Ilumatobacteraceae bacterium. GTDB lineage: Bacteria > Actinomycetota > Acidimicrobiia > Acidimicrobiales > Ilumatobacteraceae > UBA668. The sequence continues at coordinate 19,142 of JAYSPV010000103.1, read as the reverse complement.
CCCCTGCCGGGCGCTACGTCGGTCAACCCCGCGCCTGACAACTCGGCGACCGCGCCGACGGTCAGGGCCTCCGGCCCCAGGGCCCGGGCCCAGGGCCAAGACCCCGAAGTGACGCCATATATCACCACGACCAGGCTCACAGATCCAACTGTGCGTCACTTCCGGATTTCGGGCCACACGGCAGCGCGGGGTGGCGCTGCGCGGCGCAGGTGCCGGCGGTCAGGCGGTCAGCGGGTGCGCTTGAGCGGGGATGCGTCGAAGCCCGGGCCGAGCAGACGAGATGCCTCGGCCAACCAGGTGCGCTCGACGCGATCGCGGCTGACGCCCTTCGCCTTCAGGGCGAGCAGCGGTGAGAGCCCGTCGAGCAGCGCGGCGAGCACGAACATCGTTTCTTCCGCGTCGGACTCGATGAACTCCCCGGACTTCTGGCCCGCACGGATGACGCCCCGCAGCGCAGCGCGCCAGCGACGGTCGAGCCGGTCACGCTCTGCCGCAGCGTTGGTGTCGCGCAGCGCCAACACGCATAGCTCCATCCACAGCTTCCAGTCGTAGTGGTAGAGCATCGCCTCGATCAGGACACGCAACTGCTCACTCGCCGTCGCCTTGTGCTCGGCCTTCACCGTGTAGCGGTCGTGGAACTCCTGCTCGCGCAGGCGCAAGGCCTCTGCGAGCAGGCCGTCCTTGCCCTCGAACCAATACAGGATCGCGGCCGGGCTGGTACCGGCGGCTTTGGCGATGTCGACGACGCGCGAGTTGGCGTAGCCACGCTCGGACAGCACGGTTGCGGCTGCCGAGAGGATCTGCGCCTTGCGAACATGGTCGAGTCGAGGTCGCGGCATCGCAGCAGATCCAATCCTGAATGTATATTTAGTCTATGACGTTCGTCGCCGTGACAGGAGGAGGAAACCGCGCCGCCGAGTGGGCGACTCGCTTCCTCGCCGGTGGTCTCGACGTGGTTGTTGATGATTCCACAGTTTGCGGGGCCGTCGCAGCGTTGTGGCCAGAGGCACAACGGCTCGGCCTGTTCCCGGGTGCATCACTCGATCGCTTGCGCGTCGCCACGTGCGCTGCCGACGTCGCCGAGGCAGCCGTGGTGCAGGTAGTTGCCGGCAACCCACCGCCGTCGTGCGTGGGCCTCGTGGCCACAGAGAACACCGCTCGCGCGTGTTCCCCCGTGCACCTACTGCCGCTCGTGGAGGTTGCGGGGCCCCAGGAGACCGATCTCGGCGCGTTCTACACGTCGCTCGGAATGACGCCGCTCGGCACCGACGCGCCGTCTCGGGAGCGTTGGCAGCTCGGCGAGGGACTGGTGCAGCTCGCCAACGGCGACCCCGATGCGATCATCGCGGTGATGCGTTCGCTGCGCGTCAGTGGCATCGGCTCGGGCGCGGCCATCGCTCGCCACGAAGCCGCTCGCTTCGCCGCCGGAGCCGTCGCTCCCTGGCAGGCGGGCGACGTGGTCGCCGCACCTTTGGCCATCTTCCGCACCCCCGTCGAGCCAGACTGGGTGGATTACAACGGCCACATGACCGAGGCCGCGTACCTCACTGCCGCTGGTTGGGCCAGCGACGCCCTGTTCCGGTACATCGGTGATGACGAGGCGTACCGAGCCGCCGGCCACAGCTTCTACACCGTGGAGACGCATATCCACTACGTCCTGGAAGTGTCGGTGCACGAGCCGATCACGTTCACCACACAGGTGCTCGGCGTCGACGCCAAACGAGTGCATCTGGTCCACACGATGCTCCACGGCGAGACGGTCGCACTGCTGTGCACGGTCGAGCAGATGCTGTTGCACGTCGACATGCACGCAGGTCGAGCGGCGCCCATCCTTCCGGGTGTCGCGGCAGCCCTTGCTGCCATCGCCGAGGCCCACTCGGCCCTCCTCATTCCGGATCGGGTCGGCAGCGTCATGCGCCTGCCGGCGCCGCGAGTCTGAATCACCAGTCTGAAAAACCACGCAGGAGCAGCAATGGACTTCGAACTCTCAGACGAACACCAGATGATCGTCGACACCGTGCGGTCCTTCACCGAGAAGGAGTTGATGCCGTACGAGACCGAGGTGGAGCATGCTGGCACCGTCTCGCCCGAGTTGGTCGCCCAGATCAAACGCCGCTCGATCGACGCCGGTCTGTACGCGGCCAACATGCCTGAAGAGCTGGGAGGCGGCGGCCTCGACAGCTTCGGCACCACGCTCGTCGACCGCGAGTTCGGCGCCACCTCGTACGCGCTGCAGTACATCGTGGCCCGACCCTCCAACATCCTGCGCGCGTGCACCGGCGACCAGATCGAGGAGTACCTGATCCCCACGATCAAGGGCGACCGCGTGGACTGCATGGCGATGAGCGAGCCCGATGCGGGCAGCGACGTGCGCGGCATGAAGTGCAGCGCCGTGCGCGACGGCGACGACTACGTGATCAACGGCGTCAAGCACTTCATCAGCCACGCCGACCTGGCCGACTACGTGATCCTGTTCGCCGCCACCGGCGAAGAGGAAACCAGTCGCGGACCGAAGAAGCGGATCACCGGCTTCCTGGTCGACTTCGGCACCCCCGGCTGTGAGGTCGTGCACGGCTACAACTGCGTCTCCAACCGTGGCTACCACAATCTGATCATCAACTTCGACAACTGCCGCGTGCCGGTGAGCAAGATCCTCGGCGAGGAGCACCGTGGCTTCGATGCAGCCAACGAGTGGTTGGGCAGCACGCGGCTACAGGTGGCCGCCGTCTGCGTGGGTCGCGCCCGCCGGGCACTGGGCATCGCTACCGAGTGGGCTGCCACCCGCGTGCAGTTCGGCCAGCAGATCGGCAAGTTCCAGGGCGTCTCGTTCAAGCTCGCCGACATGCGCACTCAACTGGAAGCGGCTGAGCTGCTCACGCTACGTGCCGCCTCGCTCGACGTGAAGGGCAGGGCCACCGACGAGGACATGGCGATGGCCAAGGTGTTCAGCAGTGAGATGTGCCAGTTCGTCACCGACGAGGCCATCCAGATCCTCGGCGGTATGGGCCTAATGGACGAACTGCCGCTGGAGCGGATGTGGCGCGACACCCGCGTCGACCGCATCTGGGATGGCACCAGTGAGATCCAGCGGCACATCATCAGCCGCGCGATGCTGCGCCCCTATGGCGCCTGAGAGCCGTCGAGACCGGCGTTCGTCGTACTAGAGCGCCGGGCGCCACTGGGCGTGGGGAAAGCCGACGCCGGTGGCCTCCACCGCCGCAGCCACGCGGAACGCAGTGACGTCGTCGTAGGGGTGGCCCACCACCTGCACGCCTGTCGGCACACCGTTGAACGCTCGCCCCGACGGCGCAGCGACCACCGGGCAGCGACTGAGGATGTTGAACGGCAACGTCATCGCACCGAGTATGTGGTGGTGGACATGACCGTCGCCGATCGCCAGCCCGCCTGACAGGTACGAGTTGCCCGCCTCGAACCCAGCCGTGGCCATCGTCGGGCAGACGAGCGCGTCGTACGTCTGGAACAGCACGCCCAACGGCTCCCACATCGCACCTTCGTGTTCCAGGCCTTCGTAGAAGCCGAGCTCTACATCGGTGGTGAATTCGCGGGCGAACGCACGGGTGTAGTCGCTGAGCAGAACACCGTGTGCCTTGTCCACCGCGAGGATTCCTGCACCCATGATCGTGGCGAAGTGAGCGTTCGCGGTGGCCCACACATCGGCGGTCGTCCACGGCAGGGTCACCTCCTCGACAATCGCGCCTGCATCTCGAAGCGACTCAGCGACGCGGCGTGTGTTGCGTTCCACGTCGGCGTCGAGCGGCCAGTCGCCGAGCCGGAGACACACGGCGATTCGCATACCCTCCACCGAGCCGCCGGCGTCGCCGACCAGCGGCGGATACGGCAGCGCGGCGGGATCACGCCAGTGTGCCCCGGCGATCACGTCCTCCAGCAGTGCACAGTCGGCGACGGTGCGCGCCATCGGGCCGTCGTGGCAGAACTGGTCGAGGTTGTACGGCGGCAGCGCCGGCACCCGCGCCCACGGCGGCTTGAAACCGACGACGCCGCTGAGTGATGCGGGGATGCGGATGGAGCCACCGATGTCGCTGCCGGTGGCGAGCGGCGCGTAGCCGGCGGCCAACGCAGCCCCCGAGCCCCCAGAGGAGCCACCAGGCGAGAAGTCGGTGTTCCACGGGTTGCGGGTGAGGCCCCACAGACGGCTGTGGCAGAACCCGGCGCAGCAGAACTCGGGAGTGGTGGTGCGGATGTGGATGATTCCACCCGCGGCCTGGATGCGCTCGATGATCGGGTGGTCGTAGGGCGCTACCTCGTCGACCAGGGTGAGCGAGCCCTGCGTCCACGAGCGGCCTGCCATCGGGTGCTCCTCCTTCGCTGCCACCGGGAGCCCCTCGAGGGGACGGGCCGTGCCCGCCGAATATCGGTCGGCGGCGACGATTGCCTCGGCGCGCGCCTCGGTGTAGCGACGCTCGGCGACGGCGTTGATCGTCGGTTCGAGCCGCTCGATGCGCTCGATCAGCGCCTCCAGGTAGTCGATCGGCGAGAGCGAGCCGTCGCGGAACCCGGCGAGCGCTGCGACGGCGGAGAGATAGGCAAGATCGTTGTCGGCCATCCCCGGAGTCTGCTACAACGCGGACGTCGGTTGTCTGATCGATGGTTCAGATACTGTGAGCGCCATGCCCGATCTGAGCCGCCTGCTCGCACCGCGTTCGGTAGCCGTCGTCGGCGGCGCGCCCGCCGAGCGCGTCGTGCGGCAGTGCCTGCAGCTCGGCTTCGACGGCCCGATCTGGCCGGTGCACCCCACGCGCAATGAGCTTGCAGGGGTGCCGTGCCTGAGGTCCTTGGAGGACTTACCCGGAGTGCCGGACGCCGTGTTCCTCGGGGTCAACCGGCACGCCACGATCGAGGCCATGCGGGTGATCAGCCGGCTCGGTGCAGGTGGAGCGGTGTGCTACGGCAGCGGATTCGCCGAGACCGGCGCGGACGAGCTGCAGAGTGAACTGCTCGCCGCCGCCGGGTCGATGCCGTTCTTCGGGCCCAACTGCTACGGCTTCGTCAACACCTTCGATCGCGTCGCGCTGTGGCCCGACGAGCACGGGTGCGGCCGCCACGAACGCGGCGTTGCAATCGTCTCGCAGAGCGGCAACGTGGCGGTCAACCTCACCTTTCAGCAGCGCGGCCTTCGGCTGGGTTGCATGATCACCGTCGGCAACCAGGCCAACCTCGGCAGCGATGATGCGATTGCCGCGCTGCTCGAGGACGCCCGCATCACTGCGATCGGGCTGTTCCTCGAAGCGGTGCGCGACGCGCAGCAGTTCGCCGAGGTTGCCGAACGCGCCGCGACGAAGGGCATCGCGCTGGTGGCGTTGCAGACCGGCCGCAGCGAGGCGGGCGCGCTGATCGCAACCAGCCACACGGGCAGCATGGCCGGCAGAGCCGCCGCCTACGACGCGCTGTTCGAGCGGTACGGCGTCGCGACCGTGCGCACGCCCGCCGAACTGCTGGAGACGCTGAAGCTGCTCGACAACGGCGGCTCGCTGCGGGGCCGAAGCCTCGTGTCGATGAGCTGTTCGGGCGGCGAAGCATCGCTGGTGGCCGACCGCGCTGCCGACACGACACTTCGCTTCGATCCCTTCGGGGCGGCTCACACGAGCCGCATCGAAGGGACCCTCACCGACCTGGTGTCGGTCAGCAATCCGTTCGATTACCACACGTTCATGTGGGGCGACCGCGCCGCGATGGGCCGCACGTTCACCGCCGTGATGGAAGGCCCACACGATGTCACCATGCTCGTCCTCGACGCGCCACCACGCCCCGAGAACGACCCCGCCGCGTGGTATGTCGCCGCGGACGCGCTCGCCGATGCAGCCGAGGCCACCGGCCACCGCGCTGTCGTGGTGGCCACCTTGCCAGAGTGCATCAACGAGCCGTTCCGCGCGCACATCATCGAGCGCGGGCTCACGCCGTTGCTGGGCATCTCCGAGGCACTCGTGGCGCTCGATGCCGCCGCGACGATCGGGCAGCACAGACCAGCCGTCCGCCATGCACCGGTGGTCGCTCCCACGCGCACGACACTGATCGACGAGGCGCGGGCGAAGCAACGTCTCCGCGGGCTCGGCGTGTCGGTGCCCGATGGCCGGCTCGTGCCAACGGACGGCGTCCTCGGCGCCGCTGCCGCTGTCGGCTACCCCGTGACGTTGAAAGCTCTCGGCCACGCCCACAAGAGCGAGACGGGCGCCGTGAAGGTCGGCATACCCGATGAGGCCGCGTTGTCGGAGGCGCTCGCAACCATGCCGCACACCGAGGCGGGCTTCCTGGTCGAGGCGACAGTCACCGACGTGATCGCAGAGGTGCTGGTGACCGTGCGCCGCGATCCGCCGATCGGCTGGCTGGTGTCGCTCGGATTCGGCGGCGTGACGACCGGGCTCTGGAACGACATCACCCACCTGCTCGCACCGGTCACCGCCCACGACGTCAAGGCCGCGCTGAGCCGACTGCGCAGCGCGCCACTGCTGCATGGCTTCCGCGGGCGCCCCGCTGCCGATGTCGACGGGCTCGCCGAGCTCGTCGTTCGCCTCACCGACGCCGTCACGGGCAGCGACATCGTCGAGGTGGAACTGAACCCGGTGCTCGTCGGCCGCCATGGCGCCACCGCCGTCGACGCACTGTTGATCGTGGAGGATCAGTCATGACCGGTTTCCATGTCGAGATCAGCGAAGGCATCGCCGTGGTCACGATCGATCGACCGAAGGCCAACGCGATCGACGCAGCCACCAGCTACGCGATGGGCGAGGCCTTCGCCGGGTTCGAGCACGATCCGAGCGTGCGGGTCGCCATCATCACCGCCGCCGGCGAACGCTTCTTCAGCGCCGGCTGGGATCTCGGCGCCGCCGCCGACGGAGAAGCGTTCGATTCGGACTACGGCGCCGGCGGGTTCGGCGGTTTCCCCGACCTGCCCGGGCGGCGCACTCCAGTGATTGCGGCGGTCAACGGCATGGCCGTCGGCGGCGGCTTCGAGATCGCGACCGCCGCTGACCTGATCGTGGCCGCCGAGCACGCCACGTTCTTCCTGCCGGAAGCCGCCATCGGCGTTCTCCCGGATGCCGGCAGCGTTCGCCTGCCGCGGCTGTTGCCACCGCACATCGCGCGCGAGGTCCTGATCGCCGGGCGCCGTCTGTCCGCTGCGGAAGCGGCCCAGTTCGGTCTGGTCAACCGTGTGGTCCCCGCCCAGGAGCTGCTCGCCGCTGCCCGCGAGATGGCCGCCGCGGTGGTCGCGAGCGCCCCGCTGAGCGTGGCAGCAATTCTCGACATCGGCCGCCGCACTGCCCAGATGGATCCCATCGAGGCGATGACTGCGATCAAGTCGTTGGAGAGCTACCGCGCCGCGGTCGATTCCGAGGATGCACAGGAAGGCAACCTGGCCTTCGTCGAGAAGCGCACTCCGGTGTGGCGGGGCCGCTGACCGCGGACCGGCGACGTCAGGGCTCGTACCCCAGCCCCACGGGCACGTCCTCGTAGTCGACCGTCCACAGCCGGGCCGCTCCGGCATCTCGCTGGCCACTGCAGCGCCAGCCGAGCAATCGTTGCGCCGTCTCGGACAGGTGCGCGACATCGCCCCACGAGGCGCCGAGCGGCGATGCCTCCTCGGGGGTCAGCCAGCCGAGCACGTACGAAACGTGCAGGCCGTAGCGCCACTGATCGGCGGTCAGGTTCGCACCCCCGCCGTGCAGCACACGGCCGGTGTAGATCATCCCGCTCCCGGCTGGCATCACTGCCTGGCAGATCTCCTCGTCGGTGGCTTTGCGCCGGTAGTCGTCCCAGAGGTGGCTGCCGGGAACCACACGCGTCGCACCGACCTCGGAGGTGAACTCAGAGATGGCGAACAGGCAGCTGAGCGTCACCTCGAACCCGTCCGGCGCGCACATCGTGGGCCAGTTCTCAGCATCTCGGTGCAGCCACTGAGGCTTCTCACCAGGCCCGATGATCATCATCTGCCCGGTGTTCATCCAGTAGTCGTTGCAGTGAGGAAGGAGCACCTCGTCGGCCACGGCGAGGTACAGCGGGTCGGTGAGAATCTCTACGAATGCAGCGCTGCGGTGAGCCAACCGGGTGAACCGCTTCGTGTTGGCACCCCAGAACTTCTGCACCGACAGGCTGTCGGCCACGGTGCCGGCACGATGCCCCGATGCGTGAGCCTCCATGTCGTCACGGAACCACTGCAGCGTGTTGGGTTCGAGAAAGTCGCGCACGACCACTGCGCCGTCGCGGGCGAGCGCGTCGGTGACGGCGCCGACGCCATCCGACTTGTCAACCTGTTGCAACTGCACCATTAGTTGAAGCTCCCTGTGGCGAACAACTCGGATGACCGATCGCCCAGCGAGGCGGCCATCTCCGCAACCCGTGCGACGTTCGCAACGTACATCTCGCCTGCCGCCTCGTCGTGCGCGACGCTGAGCGTCCACGACTCGCTCTTTCCCCACGGGGGCAAGAACACGCCGTTGTTGAACTGCACCAGGAAGTGGAGGTGGCTGATCACGGTGGAGATGGCAAGGAACTCGCGATAGCTGCGCGCCGGCCGATCGTGGAACACCACCGAGCCCTTGAACCCGAAGACCGCGCCGTACGAGCGCTGCCCGTGCACCGCCAGCGCCGCTCGCGAACCAGCCAGCATCCGTGCGCCGAGCGCCTCGGCTGTTGCGTACACCTCCGGTCGCAACACCTCCACCAGCGTCGCCCGCGCGGCTGCCATGGTCAGCGGGTTGCCGTTGAACGTACCGATCTGGTCGTAGCGGCCATCGGTGATGGCCGACATCACCTCCTCGGTGCCCCCGATCGCACCACAGGGCAGGCCGCCGCCGAGCGCCTTTGCCAGACAGACGATGTCGGGCGTCACCCCGAACAGCCGGGTTGCCCCACCCCAATCCACGACGAGACCTGTCTTCACCTCGTCGAAGGCCAGGAGCACACCGTGTTGGCGCGTCAGTTCGCGCACGCCGTGCAGGTACCCGGGATCCGGCGGGATGATCCCGGCGTTCATCATCATCGGCTCGATGATCATCCCGGCGATGAGTCCTCGGTGCCGCTCGAGCACCCGCTCGAGTGCCGCCAGGTCGTTGAACGGCACAATCCGAAGGAGGTCGGCCATCTCCTGCGCGACGCCTGGGCCGGGCACGCGGTGCGGCTCGTCGAGCGGACCGAGTTGATCCTCTGAACGAAAGATCGACACCATGGCCGAGTCGTGGTGCCCGTGGTAGCTGCCCTCGATCTTGATCACCAGCTTGCGACCGGTGATCGCCCGCATCAGGTGGAACGCATCCATCGTGACCTCTGTGCCCGAATTGCCGAAACGCCACTTCGGTAGTCCGAAACGCGCCGCCAATGCTTCAGCAACGAAGATGCTGTCCTCCGTGGGTTGGGCAAAGTGAGTGCCAAGGGCCACCCGTGCCTGTACTGCCCGCACAACCGCCGGATTGGCATGGCCGACCACGTTGACGCCGTATCCACCGTGCATGTCGGCATAGCGGGTTCCGTCGGCGTCCCACACGTACCCGCCCTCGCCATGACTGATCCACACGGGCAGCGGCCGCGAGCTTGCCCAACTGGAGCACACTCCCCCAGGCATCGACGCCTGCGCACGCTCCCAGAGCTCGCTCGTCCTGGCCATCCGAGCGAGGAACACAGCTTCCTCGTGGCGGATCAGATCGTCCAGCGAAGTACCCGAATCGAACCCCATTGCACGACAGTACCTCACACTGTTGATCGGTCGTTCAGGCTTCACACCCGAACCAACTGATCGACGATCCGCGGGACGAAGGCCCCTTCCCAGCACACCGGGTGACGGCGTACAAGGGTGTTGCGGGTTCCGCCCGCGCGTTGTCCCCGCGGCAGTGGCCCGCGAACGGAGGACCTGCGATGAACACCGGCTCGTGGCAACCTGACCCGACTCGACGTCACGAACAGCGCTGGTGGGACGGCGCCACGTGGACGGATCACGTGGCCGATCACGGCATCGTCGGCACCGATCTGACGCCCACGATCGAACAGCCTGTCGTACAGCCTGTCGTACAGCCGGTGCCGCCAGCAATGAACCAGTGGCGGGCGCCGTACCTTGGTCCGGTGGCGGCCACCATCGGCCCTCAGACCGTGCAGCGGCTGGCCGCAACGGGCGCGCCGTGAGGGTCACCTCAGCGAGTAGTCGGCGGCGTCGGCGGCTTTCGTCCGTTGCCAATACTCCAGGAGCGTGAACGGCCAGTTCTGGGCCACGCGCCCCATGTCGTTCTTGTACCAACTGTTGACGTCGCTCCAGCCCCAGGCCATCGCCTTGTTCTCCGCATCACAGCGAGCGTTGAACTCGTCGTGCACATCGCGACGAACCTCGATCGAGCCGGCTGTGTTGGAGAGCATCAGCTCGACGAGGTTCAGGATGTAGCGGACCCCGCACTCGCTGAAGTAGATGATGCTGCCGTTGATCACGATGTTGGTGTTCGGTCCGTAGAGGCAGAAGAAGTTGGGGAAGCCGGGGATCGTCACGCCGAGATACGCCCGCGCGTCGCCGGCCCACTGCTCGTGCAGATCGACTCCGTCGCGTCCGATGACTTGCATCGGAGTGAGGAACTTGGAGGCTTCGTACCCGGTGCCGTACAGGAGCACGTCTGCCTCGTGCACTGTGCCGTCGGCCATCTCGATGCCGGCGGGCGTGATCTTCGCAATGCGGTCCGCCACGAGTTGCACATTCGGCAGCTTCAGCGTGCGCGCCCACACGCCGTTGTCGCGCACCATGCGCTTCGCTCCGGGCGGATAATTGGGCACAACCTTCGCGAGCAGGTCGGGTCGGTCGGCGAAGTCGGCCTTGAAGTACTCGACGAGCATCTGGCGGCCGAACTCGCTGATCATGCTCACCGAGCCGCCATCGCTCTCCCAGGTGGGGTCCACGCGGACGGCTTCCAGAGCGCCGTCACCCATCCGCCAGAAGATCGAGAAGCGGTTGAACTCGCTGTAGCTGGGAACGTGCCCGTACAACCACCTGAGGCCCTCGGGGACCTCGTCGTGGTAGTCGGGTGTGGGCGCCAGCCAGGGCGCAGTGCGCTGGGTGATCACCAGGCTGGATGCCTGCGCCGCCACATGTGGAAGGAACTGCAGCGCGCTGGCGCCGGTACCGATGCAGATCACCCGTTTCCCCGCGAGCGACAGCTCCGGGTTCCATTGCGCGGAGTGCATCGTCTCACCGCTGAAGGTGCCGAAGCCCTCGATCTCGGTGGGGAACTTCGGCCGGTTCAGCTGCCCGACGGCACTGATCACGATGTTGGCGGTGATCGATCGCTGCTCGCCGGAAGCGTCGGTGTAGCGCACCGTCCAGGTCTTCGCAGCCTCGTTCCACACCGAGTCGTGCACCGTGCAGCCGAGCCGGGCGTGGCGGCGCACATCGAAGTGATCGGCGCACCGCTGGAAGTACTCGTGCAGCACGCCCTGAGGGCTGTAGTGGTAGGGCCAGTCGTGCCGCTGGGCGAACGAGTAGCTGTAGTTGTGGTTCGGGTTGTCCACCCGGCAGCCCGGATACGCCGCCTCGTACCACGTGCCGCCGACGTCGTCGTTCTTGTCCAGGATGGTGAACGGCACGCCCGCCTGCTGCAAGCGATGGGCCGCAAGGATGCCCGACATGCCGGCGCCGATGATGACGGCGCTGATGTCGACACCAGCGGCCAACGCCTCCTTGCGCCAGCGTGGTGCCCGACGATCCTCACCCTTGTAGGCCAACTCCTCCTCGAGCAACGGCAGGTAGTCGGCCATGCCGGCGCCCCCGACCGTGTGCTCGAGCATTGCCAGCAGGTCGTTGTCGTCGGGCGCCGGCGCGGGCACGCAGCCGGCGTCGCGGTAGCGGGCCAGGCAGGCAAGCGCCAGGGAACGGATCTGTTCCTGCTGCGCGTCGCTGAAGCCACTGAACGGCTGGTTGAGCAAGAGCGGATCCGGCGCCAGATCCGGCCGCAACAGCGACTGGTCCCCCGTGAGGTACGCCAGGGCAGGCAGCAGCGGCGCAAGCTGAGCCTGCGCCAGCATCGTGGCGATCTGTTCGTCCGTTTCGGTGATCGGGGCCACCCCACGCACGAACGGGCTGGGCGACGCGGCTGCGTCGGTGGTGCTCATCGAGGCTCAGCCTTCCGTGACGCCCTTAGGCGCCCGCTGGCTCATGAACCCGAACATGTAGCCGGCGACCCTGCGCATCTGAATCTCTTCCGCGCCCTCGGTGATGCGGTACCGACGGTGATGGCGGTAGATGTGCTCGAACGGCTTGTGCCGCGAGTAGCCCAGGCCACCGTGCACCTGCATCGCCCGGTCGGCGGCCTCACAGCACAACCGGTTGGCCCAGTAGTTGCACATGCTGACCTTGTCGCTCTGACTGAACGCGCCGTCGCGGTCCATGTGCCACGCAGTCTTGTGGATCAACGCCCGCAGCATCTCGCACTGCGTTTGCAGCTCGACCAGCGGGAACTGGATGGCCTGGTTGCTGGCCAGTGGCTTGCCGAACGGCTTGCGTTCCTGCGCGTACTTCACCGATTCGTCGATGCAGAACTGAGCAGCCCCCAGCGAGGAGGCGGCCTGGCGGATTCTGTTCTCGTTGAAGAAGTGCTGCACGACGCCGAGGCCCTTTCCCTCGCCGCCGAAGATGGCGCTGTGAGGCACACGCACATCGGTGAGGCGGATGTGTGCGTGGTCGGTGGGCATGTTGAAGGTCCACAGGTACTCGAGCACCTCGAAGCCGGGCGACTGCGTGGGCACGAGGAACGCGGTGATGCCGCCGCCGTCACCGGCCTTGCCGCTCGTGCGCGCCATGATCATGTCGTACTGCGCGTGGTGGATACCCGTGTTCCATGTCTTCTCGCCGTTGATGATCCACTCGTCGCCGTCGCGCACGGCGGTGGTCTCCATGTGGGTGGCGTCGCTGCCGTGGTTGGGCTCGGTGATGCCGAAGGCAAACCCTCGCGTGCCTTCGGCCAGCGGCGTGATCCACTCTGCCTGCTGCTCGGGCGTGCCGTGGGCGATCATCAGCAGCAGGCCGACGTTGTTGCCCACGATGCTGTGCTCGTTCTGCAGGTCGTTGTGCAGGCCGAGCCCCTTGCGCGCCAGGTGCTCACGGATGACCGCCATGCCCAGGTTGGTGCCGTTGCGCCCGCCGTACTGCGCGTCGAGCGGGTAACGGTAGAAGCCGGCCTCGTCGGCAAGCCGCTTCACGCGATGCAGCAGCGCCTCCCACTCCGCGTTCGGGAGGCCCTGGCGCTCCCAGTCAGTACGAGCGTCCTCGCGCCGGTGATCGAAGAAGCGGATGTTGTCGTCCTGCTCCTCGAGTGGCTTGATGACTCGTTCGATGAACACGTCGAGTTCGGCGAGAAGCTCCAGCACGTCTTGCGGCAGGTCGAAGTCCATCGCGAGAGCATTCACCTTCGCTGCGGTCCGTGGCGAAGCGAGCGACCTCCGGCTGCAACAATGTGTACATGGCCGCCACCACCTTCACCCGTATGGACGAATCCACCGCCGAGCAATGGGCAATGATCGGCGAGGAGACACGCCGCAATCAGCCGCGAGTCGCAGAGAGCGTTCTCGCGCTGCTGCGGTCGCTGGGTGACATCACCGACGGTTTCGCCACGGATCAGCTCACCCATTGCCTCCAGACCGCGACGCTCGCCGAGCGCGCCGGGGCCGACGACGAAGTTGTCGTGGCCTCGTTGTGCCATGACATGGGCAAGGCCGTCAGCGTGCCCAACCACGGTGCCATCGCAGCGGAGATGCTGAAGCCCTACGTGCGCCCCGACGTGTACTTCGCCATCAAGCACCACCAGGACTTCCAGGGGCGTCACTACTACGGCCACTTCGGCATGCCCACCGATCTGCGCGAGCAGTACCGCGGCGAGCCGTGGTTCACGCTGTGCGAGCAGTTCACCGACGAGTGGGACCAGGCCGCATTCGACCCCGACGGCCCCACCGAGCCGCTGGAGCACTTCGAGGCGCTGGTACGCGAAGTGTTCTCCCGAGCGCGCTACTAGCCCAGGGTCAATGTTCCTCGCGGTCGCAACTGTGAATGCAATGGTCGCTACGTAGCCATCCGTGAATTCACGGTTGAGCCGAGGCAGCCGACATCGGCGTCGATCAACTGGTGCGGCGGCCGAACCGTCGCGCGCTGGCGTGTTCCAGTGCCATCCGCCGCAACGCGGCGTAGGCCACCTCGAACAGCACCGTGCCCACCACGGTGTGCTCCACCTGCTGCGCGCGCGAGGCAGGTGACGGCGTGGTCGCCACTTCCGCCTCGGCCATCTCCACGAGTGGCGCGATCAGGCCGTCGAACATGCTCGAGTCGGCGCTCACGCCGTCAGGGAGCAGCGGGAACTCGTCCAGCCCGACCAGTGCGTCGGCCAACATGCCCCGCACCGCAGCATCGGGTCGCACTCGTAGCCGATGCCGTGTGACGAAGCCGTCGACTTCCGCCATCGCCTCCGAGTATCGCTCTCCGAGCCGATCTCGATGAGGCACCATCGCATCTTGAGCGACCCCGAACGCGTCGTGGATCGGCAGCGTCTCATCGTCGACGGCAGCAACCACCCGCTGCGCGTCGGCGATGCTCAACCGGCCGAGGTGCAACAGTGCCTGCACCAGCTTCACCCGCCGGAGGTGCGTCTCGTCGTAGTCGGCCTGGTTGATCGCCGTTGCCTCGCCAGGGTGCAGCAGTCCTTCGCGCAAGTAGTACTTCAGCGTCGGGATCGGCACGCCTGTGACATCTGCCAGCTCAGCCATTCGCATGTTGACATGCTAGACGGATAGTTATACTCTCCATAACAGACAGTACAACTATCCATACCGAGATGAAGGACGAGCAATGACAAAGGTGTTCCCAGGCCGATACACCGCAACGATGGATGGGGACTTCGTGGTGTTCATGATCGGCATGCGCTTCAACAAGCTGTGGAAGGTGCATCAATGGCTCCCGGTCTTCCGGGCGATGCCGAAAATGATCGCCACCCTCACCAAGCATCCCGAGAAAGGCATGCTCGGCGCACGCATGGCGGTCGGTGGCCGCACGGTCACGCTCATCCAGTACTGGCGCAGCTTCGAGCAGCTGGAACGATTCGCGCGCAACACAGACGATCCGCACCTGGAGCCATGGCGCCGCTACAACAAGCGGGTGGCCAAGTCAGGTGATGTCGGCGTGTACCACGAGACGTACAAGGTGGCACCGGGCACGTACGAGTGCATCTACGCCAACATGCCCGCGATGGGGCTCGCAGCCGTGGGCGACCATCAGCCGGTCGGAAAGCGCACCGAGGCAGCACGCGACCGGGTCGCCTCCAGCGGCGACGCCTGACGACCGGGTGATCAGGCCTCGGGCCCGGCAACCTCAGGGCTGAGCTCCAACGACAGGCTGTTCATGCAATAGCGCTCTCCCGTGGGCGCGGGCCCGTCGGGGAAGACGTGGCCAAGGTGCGAGCCGCACCGACGGCAACGGGCTTCGGTGCGCACCATGCCGTGGGTGCGGTCGGTGATCAGTTCCACTGCATCGGCGGTCTTGGCCTGGAAGAAGCTGGGCCAGCCGCTGCCCGACTCGAACTTCGTCGTCGAATCGAAGAGCTCCGCGCCGCAGGCCGCGCACAGGTAAGTGCCGTCGGCATGTTCGTCGACGTACGCGCCTGTCCAGGCGCGTTCCGTGCCCGCCTCACGCAGGACTTGGTACTGGGCCGGGGTCAGCAGCTCGCGCCACTCCGCATCGGTACGTTCGATCTCAGGCATGGCTCAACTCTACGCCACGCCGCCGAGGCAGCTCAGGTCAGGGGCCGGTGAAGCGCCGGCCACCATCCTGGAACGCCTCGGACGCGCCAGCGGCCTTGTCCTCCTGCCGGTTCTTGGCCTCCGCACGGCCGACCACCTGGTGGTGCACTTCGTCGGGCCCGTCGGCCAGGCGCAGCGTGCGCTGGCCGTGGTACATGTCGGCGAGCGGGAACCACTGCGAGATCCCGGCAGCGCCGTGCATCTGGATGGCTTCGTCGATGATGTCGCAGCACTTCTCGGGCACCATCGCCTTGACCGCACTCACCCACACGCGGGCCTCCGCATTGCCGAGGGTGTCCATCGCCTTGGCGGCGCGCAGGACCATCAGTCGCATGGCCTCGACTTCGATGCGGGCACGTGAGATGACTTCCATGTTCTTGCCGAGGTTGATCAGCTTCTTGCCGAAGCCCTCACGGGTGAGGCCGCGGTCGACCATCATCTCGATCGCCCTCTCGGCCACGCCGATGCTGCGCATGCAGTGATGGATCCGGCCGGGCCCGAGGCGCAATTGCGAGATCTCGAAGCCCTTGCCCTCACCCCACAGCACGTTGCTCTTGGGCACGCGGACGTCATTGAAGCGGATGTGCATGTGGCCGTGCGGTGCGTCGTCGCCGCCGAACACCTGCATGCCTTCGACGATCTCCACACCGGGCGTGTCCTTGGGCACGAGGATTTGCGACTGCTGCTTGTAGGTGTCGGCATCGGGGTTGGTGCGCACCATCACGATCATGATCTTGCAGCGCGGATCGCCGGCGCCGGATGCGTAGAACTTGCTGCCGTTGATCACGTACTCGTCACCATCGAGGACGGCAGAGGTCTGGATCTGCTTCGCGTCGCTGGACATGATGCCCGGCTCGGTCATCACGTACGCCGAGCGGATCTCGCCACGCAGCAGCGGTTCGAGCCACTGGGCCTTCTGCTCCGGCGTGCCGACGCGCTCGAGCACCTCCATGTTGCCGGTGTCGGGGGCCGAGCAGTTGAGGCATTCACTCGCCAACCGGTTCTTCCCCAGCTCCGATGCGATGTATGCGTAGTCGAGGTTGCTGAGGCCCTCGCCGGTCTCGGCGTTGGGGAGGAAGAAGTTCCACAGACCGAGCGCCCGAGCCTTGCTCTTGGCCGTCTCCAGCAGCTCGAGCTGACCCGGCGCCCAGCTCCAACGATCCTCGCGGTTCGCGCCCAGCCGGTGGAATTCCTCGGTGATCGGGTCGACCTCGTCACGAATGAACTTCTTGACGGCTTCGTACAGCGGCCGCACACCCTCGGACATCCGAAGGTCGAGATCGTCCATGCTGGCCATCCTGAGTGCGCCACCAACCATGAGTGTTCCTTCCATCGTCGCGAACATCGAACCAGCCGTGACCGTACCCCGGCGAAGGGAGCGGGTCGTGGTCGGGCCGCATCGGGCTCAGACGAGCGGAGTGTCGACCACCACGGTGTAGCCGATGGGCAGCAGCCACCCCTGCCCGGTGATCTGGCGATCCGCGAGCGACCGCTCATCCAACTCGGTCCGCAGGATGCATTCGCGCGTCCCCATGCTGGTGCGGCTGCCATCGCGACCCACAGCAACGACTTCCACCAAAATGGCCGTCTCGGTGGCGATCACACTGCCGTCGCCGACCGGGCGCGACCGGTCGTAGCCGACGACGGACCATCTGAGTGCGACCACGTGTGCTCGCATCTCCTCGGCGACATGCAATGCCCACGGTGAGAGGCCGGCGACGATCTGGTGCTTCGCGGGGAACTTTGCACGATTGGAGATGAACGGCTCGGTGAGCGCTCCGAGCGGCACCATGCCATCGGATGGTGCAACAGGCGCTCTCAGGTCACTCTTCGTGGTAGGCACATCTCTGAAAGTAGTTGAAGGCCAGTTGCAGGTCAAGTGCCGATCGTGCGGACGGCGCGACTGACGACACGCTGAACGGTGTCGCTGTCACCCGCTCATGGTGTTCGTCCGTCAGTATGTGCATGAACACTCACTCGCCTCGGTATCTCATTCTTTCGGTCGTTGTCTCGTTCGGGCTCGTAGCCGCCTCGTGCGGTGACGACAAACCCGATGTCACCGCGAGGTTCACCACACCTTCGCCCGGCGCTTCCATCGCCGGCGGGGTCGCGTTCACCCTTGCCGCCGAAGGGGTCACCATCGAGCCCGCCGGCGACGTGCACGAAGCCGCCGGCCACTTTCACGTGATCGCCGATGCCGGATGTGTCACGACCGGTGAAGCGATCCCCAAGGACCCCGACCATTTGCACCTCGGATCCGGAGCCGCCGAAGGAACCATCTACCTCACCCCCGGCACCCACGTCCTCTGTGTCCAGGTCGGCGACGGCGTCCACACCGCAACCGACGCGACCTCGACAGTCTCCGTGGATGTCGGCATCACCGATCGTGAGGGTTGGTGCACTGTTGTCGGCCAGGTCGACAAGATGCTCGACGGCGAATCCGGCGAATTTGACTTTGCAGCTCAGAAGGCGCTCTTCGGCAATGTAGGCCGGTTGTTGACCCAGCTCAGGTCAGGAGCGGAGCATGTTGACGCCGCTGAGCGCGACAACGTGGCAGCAGCGGTCGACTTCGTCCAGTTGTTCGTCGACGCCATCGCCGACGCCGAGGACCAGGCACAAGCCGAGGCCAACGCAGCTCCGATGTGGGAGCTCGGGGAAGACCCCGCGGCCGCCGCACAGCCATGGATCCTTGAGGCGTGCGGAGTGGACATCAGCGATGAGAGCGGCTGACCTGTCATTCACATGGAGCGGATGACGAGATTCGAACTCGCGACCCTCACCTTGGCAAAGGTGATGACGACCGTCCGTGCAGTCCGTCTGCTGCGCTGCAGTACTCCACAGTCCGAAAAACCGTCCGGGAAATCCGTCTGTTCCGTCCAGTTCGTATACCGCTCTACCATCACACGCGCGCTATGTGCGCGTCAGCTTGCCTTACGCCGACCACGACCGCGAGTTCTTGATCAACGGCGCCAGCGACTCGTTCCAAGGTCTCCAGCGTCGGACGCGTGCCACCGTTCTCCCTCCGCGAGATCGCAGACTGCGTCCTCCCCATCCGTTGGGCCAACTCGGCCTGGGTCAAGCCGGCATCGATTCGGAGCTGATACACCAGTTCGCAAAACGCCGTGATGCGGGCCTCGTCCTCCACGAGGTCGCGGACCCGACCCGCGTCAGGTCGAGGCGTCGATTTCCAACTCGTTCGCTCACTCATCTTGATCTCCTGTCAGTCCGTGCTCGGTCATACACCGCTGCACTGCTCGCTGTGCCCTGTCCACCTTGCTGCGCTCATTCGGCGGGGAACGTCAGAAGTTCGTACGTCGCCTGGGCGGCCTGGCGTTGGCCGGCGTCGAGTTGTAGCCACA
>JAYSPV010000102.1:0-30268 GCA_043721915.1 Ilumatobacteraceae bacterium | reverse complement strand
AGTGTCACGTCATGGCCCATCCGCTGTTCGGTCGCGACGGCAACAACCTGACCGTTCGTCTGCCGGTCACCTTCGCGGAGGCAGCGCTCGGGGGCGACGTCGATGTGCCCACGCTCGAAGGGCCACGCGTCACGCTCCGGCTGCGCGCCGGTACGCAACCAGGCAGCCGCCACCGGGTGAAGGGCAAGGGGCTCACCACCGCCAAGGGAACCGGCGACTTGATCGTCACCACCGACGTGGTGGTTCCCATCCATCTCACCGACGAGCAGCGGGCGGCGGTCGAGGCCCTCGCCGCGGCGACTACTGTCTCGCCGAGGAGCACGCTGCCGGGTTCCGAAGGGAGGAGCTAGCGATGCGGTCACGTGAACACGCGGTCTACGTCATCTCCGTCGCGGCGGAGCTCGCAGGGATGCATCCGCAGACGCTGCGCATCTACGAGCGCCGCGGCCTGGTGGCTCCGGCGCGTACACAGGGCGGCAATCGCCGGTACAGCGACATCGACATCGATCGTCTGCGCCGCATCAGCGATCTCGCCGCCGAGGGGATGAACCTCGAAGGCATCCGCCGGGTGATGGCGCTGGAATCGGAAGTCGAGCGGCTGCACGCCGAGAACGCCCATCTGCGTGGGCTGGCGGCCGCCGCGCTCGCGGAAGCGGACCGCCGCGCCCCCCGCCGCGACCTGGTGCCGCTGCGCCAGGAGATCACCGTCTTCGGCGGCAAACGCCTCGGCGGCTGAGCCGCGGCCCGGTCGCCGAAGGGCAAACCGCTGCCCGCGCCACCACTACAACTTGGCACCCCTCGACACCCATGGGTGACCTAGGGCTACCGATTTGGCGTGTCTGCTGGCCCATGGCTGGAGGAGGGTGTCACATTGGCGGGGTCTCCGGTAGCGCCCTCGCGTGGCGCCGCGCCTAACTATCGAGGAGGAACCGGCCGGTGAGTGTCACCCGTATCTGCAGCGCCGCATCCGGCGACGTGCGCAGCACCAATGGTTCGCCGGCCGCGATCTGCGATGCCGAGAAGCTGCCGGTCAACTCGATGGGGCCGGCACCGCTGGCGGCTGTCGTTGGGCAGTCGGTCTCGCCCACAGTGGTGATGAGGAACCGCAATCGGACATTCAGCTCGCCACCCCGGACTTCGATGCGCGGATCGGCGCCGTAGGTCTGAGCGACGCCGTTGTCGAGCGAGATGCAACTGGCCCCGCTACCGCGAGAGCCGGTCCAGTTGTACCAGCCGTAGGTGGTCGGCGATTGTCCGTCGAGGAGCATCTCGAAGTCGTAGATCCACCCGAACTGCGGAAGATCGCCGCCGAGGAACTCGATCGTGCTGTGCAGCGAGTTGGAGACCAGGCCCGGCGGGTCGATGATGCCCAGGTTGCGGATGTACGCGATGCCCTCGGCATCGGTGATGTGCGCCTGGACGAACATGGTGGTGCCGGCGCACACCTCGAACGCGACGTCCCACTCCGTTGCCGGTGCGCCGCCGACGGGAACATCGCGGCGTGCGCACTGCGCTGAACCGTCACCGACGATGTCGAAGACGTCGATCGAGGTGAGCGTGATCGGGCGATTGCTGACCACTGTCACGGTGGCAGGCAGGGCGCCGAAGTCGGCGGCGGCACCCACCGAGGAGGTGAGCATGCCGACAGTGGGTTCGGTATCGGTCGGGTCGGTGATCGGGCGGTCGGTCGTGCTCACCAGTTCCGCAGTGCCGTAGTCCCCGGGCGCCCCTTCGATGACCGGATACTCGACCTTCACGATCGCCACGCCCTCCTGTGGCTGCGGGCACGGTGCATCCGACTCCCAGAACGAGCGGCCACACAACGCGCTGCCGGCGGCCGGCAGCGGGATCTGGTACCACTCGGTCGGCCGCGGCGGGCAGGCATTGTCGGCGCAGCGGTCGACCTGGATCTGGATCCCCCACGCCTCCCGTCGGTACTCGACCGTGCTGCGGGTGGGGTAGACGGTGCGCGTGATGGTGACCGGCACCTTCACGTAGCCAGAGGTGTCGACCGGCAGCGGGGCGGACGTGCAGTCCCACAGTGGCTCGTTCACCGCCACGATGCCGGAGATGTCGGTGGAGTTCGTCCAGCTCTGGCTGCACCCGTCGTCAGTCGCGTACCGATCGCCGGGGAACTGGATGGTGGCGCTCAAGCGGAAGTGGTCGATCGTGATGCCGTCGGCGAGCTTGACGGCCTCGAGCGTGATCACCGGCCGCTGCGCCGTCTTCGCTCGCAACAGCATCTTGTCGACCGACAGCGGGCGCAGCGTGTTGCGGGTGTCGTAGATCGTGGCGCAGAGCAGCACAAGGCCCGCTTCGGGCAACTGCACCGAGGCGAACACCTTCTTGGAGAACGCCGGATCGAAGACACCGACCGGGCTGGCTAGGCCAGGGGCGGAGTGCACGCCACCCGGTGCGGCGAGCTCATATCCGCATTCGCGGTCCTCGTAGTCGGTGAGCACCTTTGAGGTGAACACCACCGAGCCTTCCGGCTTCGTCCACGACGCGACCTCGGCGAACGGACGGACACCGATCACTCTCGCCTCGGTGGGCGGCCGGCCACCCGGGTTGTTGCCGGGCAGAATCAGCGGGTTCGCGGGTACTTCGCGGCTGTAGATGTCGACGGCGGTGAAGCGGACGTCGTAGGACAAGCTCGCGTCGCGTTCGATGGCGAAGCAGCGTGGCAGCAGCCCCCAGGTGTCACGGTCGAACGGCTCGGTCTCCAGCCGAGCGGTCCAGCGCGACTCCTGTTCGGCATCGTTGGCGGGCTCGACGGTGAGTGAGCGCCACTCCTGCGTGGTGCGATAGGGGCGCCACTCGACCAGTAGCGACTGCAGCGGGGTGACCGACCAGGTGGTGATCGCGGCTTGGCCCGCACCAGCCGACGGGGTGACGGCCGGGCAGACTTCGGGGAAGCCGTCGGCGGTGACCGTCGTGTAGTGGCCGGGTGTGCCCCACATGAATGGCGCCGGCGGGAGGTTGCCGCCGCTGAGGGTTCCGGCGTAGCCCGCAGGGCAGTACTCGGGCAGCGGGGAACCTGGCTCGCGGCCGGCACACAGGTCGAACGCGTGCTCTGGGAACCCGAAGATGCCCCCGATCGCGGGGTCGAAGTAGAACGGGATGTCGAGCGGCACCGGCTCATCGGCGGGCAGTGTCTCGCCTGGCGGCAGCGTGCCGTCGATCGGTACCGCGCCGGGCGTGCCGGAGCCTCCGGGCGAGCCACTCACCGCGCCGACTGCGGGGGAATCGTCGCTGCCGGGACGCCCGATCTCGGGGCCCAGCGCGTCGTCCGCGATGTCGGGCGGCCCTTCGAGGAGCCGCTCGAGGATCGCCGGGTCGTCGCCGATCGTGACCGGCTCGAGCAGCGGGTACACCTGGTCGTCGGTGAGTGCGACGTCGCCTTCGATCAACTGTGGGGAATCGGCAAGCCCGACGCCGATCGGGGCGACCTCGCCGTCGCCGCGGATGGCGCGGGCGCCGATGACGCCGACCGCCAATGAAGCGAGCGATGTGCCAACGCACAGGAGGTTGCGAGTGGAGGTACGCATCAGAACAGGCAGTAGTCGACGAAGAGGGACTTGGTGAACACCCGGATGGACTTCAATCCTTGAGAGTCAGTCGCGGTCACCGTGATCGTCACAAATGCTCCGGATCCGCTCGGATTGTTGTTCGGGCCGATGCTGCCTGAGTACACATTTCCCGATGGCACAAGGAGAACTGATCCGGCAGTCTGTTCGCCACTCCAGTTCGGCATGCTCCAATCGGTTCGAACCGAGGCCACTCCGGTCGGATCGGTGACACTTACCGCGAAGGAACTCGCTGAGGGGCCGCACTCGGTGAGCCCGGCGATGATGTTTGGCGTTGCAGTGCCATTGCCGATCACCGGTGGCTGATTTCGAATTGGTGGCACGGTGGCGGGCACTGTGGTCGCCGGGACCGTGGTGGTCGTCTCGGGCACGGTGCTGGTCGTGGTGGTCTCGGTCGTGGTGGTGGCGCCTTCCGCCAAGAGCGACACGTCCTGCGTGCACGAGCGCACCGGCACGCCGGCGACCACATCGGGGTCCACCGCATCGGCCGGAACCCAGCGGCTCGTCGCCTGCTGTCGCGGATCGCGCAGCTCCAGCCAGTCGCCCGCCTCGTTGCGGCCTGTCACGTAGACGCGGTCGCCCGGGTAGGCGATACCTGCGGCGGCGCCGCCGGGGCAGTCGTACAGGCTGTACTGCTGCACCTGTATCTGTGTGGCGACAGCGTTCGAATCGTCCGGCTTCAGTGCAGTGAAGCCGAGCACGCCGCCGGCTACCAACCCCGCCGCACCGATCGCGCCGAGCAGCCGCAGCGGCGGTCGCGCACCCACGGCCGTCTGCTTGGCCACCTGTTGCGTGATCGTCGCGGGGTCGGCACCGGCGCCGGCCCGGTCGGCGGCTTCCTGCAGCCTGCGCCGCAGTTCGTCATCGAGACTCATCGGTCGTCTCCATCGTCGGTCACTCCCAGGCGGGCAGCGAGGTGCGCGCGGGCCCGGGAGAGCAGGGTCTTGACGGTGCCGTCGGTGACACCGAGCGCGGCGGCGACCTGCGCCACCGACTGGTCGAGCACGTAGTGCATCACGGCCACCTGTCGTTCACGTTCGGGCAGCGCCCGCAACGCTGCGTGGAGCGCCTCGTCCGGTTCGAGGGTGGGCGCAGCATCGCGTGTGGCGCGGCCGCCCACCTTGGTGAGTGCCCGCTGCTCGGCCTGGCTGCGTCGCCAGCCGCTGCGTGCCTGGTTGGTGGCGACGACGGTGATCCAGGCGGCGAGCTGGTCGATCGGCTGGTCCTTGCGGTCCCATGCCTTCACGAGGGCGTCCTGCAGCGCATCTTCGGCGGTGGCGCGGCTGCCCGTGATCAGCGTCAGCGCACCCACGAGCCGTTGCGAGTGCTGCTCGAGGAACGCCTCGATCTCCGCGGCGCGGCGCTTGGCGGCGCTGTCGGGTCGGGCGGCGAGTGCTTGCACACGTTGTCGACGCACACGCCCTCCGCTTCGGTTGACAGACGCGGGACACTAGTGGGCTGGCGAGCCCAGAATTTTCGTTGAGCCCGCAACTGGGGCGCCCCAGAACGCTACGTATGCAACCGGGGCACCCCAGTTGCGCGCACAACCTTCGCGGCCAACGCCGGGCCGCTCGCTACTGCAGGCCAGTGAGCTCGTCGATCGCGGACTGCACCCAGCTTCCGAGGTCGATCGTGCCCAGCATCGCCCTGCGCACCGTCGCCGGCTCTGCCGGCACGTCTGGCGCGACAGGGGGTGGCCCGCCGAGGAACGCGACCCACTCCTCGCTCTCCCACGGTGTGGGCGGTTCGGGCTGACGCAGCCGCTCGGTGCCGAGTGCCGGTGCCAGCCGCAGGTGACGCTCGCTGGCACGGGCGCGCGAACCCACCCGGGCTCGCTCCTGCGCCTCGCCGGCAGCGCCACAACGCCACTCCACGAGCAGCTCTGGCCGCGACACCAGCTCGGCTGCGAACGCGAGCAGCGCTGCGACTACGTGCTTGCACGGGTCGGCGTCGTCGGGGCAGGTGCAGCCGACCATCAGCTCGCGGCCCTCGGGCGTGAGCCGGTTGATCTGTGCCCGCATCAGCTCGGGCGTGCTGATATCGGGCCGCTCGGTGGTGCGCACACTGATGTTGACCGTGTACCCGTGTGAGCGGCTGCCCTCCACCGAGGCGGTGAGATGGCCGGGGGTCAGCTGCAGCCGGGTGACCGCGCCCTCCGCGACGTACAGCTTGCCGCGGCGGAAGCGCGCCGGGTCGGCCATCCCTGCAACTGCGACGGACAGCAGGGTGCTGGCGAGCTTGCCGACGGGGTGCGGCTCGCCGCGGAACTGGCCCGGCACGAGGACGATGCTCATGACGCACCTCGCAAGGCACGCCTCATGACGCACCGCGGATCTTGGAGTGGTCGAGCACGACCAGGTCGCGCAACGCGTCGGTGCTCAGCTCGCTGAGCCACGCCTCGCCGGTGGTGCCGACGACCGCGTTGGCCAGCGCGCGCTTGTCGTTGATCAGCGCGTCGATCTTCTCTTCCACCGTGCCTTCGCACACCAGCTTGTGCACGAAGACCGTGCGCGATTGGCCGATGCGCCAGGCGCGGTCAGTGGCCTGATCTTCCACGGCGGGGTTCCACCAGCGGTCGTAGTGCACCACCTGGCTGGCTGCGGTGAGGTTCAATCCGGTGCCGCCGGCCTTCAGCGAGACCAGTAGCAGCGGCGACGTGGCCGTGCCCGCCTGGAACTGCTGCACCATCCGATCGCGGCCGTTCTTGGTGACGCCGCCGTGCAGGAACGGCACCTGCTGGTGGAAGCGTTCGTGAAGGTGCGTTTGCAACAACAGGCCCATCTCGCGGAACTGGGTGAACACGAGCGCCTGCTCGCCCGCATCGAGCAGGTCGGTGACCAGCTCGTCGAAGCGGGTGAGCTTGCCGGAGCGGCCGGCCAGCTTGGAGCCGTCGCCCAGCGCGTGCGCCGGGTGGTTGCAGATTTGCTTCAGGCGAGTGAGCGCGGCCAGCACCAGGCCGCGACGGCGCATGCCGGTGGCCTCCTGCGCGTCGGCGAGCAATTGATCGACGACGGCCTGATACATCTGCGCCTGCTCACGCGTGAGCGGTGCCCACGCGACCTGCTCCACCTTGTCGGGCAGGTCGGGCACCAGCGACTTGTCGGCCTTGGTGCGGCGTAGCAGGAATGGCCCGGTGAGGCGGCGCAGCTCGGCGGTGGCGACCGGGTCGTGCTCCTTCTCGATCGGGTTGGCGAAGTGCTGGCGGAACTGGGTGGCGTTGCCCAGCAGCCCCGGTGCGACGATCTGGAAGATGGACCACAGCTCGGCCAGCCGGTTCTCCACCGGTGTGCCCGTGAGCGCAATGCGCTGGCCTGCCGGCAGCGCCCGCATGGCACGGGCCGTGCGCGTATCGGGGTTTTTCACGGCCTGTGCTTCGTCGAGGACTGCGGTCGACCAGGCCACCTTCTGGAACGTCTCCAGGTCGCGGGCAGCAACCTGGTACGTGGTGACGACGAGATCGTGTTGGGCGACCGCATTGACGAACGCCTGCTCGGTAAGGCGCCCGGTGCCGTGGTGCACCATCACGCGCATGAACGGGGCGAACCTGGCAGTTTCGGCCTCCCAGTTGCGCACCACCGACAGCGGACAGATCACCAGGTGCGGGCCGGGCAGGCCGGCGAGATGGGCGAGCGTGGTGGGTGTCTTGCCCAGGCCCATGTCGTCGGCCAGGCAGCCGCCAAGCCCGAGGCGGTGGAGGAACTGCAGCCACCCCAGGCCGCGGCGCTGGTAGGGCCGCAGCGTGGCGGTGAAGGTGTCGGGCACGTCGCCGTCGGCCAACGCCTCATCGGGGAGCCCATCGAGCAGTTCGCCGGCCCAGCCGGTTGCCTGCACCAGATCGGTGGCACCCTGATCGGCTGCGATGCCGGCAGCCTCCAGCTCACGCTGCAGTTCGGCCGCGAGGGTGAGTAACTGCAGCGCGCTCATCTCGCCGTGCTCGCTGCGGTGCTCTTGCAGGTTGGCCAGTGCGCGCCGGGCCTCGGCGCGATCGAGCTGCACCCATCGGCCGCCCACCTGGATGAGGTTGGCGCCGTCCTCGGCCGCACGCCGCAGCACGTCCTCGGGCACGGGCGTGTTGTCGACGACGACCTGCCAATCGACCAGCGCTGTTGCTGCGAAGCGGCCGCTGCCCGCGCCGTCCTTGGGTGAGGCGGTGGCACGGGTGGACGCACGCCGGCGAGTGAGCTTCTCGGGAGCCAACAGCTCGATGCCGGCCGCCGCCAGCTGGTCGATGCCTTCCAGCGCTGCAGCTGCGGCTTCGACGTCGACCGTTGCGGCTTGATCGGCCAACCACTCGCCGAGCTCGGGAACCGCTGCTGCGATCGAGGTGACGGCGTCGCTCATCCGCTGTTGCAGCAGTGGCAGGAAGCGGGTTTCGTTGGCGATCGCCAGCGCGGCCTGCCCGCCCCGAGCGAGCTGCGCGGCGGTGCAGAAACGGCCACGGTCGTCGCCGTCGACCAGCTCGAGCGTGAGCGGCCAGCCGCTGGCATCTGGCATGTCGGCCGGGTCCGCGTCGGCGCCGGCGGCGAACAGATCATCGAGCGACGGCTCGGCGGGCATGCCCAGCCGCAGGCGCACGCGCACGATCGGCTGGCCTTCGGCACGCTGAGTGATCAGTGAGCACTCGGTGGCGATGTGCGCAACGGCCTCCACCAGCTCGGGGGCGACCGCGAACTGGGGTGTCTCGGCGATGAGGGCCCTGCTGACCATGCGAACGGCGCGGGCGTTGACCGCCCGCGTGTCGGTGAGCACCGCCCTCCACCCACGCGCCGCGAGGGTGAGCCGGCACAAACGATCCACCATCGAATGCAGCAGCTCGACCGGGTCCACGGGGCCACCTGCGGCCACGACGGGGGGCATTGCCGCCAACAGTTCGGCGGCGGCGCGGACATCTGCTGCGACCGGCCGCCATTGCGCCAGCCACCAGGACTCGGCGATGTGCGTGACGACCGGCAGCACGCGGCCGCGAACGACGAGCTGCTCCGCGTAGCGGTGCACTGCGCCGAACCACGCCACCGACGCGCTGGTTTCCTGTGTGAGGGCGTTGAGTTGGCCGAGCGACGCGAGCGTCGCCGGATCCAGGCGCTGCACCATCACGCTGGCCCGGCCGTCGGGCAGCTGCAGCGGCATCACCCGGGTGGAACCGTTGTAGGCCATGCTCGGGCGGCGAGCGACACGGGCGACCTCCTGGTGAAGGTTGCCGCCGTACACGCCGCGGCCCGGCTGCCAGGCAACCGCCTCGCCGTCGAGCCAGCTCAGCTGCAACCCTGGAGGAGCGGTGCGTGCAGCCATCCCATCGATTGTACGAAGAGCATGCGCGAGAGTGGCCGGGCAGTTCGGAGACTTGTCACACGGCTGGGGGCGAAGCCGCCGTGCTCAGCCCCAGAGCTCTTGCACGGCGGCGAACACACCCTGGTCGTGGCTGAACTCCACCAGGTTGCCATCGGGGTCGGTGAGCGCGCAGACGTAGCCGATCGGTTGCGGCAGCAGCTGGGGCTCCCACGCCAGGCAGCCCTCGGCCCGACCGCGGGCGGCCACGTCGTCCACCTCGTCGCGGGTCGGCAGCTCGATGCCGAGGTGCGCGAACGGCGTGAGCAGCGGTTGCGGGCCCTTCGCCTGGTCGCGAAGGAAGCTGACCAGGACGAGGACGAACGGCTTGTCGATCATGTCCGGTTGGCCGATCCAGGCGCTGGCGCCTTCGGAATCCTCACGCCGTTGCACGAGACGCAGCGGGGTGAACCGCTCGTACCACGCGATGGTGGCATCGAGGTCGCAGCACGGCAAGGCGACGTGGGTGAGCCGGGCGGTGGCTGGGCGCGGGCTCATGGTCGCAGGCTAGCTGTGGCCGGACGCACGGCTCCCCGGACCCGAGCCGAGGCTCACCTGGGGCGTGCGAGCAGCCGTTCGATGACCTGTGCCACGCCGTCCTCGGCGTTGCTCGCGGTCACCTCGTCGGCAGCGTCGCGCACAGACTGGTTGGCGTTCTCGACGGCCACGCGATGGCCCGCGAACCCGAACATCGGCAGATCGTTGATCTCGTCGCCGAATGCCATCACGTCGCTCCCGCTGATGCCGAGGTGGTCGCACAGCCACCGCAGACCGATGCCCTTGTCCGCTCCGGCAGGTGCGATCTCGACCGCCTCTGCGCCCATGTGCGTCACGACCAGATCGGGGGCGATGACCTGCGGGATCACCTTCAGCAGATCCTGCGCGCTGTGGCGATGGTGGAACGCAAGGAGCTTGATCGTGTGCTCACTCGCCTCATGACCGGCGAGGGCATCGGGCACCGTGGCGGTTGAGCCGTGCTGCACCGGCATCCGCTCGTGGAAGCCGGCTTCGGCGGTGAAGTTGCTGTCGGTGGCGAGCGCGAAGCCGTACTGCGAGTCGGCGGCTCGCAGCGCGATCACTGCCTCGCGGGCCATGGCCGTCGCGAAGGTGATCGAGTGCAGGACCTGCGCCTCGGGAAGGGTGCAGATGATGGTGCCATTCGCCATCACGCCGTAGTGCACCCCGCGGCCGGCGGCAGCAACCTCGTGCCCAGCGACGATCGGCGGTCGCCCGGTGGCGAACACGATGACGATCCCCGCATCGGCCGCCGCCTGGAGCGCGGCGGCGGATCGCGGGCGCAGCACACCGGTTGGGTCGAGCAGTGTGCCGTCGAGGTCGAGAGCGATCAGGCGCGGCAGCATGGTCGCCCAGTCTGCCCGCCCGTTTCGCTCCCTGCGTCATCGAAATCTGTCGTTTCACGACGTCGGGCGATGACACAAACGCAAGGTCGAGGGTCGGGTAGGTCGAGCGGGTCGGGTAAGTCGAGCGGGTCAGGCGGTGAAGGTGGTGACGTCGTCGATGCGCCAGGCACTCGACGGGTCCTGCAGCCCTGCCCCGAACGCGGCTGCGCGTGCGACGCTGATCACCACGCGCACGCTGCCCGCCCCCGCGTCGCCGGCAACGATCGGCAGCTGCAGCGCCTGGGTGAAACCGGTGTTGCACCCGTCGCCGACGGCCCCGAACGGATCGGTCGGATTGCAGTAGGCGGTGATCACTGGCACACGCACCTGCACCAGTGGCCGTAGCGCGCCGCGGCCGTCGAGCATGGCGAGCGCGACCACGATGCCGTCGGGGGCGAGCCGCGCATAGGTGGTGCAGATGGCGCCGTTGTCGAGCGTCGCCTCGTTGCAGAGCAATGCCGAGTCGCTGCTCCAGGTGGCGGTCACCACCGTGGCATTCTCAGACGTGACGTCGTCGACGTGCACGCCGACCGCGTATTCCGCTGTTCGTGGGCTGCGCACGATGGCGCCCCTCAACGAGAGCGTCGTGACGCTGGTCGATCCGGCATCCGCTGTCAGTAGGCGCACGCAGAGCTGCCCTTCCCAGCCGCCGGGTAGCGTGGGATCGAGGGCGACGTCGCCGTCGACGACGATCGCGGCGCGTTCGCGGCCGGCGATGGTGCGCTGCTCGACCGTCACCCGGTAGCTGCCACCCGCGGTCCGGTCGCGACCCTGCTGGTTGACGGCCCAACCGGTGCAGTCGGCGCCCTCCACCAGCGCGTGCTGTGCGTACGCCTCGACGCCCGACCCGGCCGGGACGACTGCGTCCGCGAGCACCGCGTAATGCACGTGCACCGTCGGGTAGAGCACGCCATCGGGATGCCGCTGCTCGCCGCGATCGGCGACGGTGACGCGATCGGCGTACAAGGCGTCCTCCCCATCGATGGGGATGTGCAGTGTCACCTGGCCGGCGGTCTGCGCCCGACCGGTCGCGCTGATCGCCAAGACCTCGGCCTGCAACAGTGCGACGCCGCCGGTGGCATGTGCCCGCACCTCGTCTAGCGGCAGGGTGATGCAGGCGATGATCCGTCGCTGGTGCCCGTCGTCCCATGCCTGCTGCCACTCGGCATCGTGTGCCGGTGAGGTGATCATCGTGGCCTTCACCAGTTCGGCCCCGTCGCCCCAACTGCCGGTGAGTGCCAGCGTCGAGGGCTGGTTGACGATCACCGCGACGGTCGGGCGTGCCGTGGGCGTGAGAAACGGGTCCGGGACGCGATCCGCCTCCACGCCTTCGCACAGTGCCGCGTAGCCGTTCGCCGCGGCGAGGGGAAGTGAGATCTGCAACGGATCGAGGGTCGCCGCCGGGTCGCCGCCAGCTGCCGAGCGCACCACGCCCGGCTGGCCGGCGCACGGTTCGTCGCCGCCGTAGCAAGGGTCGACGAACGATGACTGTTGGCCCGGTGCTGGCGTGACCGGCGGCTGCGTGTCGTCCGGCGGCGGCAACGTGCTCGGCGGCGACGCGAGAGCCGGCACAGCGTCGGACGGCTGGGCATCCACCGCGGCGGGTGGTTGTGGCTGCTCGCCGGTGACCGGTGCAAAGGTGCGGGCGTCGACCGCCACGGCGCTGTCGGCCGAGCCGAGTGGCAGCGCAAGGGCGCCGCCGGCAGGGACCACCACCGGGTCGTCGTCCTCCAGCCCGATCACCTCGGTTGGGTCGATGACGGACGGGTTGGCTGCGCCGGGCAGCGGTGCGACCGGCGCCACTGCGTCGATCGTCGTGGGCAACGGCTGACCGACGATCGTTGCCGGCACGCCGCCCGCACCGGCGCCGCCGGTGTCGCGGGTGAACCAGCCGCCGGCGCTACCGGCCACGAGCATCAGCACTGGCAGGCCGATCACGACCGATCGGGGCATGGGTCGGCGGCGGTCGGCGCTGCTCATCCGGCGCACCCGAAGCTGGCAGGGTTGCGCAGCGAGACGACGAGCTGGCCGACCCCGACGTTGCCCGCGCCATCAGCGCCCTTGGCGATGAGCGTCAACGGTGTCTCGCCACTGGCCGGGCCATTGGCGGGGATCACCAGTTGGAACCTGTTGCCCCCGATCGGAGCGAGGCCGGCTGTCTGCGGGCCGCCCGGCGCGCTCCAGGTCGCGACGATCGAACGGATCGACAACGGCACGGTCGGGTCGGCCACGACAATGGTGACGACCAGGATGCTCTCGGCACTGCAGGGTGCGACCGCGGTCTGCACGTACAGATACGGGCGGTCGCTGGAGACCGCCACGGTTGGCGGGGTGGTGTCGCCCGCGATCGTGGTGGTCGTGGAGGAGGTCGTGCTGGTCTCGCCGCCGATGGTGCTGCTGGCCGGCGCGATGGTGGTGGCGCCGGCCGCTGTCGATGGCGGTGACGTGTCGCTCGGTGAGGTGGTGTCGGAGCCCTCCGCTGTGTCGCAGCTGATCTCTGCGAGCTGTGCCTTCGTCGCGTTGGTGTCGACGGCCACGAGTGGCAGCCAGGCCGGCCGATCGGGTTCGTCGGGGTGGCGGATCACCGCCCATCGATCGTCGGTGACCCCGATCAACCACACCCGTTCGCCGGCGCGCACCTGCCCGATCGATACCTGTTGGTCGCTGCTGCCTGGACAGTCGAACAGGTCGACCGCGACGAGCGCCGTGCCCGATGGCGGATCACCGGCGAGTTGGCGAGCGCCCACCCACCCGGCTCCGCCGGCGGCGAGCGAGCCGACGACGAGCGCGAGCCGTGCCCCGAGGCCGCTCATCGCGACGTGGTCTCGCTACAGGGCTGCACGCGACCAGTGAAGCACCCGTCGAGCACGCCGTGGCGGACTACGGAGCGTGATGTACTCGTGGACATGTCAGTATCGACATTCGGCCCGTAGCTCAGGTTGCGTAGTGTGTGGATGCCGACAGGGATGTATCGAGTGGGGGCATGGCGATGTGGTGTTCACGATGCGGGCGCGAGCTCTCGGCTCCAGGTGCTGCTTGCCTTGGCTGTCTGGTGGATGAATCCGGCGTTGATCGAACCGTCCGTCGTCCGCCTCCTCCGCCCGCACACAGGGACGTAGCGTCGCCTCCTCCTCCTCCTCCTCCTCCTCCTCCGCCGCCGCCTCCGCCTTCGGCCTCACCGCCGCCGCCGCCGTTGCCGTTGCAGCCGACGGTCGTGACGCCGGCAGTTGCCCGCCCGTTGGCGGTGGGTTCCGACCCTGCGTCGGCTCCTCGGGGCCGGCGGACTGCACTGATCCTGGTGGTGTCGGCAAT
Source organism: Ilumatobacteraceae bacterium (assembly GCA_043721915.1). GTDB lineage: Bacteria > Actinomycetota > Acidimicrobiia > Acidimicrobiales > Ilumatobacteraceae > UBA668. The sequence continues at coordinate 16,644 of JAYSPV010000102.1, read as the reverse complement.
CGCCGTCGCAGGTGCCGCCGTAGGTGCCGTCCTCGTCACTCGGTCGAACGATGACAAGGGCAGCACGTCAACGGCCGCGCCCAGCCTCAGCGCCACCTCCGCCGCAGACACTGTGACGCCGACCGTCACCGTGGCGTCGCCGACCACACAGCCGAGCGTGGTCACAACCGAACTTTCAACAACGGTCGCCTCCGCTGTGCCGACGACGGTGTTCGATCCCACTGCGATCGGGGAGGTGCCTGCATCGGCGCCGTGGGGCGGGCCGGGCAGCCCGCAGGTGTTGTTCGAGCCCATGGCGTCGGGCCCGACCTTCTCGATGTATGCGTCGTCGCTGGCGATCGCACAGCAACTCGGCGATGCCTTGGCCAATGACGATTGGAACACCGCTCGCCGACTCGAGCCCGGCAAGGCCGATGTCTCGGACAGTCGGTACCTCGCGGGTTACGACGGGCTCGACCGAGTGTCGCTGGTGCTCGTCGACGTTCGGCCCGAGGGCGCTGGTTACCGGCTGCTGGTCGTGTCGGTCGCCAATGAGCGAGCAGGTGCCCGCACCACGCTGTACTGCCTGGAGTGGTCGGTCGATCCCTTTGCGAACACTGTTGTCCAGCACAATGGAGTTGTCGGTCAGATTGCGCGTGTCGACGGTGCGGTCTCCCCCGAGGCCGCTCGGCTCGACCCTGCCCTCGATACGACGATGAGGACTCAGTGCGTCTGGAGCTGAGCGGCTCGGTGATGCTGTGGATGGCTCTCGGCGCTGCGTCATGCGTGGTCGCGGGATCGTGCAGCTCGTCCGCGCCTGTTGTCGCGCCTGACGCGGGAACGGTCGTTGTCGGCACGTTTCCACCAGCTCCGGACGCGACGTCGACATCGATGCCAACGGCGGTCACTGTCGACTCATCGACCACGCTGGTGCTGCCGCCGGTGACGACGAGCCCGATCGTCGCTGCACCGTGCAGCCAGACCGACGGTGTGGTGACGACGCCGTCGGGCCGTCATGTCCTCGTACGAGCGAGTGGTGTCGCGCCGGGAAGTCCGTTGGTGCTGGTGTTGCACGGGTACACCGGTACGCCGACCGGAATCGAGCGCTACGCGGAGTTCACGGCAATTGCCAACGCGGCTTCCGTGGTCGTCGCGTACCCCGAAGGCTCGCCCGTCGTGGAGTTCGAGGGATTCGGCTGGGACACCGGCTCCGATATCTTCTCCACCAGCGGGGTCGACGATGGCGCGGCGTTGAACGAGATGCTCGACGCAGTGATCGCGACCGGTTGCGTCGACCCCTCGCGCATCACCCTGACGGGGGAATCCAACGGAGCTGCGATGTCGCTGTTGGCAGTGTGCAACGCACGTGTGCGAGATCGGGTGGCGAGTGTGGTGTTGGTGAACGCCGCAGTCGATGACGGCGTGCTTGCTCGATGCGCTCCGACCGGTCGAGCGCTGCCGATGTCGGTGATCGCTGGTCGCCTGGATCGGACCGCCCGCTACGACGGTGGCCGCGGTTCGCTGCTGGCTCAGGAGGTGTGGTTCCGCCGGGCAGCCACCCTCGTCAACGGCTGTGCCGAACAACCCGGCACCCGCGAGCCTCTGTTGGATCAGGTGGAGCGCATCGTCCCCTCCGGATGCGGTGCGTGCACGCAGTTGCTCACCATTGCCGACGGCACACACACCTGGCCGGGTTCCTCCGATGGGGTGGCCGACCTTCGACCAGGCACGTTCGACCTGTCGGCCCGGCTGCTGCGGCTTGCCCTCAGCCCCGAACCCGGGTGCCTGACATGAACCTGGCCGGGGCGCATGGGGAGCGCTCCCCATTTCGCGAGTTCGAATGATCGGCTAGAACTGCTGGCTGGTGGGAGACAACAACTGCGCGGAGGTACGTGATCCGGCTGTTCAGGAGAGAGAGAGCAATGAGTGTTGTAGGTGCAGATGTCGGGGCCAACTCGATGCAGAGGAAGCCGTCCGCGGCGCCGTCGGTGTTGTACTTGGGCACGGCTGTGGGCACGTTGCTCGCCGGCCTGTTGCCCTTGGCTGACGGTGGCGGCGACAAGCTGTTCGACATCGGGGTGCTCTACATCCTGCCGCTCGTCGTACCGGCCTGCCTGCTGGTGCTGGCTGCCGTGATGCGAGCCACCAAGCCGGACGTCTCCGGGCTGGGCGGCGGCGCCGCCCTCGGTGTGGCTTCACTGCTCGGGTCGTTTGCGATTCTGGTGTGGAAGGTGTCCGGAGGTGACGGACTCGGGATTGGTAGCTATGTGCTGACGGGTACTGCTGTGCTGGCCGTTGTGACGGCCTTTGTGTCGCTGGGGACGATCCAGAAAGGACGAACGACACCGGTGCACTGGTTGGCAGCCTTGGCCGGATTCGCGATGTCCGCGGGCTGCACGCTGGTGCCCAGCGAGATGGCCCGATACGGACTGTCGTGGTCCGATTACAACGGGTTCGGCGAAAGTTCGGATGGGGTGCTCGCCCTTGCGGCCCAACTGATGCTGTGGGCGCCGTTCTTTGCGGTGCTCTTCGGCGCGATCAAGGGTGGCCGCTTCGGCGCCATGTTCGGGCTGAGCGGCTCCGTCATCCTTGCGTGGTTCATCCTTGCTTCGAAGCTCGAAGTCGTCGGCGATAGCTTCCCGGGTGCATTTTCACTCAACACGGAGGTCCATCCGGTTGCGATCGTGGGGGCCGTGGCCGTTGTCGGCCTCACCCTGGTCGCGCTGGCCTCATCGCCAGCGGGCGCGCCTGCGTCACCCTTTGGCGCCTCTCAGTTTCCTTACGCGGGCGCGCCTGTCGGCGGCGTTGCGGCGCCGGCCAATCCTGCCCGCTGGGCCGACGATCCCTTTGGGCGCCACGCCAGCCGCTACTGGAACGGGACCACCTGGACCGACCAAGTTGCCAACGGCGGTGTCACATCAACCGACCCAGCGATACCTCACCCGGCGCCGCCATCGGGGCCTGCCGCCAACCACACGGTGTGGACCCCCCCGCCGGTCGCGGTAGCGCCACTGGTTCCGCCCGCCGCCGACCTTCCTACGACGTTGCATACCAACGTGTCCGACAACTCGACGGTGCGGCGCCAGATTCCCGAGGGCCAGCCGCCTTCTGCGCCTCCTGAACTGGTCCTTGATTCGGGGCAGCGCGTCGTCCTCGTCGGGCCGGTGGTCATTGGCCGCGCGCCACGGGCCCAGGCCTCGGATCCGTCGGCAACGTTGCTCGCCATCGATGACCCATCGATGAGCATGTCGGCCACCCACTTGCTCGTCGGGCCCGATCCACGAGGCGCCTGGGTGGAGGACATGGGTTCGACCAACGGGTCATCCATCGTCGACCCTTTCGGCGCGACGACAGTGCTGCTGCCCGGCGCCCGCCACACGGTCGCCGGAGGGAGCTTGATCCGCTTCGGAGATCGCAGCGCGACGGTGCTCATCGGCGACAAGGTAACGGGAGCCTGAGATGGAAGTGATGATCATCTTCGTGCCGTTGTTGGTCTGGCTTGGTGTGGCCATCGGCTGCGGTTTCGGTGGCCGGTCGATCATGCTGGGCAAGGGCAGGTCGGGTGTAGCCGGATTCTGGCTGGGTTTCCTGATGGGCCTGCTTGGCCTTCTCATCGCGGCGCTGCAGTCGCCTACGCCCGAGCACGAGGCCCGTCGGCTGCAACAGCAGATGCAGTTGATGGGCATCGCCGCTCCGCCTCCGGGTGCCGGCTACGCACCTCAACCGGGGTTCGTCGGCGCCGCACCTGGAGTCTTCCCGAGTGCGCCAGCGACGAAGAAGCCGCGCGGTCTGTTGGCCCCAGTCATCATCGCGCTCGTGGTCGGTCTGCTCTGCACAGTGCTGGAGTTCGTCGACGGTCGATATGCCGAGGTGTCGGTGTTTGTCGCGGTGGTCGGCGCGGCCCTGGCCATCGTCGCGCTCGTCCGAACGACACTGCTGCTCAGCGCCAGTGCGAGTGGAGTCGCGCTCGGGGCGGCGATGATCATCTGGGTCTCGAACTCGTATTACAGCGTGTCTGTGGAGCACAGTCCTGTGCTGATCGTGGCGCTTGTCGGTGCCGCGCTCCTGGTCGCCCGTGCCGGGGCCCCCGTGGCAGGGCTCGTCGATTCGTGGTGGAGGCCGGCCATCGGTGGAGCTGCCGGGCTGGGCGCGCTGCTGTCGGTCGTGGCGAGCGAGGAATTGTCGACGGGGTTGGCCCTGGCAGTCGGCTTCGGGTTGGCCGGAATCGGGCTCGTGAGTGCGGACCGTGCCGCGGTCGGGATGGTCGTGGGTTGGGCCGGTGCGCTCTCTGTGTGGTTGGTGGACGTCGGCTCGAGTCGTCAAATCGATGCGCGTCTGGTGGTGTTACCGGCGGCGGTCATGCTCGGCCTGGCGGTGTGGCTACTCCAACGCGGTGATTGGCCGATGGTTCTGTCCGCTCAGAACTCGCCCGCTGTGGCCTCTGGGATCCAGTCGTCCCCGTCCGCGGCCCCGCCTCCGCCTCCACCGTCGCCCGTGCTGCCGCCCCCTCCGGCACCGTCGCACTTTGCGGCGCCTCCAGCGACCTTCGTTGCGCCGCCGCCGGCAAGTTCCGCTGTCTCCACCGCCGCGGTGTGGGCCGAGCCGGGTTCGTCGCCCACTGTCGCAGCGGCAGAGATCGTGGATGGGGTGTCCGACGGCCTTACCGTCGCTCGCGCTGACCTGCGGCCTCGACGACATCTGGTTCGATTCGGGTCCGGTGAGACCGTTGCGCTGGCCGGGCCCGTGGTCCTTGGGCGCGCCCCCATCGCACCGGCGAACCTCATCGGCGCAGTCACGCACAGGGTCGTGGATCAGAGCATGACGATCTCATCGACCCATTGCGTCCTCACGGTCGTCGACGGTGTGATCTGGGTGGAGGACCTCGGCTCGACGAATGGAACCGAAGTCCAGCTGCCGACAGGTGCGTTGCAGTCGCTACGGTCGCAACGCGCAGAACTGGAACGCGGCAGTCGCCTTCAGCTGGGGGACAACTGGTGCCAACACGACGAGTGAACGAGCAGGGAAGGCCATGACCGCCGACGCATTGCGCCTTCATGGATACAGCCGTGTGGCCAAGGTCGGTTCCGGCGGCCTGGGCGATGTCTACTCAGCGGTCCGCGACTCCACTGGCGGCAGCGTTGCCATCAAGGTGGTACGCGAGCTCGGAGATCGCGAATCGACGGATCGTCGTGTTCGGCGCGAGCTGGACGCGTTGTTGAAGCTGAAAGGCCACCCCAACGTGGTCCAGATCGAAGAGCTGATCTCACTGCCGACGGGCCTTGCACTGGTCATGGAGTACGTCAGCGGCGGTTCGCTGATGGCGTTTCTCGAGGCCGGCGGTCCGCTGTCGCCGGCGATGGCGATCGCCGCAATGGCCGACGTCACGCGAGCCGTCGCCGACGCGCACGCGTTGGGGATCGTCCACCGCGATATCAAGCCGCACAACGTGATGGTCGGGCAGTTCGGCCAGTGCAAGGTATGCGACTTCGGAATTGCCGCGATCCTGAAGGATGCCGAGTACACCGACCGCACCAGCGCACTGTCGTACCGCTATGCCAGCCCAGAGGAGCTGGAGGACGCGCCGGACATCGGGCCAGCGACGGATGTGTACTCGCTCGGTGTCACTGTGCGCCAGTTGCTCACGGCCGAGACCAACGAGGCCCGCGCCCGTCAGGTAGCTGACGAACGTCGTGATTCCGGGCAACTCTCGCAGCTGCAGTGCGAGGCCCTGGTAGCGCTGGGTGCGCTGCTCCAGCAGATGACCAACCGTGACGCTGCGAAACGACCAACGGCTTCGGCAACGCTCGCGACTGTGCGCCAGATGGAGCGCGACCTGGGGGCGGAGCGTGTTGCATCACTGACAGCCGGGGCTGTTCCAGCCTCGGTTGCCGATACGCCGCCGAGTGGCACACCCCACCCACTTCCCGATGTGGTTCCCCCGCAAACGTCCGGCTCGTCGGACGGTCACACGGTCAGGCGCCCCAAGAATGTGCTACCGCCGCCGACCGGACCGGAGGACCGCACGGTGGTCCGACCCCGGCAGCAACCGCCTGGCCCGCCCGCCGATCTGCCCGATGAGGCTCCTCGTCAACTACCGAATCCGAATAGCGCGCCAGACCGCTGGTGGGAGAAGTCATGACCGTCAGCAAACGACGAATCGAAGGCACCGGCTCTGAGGCCGGCACCACTCGCGTGTGGCCCACGGGCACCGACTACTCACGTGCGATCCAATCACCTGCGACGTCGTTCAGCGATGAACAGCTCTCTGCCGGCCGCGCGGGCACCAACGCGTTGGGGATGCCTCTGGTTGCGAGCGGACAGAACGCGGTGGTCTTTCTGCTCCAGACGGGCGAGACCCGCAATGCCGTGAGGTGCTTCCTCACGCCTCCTTCGGAGGGCGCATACCGGTACGCGGCGCTCGAGAATCACCTCCAGAACACGGCGCCACGGGCGCTCACCGCAGCGCGATGGCTGGCCGACGGCATCATGGTCGGCAACGACCGGTGGCCGGTTGTCGTCATGCCGTGGGTCGAAGGGACGCCGTTGAACATCGCGGTCGAGAACATGCTCGACGATCCACCTCGCCTGCGTGAGTTGGCAATGCAGTGGGTCGAGGTGGTTCGCAGCCTGCAGCGTGCCGGTGTGGCCCACGGCGACCTACAACATGGCAACGTGCTGATTCGTGCTAACGACTCGATCGCGCTGGTCGACCTGGACGGCGTGTGGGTGCCCGAGATCGAGATCGGTCCACCCGCCGAGTTCGGTCATCCCAACTACCAGCACCCTGAACGAAACGTTGAGCACTGGGGTCGACATGTCGATTCGTTCCCCGGAGCGCTCATCGAACTTGCGCTCAACGGGCTCGCCGCCGACCCCAGCCTCGAGCGGCACCTTCATGGCGAGAACCTGCTGTTCATGCGGTCCGATCTGGAAAGCCCCGGAGAGTCCGAGGTGTGGGGAGCGCTGTGCTCCTCGCCGGACGCAGACGTGGCTCGATTGGCCGGTGTGCTCCGGCAACGTTGCGTCGGCCCCATCGAGAACGTTCTCGTCCCGTTCGAGGAATTGCGCAGTGCCGTCGTCGACGCCTCCGCAAGCACCGTGATGCGTCAGCCGGCGGCGGTCGTGGCCGCGTCGATGCCTGACCCCACGCTTGCTCCGGGTGAGGCTCCGTGGTGGGAGCAGCCATCCGCGCCGTCGGTCGTTCCGGCACTCGGTGCGACCATGCCGCTCCCAACCTTCGAGGCCGAACCCGTCGCGGCGAAGCCGGCGGCAGTGTCGGCGCTCGTGAGACTCGGGCGCAACAGCATGGTGGCGGGTCTCACCGCAGGCCTGATTGCCGGCGTGCTGGGTGCGTTGTCGACGACGCTCGTCGACAAAGCCCTCGACGAGCGCGGTGAGACGGTCGCCTTCGTTGCCTTCATCGGCGTTCTGCTCGGTGGCCTGTTGCTCAGCATGCAGTCGATCATCGGTCGCAACTGGGGCGCGGCGCTGCGGCGGTTCCTGCTCGGTGGGCTGGTGGGGGGAGTGGCAAGTCTCTTGGCTGTTCCACTTGCTGACGCCGCAATCCGGGCTGTGGCGAGCGACGGTCCGTGCCCAACAGGGTGCTCCACGCCCCCGCTCGTGGTGCCCTTCATCGCCAACGTCTTCATCTTCGTGATTGTTGGCGCGTTCGTCGGTTTCGCCCTCGGCATGTTGCGAAGCGTCAAGACGGGCTTCGGCGGGTTGCTCGCCGGTCAGATCGGCGGCGGCGTCGGCGGCGCCATCTTCGGTGCGACGGTGGCGAAGTATGACGAACGCGCTGCGCTGGACGTACTGTTCCTCAAACCCGTGACGATCCTGGTCGTGGCAATCGTCACCGGCTCCATCGGTCTCGCCTATGGGGCGATGATCCGTGCCCGACGGTCGGCCACACTCACCATCATCGAAGGCCGTAACAGTGGCATGGAGATCGCCGTCGAGGGCAAGCAGGCGACGATCGGCTCATCGCCGAAGTGCGATGTCGTGCTGAGCGCGGATCCCACGGTGCAGGCGATGCACGTCACGCTCATTCTCACTGACGTGCCGGTCTCGATGGTGTCCGCCGGACCTGTCAGCATCAATGGTGCGCCGGCGGAGGGTGCCGTCAAGGTGGCGAGTGGCGACGTGCTGCTCGTCGGCGGTTCGTTCATTCGGCTCGAATTCAAGGATGGCCAACCATGACTTCCGAAGCGACTGCTCGTCGCCTTCTGCTCATCGCTGGTGGCTTGGCTGCCGTCGGCCTGGCCTCCCTGGCTCTCACGCTGGGCGCATCTGATGACTCGGGCCCGGCTGGAACCGACCCCGCTGTCACCACCACGGTCGACATTGTGGTCACGCAACCACCGGAGACGACGGTTTCCCCTCCGACACTTGCCCCTACAACAACACTCGCGCCGACCACGACGCTGTCGACGGCGGCTCCTTCGACCACGGCACCGTCACTGATCCCGAGCCTCGAGCCGGGCCAGGTGTGGGTCTCCAACGAAGCAGCGATGTCCCTCGCTGTGTTCGACGTCCCGTCGGGGCAGTTGTCATCGGTGATCACACCCCCGCCCGATGTGGCCGCCTCGCTGGATTACCAGACGAACGGCGGCGTCACGGCGCTATACGACCGCAAGACGGGCAGGCTGTGGGTTGGCCTGTCCTCCACGCCCGTCGGCGCAGCCTTTCCGAACGGTGAGCGCATCACGCTGAACCGCGGAAGTCGAGTGGTGGTCACGGCGACCGGAAAGGTGCTGGTTGTCGCCGAAGACGGGTGGTACGAGCTGCAACTGGACCCGGCGAAGGGCAACCCGCAGCCGGAACGTACTGATGTGCCAGCACTGTTCGGTGACGGCACCTCGGTGACCTCGGTTGGTGACGTACCGGTGTATCTGAACCCTGATGGGACGCTGTTCACCGCCGGCTGGCAGACGAAGGTTCCGGAAGGCACCGTCTTGCAACTGCCCGGTGCGGAGGCAGGCTCCGTAGTCGTCGCTTCTGCAAGCGGGTTGTTCAGAATCGAGCTGAACTCACGAGAGGTCCCAACTCCAATACACCCAAGAGTCGGAGGGACGCCGGCCCGGCCCGTGCTCATCGGCGCGTGTGTCCACGCCGCGTGGGCCGGTGAGCAGCCGACCTGGTTCATCTCGTGCGGCGGCGAGGGGCCTCCGGATGCGCCCCTGTCGGACCTGCCGCTCGACGGTCAGCTCGTCTTTCGAGTCAACGGGGACGCCGTGGCGCTCAATGACGTTCGGAGTGGCGACGTGTGGATCGAGAATGAGTCCTCCGTACGAAAAGCTGTCGACGATTGGAAGGTGGCCACGTCATGACGTACGAACGACGAGTGGATCGACACAACCCAAGTTGCCTCGTGTTCCTGGTCGACCAGTCGGCTTCGATGAGCGAGGGAATGACCGGGGCCAATGTGTCGCGGGCTGTGGCTGTCGCCGATCAGCTCAACGGGCTGATCTACGAGCTGATCCAACGGTGCACGAAGTCGCTGTCCGAGCCGCCTCGCCCGTACTTCGCCGTGTCGGTGATCGGGTACCGCACCGACCCGCAGGGCAAGCCAGTGATCGGGCCGATGCTGAAGGGAGCACTTGCCGATCGGCCGTGGGTCTGGACGAGCGATCTCGCGCAGCACCCGCTGCGTCTCGAAGATCGTCAGCAGAACACACCCGCCGGTGTGCAGCACTACTCGGTGCCCGTGTGGCTCGATCCGCTTGCTGCGGGTGGCACGCCGTTGTGCGGGGCCGTGAACTACGCCGGCAAGCTGGTGCGCAGCTGGGTCGATCAGTACCCCGACTCGTTTCCGCCGATCGTCGTCAACCTGTCCGATGGTGAGTCGACCGATGGCGACCCCACCGAGTGGGCCGCACGCGTGCGCGGGCTGGCCACCAGTGACGGCAACACGCTGATGTTCAACCTCGACATGTCGGCGAACGGGCAACCGGCGCTGTTCCCGAACGTCGCCAACCCGAGTTGGTCGAAGTACGGACACACGATGTTCTCGATGTCCAGCGAGTTGCCCTCGGTGATGCTCACCGCCGCTGCGGCACAGGGCTTTCCTGTCAAGCCAGGTTCAAGGGGTTTCGGGATGAACGCCGACTTCCGATCGGTCGTCACCTTCCTCAATGTCGGCACCAGCGTGGGGCACCTACTGCGATGACGCCTCCCGAAGCGACCGCTCCGTTCGACCTGCGCCGGCTGCTCGTCGACGCAGGTCCCGCTGTGTTCGTTGCACTTGCCGTGTCGGCCGTGATGACCCGTAGGGTCGACGAGCTCGACGGAAAGCTCGGCGTGTTGGCGGTCGCGGGTGTGCTCGGTATCGGGTTGTCGGCGCTGCTCTTGCGCCAGCCGATCACGAACGCGGCGTCGCCCGGCGCGCCAGCTCTCGAGCTGGTCACCCTGCCCGCTCCATTGCCAAGTCCCGCCGGGCCGGTGATACAGGTTTCACCGGTGCAGGGTTCGAGTATCGATGGGTTCGAGTCATTTTCGCTGCAGAAGGAGGGTGCCGCCGAGGACGAGAACGAGGACAGCGTCTCCATCAATGCCACAACGGGCACGATCGCCATTTCCGACGGCGCGTCCAGTTCGTTCGGGGCGCGCGTCTGGTCGCGTGCGCTCGTCGATGTCGCAGCCGACAAGCCGGCCCAGCTGACTGCCCAGTTGGTGGAGGCCGTGATGGGCCCGGCCGCGGAGCAATGGACACAGCATCACTCAGGCGGTGAGCTGCCGTGGTGGGCGCAGGAGGGTCTTCGGCGAGGCGGCTTCGCCACACTGCTGCTGGTGCGCGTCGGCACCGGCCGGGAGGGGCGAGCATGGCAGGCGCTTGCCGTGGGCGACAGTTGTGTGTTTCACCTGCGTCGGTCGACCGATGGGTGGCAGCTGCTCCGGGCGTTCCCGCTGGAGACTGCCGAAGCATTCGGAAGCCACCCTGTGCTGCTGTCCAGCGTGTCGCCACCACCTACGGCAGGCATCGAACTGGCTGGCGGCCAACTGGCTGCCGGCGACGTGCTGCTCGCCGCTACGGACGCCGTCTCGGAATGGTTGCTCGGCGACCCCGACCGCCTCGCGTTCGCGGTGGAGGCACCGATCGACGAGGTGGCCCAGGCCGTGCGCGAGGCCCGCCAGAACCAGTCGATGGTGAACGACGACGCCACGTTCGTCCGCTTCATGGAGTTGCGGTAGCCGTGTCAACGGCCGATGCAAGAGCGATGCGGATGCTTGCAATCACGATGCGGATGCTGCTCACGTTTCTCGTCCTCGGAGCGCTGTCGTTGGCCGGCGTTGGGCTGGGAAACAGCCGGTGCGCTTCCTGCAGCTGAGCTGGCGCTGATCGCCGTCGAATTCAGTACCTCACGGTCCCGCGACCAGCATTCGTCTCGACGTGGGCGAGCCGGCCGATGGCAACGAGGACGATGCCATCGTCATTCGGTCGGGCATCCCGTCTGCGCTGGTGGTCCCCGGCGCCCGCAATGGAGACCTCGAAGTCTGAACTCAGGTGGTCTGCGGAAGCGACGGGGCCGCACGAGTTGCGGTGGCGGAGTGGGTCCGTTGGACCGGACACATCAGCGCCTGGAGCGCCACGGGTATCGACTTCACCCGATGGCCCGAAAGACGCGGCGGGGATGAGGGCGTGGTAGTCGACGCTGACTGCAGCTGAGGTTCAACGGTTGAAAGTCTTGAACCGGCAGGTCCGCGAGGGAGGCCCGACGCGGCACTGCGGCGGGCGGCCCGAGCCGTCCGCCGCAGTGCCAGCGGTTCGTGTCAGGGCATGATCCAGCCGAGGTAGCGGCTGCTACCGACGCTGAGGTTCATGATGTGCACGCCCCGCACCCCATCGGGGCCGTAGGTGGTGACCACCCGACCGTCGCCGAGGCTGATCGCCACATGGCCCCAGTCCCGGTAGATGCCGTCGAGCGTCAGCCACGCCGACCAGAACACGAGGGCTCCCTTGGGGGCGTTGAAGTCACCTCGGTGCTGTGCCGTCGGCCTCTGATCCCACCACAGGCGTGCGAAGTCGGCGCTGCTCTTGGCAACGTTGGCGCCGATGCGGTAGCTGTCCAGGGCGAACTTCAGGCACCAGTAGTCGTAGGAGGTGATGCCCTGCTTGCTCAACGCCCAGTTGACGGCTGCGTCGACGGCAGAGGTCGACGGCGGCTGGACCGGCACCGCAGTGGCGCCGCAGAGCGGCACACCGGGGACCATCTGGTTGGCGACCGTGGGAGTGGTGGCGTAAACGTCGGGGATGTAGCCCTCCTGACCGTTCCACACGATGTAGTCCCACACGCGGTTGGCATTAGCGCCCACTGCTTCGCCCCATGCCTGGCACTTGAGCTGGAAAGACGCACCTTCACCGGGGCCGACGCTCTTCACGTCGGCCATTCGTGGCGTGTTGCGCAGCCGAACGCCCACACCACCCGTGCCCGTCACCTGATAGGTGCGCATGACGGTAACCGGTGGCGGCGTGACCGGAGTCGGCGTGGGGGCTGGGGCAGCGGCGCCGCAACGCTGCAGGCTGGGCGTCCAGTAGGCGTACCCGCCGCCGGCGAGGTTCTCACGAACGCCGCCAGGCGTGGTGACCAGAACGTCGTGCACGTAGGTGCCGTCGGAGAGCCGGTCCCAGGTCCGATTGTCAGGATACGCGCCGTAGCCGAAGCGGTCGCCGGCGATCTGACAGGTCACGTCCACGGCGGCGCCGTTGGATGCCCGGCGCACGATCGCCGACGACACGGAAGGCGCCGACCGGATGTTGGCGCCGACGGAACTGGTGATCGAGTAGCCGGCAGCGCTAGCACCGGCAGCGTCGATGCCGACGACGACGGCGGACATGCCGAGGCTGAGGGTCACGAGACCGATCAGCGAGGCTCGACGGCGAGGGTGCTGGGTGGTGGTGGGCATTGGTGCTCCTTGGACGAGGTGAAGCGGTTGCTTCGTTGAGCTCATCCTCGTGGCACGACCCGGAATGCGGAATGGGGAAGACTCCCCACTGCGCGCTCGTGGAACCGCGTGTCAGCTGAAGGGCAAACCGAGGGCGGCGTGCGTGTTGGCACCGGCGATCCCGTCGGGTGTCAGCCCGTTGAGGAACTGCAGATCGATCACCGCCGCCTCGGTGTTCGGCCCGTACTGTCCATCAGCCACGTCGAACAGCAGCCCACGCCCGATGAGGGCCAGCTGCAGCTGCCGCACCCGTTCACCCTCGTCCGCGAGTTCCAGCGGTCCGGTTGCGGGTTCCGGTACGACGTACTTGGCCCAGTCGCACGAGTCCCATGTGCCGACGAACTCCTCGCCGATCGCCGGCGGCATTCCAGCCTTGGCCAGGGCTGGCGCACACATTGCGTAGAAGTACCCGCGGTAGGTCCAGCCGTTGTCGGTCCAACGGAACACGTCGGCACCCTCGCACTCGGCGTCGTCAGGGCAGGCTTCTATGCGCGTGAGCACCCACGCACCGACGCAGTTCGGCGAGTACGCGGGCTCGAAGCCAGTGTCGGCGCCGATTGCGGATGCAGTGCACTGCGCGCTGGGCACCGAACTCGGATATAGGCCGGCGGCAGGGGCTTGGCCGACAGGTGCGGGCGGCACAGGGGTCGTCAACTGCGGCAACGTGGCCTCAGGAAGACCCTGCTCATCGGGTTGGTCGGTCGTGATCGGGGCGCCACCCGCTGGTGTCGTCTCCGTTGATCCACCGAACTGGTCCGACCTCACCGTCACCGTCGGGCTGTCGTCATCGTTGCCGCCGCCCACCATCACCAGCACCGCTGCGACGGCGGCAACAGCTGCCAGTACAGCGCCGCCTACCACCCACGGTGCCTTCGATGCTGGTCTGGAGGCTGCGTGTTGTCCGCCAACTTGCGCCGACTCGAGCGACGTCGGTTGATGAAGGGTGGGCGCGTAGGCCGGCGAGACGGGTGGAGGTGGTGGCGGTGGCGGTGGCGGTGGTGGCGGTGGCGGTGGCGGTGGCGGTGGCGGTGGTTCAAGCACGATCAGGGTTTCCTTGCATCGCTGTGCAGGCTCAGCCCGGCGGATCGGTCGCGGTTGTGCCGCTGTTGGAGACGGCAGCGGTCCAGTTGGTGCCATCGAAGTACCGCAGCTCATGACGGCGATACGGGTCGGGCGCCCACTGGCCTGCGGCCACCGGGACAGCGCGAGCTTCGGCTGGGTCGAAGCCGGTGACGCCGCTGTCGGATACCGACTCGGTCCATCGCGTGCCGTCGTGATAGCGCAACTGATGCCGTCCAAACGGGTCGGCCGCCCACTGGCCGGCCTGCACCGCAGCAATTGGCTGGGCGGCGAACGGCTGAGCCGCGTAGGGCTGATATCCCGGCGCACCGCCCATCATCGACATCAGTTGCTGCTGCTTGCGCATCTCGTGCTCCGGGGTCGGTGAGAGCAGCGCGGCGATCAACAGTCCGAGCAACCCGAGAAAGAAGCCAAGACAAAAGCCCGAGGCTCCTGACCGACCCTTGCCGACCATGATTGCTCGCCCTCCGTATCCACAACCAACGGCGATACCCAAGAGCACGAGTAGATAGACGACCAGCCCGGCAATCAAGTTGTCTGCTTCTGATGCGGCCATTCATGGACTCCTTGTGATCGTGATGGAAGGTGTGAGAGTGCGGTCATATCGACTGGCCGCATTCTCGCAAGGCGAACTGGTTGAGCGTGTCGAGTTGGCCGGACATCATCATGCCCTCGAAGAGAGTCGAGGCGAGAGCTCCCAGCGGGTCACTGACAGCGTCTTTGGCAGCCTTCAGTTGGTCGTCATAGCCCTGCGCGACGATCTCGGCTTCCGTGCGAATCTCCTCGGGCGCCACGTCGGAGAGCTTGTGAAAATAGGTTCGCAACTCGCCGAGCGCCTGGATGGATGCACCGAGGCCCATCAGGACTTGCGTCATGCCGTCGTTCGACGCATTGCCCGCGTCGACGGTCGAGTTGAACTGCGCCAGGATCCGAGCTTGTTCGGACTTCATCGTCGAACAGAATGCCTCCGTGGAACGCTCGGGCGAACTCGAGCACCCAACGGCCCCGACGACCAGCAGCGCGGCAACGCCCGCAACGCCCGCGCGCCGCGAGACGCGCTCGTCGGTCTCGTGTCGAGCTCCGTGGCTCTCACCGTCGGTTCCAGCCGGGTGTCGTAAGGCCCGACGTGGCGGGCCGCCGCCCCGACGAAGCGTGATCTGGCCGACCAACACGAAGGTCGCTCCTGCCAGGAAGACCCAGATCGAGAACCACATCCGTGAGCGGACGGCGCGTGTGCAATCGGTGTTCACCGCACTCGCAACCGTGGCGAGGACGCCATCGAATCCGGGTGGGTCGTGCGGGTTCAACACCGAGCCGCAGGAGACCTCGGCAGTCTGAGCCGCAGGCGGGAGGAGGTCGCGCATGACACCAGGAAGGATCGACGATGGCTGAATGGTGACGGGTGTCAGTGCGAAGACGACGGCGGTGAGGATGACCGCGCAGCCGGCCGCGACAGCAACACGATTCCAGCGGATCATGGCTGTCCCACACCCGAGGGCGCGGGAGTCGCCGCGACGGTGGAGCGCCGACTGAAATCACCGGGCTTGACCCTGATGAGGTGCGTGCCCGTCGCAACGTCGTGCCACGCGCGGGCCTTGTCGTGGGCCCACATCGAGATCGTCGAGCACACCAATCCAACGAAGCACGGGGCGGCGAGGATCACCAACAGTGCGGCACGTGTGCCGACTGCCAGCCAGTCCAATTCGGCCTCCTCGTCGGACCGAACCAGACGGAGGCCGATCAGGACGTGCCCGAAAGTGCTGAAGCCCTTCATCGGTAGCACGACGACGTACCCGCAGAACGCAGCGAATGCGAACAACGTCGCGACGACCGATGGGAAGACAGCATTCAGCAAGAGCATTGCCGCGGCGACCACCACAGCATCTATCCCCCACGACGCCACCCGCATCTGTGCGCTGACGGCGCCTGACGACGCAACCAAGGTGGGAGTGAGTCGTTGCACGGGCCCCTGTATGTAACTGGGAGGCGGCGGTGCAGTCCCCGGTGGTGGTGGCGCAGCGGCAAACGGACGCGGGGGAGGTGGCGCCGCTCCGATTGGTGGAGGCGGTGGCGCCTGCGGCGACACCTGGTTGAGCCCGAGTTGCGTGGCTGCCTCCGCAATCGAGCACCACCGGGGCCACGAACCGTGTCGCACTGAGTGATGGTGGGCGATGTGTCCGGACGCAACGAGTTGCTGCAGGTGTGCCAATGTGACGGGCCCGACCGGGGCACCGCCGTTGATCGAGTAGAACCAGCTCGGTTCCTGCATGCTCATTTGGCCACCGCGCTCGCAGCCAGCACGACGACCGGATCGTGGCGTCGCACGGTTCGGAACGTGGCGTACACGAGTCCGGCGAACAGCGCCGACAACATGAACATCGCGAGCAACCATCCAGAGGTTTCGTGCTGCCACAGCGTGCTGCAATTGGGCTTTGCGATGCCTGGCGCAGCGATCGCATCGCACCCACGAAGACCCCACAGATCGTCGACGGCAGCGACAGCATCGAGGCCCCACTGAGCGCCGACCAACCACGAGAGCTGTTGGATGCCGATGGTCCCGACGGGCACGATGACACCCGCCAGCAGCAACTGCAGGAACAGGGCGACGGGCAGCAGGGTCATCGCCTTGTCGGCAGTGGTGAC
>JAYSPV010000101.1:0-21161 GCA_043721915.1 Ilumatobacteraceae bacterium | reverse complement strand
CCAACTTGGGCTTCGACAGGATCAAGGGAGCCAGGCGGGGCGGGTGGTTTCGAAGCTGTCGATCTCGGCGGCGTGGGAGAGCGTGATGCCCACATCGTCGAGGCCGTTCAGGTAGCGGTGCTGCGTCTGCGCATCCATCGGGAAGCTGGCCGTGATGCCGGCGGCCGGCACCTCGACGGTGAGACGCTCGACATCGATGGTGATCTCCACCAGATGGTCAGCCTCGATCGCCGCCCAGATCTCGTGGACGACCGCCTCGGCAAGCACCACCGGCACCAGCCCGTTCTTGGTGCAGTTGTTGCGGAAGATGTCGCTGAAGCTGGGAGCGATGACGGCATCGAACCCGCCCTGCATGATCGCCCACACGGCATGCTCGCGCGACGAGCCGACGCCGAACGACGGACCGGCCACCAGGACACTGGCGCCGGAGTAGCGCTCGTCGTTGAGCACGAAGTTGCGGTCGTCGCGCCACGTGCTGAACAGGCCCTTCTCGAACCCCGTGCGCTCGACACGCTTGAGCCACTCGGCGGGAATGATCTGATCCGTGTCGACGTCGCTGCGCTTGAGCGGCACGCCGCGACCCTGGAGCACGTGCACGGCCTTCATGAGAGATCCTCCGGAGTGGCGAAGTGGCCGGCGACGGCGGTCGCGGCGGCGATGGCGGGGGAGACCAGATGGGTGCGGCCGCCGCGACCCTGGCGCCCTTCGAAGTTGCGGTTGCTGGTGCTGGCCGAACGCTCGCCGACGGCCAGCTTGTCGGGGTTCATCGCCAGGCACATGCTGCACCCCGGCTCGCGCCAGTCGGCGCCGGCGGCACGGAAGACCTCCGGCAGGCCCTCGGCGATCGCCTGCGCCTTCACTGCGTGGCTGCCCGGCACCACCATCACCCGCGGCACGGTGACCGTTCGTCCCTTCATCACCGCTGCGGCGGCGCGTAAATCCTCGATTCGGCTGTTGGTGCACGAGCCGATGAACACCGTGTCGACCTTGATGTCGCGTATCGGAGTGCCGGCGGTGAGGCCCATGTACTCCAGCGCGCGGGCGATGGTGTCGCGCCCCTGTTCGTCCGCTGCGTCGTCGGGCGAGGGGATGCTGCCATCGATCGAGATCACCTGGCCCGGGTTGGTGCCCCAGCTGACCTGCGGCCGCAACTGGGTGGCGTCGATCACGACCTCCTTGTCGAAGACGGCCCCGTCATCGGTGACCAAGGTCCGCCAATCGGCGACGGCGGCCGCCCATTGATCACCCTTGGGCGCATGCGCGCGCCCCTCGAGATAGGCGAAGGTGGTGTCGTCCGGGGCGACGAGGCCGGCCTTGGCGCCCGCCTCGATGCTCATGTTGCAGAGCGTCATGCGGCCCTCCATCGAGAGAGCGCGGATTGCTGCGCCGCGGTACTCGATGACGTGGCCGATGCCGCCGCCGGTGCCGATGACCCCGATGATCGCGAGGATGATGTCCTTGGCCGTGACGTCCGCCGGAGCGTCGCCCTCTACCGTGACTGCCATCCACTGCGGCCGCGATTGCGGCAGCGTCTGGGTGGCGAGCACGTGCTCCACCTCGCTGGTACCGATGCCGAAGGCGAGTGCACCGAACGCGCCGTGGGTTGCCGTGTGGCTGTCGCCGCAGACGACAGTCATGCCGGGCAACGTGCGGCCCTGCTCGGGCGCAATCACGTGCACGATGCCCTGCAACGGGTCGCCCATCGGGAAGTTGACGATGCCGAACTCGGCGGTGTTCTCTCGCAGCACCTCCACTTGGCGGGCCGAGATCGGGTCGGCGATCGGCTGGTCGATGTTCGCGGTCGGCACGTTGTGATCCTCGGTGGCGACGGTGAGATCGGGGCGGCGGACGGTGCGGCCGGTGAGGCGCAACCCGTCGAACGCTTGCGGGCTGGTGACCTCGTGCACGAGGTGCAGGTCGATGTACAACAGGTCGGGTTCGCCCGCAGCGCTGTACACGACGTGGCGATCC
Organism: Ilumatobacteraceae bacterium; assembly: GCA_043721915.1. Taxonomy (GTDB): domain Bacteria; phylum Actinomycetota; class Acidimicrobiia; order Acidimicrobiales; family Ilumatobacteraceae; genus UBA668. The sequence goes on along the minus strand of JAYSPV010000101.1, from coordinate 19,190 downwards.
CACACCTTCTCGGCGAGTGTTCTGGGCGACGACATCTCATCTCCTCTTGCAGATCGAATGTTGTGAATCGTCCCACTATTCAGGATTCGATTCCCGAATGATCAGGCTAGAGGCTCGCCGGTGGATCCGCAAACCTTGCGGTCGGCATCGGTCGCCGTGCTCGACGACACTTCCCATTGTGTGGGATAGAGTTCCCGGCATGGAGCCAGCCGAACCGCACGATGTGAGCCCCGAAGCGAGTGGGGTCGGGGTGCTGGACAAAGGCGTCTCGATCCTGCAGGCGCTGGTTCGTGGGCCACACGATCTGGGTCAGCTCATGGAGGTCACCGGTCTTCCGCGTGCGACGGCCCACCGACTGGCCGTCGCACTGGAGCACCATCACTTCATCCGCCGCGACCAGCAGGGCCGGTTCTGCCTCGGCTTCGAGTTGATCCACCTCGGGCGGGCAGCGACCGACGCGTTCCCCTTGGCCGAGTTCGCGACGGCGGCCCTCACCGACCTGCGCAACGCCACTGGTGAGAGCGTGCAGCTGTACGTGCGCGAGGGGGAGATGCGGCGCTGCGTGGTCTCGCTGCAGGCGAACCACGCGCTGCGCTGGATCGTGCCCGAAGGTGCGCTGTTGCCACTGGGCAAGGGCTCGGCGGGCCGCGTGCTGTCCGACGGCGGACCGGAGCTGGCCGACTCCGTCGAAGAACGCGAGCCGGGCGTCGCCTCGGTCAGTGCGGTCGTGCGCGACCGACAGGGTGCGGTCGTCGCCGCAGTCAGCCTGAGCGGGCCGATCGAGCGGCTCACTCGCACCCCGGTGCAGCGGTTCGGTGACGACGTGGTGGCGTCAGCCGGCGCAGTGATGAAGGCGATCAGTCGCTGAGTTTTCCGTCGGAGCCACCTCGCTGTGCCCAGTGAGGGTGTGATCGAGTCTCCCCACCTTCCACTGCTGCTGGCCCGCTGGTTCGATGAGAGGCTCCACGAGTCAGTGGGTTTCTGCCTCCGCAACTGCCGTCTCTACGGCGTGGAGGTGATCGATGTTGGGGGCCTGGAAGTCGGTGAGCCGTTGGCGGCGCGCATGTCGTTCCTTGCGGAGGCCGGTGACCGCGAGGCCGTCGTGGCGCTGCCCGAGGCGCGCCGCGCGCTCGACTTCGACGCGGTCGCGATGGTGGTCGTGGAGTGGTGGCCGTCGGTGGCCGCAGCTGCGGTGCGGCCCGGGGAGTTCGCACCACGGCGCCGGGTGCGCGTCGTGGAGCTGATCCTCACCGCCGACGGTGGAGGTGCCAACGCGCTGCGGTTCGAACACGAACCGGATCTCGTGGTGCTCGCCCCTGTCCCGTGAGCGGGCCGGTCAGTAGACCGCGACGAGGTCGATCACCACGACGAGATCGACGGAGGCTGGAAGCCCCAGCCCGTCACTGCCGAGGCCATCGAACATCAGGATGTACGGGATCTGCACCTGGCGGCGACCGCCGACCTGCATCCCCTTCACGGCGGCGAGGAGGCCAGGGTAGACCTGGCTGGTTGCCGAGAACTCGAACGTCAGCGGCGTGCTCCCCCAGTCGGAGGCCAGGCGTTGTGCGGTGTCGGCGCGGAACGAGACGATGTGCACCGCAACGGAGCTGCCGTCGACCGGGCGTGCGCCGGTGCCTTCGACCAGGTCGTCGGACACGATCGAGGCGACGTTGGCGGCAGGGGAGAGGCTCACCTCGGGCTCGTCGGCCGCGGCGGAGACGGGCAGCACGGCGATGACATCGATCACGAAGGTGAGCGCATCGCCGGGCTGGATCGGCCCGCCCGGGCGTGGGCTTTGGCCGTAGGCGAGCTCGGCCGGGATGTCGAGCTGACGTCGACCGCCGGCCTGGGCGCCCTGCAGGCCCTCTTCCCACCCGGCGATCACGCTCCCTGCGCCGAGAGCGACGTCGATCGGCGCGCCGCGGTCGTAGCTGTTGTCGAACTCCTCTCCGTTGGCGCTGCGCACGCCGACGTAGTGGACGATCAGGGTGTCGCCAGCCGCAGCCGCCGGTCCGGAGCCGGAGATGAGGTCGGTGATCACCAACTCGGTCGGCAGTTCATGCGGGAGCGAGACGACGGGTTTGCCCAGAGTGGTGGTCGGTCCACTGCCGGACATGGAGTCGACCACGCTGCTGCTGCTGTCGCCGGCGTCGCCGCAGCCGACAATGGACGTTGCTGCCACGACGAGCGCGGCGATCGAGGAGAGGAGGTGTCGGGGAGGGAGCGGGCCGGCGCCCGGCGTGGGTTGACGCATGGGGTGCGACGCTAGCGGTGGCTCAGAGTTTGCGTTGAGGTGTTGCGTGCAGCCACTGCTGCTCGGACTCACCGAGCTCGGTACTGGGCCCCGCCCCCACGAACGGCCACAACTCCTCGGCAATCCGGCGGTAGTTGCCGGAGGCCTGCAGCTCACCGAGAAGCGCATACAACCCGAGGTTGATGCGCTGGATGAAGACGAACGCCTTGGGGACGGTTGCGTACTGGGCGATCGGGCTGGTGCGGTCGAACGTGTGGCGCACGATCCTGCTCGCGTACTCCGAGCTCCAGGTGATGACCTTGTCGTCGCGCACGGTGTCGTAGAACTGGCTGAAGTACTCGCCCACCTCGTCATCGGGGCTGGGGCAGCCCCGCTGCAACATCCCGGCGCGCTCGACGACGCGGCGGAACTCGGGGACGTCGTGGTCGAACGCGGCAGCCTTCACCATCGCGATGAACGTGCCCATCTCGTCGTCGGTGAAGTGCTTCACCAAGCCGAAGTCGAGGAACGTCACGCGGCCGTCGCGGTGGAACAGGTAGTTGCCGGGGTGCGGGTCGCCGTTGAAGGCGTGCATGCCGTACAGGCTGCGGAACACGAAACGGAACAGCACTTCGCCGACGCGGTCGCGTTGCTCCTGTGGCCAGGTGAGCATCTCCTGCCACGTACATCCGTCGACCAGCTCACTGGTGATGACGTGAGCACCGCTGAACGTGGGCAGTACATCGGGCACGTGGATGAACGGATGCCCCCGGTAGAAGTCGGCGAACAACTGCTGGTTCTCGGCCTCCAACCGGTAGTCCAGTTCCTCGACCAGGCGTTCCTTGACCTCGGCCACCATCTCGTCGGGGTCGAGGCCCCCGAAGCCCTGTTGCAGGATTGCCCCCAGCAGGTTGGCGTTACGGAGGTCGGCCTCCACCGCGTCGGCGACCCCTGGGTACTGCACCTTCACCGCGACGGCTCGCTCCTGCCCGCTGATCGGATCGATGACGACGGCGCGGTGCACCTGGCCGATGCTCGCCGCGGCGATCGGCTGCGGGTCCCACTCCACGAACAGCTGCTCGGGCCGCTGGCCGAGGTCGGCCGCGATCACTTGCGCAGCCAGCTCGGCGCTCATCGGAGGGGCGTTCGACTGCAACTGCGCCAGCGCGGCGCGCAGTGGCGCAGGCAGGCCCTCGTCGACGTAGCTGGCCATCTGGCCGAGCTTCATCAGCGCACCCTTCATGTTGCCGAGCCGCTCGGCGACAGCCTCGGCTGTCTTCAGCTCGCGCTCCTGGTCGAGCTCGATGCGGCGCTCGGCATCTGCGAACAGCTTGCGGGCCGCGGTGCCCGCATAGTTGACGCCCACGGCCGCACCCAACCTGACGACGTCGGTGTTGCGTTGCCTGCGACTGCTGCGCAGGTGCGGCCGATCTCCACCCCTCGTGCGCCATGCGGTGAACAGCCCGGCGCCGGCGGCGATGACGCCCAGTGAGAGTGCGAGGCGGAGCAGGAAGGAGGTTCGGGGCCGAGCGATCCGGTCAGCGTACGGGCCAGTGCGCCGGCAGCGACTGCCAGCGGTGGCCGAACTCGGTGATCGACGGCTCAGCTGCGCTCGACGACCGACGCGATCGCCCGCAGCAGGGTCGGGACGAAGCGGTCCGCGTTGGCAGCCACCGAATCGTGATCGCCGTCGACCCGGAAGGCCTCGGCCTTCGGGATCGCCTCGAACAGGCGAACCTGGCGGCGAACCGGCACGACTCGGTCGCGCATCGTGATCAGTACCGACGTCGGCACGTCGACATCGCCGATCCACTCACGCGAGTTGAACTTGCCGATGCAACGCCCGGCTTCCAACACCATCCGCCAATCGTGCAGCGACGCCTCCTGGATGGCCCACGGCTCCCACTCACTGCTCTTGCGCTGCAGGTAGAACTGCTCGGTGAGCCACTGGCGGGCCTGGCCGGGCGTCAGGCGGGCGAGCGCCGCCATGCCCGACAGACCGATGAACCCGAGCTTCTCTTCGCGGGAGGTGAGGAAGTACGGCGCGGTTGCGCACAGCGTGAGACCACGCACCCGCTCGGGGTGGCGCCGCCAGATCAGCTGCGCGATCGGGCCGCCCATCGAGTAGCCGACGGGGATCACCTTGTCGATGCCCAGCACGTCGCACACGGCGAGCGCATCGTCGGCGCAGTCCTCCAGCCGGAACGCCTTCTTGCTGCGAATCCCGCGGCCGTGGCCCCGGTGGTCGAGCGCGACGACCCGATAGTGCCGCGACAACGGGCGGTAGCACGTGAACCAGTTGAGATCAGCGCTGGCGGTCCAGCCGTGCAACAAGAGCACTGTGGGGGCGTTGGGCGGCCCAGCCATCGTGCGCACGAAGGTGGTGCCGCGTCCGGGCAGCTCCATTGCCGCCCCGTGGGGAAGGTGGGGTGCGGTGTCGGACCCCTTGCCGTCGCGAATCGACATCAGCCCCGGCCGATCAGGCCGGCGCCACCTTCAGCACCTGCACGCGCAGCATGCCGTTGGGTGCCTGGTATTCGACCCACTGACCCTCGGTGGCGCCCAACAGCGCGGCGCCCAAGGGTGAATGAGGGCTCATCACTTCGATGTTGCCGCTCTTCTCCTCCATGTGGCCGACGAGGTACGTCTCGGCATCGGCCGGTGTGTCACCCTCGTACATCATCGTCACGATCGAGCCGGGCGCGACGCTGCCGTCGCTGCCGCCTTCGATGATCTCGGCATTCTCCAGCAGGTGCTCCAGTTGGCGGATGCGGCCCTCCATGTGGCCCTGCTCGTCCTTTGCCGCGTGGTAGTCGCCGTTCTCGCTGAGGTCGCCCATCAAGCGCGCTGTTTCGATCTTCTGTGCGACCTCGATGCGACCGCGGGTGGTGAGATCGTAGTGCTCGGCTTGGATGCGTTCGAAGGCTGAACGGGACAGATGGGTACTGGCGGCCATAGGGAGAATGAGCCTAGCTGTGCTGCTGGCGGGCCCGGTATGCGCCGGGGGTGATGCCGACCGCTCGCTGGAACTGGCGGGTGAACGAGCTCTGGTCGTAGAACCCACAGGCTGCTGCGATCGCCGCCAGCGTGAGGTCGGTGTCGTCTAGCCGTCGGATCGCCTCATCGATTCGGGTGCGGATGATCAGTTGCTTTGGCGACACACCGAGCGCACGCCGAGTCGCGCGTTCCAACTGGGTCGCGGAGAGTCCGGCTGCTGCGGCGAGGTCGGCCACCTTCAGCGGCTCGGCGTAGCGCTTGCGCGTGAGGTCGATGGCAGCGTGCAGGCCGCTGTGGGATCGGCCGGCCTCGGCGCCGGCGCGCAGGTCGTAGCTGACGACGACGATGCCGTCGATGGCGCCCTGCGGGTCGCGCAGCAGCGTCTTGCTGGTGACGTACCAACCGCGCGTTCCGTCCGGGCGCAGGATCAGCTCGAGCTCGTTGCGGATCGACTCGCCAGTGGCGAGGAGGCGTTCGTCTTGTGCCTCGTACGCCGCCACCAGATCGGTGGGGAACAGATCGCGCGCGGCGCGGCCCAACACCTCGCTGGTGCGACGTCCGGCCCGTTCGGCGAAGGCCTGGTTGATCGCCACGTATCGACCGGACGTGTCCTTCACACAGAACATCGTGTGGGGAACACCGGCGAAGACTTCGTCGAGCGTGGCGATCACCGGGTTCACCCGCCCATTCTTGCTGCCTGTTCTCGTTGTCGTTCGTGATTCGTCGCGTTGTACGAATGCCGCATGCTTCGGCGGCCAACGGTGCTATCCCGGTGGAGTTCGATGAAGGTGTGATCACAACGCTGTCCCACGACGAGTCGTCCATCGCCATCGCCGTTGCGCGGGCCGAGGGTCTGCTCGCACGATCGCTCGTCGCGACGACCCGCAGGGAGCGCCGGCAACAGGCACGTCTGGCTGCCGTGGTGCACGACGAGCAGCTGCGTGCGCTCACGTTCGCACTCACCGACGAGGTGCTGCGCTTCGGTTCGGATCGCAGGGCCGCTGCCCGTCTGCGCTCGATCGTCGCCGATGTGGGTGTGCCCTCGTCGCTGGGTGTGGTCGACCGTGCGCTGCTGCGCGTCGGCTCCCTGCTGGCGCCGGGGCTTCCGTGGGCGGTGATGCCGATGGTGCGGTCGCGGATCCTCCGGGAGAGCAACGGGGTCGTGCTGTCGGCCGACGATCCCGCGTTCGAGCGTCATGTCGCGCAGCGTTCGGCAGACGGCTTTCGACTGAACGTGAACGTGCTCGGGGAGGCGATCCTCAGTGACGTCGAAGCAGCACAGCGGATGTCGTTGATCCGCGCTCGCATCGCTCGTCCCGACGTGACCTACGTGTCGCTGAAGATCTCTGCGGTGGTGGCAAACCTCGACGTGCTGGCGTTCGACCAGTCGGTCGATCGGATCTGCGTGTGCCTGCGCGTGCTCTTGAGCGATGCGATCGCCGCCGGCACGTTCGTGAATCTCGACATGGAGGAGTATCGCGACCTGCCACTGACGATTGCCGCGCTCACGCGGGTGCTCGATGAGCCGGAGTTCGCGGCGCTCGACGCCGGCGTCGTGCTGCAGGCATACCTGCCCGACTCGCACGCGGCATGCGCCGAGCTGTGCGAGTGGGCACTTGCACGCCACGCTCGAACAGGAGCGGTGCTGAAGATCAGGATCGTGAAGGGCGCGAACCTCGCGATGGAGCGGGTGGAGGCGGAGCAACACGGCTGGGTGCAGGCGCCGTACGCGACCAAGGCCGAGGTGGATGCCAGCTTCAAGCGGCTGGTCGCGTCCGCGCTCGACGACCGGTTCGGCGGCGCCGTACGGGTCGGCTTCGCCAGCCACAACCTGTTCGACCTGGCCTGGGCGCTCGGCCTGCCGGCTCGGGACCGGCTGGACATCGAGATGCTGGAGGGAATGGCGCCCGCCCAATCGCGCGCTGTCCTGGAGCAGGCGAGTGAGGTGTTGCTGTACGCCCCCGTCGTCCGCGACGACGACCTGGCCGCGAGCATCGCCTACCTCACCCGCCGGCTCGACGAGAACACCTCGCCGGACAACTTCCTGCGCGACCTGTTCACGCTGCGGCCGGGTTCTCCCGAGTGGCAGGGCCAGCAGTCGCGATTCGAAGCAGCGATGGTCGCTGCCGACTCGGTGTCGACGGTCAGCCGACGCACGCAGGACCGGTCACTGCCCGCCGGCCCCGTGGGCATCGGGTCGTTCGCGAACTGCGCGGACACCGACTGGACTCAGGAAGCCAATCGCTCGTGGATCGCGCGCGAACTGGCAGACATCGTGGTGACGGACCTGGTGGAGGTGCCGCTGATCGACACCGTCGGAGGTGTCGACGAGGTTGTCGCCGTAGCCGTCGGAGGTGCGGTCGCCTGGGCGGCCCTCCCGTTCGCCGATCGCCGGCGGGTGCTGGCAGCAGCAGCCGACGAGATGGAGCGCAGCCGTGGCCGCACTCTGGCCCTGATGGCCCGCACCGCGTGCAAGACGATTGCCGAAGGTGACCCCGAGGTGTCCGAGGGCATCGACTTCGCTCGTTACTACGCCTGGTGCACGCACGCGATCGAAGCCCGCATCGCCGACGATCTCGAGTTCGTCGCCGACGGTGTCGTGCTCGTCGCATCGCCGTGGAACTTCCCGTACGCCATCCCGGCCGGAGGTGTCTGCGCAGCCCTTGCTGCTGGCAACGCCGTCATTCTCAAACCGGCACCGGAGGTGCGCGGCGTTGCGTTCGAACTCGCCGAGCAGTTGTGGCGCGCCGGCGTGCCGCGCAACGTGCTGCAGTTCGTTGCCTGCCCCGACAACGAGGTGGGCCGCCGGCTGGTGACGCACGACTCGGTGGCGACCGTCGTGCTCACCGGCGCCTACGAGACCGCCCAACTGTTCCGCTCGTGGAAGCCGTCGATCAGAGTGCTCGCGGAGACCAGCGGGAAGAACGCGATGGTGATCACGGCCGCCGCCGACGAGGACGCAGCGATCCGTGACCTCGTGAAGTCGGCGTTCGGCCACGCCGGCCAGAAGTGCTCAGCCGCGAGTCTTGCGATCATCGAAGCGTCGGTGTACGACGATCCGGCATTCATCCGCCGACTTGCCGATGCCGTGCGCAGCGTGCGGGTCGGTGCGGCCGATGATCTGTCGACGATGACCGGTCCACTGGTCGGCGAACCGTCGCCGAAGCTGCTGCGAGCACTCACCGCCCTGGAACCGGGGGAGCGGTGGTTGGTGGAGCCGGAGTGCCTCGACGCGACCCGTCACCTCTGGTCGCCAGGCGTACGGATGGGCGTGCAGCCCGGCTCGTGGTTCCACCGCACCGAGTGCTTCGGGCCCGTGCTGGGACTGATGCGTGCCGACGATCTGTCGCACGCGATCGAACTACAGAATGCCGGCGAATTCGGCCTCACCGGCGGCATCCAATCGCTCGACGAGCACGAGATCGGGCGGTGGTTGGAACGGGTCGAGGTCGGCAACGTCTACGTCAACCGGCACATCACCGGCGCCGTCGTGCAGCGCCAGCCGTTCGGTGGCTGGAAGCGTTCGTCGGTCGGCTGCGGCCCGAAGGCCGGCGGCCCGTTCTACGTGGAGGCCTTCGGGACGTGGTCGCCGCCGGCGACCGTTGCGCGCGCAACTGGGAACGCCCAGAACCCGACGTACGCAATCGGAGCGCCCCAGTTGCGCACGCAACCGTTGCGGAGCGCGGAACCGGCCGAGTTCGAGCGAGTGTGGAGCGAGTTCTTCGGCGTCGCTCACGACCCGTCGGGGCTTGCCTGCGAACGCAACATCCTGCGCTACCGACCCCTGCCCGGCGTGCGGCTGCATGTGGCCGCGGATGCCGACCCGGCGCTGGTGGCGATCGCCGTGCTCGTCAGAGGAGTGACTGGCGTGCCCGACGGCGGGGACCGCGTCCGGGTGATCGGTACGGCCACCGATGCCGAGTTGATCGAGTGGCACGGACGCTGTTGGGAGGTCGATCGCGTGCAACCCGTCGCCGACCCGATGGTCGAGCTCCGCCACTGGGTACGCGAGCAGTCGATCAGCTGGACCCGCCATCGGCACGGCCGCCTGCTCGACTGATCGTTTGCTCGACTGGGAGGTGCAGGCGGTACGGTTTCCTCACTTATGGCACATCGCATTGCAGTCATCGGTGGCGACGGGATCGGTCCGGAGGTCACCGCCGAGGCGTTGAAGGTCGTCCGCGCCGCAGGCGTCGACATCGAGACCACCGAGTTCGACCTCGGCGGCGCGCGTTACCTGCGCGACGGCGAGATTCTCTCCGACGAGATGCTCGACCAGTTGCGCGGATTCGACTGCATCCTGCTGGGTGCGGTCGGCACTCCAGAGGTTCCCCCGGGTGTCATCGAGCGCGGTCTGCTGCTCAAGATGCGGTTCGCCCTCGATCTGTACATCAACCAGCGGCCGTTCCTCGGCACGGCACCGGGTGGCACGGTGCAGCACGACTTCATCGTGATCCGCGAGAACACCGAAGGTCCGTACGTCGGCGAGGGTGGCTCGCTGCGCAAGGGCACCGTGCACGAGGTTGCCACGCAGGGTTCGGTGAACACCTGGATGGGTGCCGAGCGTGCCTGCCGGTACGCGTTCGAGCTGGCGATGACCCGCCGAAAGCACGTCACGCTTGTGCACAAGACGAACGTGCTCACCTTCGCCGGTGATCTCTGGCAGCGGGCGTTCGATGCTGTCGCCGCCGGCTTCCCCGAGGTGTCCACGGCCTACAACCACGTCGACGCCGCGTGTATCTACTTCGTGCAGGACCCGCATCGCTACGACGTGATCGTCACCGACAACCTGTTCGGTGACATCCTCACCGATCTCGGTGGCGCCGTCAGCGGTGGCATCGGCCTTGCCAGCAGCGCGAATCTCAACCCGGCTCGTACCGGCCCGAGCATGTTCGAGCCGGTCCACGGCTCTGCGCCCGACATCGTCGGCACCGGCAAGGCCAACCCGACGGCTGCGATCCTCAGCGCCGCGCTGATGCTCGACTTCCTGGGCGAGGGCGCAGCCGCCGACCGAATCCGGGCGGCATGCGTCGAACCTGTTACCGGCAGCACCAGCGAGATCGGTACCCAGCTCGCCGCGCGCGTGGCAGGCTGACAAGGTTTTTCTCACAGACTCGAGACACGAGGGGCAACGATGCCGATCCAAACGACACCGAAGATCTGGATGAACGGCGCGCTCGTCGACTGGGCCGACGCCCAGATCCATGTGCTCACCCACACGCTGCACTACGGCACGGGCGTCTTCGAGGGCATTCGCGCCTACGAGACAGCTGACGGCCCCGCCGTGTTCCGGCTCACCGAGCACATGGCGCGCATGCACAACTCGGCCAAGATCGTCGGGATGGAGATCCCCTACTCGGTGGAGGAGCTCGTCGCCGCGACCAAGGCCACCGTCGCCAGCACCGGCCTGCCCAGCTGTTACATCCGCCCGATCGCGTACTACGGCTACGGCGAGATGGGCCTCAACACGCTGCCGTGCAGTGTCGATGTCGCGATCGCTTGCTGGCCGTGGGGCGCATACCTCGGCGACGACGCCGTCACCAAGGGCGTGCGGATGAAGATCAGCTCCTGGACGCGCCACGATCACAACACGATGCCGCCAGCTTCGAAGACCACCGGCAACTACGTGAACAGCTCGTTGGCCAAGGTGGAGGCCCTCAAGGCCGGCTACGACGAGGCGATCATGCTCGCCCCCAACGGCCTCGTTGCCGAGTGCACCGGTGAGAACCTGTTCGCCGTGCGCAACGGCATCATCCTCACCCCGCCGACATCGGCGGGGGCGCTGGAGGGCATCACCCAGAACACGGTGAGCGCGATCGCCGCCGATCTCGGCTACGAGGTTCGGGTCGACAACATCGCGCGCAGCGATCTGTACATCGCCGAGGAGATCTTCGTGTGCGGCACAGCCGCCGAAGTCAGTTCGGTGAACTCGGTCGACGACCGGTCCGTGCCGTGCCCCGGCCCGAAGACCAAGGCGATCGCCGAGGTGTACGCCCGCACCGTGCGCGGCCAGGAGGCCAAGTACAAGCACTGGTGCGAGCTGGCCGTCTGACGACACGAGCCGCCTTCGCCGCTCGCCTGACAGCAACGGCGTGATCCGCTTGGAGAAGCGGGCCAAGCGGGTCAACCTGGGCGCAGCCTGAGGACGGTCTTCAGGAGACGTTCAGACCACCTCCGTACGGTCGCAAGCATCCGACAACTTCCCCCCAGGAGTCCAGATGCAACACGACCCGAACCTCTTCCCGTCGCCGGCGGCTTCCGGTGTCAGCCGACGCGGCTTTCTTGCTGCCGTGACCGGTGTGGCAGCCGCGATGGCGGTGAGCGCCGACTCGGCTGCGGCCTCAGGGCCTGGTCGCGCATTCGTCCCACGAGCAGATATGGCTCTCGCCGCCATCGACCTCGATGCCATACAGGGCAACGTGCTGCCCGGGTTCGACGTTCAGCATCAGGCCCTCGTCTTCGTGGCGTTCCCCGACAGTGCTGCCGGGCGCGCATGGATCGCTGCGTTGCAGCCGATGGTGACGGCAGGAAGCCAGGTTGCCGGCGCTTCGGGAGCGATGGTCAATCTGGCGTTCACCCACGCCGGCCTGAGCGCCCTGGGGTTGCCCTCTGCGGACCTGGGTTCATTCCCGGACGCGTTCCGCGAGGGCATGCGACGCCGAGCCGATCTGCTCGGTGATCGGGGCGAGAGTGACCCGGCCTCGTGGCCGCAGGTCTACAGGCAGAGCTCGCACGCGGTCGTGATCGTCGCTGCGCATGACGTCGCCGCCATCGATGGTGCCGTCGAGGTGCAACGGCGCTTGGCGATCGCCCACCGAGTCGAGGTGGTGCACGTGCAGCGCGGTGATGCACGCGCCGACCAGCCCGGGCACGAGCACTTCGGATTCCGCGACGGCATCTCGCAGCCGGGCGTGCGAGGTTTCACCCCGCGACAGAACCCGGCAGACCCCAACCAAGGTGTGCCCGGCCAGGACCTGCTGTGGCCCGGTGAGTTCCTGCTCGGGTATGCCCGCCAAGCAGGTGTCGGCGGTGGCGAAGAGCCTGGCCCGGCAGCGCGGTCCGGCCCGGTGTGGACCGTGAACGGTTCGTACCTCGTGATGCGGAGGCTTCGTCAGGATGTCGCTGGCTTCCGTGCCTTCATGGCGGAGACCGCCACCGCCCAGGGGATCTCCGAGGACCTCGCCGGCGCCAAGCTGATGGGGCGCTACAAGAGCGGCGTCGCGCTGGCGTCGGTCGGCGAACACGCCGTCGACCCCGGTACCACCGACCCGGACCTGCTGGCGCCGAACCGCCTTCTCGACTTCGAGTTGGCCGAGGACGATCCGGATGGCGAGACCACGCCGCATGCCGCGCACATCCGCAAGATGTACCCCCGCGACCAACCCACCGACGACGGTGGTGAGGAGGACACCCAGACCCACCGGCTGCTGCGGCGAGGGATTCCATTCGGGGGGTCGCTGCCCGAGGGCGTGGCCGCGACGGATCCGCTCGCACGGGCCGCCTTTCCCGACGACCGTGGTTTGCTGTTCCTGTGCTACCAGACGTCGATCGAGCGCCAGTTCGAGTTCGTGCAGCGGCGGTGGGCGAACGACCCCGACTTCCCGGTGGAGGGCGCCGGCACCGACCCTGTGATCGGGCGCCCGCGGCGGGGTGGTTCGTTCTCGCTGCCGGGCGGCCGCCCCGACCACGTGGCGCTGATGCAGCGATTCGTACACACGACGGGTGGCGACTACTTCTTTCAGCCATCGCTCACAGCTCTTGCGCTGCTCGCGGCGGTGACGCCCGATCGCACGCAGCCGGCGACGACACCTCCGCCAGTCTCTCCGCGCCAGCGACCGCGTCGCGTCCGCCCTCCGCGCGCCGGTGGCCGTGGTGAGGGCCCGGCCAACCGTCGGGGTGACTGACGATCGTCGGGGCTGAGTCGGGCCGGCTGCCGGTCAGTTGGTCGCGAAGCGCCAACGCGTCGCGCGAGTGGAGAACTCGTCGGCACGTTCGATGACGGCGAACGCGACACGCGGCGTCACGACGAACAGTGCGTTGGTGCCGAGGAAGTCTGCGAAGTCGTCGCCGACCTCGTCGCCGTACTTGGCGACGTAACGCGGCACCCATTCGGTGATCGTCGCCGCGGCGATGCAGCGCTCGGCGGTGCCTTGCACGGACACGCACTCGATCGTGTCGGTGGTGGAGAACGTCACGCGAGGGTTCGTCGCGACGTTGCGCGCCTTGACGGCGTTCGGCGCGCAACTGAAGCTGAACTGCAGGCTGGCCTCATCCCACACACCCCACACAGGCAGCGAGTGAGGTTGCCCGTCACCCGAGACGGTGGTGAGCCAGAAGTTGCGGGTGCCGCTGAGCCGTTCGGCCGCCCATGCCCACGGCAGGCCGTTCCACCCCGGCTCGTCGACCCCGTAGGCGGGCATGTGCGGACGTTCGGAGAGGGGGATCGTGCTCACGTCGACGACCGTACAACCGGGCCGTCGGGCGCATCCTCGGCTGCTGTGTACAGCATCCGATGCACTCTCGCCGCGTGCCCGCGGGCCATGACGTGCACCTCGCCGCCGGCGAACAGGTGAAGCGCCGGGCCCGAGGGGGTGACAACGACCTCGCTGGGCTGCACCTCACGCAGGAGTGCGGTGGGGAGGCCGATGACCCGGCTGGAATCCATCAACAACAGCCGGGTGGGGGTGCGTGTGATGAACCGGAAGTCGCTGGCGATGTTCATGCCGAGGCCGCCGCACACGAAGGCGGAGGCGAAGGGCAGGAACCCCAGGCCGGTGACTGCGAAACCACCGGCGAAGCCGAGCACGACGCCGGCCACGACCGCCGGCCAGTGCCACGGGTAGCGACGCACAATGAACAGGGCGTCGACCACCAACTCGTCGGCGAGTCGGCCGGCCCGATCCAGTGTTCGTGACTGCATCGACATCAGCGGCCCGATGCGGGGCGGCCCTTGGCGGCGCCCGCGGCGTCGCGACGCTTGGCGGCCATTCCGGCGAGGCACTCGGTGAACAGGCGATGGGCGACGTTGATCGTGACGTCGGCCTGGTCGTAGGCAGGCGCGACTTCCACGATGTCCATTGCGACCACCTTGTGCTGGTAGCCCAACTGGCGCACGATGCGCATCAGGTCGGCGGCGACGATGCCGCCTGGCTCGGGCGTGCCGGTGGCGGGCGCGTAGGCGGGGTCGAGCGAGTCGATGTCGATCGAAATGTAGAGGTACTCGGGGCCGTCGAGCGCCTCCGCAATGGCATCGGCCATGACCGCGGGGAAACCACGCTCCCAGATCTCGTCCATCAGGTGCCAGCGCATGCCCTGCTCGGCCATCCAGTCCCACACGTTCTCCGGCGGCCAGTAGCTGCGTAGGCCGATCTGGATGAAGTTCTTGCCGGGGATCGCGCCGCTCTCGATCAGCCGCCGCATCGGGGTTCCGTGACTGGCGAGGTTCCCGTCGCACGTGTCGGCTGTGTCGGCGTGGGCATCGAAGTGCACCATGCCGACGTTGCCGTAGCCGTAGACATCGGCGACGGCGGTCGCCGACGGCCAGGTGATCGTGTGGTCGCCGCCGATCACGAACGGCACGATCTTGCGGCTGGCGACCTCGTGCACTCGGGCGCGAATGTTGGCGAGGCTCTCGTCGACCAACCCGTTGGGGCAGGCTGCGTCGCCGTAGTCGACGACCTCCATCCAGTCGTACATCTCCAATCCGAGGCCGAGGTGGTAGGTGCCCGACTGGTAGGCGTCGGCACGCAGCGAGCGGGGTCCGAAGCGCGCGCCCGGCCGGTTGGTGGTGCCGAGGTCGAAGGGTGCGCCGACGACAGCGACGTCGGGCTGCCATTCGTCGAGCTGTTCGGGCGAGGTGAGCAGCGGTCGCTGCCCGAACGTGCGCACGCTGCCGAAGTTGTAACCCTGGTCGAGTTGCTGCTGGTAGCTCGCCGAGACCTCGCGGCGTGGCGTCCCCGGTGCCGGTGTGTTCATCGGGCCGAGGGTAGCCCCGTCGCGTCCAACAGCGGAGTCCAACCGGGGAGCCACAGATCACTACGTCGGCTTCTGGGGCGCCCCAGTTGCGGGCACAACGACCTGCCTAGCCGCGAACCAGGGCGCGGCGACATGGGCGGAAAAAGCGAAGCGCCCCGGGTAGCGCTGCTGGCCGAAGCCTGCGCGCCGCCCGGGGCGACTCCTGGGTCGGAGGGTGATCCACCACCGATCGATCTTCGGGCGTTAGCCTCCGTCTCGACCAATGTCATCGCCCGTCGGAGCTTGCGCTTCGGCGGGCGATCCGCTTTTGCCGACTGTCTCCCCGGTTGCCCGGTTCCTTCCTCGGCAGTGAAGCCTTCGCACTCCCCATGACCCCCGGTTGCCCAGGCGCCACTTCCAGTGCTCCGACCGCCGGCTCGGCTTCCCCGGTTGCCCGGTTCGGCTTCCCCAGCCACCCTGCTACTTGCCCCGAGGGGTTCGCAGCCTGGCGTCCAGATCATCCTCCTACCGGCCCCGCTCTCACCTCGTGAACCCGGTTGGCCCTCCGCTCCTCGAGGCCGCCATTGCTGGCTGCCCCGTCTTGCGACACCGTTCCTCGGGTTCCGGTTGGCGTTGCGCTGCCCGGTACGAGAATCACTCTGCACCCAGCGTTTCCGCAGGTCAAGAGGTATTTTCGCTCCTCACAGGGTTATCCACCGAGAAAGCGGGTTACGCACAGAAGTTTCTTGTTCGTCCACCGTTCACGCACAGGTTGTACACAGGACACACGTTGACGCGGAGCGAAATCGGGGCTTGAATGGTGGCGTGACTTCGTTCGCAGCGCACGCGATCATCATCATTTGCTAGCGCACCTCGGCCCCATGCCGATGTGCGCTCCGAGCCGCCCCTCCGGGCGGCTCTTTCATTTCTCCGAACAAGTCCTCCCTCAGACAACGAGTCCTCCCCCGGAAAGGGTGCACCCCACTATGAACTCGAAGCTGCAACTCGTCGAAGTGTTCGACACCACGCTGCGCGATGGACTGCAGGTAGAGGGTGTCTCGGCCTCGGTGGACGACAAGCTGCGCATTGCCGAGCAGCTCGACTACCTCGGCGTGCACTACATCGAGGGCGGTTGGCCCGGCGCGAACCCGAAGGACATCGAGTTCTTCGCCCGCGCCCACGTGGAACTGCGGCTCACGACCTCGACGATGGTGGCGTTCGGCAGTACCCGTCGGCCGCGTGGCAAGACCGACGATGATGCCACGCTGCGCAACCTGCTCGATGCGAACACGAGCGCGGTGTGCATCGTCGCCAAGAGCTGGGACTATCAGGTCACCGAGGCGTTGCAGACCACGCTGGACGAGGGCGAGCTGATGATCGCGGATTCGGTCGCGTTCCTCCATGCGAACGGTCGCATGGTGATGGTGGATCTCGAGCACTTCTTCGACGGCTACAAGGCCAACCCGGAGTTCAGCCTGCGGGCGTTGGAAGCGGCGATCGTCAAGGGCGCCAGCCACGTCGTGCTCTGCGACACCAACGGCGGCTCGCTGCCTCACGAGATCGAGGCCATCGTCGGCGACGTGTACCGCCACGTCGGTGACGACGTCATCATCGGCATCCATTGCCATGACGACACGGGCTGCGCAGTTGCCAACTCGATGGCGGCCGTGCGCGCGGGCGCCCGTCAGGTACAGGGCACGCTCAACGGGCTGGGCGAACGCACGGGCAACTGCAACCTCACCACTGTGATCCCCAACCTGCAGTTGAAGCTCGGGGTGCCGTGCCTCCCCGAGGGTCGCATCGAACGCCTCACCGCTGTGAGCAACCACGTCGCCGAGGTGCTCAACCGACCGCTCAACCCGCAGGCGCCGTACGTGGGCTCGTCGGCGTTCGCTCACAAGGCCGGTCTGCACGTCAGTGCGATCAAACGAGCCAAGGATGCCTACGAGCACATCGCGCCGGAACTGGTGGGCAACGGCACCCGCTTCGTCGTCAGCGAAATGGCCGGGCGCGCCACCATCCAGATCAAGGCGGAGGAGCTCGGCCTGCCGCTCGATGGCCCGGCCGTCAACCAGGTGGTCGACGATCTCAAGCGACTCGAGCACGAGGGGTACCACTTCGAGGCGGCCGACGCGTCGCTCGAGTTGCTGATGCGCCGCGCCTCGGGCTGGGAGCAGACGGACTTCAGGGTGGAGAGCATGCGGGTGATCACCGACGAGCTGCCCAGCGGTGAGTTCACCACCGAGGCGACGGTGAAGGTGTGGGTCGGCGACGGCGATGCCGCCGAGCGCCACGTGCACACTGCCGAGGGCAACGGCCCGGTCAACGCGATCGACCTTGCGTTGCGTCACGCCTTGAAGGGCGCGTTCCCACAGCTCGATCGCGTGCACCTCACCGACTACAAGGTCCGCATCCTCGACGGCGCCACTGCCACGGGCGCAGTCACGCGCGTACTGATCGACTTCACCAACGGCAAGCGTAGCTGGACCACGATCGGTGTCAGCGGCAACATCATCGAAGCCTCGTGGCGGGCCTTGGAAGAGGGCCTCGTCTACGGCCTGTTACACGCTGTGTAGGCCGGCATCGACCCCTCGGGGTCCCGGGAATTCTCCCGGTGACCTCGCAGCGGGCGGGCGGTACTCTGCAGCCATGCCCACACCCCTGGACCCAGAACTTGTCGAACAGATTCGCACCTCGCTCTACTCGGGTCGTGGCGTTCGCCTCTCCGGCAACGATGCGCCCACCACCATGCTCGAACCATCGACCGCGCTGACGGCGGAGGGCGATGCGTTTCTCACCGGCAAGCTCGACAAGATCGCCGAGCTACTGGATCGCGGCTTCGTCGTCAACATCGACAGCCAGGGCGCAATTCTGGCATCGACGCCAGACCACGGGTCGCGCTACATCTCCACCCAGGAGACAGACATCGACGTGATGGACCGGCTCATGGTCAAGCAGGCGCTGGAGCAGGGCAGCAAGGTCTCGTTCGAAAGCGACGGTTCGTTGGTCATCGACGCTGTCCCCGGTGGAGTTCTGCCGAGCCCGGACGAGGCCGCTGCCCGGTTCGCCGAGTTCGAACGCCTGGCCGACTCCGGCCAGATCAACAGCGATCTGGCGGACGGGCGCGAGTTCCAGCTCGACGAGTCGGTGATGCCGGCGGCGCAGCCGGCGGTTGCAGCCCCGTTGCAGGATCCCTTCGATTCGGCTGCAGAGCTGTCCGCCGAAGCAGCTGCGCTGCAACTCGGAGTTGATGCGGCGAGGGACTTGTCGCTTCCCGACTACGCGGCCAACAAGCTCACGGCAGAGAACGAGCGAATGGCCGCCGAGCGGCAGCTGGCGATGACCACAGCCGAACGCGATGCGGCCGAGCGGCAGGCGACCGCTGCATCCGCAGAGGCGAGCCAGTCGGCTGAGGCGGCCGTTGCCAAGCGCGCAGAAGCTGCTGCCGCACGCGCAAGCGGTGAGACTGCGACGGCTGCGGCGATCGACGCCGATGCCGCCAACTTCGAGGCGATTGCCGCTCTTCAAGCCAGCGCAGCCGATGGAGCGCGACAGGTACTCGATGACGCCGAGGGCCGGCTCGGACAGGAGACGGAGGCTGTGGACCGGCTCATGGTCGCGTCGGACGAGGTGAACCAGGAGGCGAGCCGCTTGGAAACCGTGCTTGACGCACAGGAGGAGCAGGTGTTCTTCGCGGAGAAGGCTGCCGGCGAGCTCGCCGAGGCCGAGCGGCTGGAGGCCGCCTTGCCGGGTCTGCAGGCGCGCGGTGTCGAAGGCACCGAACGGATAGAGGCCGCGATCGCCGACCACAGGGCGCAGGCGGAGGTCCTCGTGCAGAAGGGTCATCTTCGCGACACCACGGGGATCACCGTGACCAGCGACGACATCACGGGCGATGGCATCACGGGCGACGACATCACGGGCGACGACATCACGGGTGACGACATCACGGGTGACGACGTCACGGGTGACGACGTCACGGGTGACGACGTCAATGGTGACGACG
>JAYSPV010000100.1:0-21625 GCA_043721915.1 Ilumatobacteraceae bacterium | reverse complement strand
CGCGCGATCCCGGGGTGCAGCTCAGCCGATGGGCGCAGTGGCGGCGGGGCGCAGACCTGGGAACTGCCCCAGCCGCTCGAGTGCGGCAACCGTACTGCGCATCGCATCTGGGGGCACCGGGTGGCTGATCAGGTAGCCCTGGGCCTTGCTGCAACCGAGATCGCTGAGCACCTGTAGTTGGTGCACGCTCTCCACGCCTTCGGCCACCATGTCGAGACCCAGCGAGCGGCCCATTGCGATGATCGTGCGCACGAGGCTGCGATCGTTGGGGTTGTCGGCGACGCCGTGCACGAAGGCGCGATCGATCTTGATCCGTTGGAGGGGGAACTTCTGCAGCAACGAGAGCGAGGAGTAGCCGGTGCCGAAGTCGTCGAGCGCGACGCGAACACCCAGCGAGCGCAGGCGACGCAACGTTGCGAGCGCAAGTTCGGGTTCGGAGATCATGATGCTCTCGGTGACTTCCAGCCAGAGCAACTGCGGTGACACGCCGGAACGTGTGAGGGCTTCGCTGACGATGGCGGGAAAGTTGGTGTCGCCGAGCTGGCGGGGTGAGACGTTGACGGACATCGTCGCACTCGGGCTGCAGACACCGTCGTCGATCCAACGGCGCAGTTGGCTCAACGCTTCGAGCAGCGCCCACGACCCGATCGGAACGATCGTGCCCGTGTCTTCCGCGATGGGGATGAACTCGGCCGGTGAGACGATGGTGCCGTCGGCCTGCTGCCATCGCATCAGTGCCTCGAAGCCCACGACGTCGCCGGACTGCAGATCGAGGATCGGCTGATGGAACAGCCGGAGCTCGCGACGATCGAGCGCCCGGTAGAGCGCCGTCTCCACAGCAAGGCGGTGAGCGACCCGTTCGTGCATCGACTCGTCATAGACGGCGAGGCAGTTTCGGCCGGCGTCCTTCGCGCGGTACATCGCTGTATCGGCGTGGCGTACGACGTCTTCCGGCGACGTGCTGGACGTGGCGCTGATGCTGGCTACCCCGATGCTGGCGGTGACGAATACGTCGCCTTGGCTGAGCGCGAGTGGTTCGCGGAAGAGGCCGAGCATCCGCTCGGCCAATGCCAGCGCGGCGCCGGATGACTTGGCGGTCGCATCGAACACCACGTACTCGTCACCCGAGAGGCGGGCCACGATGGCTCCTTCGGGCACTGCGTTGACGAGGCGGCGAGCCACAGTCACCAAGACCTCATCGCCTGCGGCATGGCCGAGTGAGTCGTTGATGTTCTTGAAGCGATCGAGATCGACGAAGAAGATGGTCGGGTGGTGCTCCTGGCCCCACGAGGTGCGGAGCAGGTCGTTGATCCGTTCGAGCAGCACCGTGCGATTGGGGAGTCCGGTGAGCGGGTCGGTCTGGGCGCCGCGCAACAGGGTGGCCTGCGCTCGGTTGTTGTAGCGGACGGCCATCATCACTCGGGTGATGACAACGGCGGCGAGCGCGAGCGCGGACACCGATCGAACGATCTTGTCGGTGGTGTCATTGGGCGCCGTGCCGGCCAGCACGATCACCGGGAAGACCATCGACGCGGTCGTGACGATAAGTCGACCCATGGTGTCGGCCCGCTGCTGGGGCTGTGGCTTGCCCAACTCGGCGACACTGGGGTGCAGCAAGCCGGCGCAGGCCAGGAAGTACCCGGCGCTGTAGAGGGGCAGCGCGATGCGTGTCACGCCGCTGCCGAGATGGCCGGCATCCATCAGTGAGTAGAGGAGATCACCGAGCATGTTGCCGGCCAGTGCGGCGGCGATGAGCCAGAGAGCCGGCGGCCGCTCGCGGTGGCTGAGGATGACGGCGAGGACGAGGAACATCACCACCGAAGCCGTTGGTTGGTAGAAGCCGTACAGCACTGCACCGAAGGCGCGCGTGCTGTCGTCGTCGGTGATCGGCTGGACCAACGCAGCCCAGCTGACGATCCAGCTACCGAGAGCGACGATGAGGGCGTCGCCCCAGAGGCCCTTCGCTCTGGCCTGCATGTTCTGGCGCAAGAGCACGCCGACCCCGCCGGCGAGGCACACGACCGCCGCCAGTGCGAGCATGATCGCGAGGGTCGACTGGTAGGTGGGCCCACCGTCGGAGGCGAACTGCTCACCGGTGTAGAGCAGGCCCACGGCGGCGAAGAGAGCGACGGGCTTCCACGTCAGTCGGTTGATCCGTCGGGCGAGCAGCATCACGGGCAACACCTGGAGAGCGGCGACTGTGTACACCCCGTCGCGCACCGCCTCGCTGGGCGCCACAGCACACAGCAGCGTCAGTGCCGCGGCTATACCCAGGTACCACCAGCTCAGGAGCGCCGGATGCCGCTTCACTCGTCTCCTCACCACTCGTCAGGACACTATCCACCGATGGCCATAAGGCCCGTGCATATGCTACGCACATGCTCCGGGTTTCGCGCAAGCAGTATCTGATTGCGCGCGGTGCGCGCGAGCCGGGCGAGCGGGCGGTGCTGTGTACGTAACTCGCCACTCGCAGGTCACCGATGCCGAGATGCTGTACCGACTGTGGCAGTTGTACGACGTCGCGTACACACCGGTGTCGATCGAGGCGCCCAGCCACGAGATGCTCTTTCGGGACGAGTTCGAGGAGGTCGTCGCCGACTCGGCCAACCGGCTGTGGGTGCTCTGGGACGATTCCAGCCCGATCGCGATGTGTCTGATCGCCACCGAGATCGGGCCATCCCGCTATCTCAGCCGCCGCTTCTTCGAACACCGTTATCCAGAGCATTCCCGCCGCCAGGTGGTGCACTACATCATGTGGCTGGTGGTTCATCCAGCGGCAACCACCAGCGGAGCGGTTGCGCGTCTCGCGCGCGAAGTCCTGCAACGCGAAGCTGCCGATGGCGCACTGCTCGTGTTCGACGTCCCGCAGGTGCACCAACAGGGCGTGCAGGGCGGCTTCGCCGAAATCATGGCTCGGATGGCCAGGTCGTTCGTCGGCCCGGCTCCCGTCGTCCACCTCGGCACCCAGTACTACTTCGCCGTGGATTTCGCCGACGCTGTGCCTCTCGTCGCGCCCGACGCCGACGAGACGCAGGCTCTCGAGGTGCCGACGGCCGCACGCCCGTGACCACCTTCATGCGTCGGGAACAGCGGCCAGTTCGCTACCGTGTCTTCGAATGAGTCCATTGTCGGTCACCGCAGAGTGACGCCGCTCACGAAGCCCTACGCCGTCGTCCTCCCTGGCGCGCATCTGATGGCCGCGTTCGTCGGCCAGCGTGACGCGAACCTCCGGTTGATCGAAGCAGCGTTCCCCGACGCCTCGGTGATCGTGCGCGGCAACGAGATTTCCATCGATGGTCCGCAGGCCCAAGCCGCTGGGCGGTTGTGCGAGGAGCTGGTGGTGCTCCTGCAGCAGGGCCAACACCTCGATGAGCCGAGCATCCGGCGCAGCATCGAGATGATGCGCGAGAACGAGCGCCCCAGCCGCGTGCTCACCGATGAGATCATGCGCGGTGCGAAGGGCAAGCCGGTCCGCCCGAAGACCGCCGGCCAGAAGCGCTACGTCGATGCCATCCGCAGCAACGTGATCACTTTCGGGCTCGGCCCGGCGGGCACCGGGAAGAGCTGGCTCGCCGTTGCGATGGCGGTGCATGCATTGCAGACCAAGAAAGTGCAGCGGATCATCCTCACTCGGCCCGCCGTGGAGGCGGGGGAACGGCTCGGTTTCCTTCCGGGGGACCTGATGGCCAAGATCGATCCGTACCTGCGCCCGCTCTACGACGCGTTGTACGACATGGTCGAGGTGGAGGGTGCGCAGAAGCTGCTCGAGCGTCAGGCCGTGGAGGTCGCCCCGTTGGCCTTCATGCGTGGCCGAACGCTCAACGACAGCTTCATCATCCTCGACGAAGCCCAGAACGCGACCCCGGAGCAGATGAAGATGTTCCTCACGCGCATCGGGTTCGGTTCACAGGTGGTGGTCACCGGTGACACCACTCAGGTCGACGTTCCCGACGGTCGCAGCGCCCTCGTTGGTCTCGAACGAACACTGGAGGGCATCGAAGGCCTCGCCTTCGTGCACCTCAAATCGGGTGATGTCGTTCGCCATCGCATCGTCGCCGACATCGTTGCCGCCTATGAACGTGCCGACGAGGCCAAGGCAACAGCAAGCAGCGCACGCGCCGGCGGCCGACGTGCCTGACCAATCCCGTCCTCGGTTGAACGCCCCTGCCCGCGTCGGCGGCGATGGCGAGCCCGAGGTGTTCTGCGCGGACGAGCAGAAGGATGTCGCGATCGATCTGCTCCGTTGGCAGGCACTTGCTGAGGCGGTGCTGCGCGACGAGGGCGTTCGTGGCCTGGCCGAGCTGTCGGTGCTGTTCGTCACCGAAGCCGAGATGGGCGAGCTCAACGAACTCCACATGGGCAAACCGGGGCCCACCGACGTCCTGGCGTTCCCGATCGATGCCGCTGAGGCCGAGATCGTTCTGCACGGTCAACCACCCAGTCGCGGCCCCGACCGTTCTCCCCCTGACCCTGGTGACATGCCGTTGCTGCTGGGCGATGTCGTGCTGTGCCCCGCAGTGGCCGCACGCCAGGCGCCCGAGCACGCCGGAACGATCGACGACGAGATCGCGCTGCTCGTCGTGCACGGCATCCTCCACGTCCTGGGCCACGACCACGACGAGCCGGCAGCCGGTGACGCCATGCGCGCACGGGAACTGGCACTTTTGCAGGCACACCATTGGGGCGGGCCTGCGCCGGAAGGCTTCCGGCAGGAGCAACCGGAGTGATCGCCACCTTGCAAGACTTCAACAACGTCGACCTGCTGATGCTCGTCGCGATCTTTGCGTTGCTGATCCTCCTCATCTTCACCTCCGTGGCAGAGATGGGCCTGTCGCGGATGAGCAAACCGCGCGCCGGTTCGCTGGCCGACAAGGGCCTCAAGTCGGGGAAGGCGTTGAAGCGGCTGGTCGATCACCCCGAACGTTGGGTGAACCCGCTGCTGCTGACTGTCAACATCGCTCAGACGGTGCAGGCAACCCTCACCGGCATCGTGGCGGCCAGATTGTTCGGCACCTGGGGTGTCGTGGTGGGTGTGTTGCTCAACGTCGTCCTGTTCTTCGTCCTCGCCGAGGCCGTGCCCAAGACGTATGCGGTGCTGCACCCCCAGCGCGCGGCGCTGCTGTCGGCCCGTCCGGTGGCCGCGTTGGTGGCGTTCCCGCCGCTGCGCTGGATCTCCAACTCGCTGATCAAGCTCACCAACGTCATCGTCCCCGGCAAGGGCCTCGAATCCGGGCCGTTCGTATCGGAGCAGGAACTGCTCGGCATCGTCGAGGTCGCCGCCGAGGACGGTGTGGTCGAGCACGAGGAACGTGAGCTGATCGAGAGCATCATCGAGTTCGGCGACACCGTTGCCCGCGAAGTGATGGTGCCCCGCCCGGACATCGTGATCATCGACCACACATGGACGGTCACCCAGGCGCTGGACCTTGCCCTCAGCGAGGGCTACAGCCGCTTGCCGGTGCTGAACACCGACGACGATGACGTTCGTGGGCTGGCGTTCGCCAAGGACCTGATGCGGACCGAACGCGAGGGCGGTGGCGAACTGCCTGTCACCGGGTTGCTGCGGGCCGTGCACTTCGTCCCGGAGAACAAGCCGCTCAACCGACTGATGCGCGAGATGCAGGCGCAGAAGTTCCACCTTGCGTTGGTGGCCGACGAGTACGGCGCGCTCGCCGGTCTCGTCACCCTCGAGGACTGCCTGGAGGAACTGGTCGGCGAGATCGTCGACGAGCACGACGATGAAGAGGCCGAAGTGCAGCGGCTTGCCGATGGTGACTACCTCGTCGATGGCGCGATGTCGATCAGCGACCTGAACGATCTGCTGGGCCTCGACGTGCCCGACGACGATTGGGAGACCGTGGCCGGCTTCCTGTTCAACACCCTCGAACACGTGCCCGAGATCGGCGAATCGATCGTGCACGACGGGTGGCGGTTCTCCGCCGCCGAGCTGGAGGGGCGTCGCATCCGTCAGGTGAAAGTCACCATCGAGCACGACGTCACCGACCAGTCCTCCGACTGAACGCGTCGGGTGCTGCGTTGGCTCTATCTGCTCCGGTCGACCATGCGTGTGAAGGCGCCCGGGAGGTCCGGGTAGCGCTTCGTGGAGGCGCCGCCGTCTACACGCATCACCGAGCCACTGATGAACGACGACTGGTCGCCGGCGAGAAATGACGCCATGTCGGCGATCTCGTGCGGCTGAGCGAAGCGGCCGAGCGTCGTGTTCTCGATGAACTCCTCCACCACGCCGGGGATCTTGAAGAACGTGCCGGTGGCGTTGGTCTCCACGAGCCCGGGAGCGATGGCGTTGACACGGATGCCGCGTGCCCCCAGCTCCATCGCCGCGACCTGCGTGAGCATGATCACGCCCGCCTTGGCGGCGCAGTACGCGCTCATGCCGGCTGAGGGCTGAGTGCCGTTGAGCGACGAGATGGTGATGATGCTGCCACCATCGACCATCACACGCCCCGCTGCCTGGATGGTCAGGAACACGCCGGTGAGGCACAGGTCGATGATCGCCTTCCACTCGCCGACCGGATGTTCGACGATCGGTGAATACGTGCCGCGGCCGGCGTTCGCAACGGCGATGTGCAGGCCGCCGAGCTCCTGGGCCATCGCTCCCACTGCCGCAAGGGACGGCTCATCGGTGACATCGCAACGCGCCGTCACGACCCGTTCGCCGAGTTGCTCCTGCAGCGCCGCCAAGCCGTCCTCGTCGATGTCGGTGGCCAGCACGGTGGCGCCGTCGGCGTGGAAGCGCTCGGTGATCGCCTTGCCGATTCCGGAGGCTGCGCCGGTGACGAGTGCGAGCCGGCCGGCCAGCGGCCTGCGAGAGGAGTGCGCGGTGTCGCTCATCGAGCCGACGTTACCGGTCGCGTGCCGACTCGGCCGATGCGGCGAGGCGGCTCCGTCGCACCTTTCCCAGTGATGTCCGCGGCAGGTCGTCGACCAGATGCAGTTCCTTGGGTGCGCAGAAGGCGGGCAACGTTGCCCTCACGTGGGTGCGGAGCTCCGCGAGGGTCGGGGGCTCGCCCGCGGGAACCACCCAGGCAGCGACGCGCTGGCCCCACTCCGGGTCGGCCACACCCGCGACCGCGACGTCAGCGACGCGTGGATGGCCGATCAAGGCGGCCTCCACGTGCTCGGGCCAGACGTTCTCGCCGCCGGTGATGATCAGCTCTCCCCGTCGGCCGTCCACGTGCAGCCGCCCATCGGGCAGCCACCGGCCGAGGTCTCCGGTTGGCAGCCACCCGTCGGCGTCAACCGGCGTGCTGCCGTCGCGATAGCAGCGCAACTGCATCGGGCAGCGCACCCGGATCTCGTCGTCGGCGCCGATCGACACCTCCACACCGTCCAACGGCCACCCGTCGTAGACCACGCCGCTCCCCGTCTCGGTGAGGCCATAGGTGGTGTGTGTGTTCGGTGGCAGCTCGGCAGGTGGTCGCGAGCCGCCCACCAGGATCACTCGGAACAACGCCGGGTCGATCCTGGTCAGTGCAGTTGCGACGAGAGCGACGGCCGTCACGCCGTCGCGAGCCGCCTGTTGCACGCTGGCGGCGACGAAACCGTCGTGCACGACCAGTGAGGTGCCGGTGGCGAGCGCCCGGGTGACGACGGAGAGCCCTCCGACATGAGCGAGTGGGAGGCACGCGAGCCAGGTGTCGGCGGCGCTGATTCCGAGTCGCGCGCTCGTCGCGCGGGCGGAAGCCTCGATGGCCTCGTGGGTGAGCACCACACCTTTCGGTTCTCCTGTACTGCCACTGGTTGCCATCACCAGCGCATCGCCGGGCTCCGTGTCGTGGCCGTCGGCGAGCCGGCGGCGACCGACCTCGTCGACCATCGCGCCGGGGGCCATCTTGCGCAGCAGGGCCGCCTTCGCCGGCCCGGGAAGGCGGCGATCGATCGGGATCACCGCGTTGCCGGCGTCCCACTCCCGCTGCATGGCTTCGACGAACCGTGCCCCGCCGGGAAGATCGATTGCAACCAGCTGTGGCACGGAGTCGAGACTAGGCGAGAATGACGATGATGAACCGTTGGCTGATCGGCTCCCGTCCACGAACCCTTCCTGCGGCGGTTGTGCCCGTCGCGCTCGGTGCTGCTGTCTCGGTGGGCGAGGCCGGCGCAGCCTGGTGGCGGGTGGCACCGGCGTTGCTGGTGAGCGTCGCGTTGCAGGTGGGCGTCAACCTCGCGAACGACTACAGCGATGGGGTGCGCGGCACGGACGACGTACGCGTCGGCCCTACTCGCCTGGTCGCGAGCGGCCTCGCGTCGCCCAGTGCAGTGAAGAAGGCTGCGTTGGCGGCATTCGGAGTGGCTGCCGCAGCAGGTCTCGGGCTCGCAGCCGTCACGTCGTGGTGGCTGTTGGCCGTGGGCGCTGCGGCGTTGCTGGCCGGGTGGGGCTACACGGGAGGGCCCAAGCCGTACGGCTACCTCGGCCTCGGTGAGGTGTTCGTCTTCGTGTTCTTCGGGTTGGTGGCCACCGCCGGCACCACCTATGCGGTGTGCGAGCGCATCACGGGTCTTGCCTGGCTGGCCGGCGCGATGGCCGGCTGCTTGGCCTGCGCGCTGCTGGTCATCAACAACCTGCGCGACATCCCGACGGACCGAGATGTTGGCAAGCGAACCCTTGCGGTCCGGTTGGGTGATGCGCGGACGCGGTGGATGTACAGCCTGCTCCTCGCGGCAGCCTTCGGGCTGGTTGTCGCGATCGCAGTCGCCGGCCGACCGCCGGCCGCGGCTGGCCTGCTCGGGGTTGTGGTTGCCGTCCCTGCGGTCCGTGCGATCCGCGCGGGTGCGCAGGGTGGAGCGCTGATCCCCGTGCTCGGCGTCACCGGCAAGGTTCAACTGGTCACCGGGCTGCTGACCGCGGCGGGCGTAGCGCTCGCCGGCTGACGGCGAGGTTGCGTCGGTTCAGGCGAGCTGCAACGCGCCGGCGATGATCGCGGCGACGGCCTCGGGTTGCTCGAGATGGGCGGCGTGGGCCGCGCCGCGGATGAGGTGGGCGATGCCGTTGGGCACGAGATCAGCCATCTGGCGGGCGATGGCGGCGAACTTGTGGTCCTCGGTGCCGGCGACGGCGACCACCGGCATGTTCAGCTCCCGCACCCTGGGCCACAGCGAGTCCTGCGCACCCGTGCCGGCCATCCGCAGGCTGTCGGCGAGGCCCTCCGGTGTGTTGCGCAGCCGGTCGGCCCACTCGTCGGGGGAGAGCTGCAACCCGCCGAACAGCGGGAGCGTTGTCCACTCCTGCAGGAACTGCTCGAGCCCGATCTCGAGCAGGTGCTCGCCGAGGGCGTCGTCGGCAGTGCGGCGTTCGGCCCGCTCCTGCGCGTCATCGATGCCCGGGTTCGCCCCGATGGTGACGAGCACTTCGACGACGTGCGGGTACATCAACGCAAGGTGCAGCCCGGCGCGGCCGCCGAGGCTGTAGCCCACGTAGGCGCCCGTGCCTCCGACGGCAGCGATCATGTCGGCCATTCGTCGCAGGTCGGCGCGGACATGAGCCGAACCGCCGTGGCCGGGGAGATCGACGACGGTGACGAGCAGACCCTGTGCCGCGAACCACTCGCCGATCGGCTTCCACGAGTTGCAGGTCTGGGTGAAGCCGTGCAGGAAGGTGATCCGAGGCGCCTGGTGGTCGCCGAGCTGCTCGGCCGCCAAGGGGCCGGAGTAGGGACGCCACTCAGACATCGCACGCCTCGCCATCAGCCGGTGTCGTTGCCGTTGCTTCGTCCGGTTCGTCGTGACGGCGCTGCAACAGGCGGCGGATGACATTGACGAACGTCTCCGGGTCCTGCGCCCCTGGCACCGCCCAGCGGCCGTCGAGCACGAACGTCGGCACGGCGGTGATCTCGGCCTCGATTGCGGCGAGGAGCATCTCACGCACCACCAGCGTGCCGTCATCGCTCTCGAGGTACGCCCGCACTGCTTCGCGCGGCATGCCGACCTCGGACGCACAGTCGGCGAGCACATCTGGGTCGCCGATGTCGAGCCCGTCGCAGAAGTACGCCTGCAGCAGTCGTTCCTTCAAGTCGTACTGGTGGCCGCTGCCCTCGGCCAGGAACAACAGCCGATGGGCGAGGAGCGTGTTGGCGCGCAGTGCGATGTCCATGTGGAAGTCGAGCCCTTCACCGGCGGCGATGCTCGTGACGTTGTCGATGATCTGGACGGCACGTTCGGGCCCGCCGAACTTCTTCGCGTACGCCTCGATCACCGGTTGCGAGGTTCCCGGCGACGCCGTCGGGTCGAGTTGGTACGGACGAAAGACCACCGTGAGGTCGACCTCGTCGCGAAGTTGCGCGGCGGCGGTCTCGAAGCGCCGCTTGCCGATGTAGCACCAGGGGCAGACGACATCCGACCAGATTTCCACCGTCATGGAAGGGCGCATGCGGCCACGATAGGCCCGTATCGTGGCCGACATGACGCAGCTGCCATCTCCGGCCGACGTGCAGGCAACCTTCTGTGCCACGATCGTGGATCAGTGGGTGCGGCTCGGGATGCTGCACGCTGTGGTGGCACCAGGGTCGCGCAGCACGCCGATGGCCTTGGCGCTGGCCGATCGCACCGAACTCGCGTTGCACGTCGTGCACGACGAACGCAGCGCAGCGTTCGTCGCTCTCGGCATCGGGCTCTCCACCGGTACGCCCGCGGCGCTGCTCTGCACCAGCGGCACGGCGGCGACCCACTTCCACGCGGCAGTCGTCGAGGCCGACCTCTCTGGCGTGCCGATGCTGGTACTCACGGCCGATCGGCCTCCCGAACTGCAGGGCATCGGCGCCCCGCAGACGATCGATCAGACCGAGCTGTACGGCGGCGTCGTCCGTCGGTATGCAAACCCCGGGGTGGCGAGTGCCGAGGGCGCCGATGGTTGGCGCGACCTCGCCGCCGACTGGTGGTTGAGCGCCGTCGGCGCGGATCCGGGGCCGGTGCATGTGAACCTGCCGTTCCGTGAGCCCCTGGTCGGCGCGCCCTACGAGCTGCCCGCTGCCGTCGAGGCACTGGTCGGCGAACGCGACGGTTGGT
Organism: Ilumatobacteraceae bacterium; assembly: GCA_043721915.1. GTDB lineage: Bacteria > Actinomycetota > Acidimicrobiia > Acidimicrobiales > Ilumatobacteraceae > UBA668. Next base: position 10,606 of record JAYSPV010000100.1, on the reverse strand, counting down.
TCATGATGCGTCCGGACGTGGCCGAGCTCGCGGCCATGGTCGACCAGCAGCGCGGCGTGATCGTCGCCGGTGGCGGCGTTGATGATCCAGTTGCGGTTGGCCTGCTGGCCGACGCGTTGCAGTGGCCCGTGCTCGCTGATCCGCGTTCGGGGTGCCGACACCTGGCACAGGCCGTGTCCTGCTTCGACTCGCTGCTCCGCCACCCCGGGTTCGCTGAGGACCACATGCCGACGGTGGTGCTGCACCTCGGGGAGGCGCCGGCGTCGAAGGTGCTCGGTCAGTGGTTGCAGGGCAGCGGAGCTCTACACGTGCAGGTGCACGCACAGCAGCGCACGATCGACCCGCTGGGCATCGTCACCGAGCGGGTCTACGGGCTGCCATCCACACTCTGTGCGGAGCTGGCGCCGCTGGTGCGTGGGGCGACGGGTACGCCGTGGCTCGCTGGCTGGCAGGATGCCGAACGCCGTGGCCAGGCGGCAATTGAGGGCGTGCTCGCCGGGCTGTCGTCACTGTGCGAGCCCGGTGTCGCACGTGCGCTGAGCGGTGTGGCGGCGACGCTCGTCGTTTCGTCGTCGATGCCGGTGCGCGACACCGAGTGGTTCGGCCGCCCAGGCTCGACAACGGTGGTTCACTCCAACCGGGGTGCCAACGGCATCGACGGTGTGATTGCCACCGGTATCGGAGTGGCGGCCGCCACGGGCCAGCCCACCGTCGTGTACCTCGGTGACGTGGCGTTCTGCCACGACCAGTCATCGCTCACAGCGCTCGCGGCACGTGGGCTGCCGCTCACGATCGTCGTCACCGACAACGATGGCGGTGGCATCTTCTCGTTCCTCCCACAGGCTTCCACGCTCGCGGGTGAGCGCTTCGAGCAGCTGTTCGGCACTCCCCACGGCACCGACATCGTTGCCCTCGCCGCAGCGCACGGCCTGGGCGCGTGCACGGTCGCGTCGGTGAGTGAGCTGCTCGCCTCGCTCGCCGACCCGGCCGTCGCAGTCGTGCGAGTGGTGAGCGATCGTGCCGAGAACGTGCGTCTGCACGATCGTCTGCACGCAGCCGTCGCCGCTGCTCTCGGTTGACGCCTGGCGCCCTACGGGCGGACGATGGCCGAGAGCATCGCCTGCAGCTTCGCCTGGGTCTCGGCCAGCTCGCTCAACGGCTCGCTGTCGGCGACGATGCCGCCACCGGCGACGAGCCGGGCGCTGCGACGATCGTGTGACAACTCTGCGCAGCGAATCGCCACCGCCCATGTGCCGTCGCCGGCTGCGTTCACCCAGCCGACCGCGCCGCCGTAGTTCCCGCGGACGAACCCCTCCGCCTCGGCGATGAGCGCGAGTGCGGCGGCCTTTGGAAAGCCGCCGAGCGCGGGTGTGGGTGAGAGTGCGCGCACCAACACGAGCACGTTGGGCCGGGGGTTGCTGAGCTGACCCTCGAGTGCAGTGCTGAGGTGCTGCACGTTGGCGACGCTGATGATCGACGGCTCGGGTTCCCAGTCGAGGTAGCTGCACCAAGGCAGCAGGGTGTCGTGGATCATGTCGATCACGACCCGGTGCTCGATCTGGTTCTTCGCGCTCGCGAGGAGCTCCGCTGCCGCCAGCTGATCGGTTGCCGGATCGCCGGTGCGTGGTGTCGTGCCGGCGAGGGGCAGCGATCGGACGAGGTTGCCCTCCACCGCGACGAGCAGCTCGGGCGAGGCACCGATGAACCCGTCGACGGAGTAGCGGTGGCTGCTGCCGAACGTGGCCTTCAGGCGTAGGAGAACGGCATGGATGTCGATCGGCTCCGGGCTGCTGACGGTCACTTCGCGTGCGATGACCGCTTTGGTCAGCCAGCCGTCGCGTACCGCGTCGCGAGCGGCGACGACTGCAGCGAGATAGCGATCGATGTCGGTGAGCGGGGCGACAGAGAACGCTTGCGCTCGCGGCGCAGGCCGGGGGCCGACAGCGAGGTCGATCGGTGCGTCGTCGATGGTGGTGACCCACTGCCGGCCGTCGGCCGACTTGCCGACCAACACCTGGGGGAGCACCAGCTCGCACGGCCGACCGGCTTCGAAGGGCACCACACCGAGCGCGAGTGGATGTATCCCGCCGACCTCGTCGGTGTGCGCGATCGCAGCAAGGACTGCGGGTACATCCGCGAGCGGGATGCGCGCCGCGACACCGCGGCCGGCAATGCCGACGCCATCGCGGACGAAGAGGTACCCGTCGCCGCGAGCGATGTCGTTGAGGTCGATCTCGCCGTCGTGGACGGCGGCCAGCGGGCGGGTGTGTGCGCGCATCGTCAGTCGCGAGTTGCGACCATCAGCTGGGTCAGCCCGCCGGAGAGCTGGTGGTGCTCGGCGTCGGCGAACCCCGCGGCGCGCAGCATTTGCACCAGCTCGTCGCGAGGTGGAAGGTAGGCGACACTCCGGGGGAGGTAGCGGTAGGCGGCACCGTCACTGAGCAGCGCGCCGATCTTGGGCACGACCTTGCCGAAGTAGATGTTGTTGCCCCAACGGATGACGCGATTGTGCGGCACTCCGACATCGAGCAGCGCGATCCGCCCTCCTGGGCGAACGACCCGCGCGAGCTCTGCGAAGAATGTGGGCAGGTCGCGCAAGTTGCGGAGTGCGAAACCACAGGTGGCACCATCCACCGAGTGTTCGGCCAATGGCAGGCGCAGGATGTCGGCCTGCACCCGTGGGCTGGCGCTGCGGTCGTTGGCGAGCATCCCGTAGCTGAGATCGAACGAGATCGGCCGGATGCCGGCCTTGCGCAGATCGATGCAAAGGTCGCCGGTGCCCGAGGCGAGATCGATGACCGTGCTTGCCTCAGGGAGAGCCAACATGTGCACGGCCTTGCGGCGCCAGCGGACGTCCAGCCGGAAGGTCATGATGCGGTTCACCATGTCGTAGCGAGGTGCGATGGCGTCGAACATCTGACGAATCGCCTGCACCTTCTCCTCGCCCTGGGGAAGGGTGTCACGGTCCCACGCTCGTTGGCTCACGCTGCTCAGGCTACGAGCCGTCGGCCCCGATACCGAGATCGTGCCGGCCGACCCTTCGTCCGAGGGTGAGCCGAGGGGTGTGGCAGCATGCTGGCCATGAGCGCCGAACTGTGGCGCAAGGGTGCACTGGAACTGGCGGGGATGATCGCCCGTAGGGAGGCCTCCAGCCGCGAGGTCGTGGCGGCGCACCTCGCTCGCATCGATGACGTGAACCCGTATCTCAACGCGGTCGTGCGTCGCTGGGACGATGCATCGCTCGCCGCCGCCGATGCCGCCGACGCCGAGGTCGCTGCTGGCACCCCCCTCGGTGCGCTGCACGGCGTTCCCGTGACCGTGAAGGAGAACATCGATCTTGCCGGCACCCCCACCACTCAGGCCATCGCATTCCTGGCCGAGGCCGTGTCGTCCACCGATGCGCCGCTGGTCGAGCGTGTGCGCGCTGCGGGCGCGATCCCGATCGGGCGCACCAACCTTCCCGACCTCGGCCTGCGCATCACCACCGAGTCGTCGCTGCACGGCATCACCCACAACCCGTGGCACCCGAACCGCACGGCAGGCGGGTCCAGCGGCGGCGAGGGTTCGGCGCTGGCCAGCGGCATGTCACCGCTCGGCTTCGGCAACGACATCGGTGGCTCGCTGCGCAACCCGGCCACCTGCAACGGCATCTGTTCCATCAAGCGCACCACCGGCGTCGTCCCGTGGGCGACGGAGATCCCTCCGCAGGACCCGGGCATCGCCGCCCAGTTCATGCTCACCGACGGCCCGATGGCGCGCCATGTCGCCGATGTGCGCGCAGGCCTGCGGGCTATCGCCGGCCCGCACGATCGCGACCCGCGTGCGGTGCCGGTGGTGCTCGCTGACCGTTCGGAAGGCCGCGCGCTGCGTGTCGCCGTATGCGCTGCCCCGCCGGCAGGCACCACGCATGACGGTGTCGCCGCCGCCATCCAGGGTGCCGCAGATGCGTTCGCACGAGCCGGCGCGCAGGTGACCGAGGCGATCCCTGCGTCGTTCGGTCGTGCCGTCGAGCTGTGGGGCCCGATCCTCAACGAGGAGCTGCGCGTGCAACGGCCGCTGCTCGACATGGTGATGGGCGAGCCAGGCAAGAAGTTTCTCGGGTTCGCCGACGAGGTCTACCAGCCGATCGATGTCGCGACGCTGATGATGGCCTTCGCCGAACGCAACGCGGTCGACCGTGAGTGGCACGCGTTTCTCACCGAGTACGACGTGCTGTTGATGCCGACGTGGACGGAGCCGCCGTTCGAGCTGGGTGCCGACATCGTCTCGGTGGCGGCCGCGCAGGGCGTGCTCGATCAGGCCCGCCCGATCCTGCCCGCCAACCTGCTCGGCCTGCCCTCGGCGATCGTGCCGGTGGGCATGGCCGGCGGGCTGCCCGTGGGTGCTCAGCTGGTCGGGCGCAGGTTCGCCGATCTCACCTGCCTCGCTGCCGCCGAAGTGCTGGAGCAGGCGTTCGGCACCATCACCCCGATCGACCCTGTGCGCGGCTGATCGCCGGGGAATTCCGGAAATCTGGTCGCAGTGTCAACCGTGCCGGTCGATGTGGGGTGTGAAGGTGAGTGATAGCGATGAACTCCACACCAGCCCAGTCGGCGGAAACGTTGGTGTCGTTCGATGACGTCTACGAGCCTCAGTATCGTCGGCTCTTGGCAGTGGCTCATGCAGCCACCGGCAACTGGCAGAGTGCTGAGGACCTCACACAGGAGACGTTCCTTCGGGTGCTGCGGCACTGGCCCAGGATCTCCCAGTACGACGACCCCGGCGCCTGGTTACGACGCGTCCTGATCAATCGCGTGGCGTCGCGCTGGCGCGGGCTCGGGCGCGAGCAACTCGCCTTCGGACGATGGCGAGCCGCAGCCCCGAGGAAGCGAGCGACCCGTCGATGCGCGACGCTGCCTTCTGGGCGGCCGTTCGTCGCCTCTCGCTCCAGCAACGCCGAGTGGTGTTGCTCCACTATGTCGACGACCTCGATGTCGAACAGATCGCACGGGTGCTGGAGTGTTCGGCCGGCACCGTCAAGACGCACCTGCACCGCGCACGTACGCAACTCGCGGTGCTGCTCACCGAAGGAGGAAACAATGTCTGACGTCACCCTTGATGAGGTGGATGCCCGCGGGCGAGCAGCGGGAGTGGCCGAGCGACGGGCCGCCTCCTTCCGGTTGCGACCGGACGTCCCAACACGTAGAGGGGTCCGGTGGATGTGCCCCGCCCTCCCCACCGCGGTCGCCGCACTCACCGTTGGCGGGCTCGTCGTGGTGACGCAGCGCGACACGCCGCCGGACGACGTCGCAGAGGCCGTCGTCGACACCCGCTACGTCATCGGGAACGTGCCCGATGGCTACGAGCCGGCAGGAGCGGTCGGCCCCGGGTACCGGCCCGGGCCTCACGTCCCCTGGCCTCACGCCCCCGACCCTCAGGTGGTTCGGTCCGCAGGACGGGGTATCGCCGATCGCGCTCGCAGTCGACACCAGCGATGGGCATGACGACGAATGGCTCGACGGCCAGTTGTACGAATACGTGGACGATCCGGTCGAACTGACCGTCAACGGGCAGTGGGTGATCCTTGCGAATTCCAACGAGTTCGGTGACGACGCGCCGAGGTCGCTGTTCGTGCAGGTTGCGCCGGATCGCTGGGTCAGCACCATCAGCCGAGGTGTCGATGACGACGCGCTGAAGTACCTGGCCGCTGGCTTCTCGATCGACGATGCTGATCGTCCGACGCTGGATGCAGCCTTCCTGCCGCAAGGTATGGTCGCCGTCGGATACGGTCCGATCTCCCCCTTCCAGGGCTTCGCCAGTTCGCTCGCGGGGTCAGAGCAGCCCCCATACCCACTGCACCAGACCGGGGTTCTGTACCTGAACGGAACCATGCAGTCGTCGGTCGTGTTGTTCGCGGCTCCCCAGCCCGAACTGTTGCGAGCCCAGGCGTTCCTGGTCCTGGGCGACCCGACAGCTGCATCGCGTCCCGACACTGTGCTGTTCGCCGATGAGGCCGTCGGGCTCAACGAGATCCTGTGGGAATCGAACGGCGTGTCGTTCGCCCTTGTCGCCAACCCGGGCGTGACCATTGCCCAGCTGGAGGGGATGGCCGACTCGGTCCGCCCGGCAACGTCATCCGAGTGGCTCGATCTCGAACAACGTCTACTGACCCTGCGGGAGGCCGGCCAGCCGAGCGACTCCGTCACTGAATCGGCAGAACCGTGGCCTGCATTCGACGCTCCTTGGTCGGCACCGTGATCGACACGGGGACCCTGCCCGATGGTCGTGCATGGAGTGTGTCGCTGGGCGGTTCGGACGACGATCAGTACGTTGTCGAGGTGATCGTGGACGGCGTGTCCGTCGGCTCTTGGGGACCGCTCGAGAATGCATTGTTCGGGGTGATCTCCGCCCAGTTCGGGGACCTCGATCTGGTGGTCGCGACGTGGCCGGCGGATGCAGCTGTGGGCGCGATTCTTCGGGTGAGCAACGCGACCGGCCCGCCGACCACGTCGCCGCTGGAGCTCTTCGAGCCTATTCCGAGCGTCGCGTTCTCGGTACAGGTGGTGATCCACGACGGCGCCGTGATCGGCGAACTGGTGAACGCTGACGGCGCCGTCGTCGCCCGCTCGTAGGCCTTGCCGCTGCTGCGTCGCCGCGGACGCGTCAGCCGGCGGCGGCCTCGATGGCGGTCTGCTTGGCCCATCGGTAGTCGGCCTTGCCGGCCGGGCTGCGCACCACGTCCGCCACGTAGACGAATGCCTTGGGCAGCTTGTAGCGGGCGATGTGTCGTTCGGCCTCCGTGCGCAACGCGTCGTCATCGACCGTGTAGCCCTCACGCACACGCACGATCGCGACGACTTCGCTGCCCCACCGATCGCTGGGGCGCCCGGCGACCACGCAGTCGTACACGCCGGGGTGGGCCTTGAGTGCAGCCTCGACCTCCTCGGCGAAGATCTTCTCGCCGCCGGAGTTGATGGTGACCGAGTCCCGGCCGTGCAGTTCGAGGATGCCATCGACACGCAGCCGCGCCCGATCGCCGGGTACGGCGTAGCGAACACCGTCCACCACCGGGTAGGTGCGAGCCGTCTTGGCGGCATCGCCGAGGTAGCCGAGCGCCAGCCGGCCGCTCTTGGCCAGCCAGCCCAACTCGGGATCACCGGCAGGCAGCTCACGGGTGAGGTCGTCGCTGAGCACGTGGTTGCCGGGGCTGATGGGGAACGTGCCGGTGGTGGCGCCGCCGCCGGCAGACACGTGCGACAGCTGGCCGCCCGCTTCTGACGAGCCGAGACCATCGACGATCATCACCGTCGGCAGGTGGCGTAGGAACTCCTCCTTCAGCGGCGCGCTGAGTGCGGCGCCGCCGGAGAGGATGACGGTCAGCGACGACAGGTTGTAATGCTGACGATCGAGCTGGTCGAGCAGTGGGCGGCCGAAGGCGTCGCCGACGATCAACAGGAAATTCAGCTGCTCGCGCTCGATCGTGCCCCAGATGTCGTCGGGGTCGAGGTGATCGGTGTGGTGCTGGATGAACACGGCGCCCCCCGTGTTCCACGCCCGAAAGCTCATCCAATGACCGGCGCCGTGCATGAATGGGGGAGCGAGCAGAGCCTTCAGGCCGCCGGTCGCCTCGGCGACCACGGCGTCCATCGTGTCGGCCTTGCTGCCACCGAAGCACTCGACGTTGGCGTCGGCGTTGCGCCACAGCACACCCTTGGGCATGCATGGTGCCGCCGGTGTAGAGGATGTAGAGGTCGTCGGGGCTCCACTGCACTGCCGGCTTGTCGCCAGAAGCTGCCGCAAGGGCGTCGTCGTACCACACCGCGCCGGGCAGCAACGGCAGGTCGGAGCCGTCGGGCACCTGGAGGATCACCTTCAGGTCGGGCAGGTCGGCGAGCACCTCTGCCAGTGTGGGTGTGAACTGGCTGTGCACGACGATCGCCGTCGCCCTGGAGTCGGTGAGGAGGTACAGCAACTCTTCGGCGACGTAGCGGTAGTTGACGTTGAACGGGGCCACGCGAGCCTTCAACGAGCCGAGCATCGCTTCCAGGTACTCGGTGCCGTTGTGCAGGTAGATCGCCAGATGATCCTGCCCGCTCTCGTGGCCGAGCAGTGCGCTGCGCTCCTTGTGGCAGCCGAGACCTTGCCCGATCAGGTGGTTGGCGAGGCGACGGGTTCGGTCGGTGACCTGTGCCCACGTGAGCCGGCGATCTCGATGGACCAGGCAGACCTCGTCAGGTCGGGTGGCAGCGATTGCCTCGTGGACGTCGGCGACCGTGAACTGCTGCGAACCCATACCCAAATGTAGACGCCGTGTGTCGACCGTCACTCATCGGGCCGTTGGTGCTGAGCAGGGTATGTTCAGGGGATGACCGCTTCGCACACCATCGTTGACACCCGCGACGTCGAGAAGGTGCTCTTCGGCATGTTCATGCCCCAGGGCTGGAAGATGGAGCTCTCGTCGATCGACGGTGCGGAAGCGAAGTGGCAGACCGCGGTCGACATCGCGACCAAGATCGAAGAGCTCGGCTACGACAGCCTGTGGGTCTACGACCACTTCCACAACGTACCCAAGCCCGCGCACGAGGCCGTGTTCGAGTGCTGGACGACGATGGCCGCGATCAGCCAGCGCACCTCGCGGATCCGGCTCGGGCAGATGGTCGGCTGCAACAGCTACCGCGAGCCGAGTGTGCTGGCCAAGATCACCTCGACGATCGACGTCATCAGCGGTGGCCGGCTCGATTGGGGCATCGGCGCCGGCTGGTACGAGAACGAATACAAGGGCTACGGCTTCGAGTTCCGTCGCCCGAAGGACCGCATCGGCATGCTTCGCGAGACGGTGCAGGTCGTGAAGAGCATGTGGACCGAGCCCGAGACCACGTTCCACGGCGAGTACTACACGCTCGATCGGGCGCAGTGCGATCCCAAGCCGCTGCAGGCACCGCACCCGCCGATCTGGGTCGGCGGCGGCGGCGAGCAACTGACGCTGCGTGTCGTGGCGCGATTCGCCGATTGTGCGAACTTCGGCGGCAAGCCCGAGGAGTGGGCCCGCAAGCGCGAGATCCTCAAGGGCCACTGCTCGGCTGTCGGCCGCGACGAGGCGACGATCCGCAAGACGTGGAGCCCGGAGGTGTTCGTGCGCGAGACGCAGGCGGAGCTCGACGAGGCCGGCAGCGCCAGCTTCTGGGGCGAGCCGCTGGAGAGCTGGCGCGACGGGAACCTGGTGGGCACCCCCGAGCAGGTGGCGGAGAAGATCGAGGCCTATGTGAAGTTGGGATGCACCGGCTTCATCCCGTGGTGCTCCGACTATCCCGACACCACGACTCTGGAGCTGTTCGCCACGAAGGTGATGCCCAACTTCCGCTGAAGGGCTGCTACCTACGCGGGCTCAGAACAGTGAGCCCTGCTCGATGGTCTGGTCCGGCAGTGGTGTCGGTAGCGGTCGCAGGGCCGGAACCAGCGCGGCCACGGCCGCGTGGAACGCGAGAGCCAGCGCCGGCGTGTGCGAGTTGTCGGGCGTGTGAGTGAAGAACGTGGGGGTGCGGCCCTCACGGAGCCACTCGGCGACGATCGGCTGCCATTTCGCAAGGCCGGCCATCGTGATCGTGGGGTCGTCGTGGCCGATGAATCGCACGATGGGATGGTCCGTGGTTGGCTCGGTGAGCGCCGGCACACGGGGCTTCTGTTCCCACTCCTCACGCCCCTCGTTGCTCGTCGGCGGCCGGAAGAACAGGAACTCGGTGTCGAGCAGCACGCGTTCGGCTCCCTGCCGGCTCAGCATCGCATCGAGCGCAGCCCGTCCGTCGACGGTGAAGAAGTCCGGATGGCGCACCTCGACCGACCAGCGCCACGCTCGTGGCCGCCGGCGTAACGCGGACTCGAGGACGCCCACATCCGCAGGACCGAACGTGGGTGGCAGCTGCAACGTGAAGCCTCCGATGCGATCACCCAGCGGCTCCAGCAGGTCGCAGAACGTTGCCAGCTCGGGCCCGCTGTCGCGGAGCCGTTGATCGTGGGTGATCCGCTTGGGCACCTTGAACACGAAACGGAAGTCGGGCGCAGCCTGTTGGGCCCACTTCGTGACCGTGACGGGCGCAGGCGCCGCATAGAACGTGGTGTTGCCTTCGACCGCGTTGAGCAACCGGCTGTAGGCGTGCAGCTCGCGACCGGCGACCGTGCCGGCTGGGAGGAAGCGGCCGACCCAGGCGCGCTGCGCCCACATCGGGCAGCCGACATGCAGTGTGGGACCGCTATCGGGTGAGCTCATCGCATCCGCAGGATGTTGCCGGTGACCATTCGCGCGTCGTCGGTGCACAGCCAGGCGATCACGCCGGCCACCTCGCCCGGCTCGGCGACATGGAAGTGGTCGCTGCTGGTGGCGGCGAAGTCGCGCACCGCATCGTTGACCCAGCCGCTGTCGGTGATCGGCGGATGGATCATGTTGGCAGTTACTCCGCGGCGGCCCAGCTCGGTTGCGGCCGACATCGTGTAGTTCTCCAACGCTGCTTTCGCCGCGCCGTAGGTGACCTCGCTGGGGAAGCCACTCGGCCCTCCCGAGGTCAGCCCGATGATGCGACCCCAGGTGCCGTCTCGCTCGATGAGGCGGCGGCTGAACTCGGCGATCATCAAC
>JAYSPV010000099.1:0-37241 GCA_043721915.1 Ilumatobacteraceae bacterium | reverse complement strand
CGCTGGAGGCCGGTCATGCCAGCCGCTTGCAACGCCTCGAACAGCACCACCTCGCCATCCGATTCGGCCGCACCACCTACAGTCGAACGGGTGCCGATCACTCGGCTGGCACGCCGACCACCGGGCCGGCCGCCAGTGGCATTGGCAGCGACGTGCGCCGCCAGCGCCTCGTGAGTTGCCAGGCCATCAGAGATGATCTGCTCGCCGATCGACCGCAATGTCAGGTCGTTGACGTGCTTGGAGAGGTCGAAGAAGGTCTGCAGCGCATCGGTGTGTCGTATGCCGTCAGTCCGTTCGATCACGTGATCGCCCATCTCGAACAGTGTGCGGTGCACGATGACGCCCGACCCGATCGGCTTGGCACGGCGGGTGGTCACGGCGCGCAACCACGAAGTCGTGCACTTGCGCAGGTGGAGCAGGGTGCCTGCGGTGTGGCAACACAACGTCAGCGACGCGTCTGCCAGGCACACCGCACGGCAACGGGCGTGGAATGTCAGTGGCGAGGCGGTGAGCCGATAGACGCCTTCGAACAGCGCAGTCAGCACGCCTTGATCGAGCAGATACCGACGCTCCTGTGGCCCGACGTCGAGCGCCAACAACTCTGCGCTCGACACCACACCGTGGTGATCATGGAAGAACTCGGAGAGCATGCGATCGAACGTGGTGGACATGGGGCGACCCTCTCGGTGCGCGCCCGGCGCGCATCGTCGACGTTGGGGGAAGCCGCCGCCGACCATACCCCTCGAGGTCGATGTGTCCACCGATCACTGACGTCAGGTCGTGACCCCACCCGCTTTGGCGGTGAGATGCGGTACCACCGCACATCAGCGCCAAAGCATCGCGGGGCGGCGGGTCAGCCGAGGTTGCTGGTGCGGGGGTAGACGTCGGACGGGTCGGTGAGCACGTTGACCATGTAGGGCACGCCGCTGGCGAACGCCCGGTCCATCGCCGGGCCGATCTCGCTCGGGTCGGTCACGGTTTCGCCGGCGCCGCCGAGCGCCTTCACCACGTTGTCGTAGTGCAGGCCCGGTTGCAGATCGCACGCCATGTCCCACCCGTAGATCGCCTGCATCGGGTGCTTCTCCAGCCCCCACATGCCGTTGTTGCCGACGACCATCACCACCGGCAGGTTGTGGCGCACCATCGTGTCGACGTCCATCATGCTGAACCCGGCGGCGCCGTCGCCGAGCAGCAACACGATCTGGCTGCTGGGCCGCACCGAGCGGGCCGCGATTGCGTACCCGGGGCCGTTGCCCAGGCAGCCGTACGGGCCGGTGTCGAGCCAGCAGCCTGGCTCGAACACCTCGACGAACTTTCCTGCATAGCTTGCGAAGTCGCCACCGTCGCAGATCACCACCGCATCGCGAGCCATCCGCCGGCCGAGCTCGCCGTAGATGCGGCTCGGCTTGATGGGCGCACTGTCGTTGGCCAGCAGTTCGGCGTCGGCGGCACGGCCCTTCTCCTCCGCGGCGCGCAGCTCAGCGATCCAGCCGCTGCGGTCGATCGACGGCCCCGGCCCGTCGGCCAGTGCACGCAGCACGAGGTTGCTGTCGCCGGCCACCGTGGGGACGGTGACGTGGCCGGCGCGCCGGGCATCGCTGTCGACCACGTGGGCGACCTGCGCATTGCCGAACTGGCCGAAGCCGAGGCGGAAGTCGAGCGGTGTGCCCCACACGACCACGAGGTCGGCACGCGCCTTGAGCAGCCCGCGAGTACGCAGGAACGCGAGCTCGTGATCGGCGGGCAGCGTGCCACGACCCAAGCCGTTGAAGAAGCACGGCACGCGCAGGTGCTCGACGGCGGCGCGCAGCGCGTCCCACGCGCCATCCCAGTAGACGTCGCTGCCGATGATGAAGGCAGGGCGCTCGGCCGCGGCGATCAGCGCGGCAAGTTGCGCGACCTCGTCGTCGTTCGGCGCCATGCCGAGGCCGACGCACTCGTCGACCACCGGGATGTCGCCTGCGGACGCGGCGAAAAAGACGTCGAGCGGGACGTCGAGAAACGTCGGGCCGCGGTGCGGGGTCATCGACAACCGGGCCGCAGCGTGCACCATCTCGCCTGCTGTGGTCGAGTCCTTCACCGTGGCGGCGCTCTTGGTGATGGATTGCATCACGGGCACATGATCGAACTCCTGCAACGAACCGCTGCCCCACCGAGCCTCTGGCGCACGGCCGCCGAGCACGACGAGCGGCGAACCATTGAAGTAGGCAGAGGTCACGGCCGAGACGCCGTTGGTGATGCCCGGGCCGGCGGTCAGCGCAGCGAAGCCGGGCTTGCGGGTGAGCTTGGCGTAGGCCTCGGCGGCGAACGTGGCGGTCTGCTCGTGGCGGGTGTCGATCACCTTCATGCCCTGGTCGCGGGCCGCGTCGTACAGCGGCCAGATGTGCCCGCCGTTGAGGGTGAACATCGTGTCGGTACCGAACGCCATCAGCGCGGCGATGGCCTGCTGCCCTGCGTGCCCTTCGAGGTGGGTCGATTCGTGATCGCTCATGTTGACAGTGTTCCAGACCGGCCGACTGCTCCGTGTGGTCCGACTGCGGCGACAGTTCAGGGCGGAGCGGGCGGGCCGTCGAGCAGAGTGATCGCGATCAGCTGGGTCTCGGCGCCCGGCACCAGCAGTGCCTGCGGTTCGCTGGCGGCCGGCACGAGGTAGGACCAGGTCATGCCATAGACGGTGCCCGGCACGTACGTGATCAGGTTCGGGTCGATCGAGTACCCATCTGCACCCGCGCCGCATTCCGCCGTTGGTTGGACCATGCCGCCGGCGATCAGCATCGGGGGGTCCTGCGCCGCGACCGTGATGCTGTGCACGTCCTCCGACACGACGAACGTGGCCGCAACCTCGACGCAGGTGTCGTCGCCGAATGGAGAGAGCCATGCACCGACGACCGTCGCCGTGACAGTTCCGTCGTCGACGGCGTGGATCAGTGGCGTCGCCGGATCGCCGAGTGACGCCGGCGTCGGGCCCGCTGCGGTTGGCGGCAAGTCGGGCAACGGTCCGACGTCCATCGTCAAGTACTCCGTGGTGTCGGCCACTGCATCGCGTGCGTACAGCTCGACGACGTCCGGCAGCGGCTCTTCGAATTCGATCATGCCGACGACGGTGATCACCGAGGTGCCAGGGATCACATCCCCAGAAGCGATGTCCTCCAGACCCTCTGGAAGACAGGCCCATTGACGGCTGCCACCGTCCTCGGACCCGAACCTGAGGTTCCAGGCAGATCCCAGCGGCTCCGGCCCGAGGTACGTCGCGTGGAGGATGACCGCGAGGCACGGTGGCAAGTTGCGCGATCGAGGTGCAAAGCGCGGACTGGTGATGCCCGCGACCACACCGGGCACCTCGACTCGCCACAGCGACCCCGCGCTGTCGTGGATCTCGTCGAACACCGGCAGCCGTGCATCCACCGGGGCAGCGGATGTCGAAGGGCCATCCGTCGGAACATCGGTCGAACCGAACGGCTCCGTGGCGGTCGGCGTGGAAGATGTGGCGTCCGTGGACGTATCGGCAACCTCGCTGCCACTGCAGCCGGCCACCATCCCCAACAGGACCACCGCCGTGAGCCACTTTCTCATGGCGTGCACCGTAGTAGTCGCCGACGTCTGCTGCGGCTCAGAACGAGTGGTAGCCGCCGTCGATCGTGATCACGTCGCCGGTGTGGTAGCTGCTGGCATCGCTGGCGAGGTAGACGGCGAGGCCGCCGAAGTCGGCGGGCTTGCCCCATCGGCGCATCGGCACGCGGGGCAGCACGTTGTCGACGAACTTGTCCCAGGTGAACGCGCCGGCCGTCATGTCGCTCTCGATCCAGCCGGGGAGGATCGCATTGCAGCGGATCGCGTGGCGGGCGTGCTCCACTGCGATGCCCTTCATCATCGCGATGAGAGCGCCCTTCGAGCCGCCGTAGTGCTGCCCGCGCTGCTGGCCGTACTTCGCCGAACCCGACGTGGTGAACACCACCGAGCCGCCTTGCGGCGACTGCGCCACCATCTGCTTGACGGCCTCCTGCGCGGTGAAGAACGAACCGTCCAGGTTCACGCGCATGACGCGGTTCCACTCGTCCTCGCTCATCCCGACGAAACTGGGCGCCTGCCCGCCGACGCCGGCGTTCACGAAACACGAATCGATCCGGCCGAACGCGTTGACGGTCGTGGCCATCGAGTCGATCACGGCCTGGTGGTCGCCGACGTCGCACACCAGGTCGAGCACGAGGTTGCCATGTGAGCGCAGCTGCTCGGCTGCGGCCGCGTTCTTCGCCGGGTTGGTGCCCCAGATCGCGACGGCCGCGCCCTGGCTGGCGAGCGCATCGGCCATGCCCAGCCCGATGCCGCCGTTGCCGCCGGTGATGAGTGCGACGTGACCATTGAGATCGAAGAGTGCTGCCATCCCCGCAGTCTTGCGGCTCCGGCAGCGCGTCCTTTCAGTGGGGGTGGGCGTTGTCGCCCAGGACCATCTCCATCAACGGGGTGAGGTTCGGGCCGCGCCGCAGGTGGTGGCCGCCGTCGGTGCTGATGCACTGACCGGTGATCCAGCTGCTCTCCTCGCCGAGCAGGAACCGCACCGCGTTCGCGATGTCGTCGACCGTGCCCAGGCGGGCCAGCGGCATCTGGTCGAGGTAGTCGGCGACGATCTCAGGGCTGCCGGTGAGGCCGACAGAGATCTCCGTGGGCACCAGGCTGGGGCGCACCGCGTTGGCGCGGATGCCCACCGAGCCGAGCTCGTCGGCGGCCTGCTGCACGAGCATCTCGAGGCCGGCCTTGCTCACGCAGTACGGGGTCATGTAGCGATGCGTGCGCGGCGCGGCAATCGATGAGATGGCAACGATCGCGCCCCCACCGCTGCGGGCGAGGTGCACCGCCGCGTGCTTGATCGTGAGGAACGCACCGGTGAGGTTGGTGGCCATCACACTATTCCAGTCGTCGAGCGTGGTGAGGTGCAACGGCGCGGCCGAGCCGGAGCCGGCATTGGCTACCACCATCGTGAACCGCCCGAACGCCGTCGCCTGATCGCATGCGGCCTGCACCTGGGACTCGTCGGTGACATCGCAGACCACCGTGTGCACATCTGCCCCGGCGGAGCGCAAGCCGGCCGCGGCCGACGACAGCTTCTCCGCGCTGCGACCCGCCAGCACGACCGTCGCCCCGTCGCGAGCGAGGTGGGTGGCGCAGGCGAGGCCGATGCCACTACCACCGCCGGTGATCAGCGCGCTCTGGCCGGCGAGTGTGGAGGTGTTGGTCATCGAGTGGTTCCTACTTGATCGCGAGTGCGTTCGGCGGGCTGGCGACACCATTGGGCAGGTTCAGCGGCGCGGAGGTGAACAGAAAGTGGTAGCGGCCATCGGCAGCACAGTCGGCGGCCAGAGCCTCGAGGTTCCACATCTCGCCGAGCGGAATGCCCAGCATCGGCAGCAGCAGCGTGTGGGTGAAGATCTCGTGCAGGAGGCGGCGGTCGGCGCGTACGTCGGCCTCCCGGGCCGGGTCCAGCAGCGAGCCAGGCGGCCACACCTCGACAGCAGGGTTGTCGCACCCGATCGCCGCGATGTGCATGTTCCAGAGCACCTCCGCAAGGTGCTCGCCGCTGCGCAGCCCGGGCGTGGCCAACCCATCGGGAGCGGCCAGGCGCGTGCGTGCCGCTGTGTCGAGCTGCTCGTACCAGCCGATCCAGCCGGTGCGCATCAGCAGCACGTCGCCTTCCTGCAGTTCGGTTCCCTGCGCGGCCAGGCACTCGGCCAGCTCCTCGGGTTCGATCGGGTCCGGCTGGTCGTACTGCAGCGGACGCCCCTGCGCCTCGCGCCAGCGGCCGATGTCGGCGAGTACGCCGCGCCCCACCAGGCCTCGCGCAGCCCAGTGATGGATGCCGTGATCCTCGTCGGCGACGCCGCCGTAGTGGCCGCTGCCCTCCTCGTCGGCCATCGCCGCGTGATTGCGGATGTGCCGGAAGCCGTCCCACTGGGACGACGACTGAGTGTTCCAGTCGTGCAAGACGTCGTCGTGGCTGGTGGAGCCGCCAGCGCCGGTGACCTCGTGGGTGAACGGCTGGCGGCCGAACAACGGAGGGTCGGGCAGGGCCATCGTCCAGTTGAGTGCGAACACCGCACCGCGCTGCACCGTTGCAGCCGCCGCCGCAGCCCGCTGCGAAGTGAGCAGATTGAGGCAGCCGAAGACGTCGGAGCCGTCAGCGCCCCAGACCCCCCAGCTGCTGGGCAGTCCACCCCGAAGTGGCAGGTCGCGATAGTCAGGAAGGCTCGTCATCGGCTCAACGTATCCCACGCCGCTGATGTCCCGCCCAGCGCACGACGGTTGTAGCGTGAAGACGCCATGGCGCTGCAGCAGATCCGGCAACCGTCCGACCTTCGCGAACTGAGCTACCCGGAACTCGCCGATCTCGCCGGCGAGATTCGCGACTTCATCGTGCAGGCGGTCGCCGAGAACGCCGGCCATCTCGGCAGCAACCTCGGCGCAGTCGAGCTCACGCTCGCGCTGCACCGGGTGTTCGAGTCGCCCACCGACGCGATCCTGTGGGACACCGGCCATCAGGCCTACGTGCACAAGATCGTCACCGGGCGTCAGGCGGGCTTCGAACAGCTGCGCCAGGCGGGTGGCCTCTCCGGCTACCCGAATCGCGAGGAAAGCCCGCACGACTACATCGAGAACAGCCACGCGTCGACGGTGCTGTCGTACGCCTACGGCATGGCGATCGCCCGCGACGCCGGCACCGACCCGCACCGCCACATCGTCGCCGTCATCGGCGATGGCAGCATGACCGGCGGCATGGCGTACGAGGCGCTCAACAACATCGGCCACAGCAAGCAGCGCGTGATCATCGTGCTCAACGACAACGGCCGCAGCTACGCCCCCACTATCAGCAACCTCACCGCCGGCATCACCGCCCGCGAGCAGGCCATCGCCAATCACCCCAGCCTTCCCGAGCGCATCACCGGCCGGCTCTCGAACAGCCTCACCAACATCCGTCTCAACCCCGTGTACGTGCGGCGCCAGCGCAAGCTCGAGCAGTTCCTCCGCGACCTGCCGTACGTCGGCCCGCAGGCGGAGAAGAGCGTGGAAGCATTCAAGGCTGCGGTGCGCGAGTTCCTGCAGCCGCCGTCGTTCTTCGAGGCCCTGGGCGTGCGCTACGTCGGCCCTATCGACGGACACGACATCGAGTCGTTGGAGCAGACCTTCCGCAACGCGATCGAGCTCTCCGCGGAAGGACCGATCGTGGTGCACGTGCTCACGCAGAAGGGTCGCGGGTACTCCCCCGCCGAGGACGACGACGAGAAGCACCTCCACGACGCGCCGGTGTTCGACCCGATGGTGGGTCCGCCCGCGGCGGTCGTCACCGGGTACACCCAGTCGTTCGCAGAAGCATTGATCAAGGAAGCCGAAGCCGATTCGAGAGTCGTCGCGATCACGGCTGCGATGGCCGGGCCCACCGGGCTGCTGCCCTTCCAGGCACGTTTCCCCGATCGGTTCTTCGATGTCGGCATCGCCGAGCAGCATGCCGTCACCGGCGCTGCTGGCATGGCGATGGGCGGCCTGCGGCCGATCGTCGCGCTGTACTCCACCTTCGCCAACCGCGCCTGGGATCAGGTGGTGTACGACGTGGCGATGCATCGTCTGCCGGTCGTGTTCTGTCTCGATCGGGCCGGGATCACCGGCCCCGATGGCGCCAGCCACCATGGGATGTACGACCTCGCGCTGTTCTCGAAAGTGCCAGGGATGCGTGTCCTGGCCCCCTCCAGCTCCGAAGAACTACAAGCGATGCTGCACGATGCGATCTCGCTGGCCGACGAAGGGCCGGTGGTCATCCGCTGGCCGCGTGGGGCCGCGGTGCACGTCGGCGAGCACGAAGTCGGCGTCGGCCTGCTCGCACGCCAGGTCCGCAAGGGCGACGGCTCGGTCGCGATCCTGGCCATCGGCAAGATGGTCGCCGATGCAAGGAAAGCGGCCGATCAGCTGGCGGCCGGCGGTCTGGTGGCCACCGTCTGGGATGTCCGGTCGTGCGCACCGCTGGACCCCGCGATGATCGCCGACGCCGCTGCCCATCGTGTTGTCGTCACGATCGAGGACGGCATCCGCGATGGCGGCATCGGCATGACGATCGCCGATCAGGTGCATGCGCTCGCTGCCACTGTGCCGGTGACCACGATGGGTCTGCCGTCACGGTTCATCCAGCAGGGTTCTGCCGAGCGCATCCTCGCCCAGTTGGGCCTCGACGCGAACGGCATCGCGGCGGCGGCCCGCGCTGCGCTGGGCTGACGGGGCGGGCCCTCAGCAGGCCGACATCGTGCGCAATGCGGCACACAGCTCGGGGCGTCGAGCCGCGCTGAGCGCACCCAGCCGGGTGCGCAGCACGCCGCGCCACGGCACCGTCTCGAGGTTGTCGAACGATGCGACACACTCCTCGGGCAGCCCCTCCTCGGGCCCGAGGCGCAGCTCGGTGGGGATCTCGCGAATCGTGCGGGTCACCGGCGCCACCACGACGGTGGACAGCACAGGTATCACCGCCGATCGCGTGACGACCAGCACGGGGCGGCGCTTGTCGAGGCCTTCCGCCCACCACACCTCGCCCTGTTGCGGCGCCGCCAGCCCGCTCACCAGGGCTCCGCGGCGATCATCCGCAGAGCCGCCGCGTGAGCGCGAACGACGTCCGATTCGGGCTGCGGCTGCGCGATGTACGCGGCCACCAGGCGACGGTCGACCTCTGCCTGTGTGGTTCGTTCGATCAGCTCGCTGAGAGCGATCCGGACGACCTCGCTGCGGTTCGTGGCGAGACCGAGGCTGATCAACGAATCGACCCCCGACAGGAGTTCGTCGTCGATGCGGGCGATCAGCTGTGTTGTCATACGTTTCGTAGTCTACTTCGTACTGCGCTCCCCGCCGCGCCTAACCTCCAGCCCGTGACGATCCCTGATTTCGATGCTGCTGCAGAGCTGGACTTCGCGCTGCACCTGTCCGAGCTGGCAACAGCCATCTCGATGCCTCACTACGTCAACCGCTCGTTCAGCCTCGACTGGAAGGCGAACCGCACCGAGGTGACCGAGGCGGACCGCGAGGCGGAGCTCGCGATCAGTCGCCACGTCCTCGCGGAGCGGCCACATCATGGCCTGTTCGGTGAGGAGCATGGCTTGGTCGGAGACGCCGACAGCCCGTGGCGATGGATCATCGATCCGATCGACGGCACCTCCAACTTCGTACGCGGCATCCCGGTGTGGGCGTCGCTGGTCGCTCTCACCCATGTCGACCACGGCGCCGTGGTGGGTGTGGTCAACGCTCCCGCGTTGGGCCGGAAGTGGTGGGCAGCCAAAGGCCTCGGCGCGTTCGCCGACGGCACGCGTTGCCGAGTCTCCACCGTCGCCACGATCGAGGAGGCCCAGGTCTCCGTGACGTTCGCCTCGGGTTGGGACGATCTCGGCCTCACCGGCGCGTTGGTGCAACTGAAACACCGCCCCTACCGGGCGCGCGGGTTCGGCGACTTCTGGCAGCACATGCTGGTCGCCGAGGGCGCAGTCGATCTCGCCATCGACGCGGTGGGGCTGCAGCCCTACGACCTTGCCGCGGTGATGATCATCGTCGAGGAAGCGGGCGGCACGTTCACCGACCGCCACGGCGTGCGCACCTACAAGAACGACACTGCGATCTCGTCGAACGGCCTGCTGCACGAGTGCGCGAAGATGCTCGGATGAGTCACGAGCTCGTCATCCGCAACGCCCACCTCGTCGACGGCAGCGGCGCGCCCGGGCACCCCGCCGACGTCGCGGTCGATGGTTCGGTGATCACCGCCGTCGAGCTGGCAGGGTCTCTGGCCGGCGGAGCGCGCATCGTCGAGGCCGACGGGCTGCTGCTCACGCCCGGCTGGGTCGACGTGCACACGCACTACGACGCGCAGGTCACCTGGGATCCGTACGTCACTCCGTCGGGTTGGCACGGTGTCACCACCGCCCTGATGGGCAACTGCGGTGTGGGGTTTGCGCCCGCCGCGCCCGATCGCCACGAGTGGCTGATCCAGCTGATGGAAGGCGTCGAGGACATCCCCGGCAGCGCACTCACCGAGGGCATCAAGTGGGGCTGGGAGAGCTACCCCGAGTACCTCGACGTCTTGGAGCGGATGCCGCGTGTGATGGACATCGGCACCTCGATCGCGCACGGCCCGCTGCGCGCCTACGTGATGGGCGAACGCGGCGCGGCCAACGCGGAACCCACCGCCGGGGAGATCATCGAGATGGCGCGACTGGTGGAGGAAGCGCTGCTCGCCGGGGCGTTCGGGTTCACCACCTCGCGCACCCCGATCCACAAGGCGAAGGACGGCGAGCTCGTGCCGGGCACCAACGCCGACGAACGCGAACTGCTGGGCATCGCCGCAGCGATCGCACGGGTCGGGCGTGGCGTGTTCGGGTTCGCACCCGACCATGCGCTGGTGCCTGTGCAGGAGTGGCCGTGGATGCGCAAGGTCGCCGCCCTCACCGGCCAGCCGATCTGCGTCAACCTCAACCAATCCGACAAGGCGCCCGAGGTCTGGCGCGACGTACTGCGCCTGCTGGACGAGGCCCACGACGACGGCTTGGCGATCATCGCCCAGGTTGCCGGCCGCAGCATCGGCATCCTCTACTGCCTGCAGGGCTCCGTGCACCCGCTGTTGTTCCACCCTGCCTACCAGGAGATCGCAGGCCTGCCGCTGGCTGAACAGCTGGTCGCGCTGGCCCAGCCCGAGCGGCGCCGACGGATCATCGAGGACATCCCCGACGACGGCGGGTTCTTCCAGTCGGCCGTGCTCAACGGCCTCGGCCGCATCTGGGTCGTCAACGGCACCGACATCGACTACGAGCCGTCGGCGGTCGACAGCGTCGCTGCGGTGGCAGCCCGCGCCGGTGTGCCGGCGATGCAGCTCGTGCTCGACCAGCTCGTCGCCGACGGCGGCAGCGGGATGCTCTACGCCCCGTTCTTCAACTACAGCTACGGCGACCTCTCGTTCACCGAAGCCGTCACCCGTCACCCGCACACACGCATGGGCCTCTCCGACGGCGGCGCGCACTGCGGCGCGATCTGCGACGGCGGGATGCCCACGTTCATGCTCACCCACTGGACTCGCGATCGCACTCGCGGCGAGAGGCTGCCACTGGAGTACGTGGTGCACCGCCAGACATCGCAGACCGCGGCTCTGTACGGAATCGCCGACCGCGGCGTGATCGCCCCGGGCATGCGCGCAGATCTGAACCTGATCGACTACGCCGGCCTCGGCTTCGACGCGCCGCGCATGGCATACGACCTGCCCGCCGGTGGGCGCCGTTTGGTGCAGAAGGCCCGCGGCTACGTCGGCACCTGGGTCGCCGGCGTACAGACCGTGGACCACGACGAGTTCACCGGGGCCACCCCCGGCCGCCTCCTGCGCTCCGGCCGGTAGTTCACGCAGGGTCGAGTTCGGGTCCAGGGGCTCGGCAACCCTGTTACACCCCCTGAGTACGTTTGTTCGTATGGACGTCGGCGCCATTCGCACACTGATCTCGGCCACCCCGCTCGCCGATGTCGCCGCGTGCCGCGCCGAGCTCGCGGCCATCACGTCCGTTCGTGGGCTGCTCGACGCGCGAGAGCTGGAGGTCGTGCGCCAGCTCGATGCCTTCGCCGACACCGACGCTGCGCTGTTCCCGCAGGAGGTCGTCGCCACCGCCACCCGCTCGTCGTTGGGCGCTGCCGAACGGCTGCGGGATCGGGCCGCCACCGCCACCGACGTGCCCGAACTGGGTGCCGCACTCGCAGCCGGTGCGACCACGGGCGATCGGGTGGATGTCGTCGCTCGGGCAGCAAGTGGTCTGTCGTCGTCCGAGCGTGCCGCGTTGGCGGGCCACGGTGCGCGACTCGCGCTCGCCGCGGGCGCACAGACATCGACGGCGTTCCGCAAGACAGTTGACGACGTCGTGCGCCGGGTCCGCACCGACGACGGGTTGGCCACGCTGGCGCGGCAGCGGGGGCAGTCCCGGCTGCGATGGTGGCTCGACGGCGAGGGCATGTGGAACCTTGCCGGCAAGTTCGACCCGGTCGCCGGGCTGCGGCTGGAAGGCATACTGCGCAACGAGATCGAACGCCGACGTGCGGGTGGGCTGCCAGCCGGCGTGCCCACCGACGCTTTGGAACGGCAGCAGTTCCTCGCGGCGCTCGCACTCGTCGGCCTGCTGTGCCCCAGCGAAGCCAGCGAGTTGCTCGGCCACGAAGCCGATCCGGAGGGGATGACGTCGTCCACTCCGACGTCACCATCGGTGGCGACGGGCAACGGCGGGCCACCGGTTCCTGACGTGACGGTGCTGATCGACGCCCGCACCTTCCTCACCGGGCAGGCACACGACTCCACCGTCTGCGAAGCAGGTGTCGGGCGGTTCGGGTTGCCCATCGAGACGGTCCGACGATGGGCCTGCCTCGGCGGCGTCACACCAGTGGTCGTCGGCGCCGACGGTGTGCGGCTGTTCCTCGGGCGCGAAACCCGTCTTGCCAACCGGGCCCAGCGACGAGCGTTGCGGGTGCTCTACCGCACCTGCGCACTCTGCGACACCGCGTTCGAACACTGCCAGATCCACCACGTCCACTGGTTCGAACACGGCGGCCGCACCGACATCGACGAACTCGTCCCCCTCTGCAATCGCCACCACCACCTCGTCCACGAAGGGGGCTGGCAGCTGCACCTCGCACCCGACCGCACCCTCACCGTCACCCGACCGGGCGGGCACGTCACCGCCCACGGGCCGCCAACCGCGAGAGCCGCATGAGCCCGGCGGCCTACTGGCCTCGGGAGGGCAGTGGGTACCGTGCGGGCATGGCTGATGATTTCACCCACTACGACGCGGTCGAGGCGTACTGCGACCGGCTGAGCTATCTCCCCGGCGAGGGGGTGGCGCTCCACGCGTGGTGCGCTCCGGTCGCTGAGGGCGGCTACGAACACGTCGGGCCAAGGGACAGCAATCGCCCGAATCGGACCGACGATGCAGGGGTTGACGACGGGCGACGGCGGCGCGACAGTGGTGGCTTGTGAACTTGTGAAAGGGGATTGTCATGAGGAGTGAGCATCGGGGATTCGACGACGCGACGGAGGTCCGGGAGATGCCCCACGGAAGAGCCGAGGTGATCGACATCGGTGGTGGGCAGGTGATGCGGATGACGCTGGAGCCTGGATGGCGGTGGTCGGAGCATGTCAAGCCGATCGCCGGAACCGACATGTGTGAGGCGCCTCACTTCCAGTACAGCGTGTCGGGCACTATCCATGTCGTGATGGTCGACGGCAGCGAGTTCGACGTCGGGCCCGGAGAGGTCAGCTACCTCCCACCGGGACATGACGCCTGGGTCGTGGGCGACGAGCCGGTCGTGGCCATCGACTGGGGCGGGGCGCACGTCTGGGCGACACCGGCCTGACCCCCACCATCTCGATACGTACGAGCCTCGCGAGGCCACCGGGTACCGTGCGGGCATGGCTGATGATGTCACCCACTACGACGCGGTCGAGGCGTACTGCGACCGGCTGAGCTATCTCCCCGGCGAGGGGGTGGCGCTCCATGCGTGGTGCGCCACCGATCGGTTCGACGTCGACGTGCGCCGCTGGGGTGCCACGACACCGGGCAACGACGAGGTGCTGTGGGCGCTGCGCGACGTGCAGGGCGTGGCGTACCCGACGCCGGAGAACGCCGACTCGCACGGATGCGACTGGCCGGCGGCGCTCACCATCCCGATTGGCAGCGACTGGGCCAGCGGCGTCTACCTCGTGACGCTGCACGCCAATGGGGCGACCCATGATCGGGCGGTCGGCCACGCGATGTTCGTGGTGCGCGCCAAGCGGGCAACCGGCAACCCGCTGCTCGTGATCGCCACCAACACCTACAACGCGTACAACAACTGGGGTGGGCGCAGCCTGTACACCGGCGGCCATCAGGTCAGCTTCGATCGGCCCTTCGGGCGCGGCATGCTCGTGCGCGAACCGACCGAGCGCGACGACCGCAAGAGCCGCCCAGCGCACCCGGGCGAAGATCCCGACGTCGACGGCGTCGTGTACCAGGAGTACCGCCACGCCCACGGATTCCCCGGGTACATGAGCTCATCGGGCTGGTACACGTACGAGCGTCGTTTCGCGGAGTGGGCGGCCAGAAACGACGTCAGCCTCGACTATGCGGTCTCCAGCGATCTGGCACACGAGCCCGCTGTCGTGAACGGATACCGCCTCGTGCTCGGCGTCGGCCACGACGAGTACTGGTCGGCCGCCCAGCGCGACACGATCGAGGCCCACGTGGCCGGCGGCGGCAACTACGCCAGCCTGTCCGGCAACACGATGTTCTGGCAGGTGCGGTTGAACGATCACACGACGGGCACCGGCCGATCGATGACCGCCCACAAGTACTCGGCGCACCGCAACGACCCGGTGGTCGGCACAGCCGCCGAGCACACGATGAGCGGCATGTGGTGCGATCCGCTCGTCGGCCGACCCGAGTGGCGCTTCCTCGGCGCCGGCAGCGCGTACGGCCTGTACAGCAGGTTCGGCCAGGCGACCCCAAGGGCCAGCGGCGGCTTCACCGTCTACCGCGACGATCACTGGCTGTTCGAGGGCACCGGCCTCCGGTACGGCGACCAGCTGGGCGCGTCGCTCGGCGCAGTCGGCTACGAGACCGTCGGCGTGAAGTTGGGCCTCGATGACTACGGCCTCCCGGTGGCCCTGCAGCCGGATGCGCCTCACGACACGGAAGTCGTCGCAGTCGCTCCCGCCTCCAACCTCGCGGAGGGCGAGTACCCGGCATCGGTCGCCGCCAGCGCCGATCAGTGCGATCTCGAGTTCGTCGCCGAGCGCTTCTACGGCGACACCGGCGCCGACTCGCTCAAGCGGGTTCGCCACGGCAACGCCGTCATGCTCACCTGCCGGCCGAGCGGGCCTACCGGCGGCATCGTCGCCACGATCGGCAGCACCGACTGGGTGTACGCGCTCGACGACCCGATGGTCAGCCAAGTCACCACGAACGTCGTGCAGCGGCTCAATTCCCGAAGCTGATGTGCATGTCGCGGGCGGTCTGCATCGTGTCGCAGTCCATCGGCACGGTCTTCAGACGTGCCGTCGCGACGGCCAGCGGCACGTACGAGACGGTGGGAGGAGTGAGCGCGACCATGATCCCGTTCTCTCCCACCGCCAATGCACGCACAGCGGCAGCGCCGAAACGCAGGCCGAGCAGGCGGTCGAACGACGTCGGGCTGCCACCTCGCAACAGGTGCCCGAGCACCACCGTTCGGGACTCGCGTCCGGTCAACGCCTCCAATTGCGCGGCTACCTTCTCGCCGATGCCGCCGAGACGTTCGGACTGCCCGATCGACTTGCCGAGCACCGAGATCGCACCACCGACGGGCGCCGCCCCCTCGGCCACCACGACGATCGAGAACTTGGCGCCACGTTCCTCGCGCCGGTGGATCATCGCCGCCACCGGCTCGAGATCGAA
The DNA here is from genome assembly GCA_043721915.1 of Ilumatobacteraceae bacterium. Lineage (GTDB taxonomy): Bacteria > Actinomycetota > Acidimicrobiia > Acidimicrobiales > Ilumatobacteraceae > UBA668. Next base: position 21,795 of record JAYSPV010000099.1, on the reverse strand, counting down.
GGGGATCTCGGGAATCAAGATCGCATGCACCCCGCTCGCCACACCCGCATTGAGCGCGATCCAACCGGCATAACGGCCCATCACCTCGACCACGATCACCCGACCGTGCGAGGTGGCCGTCGTGAACAGCCGGTCGATGCATTCGGACGCGAAGCTGACCGCAGTGTCGAAGCCGAACGTGGCGTCGGTGCCGAGCAGATCGTTGTCGATCGTCTTGGGGACACCGATGACCCGCAACCCCGCCTGATGGAGGTGATTGGCGATCGTCAGCGATCCATCGCCGCCGATGGTGATCAGGGCATCGATCGCGTGCTGTTCGAACAGTGCCAGCAACTCCGCCGTGCGGTCGACCTCCAGCCAACTCCCGTCGGGTTGCTGCACGGGATACGCGGTCGGGTTACCGCGGTTCGTGGTGCCGAGAATCGTGCCGCCCTGGTGGACGATGCCTCGCACGTTCTCGCGCGTCAGCGGCACGACACCGCCTGAAAGGTACTCGTCGGGGAAGAGCAGGCCGTTGAACCCGTCGCGGATCCCTACCACCTCCCAGCCCTTGTGCACAGCTGCGAGCGTGGCCGCCCTGATCACGGCGTTGAGGCCGGGAGCGTCACCACCACCGGTGGAGAGAGCAATGCGACGAATCGGGTTCATGCCTCGACCATAGTCAGCTAGGCCGTGATCGCCGTCGGGCCGTTGATCAGGCAGAACTCGTTGCCCTCGGGGTCGGCCATCACCTGGAAACCACCGATCTCGTCGTACACCGGCGGGCCAATCACCGCGGCGCCGGCCGCAACCGCAGCGGCTGTTGCTTCGAGGAGGTCGCCGACGTCCACGTCGAGGTGCACTCGATTCTTCACCGTCTTGGCTTCCGGCACCAGCTGGAACGACACCGTGATGCCCGTCGCCGGCTCGAGCGCAACCCATTCGTGGCTCTGGCGCACGACGTAGCCGCCCAGCATCCGCTGCCAGAACTCGGCGAGATGTGCCGGGTCGTGGCAGTCGATGACCACTTCGCCCAGGTGGCCGATCACGGCCTGTGCTCCAGCGACTCACGCAACGGCCTGGCAGCTCGACCGAAGATGAAGAACACATCGAGGTAACCCGCAGCCGGAGCCGACCAGCCGTCGGCAGCGACCTCGGCTTTGGTTCTGCGGCCGAGTCGAGCTCGGAACAGCTCGAAATCGCCGACCGACACCGCCACCGGGGGTAGGTCGCCAGCCGCGACCGCAGCAGCGAAACCGTGACGCATCGTCGGCCCCGCCCATGCAATGAATGCCGCCGGAACCGCCACCGGTAGGCCAAGTGCATGGCGAAGGTCGGCCTCGTGGGTGTGGATGTCGATCACAGCCGCGGACGCCAGTGCACCCTCCGGTGTGGAGAGGAACCCCTCCATCAACGGACCCACCTGCGACCACTCGGCCACCATCTCCGCGATCGAACGATGCGCGTTGCGGCGCACCTGCGCTGCCGTCCACTCATCGCCCGGCGCTCCCTCCATGTTGCCGGTCGTGCCGTCGACGGCGATGCCGCTGAGGTGCGCGACGACGTCGTGCACGGACCATTCAGGCGTCGCCGGGACGACCGCCACCGGATCGACGTCGGCGGCGGTCACCAGGGCAGTGATCCGTTCGCGCGCCAACCGATACAACTCGCCAAGGTCGACGGCAGGCACTTCAGCAACCTCGATAGTCATAGGCGCAGCGTAGAACCATCGCCTAGCCTTGACCAGGTGCCGGACACCCCCGCCTCGCAACCCGCAACTCAGGCAATCACCGCCGGCCGCGGGCACAGTGGGCGCTCGCTCGCCCCTGCGCTCTGGGCGAGCAGCGTCTGGCAATCCAGCGACTTGGCCGACGCCCGCCGCCGTGCGACGGGCGTTCGCAGCGGCGAGTTCTACGGCCGTTACGCGAACCCGACCGTGACGTCGTTCGAAGAAGCCGTCGCCACGCTCGAGGGCGCCGAGTCCGCCCTCGCCTTCGCCAGCGGCATGGGCGCGATCAGCACCGTCGTGCTCGCGCTCTGCGGCCAGGGCAGCCACATCGTCGCTCAGCGCCAGTTGTACTCGGCCACGCTCGCGTTCCTGCAGGGCCCATGCGCCCGCTTCGGCATCGAGGTCACGTTCGTCGACGGCACCGAGCAGGGCGCGTTCGCTGCAGCCATCCAGCCGGGCCGCACGATGCTCGCGATCGCGGAGACGCCTTCCAACCCGCTGCTGGAGCTGGTCGACCTCGACGAGATCGGCGGCCTTCGCGGCCCGATCACCGTCGTCGATTCCACGTTCGCCACCCCGCTCGGCCAGCAGCCACTGGCGCACGGTGTGCACCTGTCGCTGCACTCCGCGACGAAGGGCATCGCCGGCCACAACGACGCCACCCTCGGTGTCGTCAGCGGCGAGCGCGATCTGCTCGACGAGATCTGGGGCTATCACGTGCTGCACGGCGCGACGCCGTCGCCGTTCGATGCACTCAACGCGCTGCGCGGCATCCGCACGCTGGCAGTTCGCACCAATCACCAGTCGGCCAGCGCGCTGCACCTCGCGGAGGAACTGCAACGCCATCCGGAGGTCGCCGCAGTGCACTACCCGGGCCTTGCCTCGCATCCGCAGCACGATCTCGCGAAGCGGCAGATGCGTCACTTTGGCACCGTGCTCGCCATCGATCTGGCCGGGGGCACAGCCGCAGCCGAGCAACTGCTCGCACGCGTGGAGTTGGTGCGAGTCGCCACTTCGTTGGGCGGTCCGGAGACGATCATCTGTCACCCGCGCACCACCACCCATGCCAGCCTCACCGACGCGGAGGCCGCACAACAGGGCGTCAGCGGCGGCTTGCTGCGCATCTCGGTGGGCCTGGAGGATCCGGCGGATCTGCTGGCCGATCTGCTGCGCGCGCTGCCGGCGAGCTGACACCAACCCCGATGGCCCGAATCCTGCTCCTGCACGGCCTGGGCGGTACGGCCGCGACGATGGCCCCACTCGCCGACGCGCTGGCCGCGTACGGCCACGAGGTGCATGTTCCGACGCTGCCCGGCCACGGCTCCGAGCCGGCGGCGTTGCTGACGGTCGGCTGGGCCGACTGGCTCGCTGCCGCCAAGGAGTGGCGGTGCGACCTCGCCGTGGGCCAGTCGATGGGCGCCAACCTCGCGCTGGCACTGGCCGCCTCCGGGCAGTGCGCAGCCGTGGTGGCGATCAACCCTCCCCCGCCCGATCCGGATGCCGTCGCGGGCTTGGAGTGGCAGCAGTCCCGTGGCCTGGCGTGGACCGACGGCCCACCGCTGGCCGCTGGCGAGGTGGGCTACACGACACTCCCGATCGGTGCCCTGCTCGAGATGGCGAACGGCTCGCTCGCCACCGACCTGTCGGCGGCGCAGGTGCCGGTACTGCTCGTCACCAGCGCGCTCGATGAAGTGGTCGACCCGTTCAGCGCCGACTACCTGGCCTCCCTGCTGCTCTGCCCGGTGCGTCGCCTGCAGTTGGCGAGCAGCGGCCACGTTGCCACCCTCGGCCCCGAACTGGCAACGCTCGCCGAGGCAATCGCCGAGTTCGCGAGTGCAGCGGCCTGAGCCGGCCAGAGATACGTTAGGGAGCGATGATCTCGACGACCGATGCCGGTTCAGGCGGCACACTTCCTGCGAACGCGTCGCCGGACGCGCCTCGAGCCGTCGGCCACTTCTCGTGGGGCGCAGCCCTGGCGATCGGCGTCTTCGTGGTGGGGGTCATCGGTGCGCTCCAGATCGCACCGTTCTGGTCGCTGTGCTGGGGCGCCGGCGCGGCGATCACCGCCCGCTTCGGTCTCCCCGACTGGTCTGCCCGTCTTCTTGCGCTCACCGCTGCCGAAGAACCGCGCTCCGCGACGCACCGGCGCCCCTTGGTCGCATTGATCTTCCTGGCGCCGTTCATCGCCGTGGTCGGGGTCTGGGACGCCGCCACGCCCGCCCAGCTGTGGTACCCGTGGGCATTGGTGTGGGGCGTCGGCTTCGGGTTTCTCGTGTACGCGTTCGCAGTCCGTCGCGGTGGTGGCACTCGCCCACAGCGATGGTGGTGGGCGTGGTTGCCAATCACGGCCGTCGTCGTCATCTTCTTCGCCGCCGGCGGACCGTTCCGCGTGCGGTGGGCGCACTGCGAGCCTCGCCTCACCGCCGCCATCGAGCGCGGCGAGCCCATCGAACGCTCGAACACCGGACGGTTCTGCTGGCACGATGCCGTCGAGAAGACGGTCGACGGCCAGCGGCGGCTGTACCTCGAAGATGCCGGCGAAGGCCGTGGTGCCGGTTTCGTGTACAGCCCGGATGGGGCAGTAGAGACGGCGGCCGGGCTGCAGCTGCTGCGCCAGCTCAGCGACGGCTGGTACTACTTCGAAGAGGGCGCCGCCCTGCGGGACTTCTGGTTCGACGACTGATCGACGTCGCAGCACCTGCGCCGCTCACCGGTAACCGGTCAGTTGGCGGTGAAGGTCTTCGACTTGAGGTCTCTCTCGGCTCCCTTGATGGCCACCACGTAGTACGTGTGCGAGCCGGGGCAAGCGAACGGAAGGCCGGAGATGGAACCGGTCAACGGCAGGTTCTGCTCGTACGGGCCATACGAGTTGTCGATCGAGACGTAGACGCTGTCGGCATTGGTGGCCACCCAAGAGATGCTCACGGTCGGTGAGGGCAGATCGACAGTCACATCCGGCGCCGGGCACGCGTTTGGGCCGCTGAACGTGGCGGAGACCACCTTGGGGCCAGTGCTCCCCGCGGTCGTCGCGGGTGCGTTCGTCGCGGGTGCTGCGGTCGCCGGTGGGGCAGTCGGCGCGACCGTCGGTGCAGGGGTTGGCGATGGCGCCGCAGTCACAACGTCCGTGGTGGTGGCATCAGCAGTGGTTGTCGACTCCGGCACCGAAGAAGAGCTGGTCGAGATCCCTTCGCTGACAACCGAGCGCGACGCCGTATCGCTGCAACTGGCCAGCACGACGAGCGAGGAAACGACGAACAACGAGCAGAGCCTTCGAGTCGACATGTCGCGAGTGTAGGAGGACACGCGCTCAAGGCGCCGCCGCATACCGCGCCCACCGGGCTCAGTGGTAGTAGGGGTTCTCGCCGGATGTGTGATCGGTGAGATCGCGGACACGCTCGATCGCCGGCAGCGCCTCGACGAGCATCGTCTGCACACCCTCCAGCATCGTCATCCTGCTCATCGAGCAGCCATGGCAGCCGCCGCCCATCGTGAGATAGGCAGTTCCTTCGTTGTCGTGGCCCACGTAGGTGACGAAGCCGCCATGAGCGGCAAGCGCCGGGTTGACCTCGGCGGCGACGATGGCCTCGACCTCGGCGCTGAGCGGATCGTCGCTGACCAGACCCTCGACCTTGGGTGCCTGTGGCTTGTTGGGGTTGCGGATGACGAGCCCGGCCGAACCAGTGTGGTCGAGGGTGGCGCCTTCCAGGAGCTCGAGGCTGCCGACAGGAATGATCACCTTCATGGTGGTGACGGCCCCCGCGTCGTCGGTGCCGGTGTGCGTGCGAACCTCATCGGAGAACGCCGCCTTGGTGACGACGTCGAAGCTGAGGTCGTACTTGAAGTCCTCGCCGGGCGCACTGATGATCTCCAGCCGCAGACCGAGCCGGTCGGCATCCGGCTCTGCGTCGCGCATGGCAGCAAGTTCGGCCAGCGCATTCGGGGTGATCGAGATGATCGAGCTGACGGTGTTGGCGGCGAGTGGGCTCACGGCGGCAAGGCTACCGCTGGTTTCGGCGCAGCGAGTGAGCGACGGCGACGCCATCGCACCGAGGCGCCACCACTGACGACGACCCAGGTGCCACAATCGGCCCTATGCGTTTCCGCCACCGCCTCCCCTTCGCCCTCGTCCTCGTCGGCATGATTGCCGCCTGCAGCGACGGTGGCGGTTCATCGGCACCCACCAACGCAGTGCAGGACACGCTGGAGATCTCCACGCTCCCGTCCGTCGTCGAGACCCAGCCGGCGGCCACCACCACCCTGCCCGCGACCACCACCACCGAGGTCCCCCCGCCCGTGCACGCGCTCACCGGTCTCCCGGTGGAGGGCGATGGCCTGGTCGTGTTCCGGCCCGCCATCGTCGCGAAGGTGGGCAACTACGATGCTCACCCGCAGCAGGGGATCAACGTCGCCGACATCGTCTTCGAGGAGATCATCAACGACAACGTCTCGCGCTTCGCAATGGTGTTCCAGAGCCAGGGCGCCGAGCTCGTCGGTCCGATTCGTAGCGGCCGCATCCAGGACGTTGATCTGCTCGGCTCGTTCAACTCCCCGATCCTTGCGTGGTCGGGCGGCAACGGCACCGTCACCCGCGAGATCGACAACAGCGACCTGATCAACATGTCGCCCAACTTCTGCAAGAGCGCGTGCTTCCGGGTCGGCTTCGACAAGGCGCCGTACAACCTGTTCTTCAACATCGAGCTCGCCTGGCTGCAGGCGCCCCCCGGTGCAGGCAGCCCCAGCCCGCAGTTCGTCTACCGGTCCCCCGACGTCGTCGCTCCTGGCGTGCCGTCGGCGGGCGTCGCACTGCAGATGGACAGCTACGAGGTCGACTGGACGTGGAACTCCACGTCCGGGCTCTACGAGCGCCAGCAGAACGGCCGAGCCGACAACGACGGCAACGGTGAGCTCACCACCACCAACAACGTCGTCGTGCTGGAGATGGTCTACCTGCCCGGAGTCTCCAACAGCCCCGACGCCCAGAGCGTCGGCACCGGCCAGGCCTGGGTGTTCAGCGCAGGCAACCTGATGCACGGCACCTGGACACGAGCGGACCGCAAGCAGCCGTTCACGCTCACCGCGGACGACGGCACACCGATGGTGCTCACCCCCGGCCGCACGTTCGTCGAGCTGCCTCGCACCGGGGGCAACGTCACCCCCAAGTGACCCTCAGCGCCCACCGCCGTCGGCCTCGATGCGCTGACCGGTGATGTAGCCGGCACCCGCGCTGCACAGCCAGAGCACCACGTTGGCGATGTCGGACGGCTGGCAGACGCGCCCGAACGGCGACACCGCATCGAGCGAGCGCAGATCTTCCATGCCCCGATCACCGCTCATCGCCCGCGCAAGGCGCAGACCCATGTCGGTCTCGACCAATCCAGGCGCGACGACGTTGACGTGGATGCCGTGTTGGCGCTCCTCGCGAGCCAACGTGAACGCCAACGCCTCCATCGCCGCCTTGCCCATGTTGTACGGCGCACCGTTCGCACCCATGTGCGAGGTGGCCACCGAGGAGATCATCACGATGTCGCCCCGCCCGCGCGTGCGCATCGAGGGCAGCGCCTCGCGAGCGAGATGATGAGGCCCGAAGGCGTGCGTGGCCACGACGCGCATCATCTCCTGCGGATCGGTGTCGGCGACGGCCCGACCTCGAGAGGCGATGCCGGCATTGCACACGAGGATGTCGATGCCGTCGAAGTCGGCGATCACCGCGGCCACCAGCGCGGCGCAGTCGGCGGCATCGTCGACGGAGGCGCCGTACGACCTGGCAGAACCGCCCGCCGTCTCGATCGCGGCGACCGTCGCCGCGGCTGCGTCGGCATCGTTGCGGTAGTTGACGGCCACGGTCGCGCCATTCGCTGCCAGCAGCTCACTGATCCCGCGGCCGATGCCGCGGCCGCCGCCGGTGACCAGCGCCACCCTCCCACTGAGTTCGTTCATCCTCACAGTCTCGCCACCGCGTTCACCGCAACTGTGATCGGACCGCGGCGTTCGTCACGCCACCGCGTTGGGGAAGATCGGGTCAGTAGTGTGGCCGGGTGCAAGAGGGAAGCCGCAAGGCAATCATCGCTGCGTTCTGCGCGAACCTCGGCATCGCTGTCTCGAAGTTCGTGGGGTTCATCCTGACCGGATCTGCCGGTCTCCTGGCAGAGGCGGGTCACAGCGTCGCCGACACCGGCAACCAGGCGCTGCTGATGTTCGGCTCGAAGCGGGGCAGCCGCCCTGCCGATCGCGCCCACCCGTTCGGCTACGGGCCCGAGCGCTACTTCTGGTCGTTCGTCGTGGCCCTCGTGCTGTTCAGCATGGGTGGCCTGTTCGCCCTCTACGAAGGCATCCAGAAGCTGGGTAATCCGCACGAGATCGAGGGCGCCGCCATCGCGTACGGCATCCTCGGCGTCTCGGTCCTGTTGGAGACGTTCTCGCTGCGCACCGCCGTCAAGGAGGCGAACCACGTGCGCAACGGCCGCTCGTGGTGGAACTTCATCCGCACGGCGAAGGCGCCGGAGCTGCCCGTGGTACTGCTCGAGGACGTCGGCGCCGAACTCGGTCTGCTGTTCGCGCTGGGCGGGCTCACCCTCGCCGAGATCACCGGCAACGCCCGGTGGGACGCCGTCGGCTCGATCGCGATCGGGGTACTGCTGATCGTCGTCGCCATCATCCTCGCCGTAGAGATGAAGGGCCTCCTGATCGGCGAGTCGGCCAGCGATGACGACCTCGACAAGATCAACGCCGCGTTCGCGGGCTCTGACAAGGTGAACGGCGTCATTCACCTCCGCACGATGCACCTCGGCCCTGATCAACTGCTGGTCGCCGCCAAACTGGACTTCGATCCGACGCTGACTGTCTCGGAACTGGCGAAGGCGATCGACGACGCCGAGGCAAACCTGCGTCGACAGGTGCCCATCGCTGCAACTGTCTACATCGAGCCCGACATTCGCCGAAGCGACGACGAGTGATGCGGGAATGAGCGGCGAACCGCTCGTCGACGCGCTCGACCGCGGTGCCACCGTCGACGCGCGACGATTCCGTCTCCCCGAGGGCCGGACGCTCGGCTTCCTCGCCATATTCGCGGTGATCCTCTGCTTCAGTGGCGGCTCGACGCTGGTCAAACTGGCAAAGACCCCCGGCGTCACCATCGCGTTCTGGCGGATGGTGTTGTGCACCTTCATCTGGTGGGGGATCCTGTGGGTCAGCGAACGGCGGTTCCTGCGCCTCGACGATCTCCGGGCTTCGCTCGTCCCCGGGCTCGCGTTCGGCATCAACATCACGCTGTTCTTCACGGGCGTCACGAAGACATCGGTCGCCTCGGCCGAGTTCACCGGCTCCCTCACGCCACTGCTGGTCGTGCCGCTGGGGGCATGGCTGTTCAAAGAACGGCTGCATCTCGGCGCCCTCGCGTTCGGCCTGATCTCGCTGGTCGGTCTCGCCATCGTGCTGTTCTTTGCACCCCCGAACGGCGAGTTCTCGTGGGTCGGCATCGCCTGGATCGGCGGCGCGCTGTGCATGTGGGCCACGTATCTGCTCACCAGCCGCACCCTGCGTCAGGGCAGGTCGGTCGCCGTGGTGATGGCCCACATCACCCCGATCGCGGCCGTGGTGACGCTGCCAATTGCACTGATCGTCTTCCCCGGCAAGCTCGGCGAGGTCACGGGGCGCTCGCTGGTGTTCATCATCATCCTCGCGGTGCTCACCGGCACGGTGGCCCACGGCCTGATGGTGTTCGCGCAAAAGTCGGTGCCGATCGGCGTGATCAGCATGTTGCAGGTCTCGCAACCAGCGCTGGCAGTGGTGTGGTCCGTACTGTTCCTCGACAGCTCGGTGCGGGCGATCCAGATCGGCGGGATGGCGCTGGTCATCCTCGGGTTGGCGATGATCACCCTCAAGACCCGCCGCGCCCGCGGCTGATCCTGGCTGCCGCGGCATCGCGCTGCGGTACACTTCGGCACGACAAACCGACACGGGGAGCTCGCACGGATCGTGGGCTGAGAGGGTGGCCGCCGCCGCCGACCCGAGAACCTGATCTGGGTAATGCCAGCGGAGGGAGTGCAGATGGGCCAGGAAGAGCAGGTCCCCGCCAAGGTGCAAGCGGTCGTGGTGATCGGTGGTGGCGCGCTCAGCGAACGGGCCGTGTCGTCCGTCCGCCCAGCGGCGGTGGTGATCGCGGCCGACAGCGGGATGGATCACGCGGTCGCCGCAGGGTTACGCCCGTCGGTTCTCGTGGGCGATCTCGACAGCATCAGCGCCGCCGGCAGGATGTGGGCCTACGCCCACGAGTCAGAGATCCACGAGCACCCCGCCGACAAGGATCTCACCGACACCGAGATCGCCATCGCGCGAGCGCTCGACGTCCCCGACGCACATCAGCTGCTGCTGATCGGTGGTGTCGACGAAGCCGGTGAGCGTCGGCTCGACCATCAACTGGCCACGATCCTCGCACTCGGCAATCCTGCGTTGGGTGTGCTGCACTCGGTGCGTGCCGTGATCGGGGACACGGTGCTGTCGATCGTGCACCCCGGCCGCCACATCGTGCTCGATGTCGAGGAGGGCCAGTTGTTCTCGTTGCTGGCGATGCACGGGCCGTGCACGGGTGTGACCGTGACCGGCGCACGCTGGCCGTTGACCGACGCCACACTCACCGGCACCGAGGCACGCGGGGTCAGCAACGAGGCCGGCGACCGCACCGACGTGCACGTGACCACCGGCGTGCTCACGGTGGTCATGCCATGAGAAGCGCAGCACTCACGCGGATCGCAACGGTATTACTCGTGACGGCTCTGGGCGTCACCGCCTGCGGCGACAACGAGCCGGACGCACGGTCGATCACCCTGGTGGCCTACGACTCGTTCCCCACCAAGGACACCAAACTCAACGAGGCGCTGGCCGAATTCACCGCCGACACTGGCATCGCCGTCGAGATCGTCACCGCCGGCGACACCGGCACGATGGTCACCAAGGCCACGCTCACCGCCGGCAACCCGGAAGGCGACGTGCTCTGGGGCGTCGACAACACTTATCTGTCCGCCGCGGTCACCGGCAGGGTCTTCGAAGGCGAGCCGACGCAGGTGGACTTCGGCGATGTCTGCGTGAACTACGACATCGCCTGGTTCGCCGACGCGGGCATCTCGCCACCCGTGTCGCTCGACGACCTGCTGGCACCCGAGTACCAGGACCTGTTGGTGGTGCAGAACCCGGCCACCTCCTCACCGGGTCTCGCGTTCCTGCTGGCCACGGTGGCCGAGTACGGCGAGGGCGGTTGGCAGGGCTACTGGTCGGCACTGCGCGCCAACGGTGTGGAGGTCGTCGATTCGTGGGACGTCGCCTACTACGAGCGATTCAGCGGCGCAGCGGGCAGCCAGGGCGGCAAGCCACTCGTCGTCAGCTACGCCAGCAGCCCGCCCGCGGAGGTGGTGTTCGCCGATCCCCCGCGCGACGACGCCCCCACCGGCGTCAGTACCGGCACGTGCTTCCGGCAGCAGGAGTACGCGGGTGTGCTGCGCGGCACGGAGCATCCCAGCGAGGCCGCCCAACTGGTGGAGTTCCTCATCAGCACGCGGTTCCAGCAGGAGCTACCGCTGACGCTGTTCGTCTACCCGGTGGACCCGGCAACTCCGCTGCCCGACGTGTTCACGACCTTCGCCGTCGTCCCTGATCAGCCGTACACGCTGGACCCGGCGACGATCGCCGCCAATCGTGAACAATGGCAGGATCAGTGGACCGAGCTGGTGCTGCGCTGAACAGGTTGCCGCGCTGGCTGGCGCCGTCGCTGGCAGCGCTGCCCGCCGCCGGGTTGGCGCTGTTCTACCTCTGGCCCTTGGGCACCCTGATGGCTCGCGTCGTACGGCCCGGTTCGTTCACGGACGCGCTGCACGCTCCAGGGCTGGCTCGGGTGCTGTGGTTCACCCTCTGGCAGGCATTGGCCAGCACTCTGCTCACGCTGGTGGTCGGGTTCGCACCGGCGTATGTGCTGGCCCGCTATCGCTTCCCCGGTCGTCGTGCTCTCCTGGCGGCGGTGACGGTGCCGTTCATGCTGCCCACCGTCGTGGTCGGCGCGGCGTTCCTCGCGTTGTTGCCGTCGACGTGGCACGGCACCGCACGGGCCGTCATCGTCGCCCACGTGTTCTTCAACATCGCGGTGGTGGTGCGTTTGGTGGGGGCGCTGTGGGCGGTCCTACCCACCGATCTCACCGCCGCGGCGCGCACCCTGGGCGCGGCCCCGCACCAGGTGCTGCGCCACGTCGTGCTGCCGCTGCTCCGACCGGGGTTGTGGGCGGCTGCGAGCGTCGTGTTCCTGTTCACCTTCAGCTCGTTCGGGGCTGTCCGGCTGCTGGGCGGCCCGGCCAACCCGACGCTCGAGGTGGAGATCGCCCGCCGGGCCACACAGCTCGGCGATGTCGACGGTGCCGCGGTGCTGTCGCTACTCCAGCTGATCGTGCTCGCCGGTGTGGTGTGGTGGTCGGCGCGCTGGCAGCGACGGGCGACGGTACCGATGGCCGGCGGTTTCGGCACCGCCGGCACGGCGCGACGGGCACGATCCCGCGCACAACGCCGACTGGTCGCGAGCGTGGCAACGACCACCGCGATCGTGGTGCTCGCACCGCTGCTCGTGCTGATCTCGCGATCATTCCGGCTGGGGGGCAGATGGTCGTTGCGCGCCTGGCGAACACTCGGTTCGGCCGAGGTCCGACCAGGGGTGCAGCTGGGGGTGGACCCGCTCGCGTCGTTGTTCACGTCGCTCCGATTCGCGCTGGTGGCGGCAGTGGTGAGCGTGACGATCGGCGCGTTGGCCGCGCTTGCGATCACCTCCGCCCGGCGGCACGGGCGGCTGCTCGACGTCGGGGTGATGTTGCCGTTGGGGACGTCGGCGGTCACGATCGGCCTCGGGATGCTGATCACGTTCGACACGGCACCCTTCGACTGGCGCGCGAGCTGGTGGCTGATCCCCTTGGGGCACGCACTGGTGGCGACCCCGTTCGTCGTGCGCGCGGTGCTGCCCGTGCTGCGTTCGATTCCCGCCGACCAACGCGCCGCCGCCGCCACCCTCGGAGCATCACCGTTGCGGGCATGGTCCGCGATCGACGTGCGGACCATCGCCGGCCCGCTCTCGGCTGCCGGTGGGCTGGCCGCCGCAATCTCGTTGGGCGAGTTCGGCGCCACGACGTTCCTCACCCGGGCCGGACGCGAGACGATGCCGATCGCGATCGCGCGGCTGCTCGGCCGGACCGGGGAGATCCCGCGCGCGCAGGGGTTCGCGCTGGCGACGATCCTTCTGTTGGCGACTGCCGCGATCATCGCGGTCGCCGAACGCAAGGGGATGTTCGATGCTCGCGGTTCGTGATCTCACGGTCGCGTTCGGCCCGCGAACGGTGCTCGACAGCGTGTCCCTGCACGTGGCCACGGGCGAAGTGGTCGCGCTGCTCGGGCCGTCGGGCGTGGGCAAGTCCACGCTGCTGAGGGTCGTCGCCGGTCTCCTGCATCCCGACAGTGGCTCGGTCTGGCTGAACGATCGTGACGTCACCGAGCTGCCCACCCATCGGCGCAACGTCGGCCTCGTATTCCAGGACGAGCAGCTGTTCGCGCACATGACCGTCGGGGAGAACATCGGCTTCGGCCTGCGCATGCAGGGCCTGGGCCGCGCTGCGATCACCGCTCGGGTTGCAGAGCTGCTGCAACTGGTGGGGCTCGAGGCCGCGACGGATCACGGGGTGGCGACGCTGAGCGGCGGTGAGGCGAAACGCGTCGCGCTAGCCCGATCGCTCGCACCGCGGCCGGCGGTGCTGTTGCTGGACGAGCCCCTCACCGGCCTCGACCGCTCTCTGCACGACCGTCTCGCCACAGAGCTCGGCACCATCTTGCGCGAGACCGCCACCACCGCGCTGCTGGTCACCCACGACCACGGCGAGGCCGAGGCCATCGCCGACAGGACCATCACGCTCTGAACCCGTCGACGATCGAGGTCTCTCTGGCAAGCTGACCGCGTGAATCATCCGCGCTCAGCACCGGTCCGCGTCGGCTTCCTCGGCGCCGGACTGATCGCGACCTATCACTCCAAGAGCCTCAAGCGCAGCGGTGCAGCGATCACCCGAGCCGGCGTCCACGACCCGAACGACCACCGGGCGCAGGCGTTCGCAGCAGCCAGCGGGCACACCGTCTGCGCCACCGAGGCCGATGTGATCGCCGGGTGCGACGCCGTCTACATCTGCACATGGACGAACGAACATCCCCGGCTGCTCGCCGCGGCAGTGGCAGCCGGCAAGCACGTGTTCTGCGAGAAGCCGCTGGCCTTCACCACTGCCGAGGCCGACGCCATGGCCAGGGCTGCACATGCTGCGGGCGTCACCCACCAGGTGGGCCTGGTGCTGCGTCGCTCCCCTGCGTATCTGTGGGCCAAGCACCTGATCGATGAACCCACTGCCGGGCGCGTGATGACGGTCGTGTTCCGCGACGATCAGTTCATCCCGATCCAGGGCCACTACGCGAGCACCTGGCGAGCCGACAAGGCGCTGGTGGGTGCCGGCACGCTGCTCGAACACAGCATCCACGACGTCGACATGCTGCGCTTCCTCGTCGGCGAGGTCCGCCGCCTCAGCGCCCACACCGCCAACTTCCACGGGCACGATGGCATCGAGGACGTCGCCACCGCCTCTCTGCAGTTCGAGAGCGGCGCCACCGGCGTGCTGACGAGCGTGTGGCACGACAACCTCGCACGCCCGAGCCTGCGCCGGGTGGAGATCTTCTGCGAGCGCCGCCACATCGTGATCGAGGGAGACGACTGGTTCGGTCCGGTGAGCTGGACCGATGCCGACGGCGCAACCGGCTCGCTCGCCGGCGACGCCCTGGCCGCAGGGGTGGACCCGATGCGCGACGGCAGCGACAACCCCGACGGCGAGTTCATCCGCGCGATCCAGGAGGGTCGTGCCGCCACCCCCGACCTGTTCACCGCAGTGCACGCACATCGCATCGTCGACACGATGTACGCGTCGGCCGCCGCCGACGGCGCTGCACTCGACGTCGACCTCGACGTCAACCGCGACGGGCACGGCCCACGGTGAGCGACTACGAGGTCGTCGAGCTCACGGCGGACGCCACCCACCCGCTGCGCCTCGCCGTGTTGCGGTTCGACACGCTCACCAAGGAAGTGGTGTTCCCCGAGGACACGCTGCCCGGAACGCTGCACCTCGGCCTCCGGGTGGGGGGCGAGGTCGTCGCGACGTCCACATGGGTGCTGCGCGAGCACGACGGCCAACCTGCGATGCAGCTCCGCGGCATGGCCACCGCTCGGCACCTGCAGAGCAGCGGGTTGGGCGGGATGCTGCTGCAAGCCGGCTGCGCCCGTTGTGCCGAGGCGGGCGTGGCGCTGGTGTGGGCGAATGCACGCGACAGCGCGCTCGGGTTCTACCGTCGCCACGGCTTCGAGGTCGTGGGCGACGGGTTCATCGACGCCAACACCGAGTTGCCCCACCACCGCGTGGTGCGTTCGCTTCGCTGACTTTGCCGGTTCGGCCTTCTCGTCGTACCCACTCCAGGTGAGATGAGCCCGACGCCCGCCGACCGCCTCCGCCAACGAGCATCAGCACTGCGGGCGCTCGCACGCACGCTGCACGGTCTGAAGCTGCTGACGCTGAGCACCGTTGCTGGCCCGCACACATGGGTAGGGCCGTCGCCACAAGCCTGCTCCGACGACCTGGACGCGCGGCGCCGACTGATGTTCCAGGCCGCCGACGAGCTGCGACGCGAGGCCGCCCGCTTCGAACGGATCGCCGCAGACCTCGATGCGAGGCACGCCGTTGCGGGGCTCGGCTGATGGGGTTGCTCGCTTACGACCCGGAGCAGGTCGCGGTGTTGCGCGCCGCACTGCGCAACGCCCTTGACGAGCTGCGCCGGGTGGCCTGTGCCGACCCAGCTGCGGCGAGCGCAATGCACCTCGTGCGCTCCAGCGCCAGCCAGCTCGAGAGCGTGTGGTTGCCGCTGACCAACCGGCTGCTCGCCACCGACCCACTGGCCGTCGGGCAGCGCCGCAATGCAGGCATCGGGTCGCTCCAGCAGTCACTGATCAAGGTGATGGCGGATGGATACGGCTGGTCCGTGCAGGCCGACCCGCTGGGCGACGATGCGGCACTGGTCTCCGCCCAGGAGGCCCGCGCGCTCGGCGCGAGGTTGAACGACGTCGATCCTCGCTCGTTCAGCGGCGACCAGGCCACTCAGGACTGGGTGGCCGGCCAGTTGCTGCTCATCGCCGCCGACCCCAACCTGACTGCACAGTTCCTGGCCAACTTCCACGAGTGGGCATCGCTTTCCAATTGGCTCGGCTGGGCGCATCTGCTGCACTCGGGAGGCGACCCGAGTCAGTCCGATCCGGCGGCCGCCGCACGCATCGAGCAGGTGATGGCCGGCCTGGCCGCGATCCAGTGGCGGGCCGTGTCCGCCGGCGGCTCTGACATCGCCTCAGCGGAGCAGGTGATTCCTCAGCTCGACGAGATGCAGCCGTACGCCGCAGCGCTCCTCGCCAGCCGAATGCCGCTCGCGGGCGATGCGTTGGTTGCAGTCACCGTCGAGCTCTTGCAGCGCTACCTCGACCAACCGATGACACCCGGCAGCGACGGGCCATGGGGCGACAAGGACTTCGACACCGGGCCGAACACCGCCGACCTGCTGTTGCCACTCATCCTGTGCGACCAGTACACGACCGTGGCGTACGTGCACGCCGCGGTCGCCAGGAACCCGTTGCTGCTCTTCGCAACGGCGAACGACCAGTCGTTGCAACAGCGCGCCATGGTGGTGGCCGCCGACCCGCGCTGGACGACTGACCCCGAGGCCGGCGATCTGCTGATCACGCTGCTGCGCGGCTTCGCCGGCGGGGCCGACGCCGACCAGGCCATCGACATCAGCGCCTACGGCTTCGACCCCGACTGGCACAGCTTCCTCGGGGCGCTGCTGGCACCGTGGCTGCTGGAGTTCACGGCGTTGCCCGAGACATGGGGTCTCAGCCTCGACGAGCGCAACGAACTCCTCGCGTTCGTGCTGGAGGACGACGCGGCGATGGAGACGCTGCTCGCACGCTCGCACGCGATCGTCGACGGGATCGCCGCCGACATCGACGCTCACAAACCCGCAGATGCCGATGCCGCAGCGGGAGTGCTGAGTGCCGTGCTGCAGCTGTTCGTGAACGAGGCAACGCTCACGGCGCAGATCGGCAAGAACCAGTGGGACCTGATGTGGACGCTCGCAGGTGTGCTGCTCGGAGCGCTCGCCGGCGGCCCGGCGAGCGGCGTTGCAATCGACACCGCAACACTCATCGGGAGCGATGTTGCCGAGCGCTACGAGTGGTTCGGCGCCCCCGACGTCACTGGCGCAACCCTGAACGCACTCGTTGCGCGCCAGGCGGTGTTCGCCGGTGCAGCCGCTGCGGTGGCGGCGAGCACCACTCGCCAACTGATCAGCCAGGGTGTGCTCCCCGAGGGCACCCCACCACCCCCACCTGCGAACCTCGGCCTGGTGAACCCCGACGCCGCGTACAACACTGCGTTCAGGGGGTGGAAGCTGCGCAACGGCATCCAGCTGGGCTCGCCGGCTGGCGACCGACTGGACACGATGGTCTACGCGTTCGTCGGGGCCGCCATCGTCGCCGAGCACGCAGCGGAAAAGGGTGCAGACTTGAACCTGTGACTCCGGAACAGATGGCTGCCCTTCCTCGGCCACTGGCGTTCGTGCTACCCGGGGGTGGCGCCCTCGGGTCGTATCAGGTGGGTGTGCTGCGGGCGCTCACCGAGGCAGGCATCGAACCCGACCTGCTGATCGGCGTGTCCGCCGGGGCCGTGAACGCCGCACTGTTCGCATGGAACGGTGGCCTCGACGGGCTCCAGCGGATGGAGGCGATCTGGCGGGGAATCCGCCGTCGCGATCTGATGCGGGTGCACCCCGGCCGCCTCGCGCTGGCGTTCGCCGGCCGCAAGCCGTCGTTCCTCGACAACCGTCACGGTCACTCGTTCCTGTGCCGCCACCTCGGCAATCGACTGGTTGAGCACGCGCCGATCCGCCTCGCGGTGGTGGCCACCGATCTCACGACTGGCGCGTCCGTCCCGATCGTGACCGGCAACGCGGCGCTCGCCGTGCTGGCGAGCACCGCGTTCCCCGGCATGTACCCGCCGGTCGAGTTGGACGGCCGTACGTTCATCGACGGCGGTGTCGTCGCCGACGTGCCGCTGGACGTGGCACTCGCGCTGGGAGCAGCATCGGTACTGGTGCTCTCCGTGCCGCCACTGTCCACCGATGCGACCCCTCGACGGGCGATCGACATCCTCTTCCGGGCGAGTTCGTTGGGTGTGGAGGCTCACGGCCGGACGGTGCTCAACCGCCCGCCGCCGGGTCTGGTCGTGGTCGAGGTGTCGGCACCGCCATCAGCAGTCACCACCTTCTCGGTCGGTCGCTCGGCATTCATGATCGAGGAAGGTCACGCCGCGGCGAGGGACTGGCTACGGATCGACGGCTGAGCCGCTCTACGGGATCGGGACACTGGACTGGAGCAGCACCGATTCGGTCTCGGTGACCTGGATGATCAGCTCGAACGTCCACCCGCCGGCACGCGGGAACGTGACGCTGCCGCTGTAGTGGTTCGGGCCCTCACGAACGAGCGTCACCGGCGACGCGGGGATGTCGTCCACGGGCAGTGAGACCCGGGCGCTCACCGACGTGACCGGCGCGAGCGCGCCACCAGGGGGCGTGATCACGATGTGGATCTCGTTGCTGCCGATACTGCCGGGGCCGATCGAGACGACCGCGATCAACCCGTTGGAGGACAGCTGCTCGGCGAACGGCCGGGCGACCACCGGGGGCGCCGGCGGCAACGCAACCATGCCGGCGGCGAGCGCTATGACGACCACGCCCAATACTGCCTCGACGACGACCGTTCGTTGCAGCGACGCCGCCCCATCGTGCGCCAGCAACCATCGCGACACGCCGCCCAGTGCGAGCACGACAACGACGACCGTCACCTTCGTCAGCAACAGGCGGCCCCAATCGGTGGCGGTGACATCATCGAGCCCGCCGGCGAGCCGCAGGCCCTGGGCGACACCGGTGGCGACGACCACCGGGATTGCGAACGTGGCCACCAGCGACAAGCGGCGCGCGAACCGTTCGCCCTCCGGTTTGCCGAGCGTGACCTTGCCGGCAACGAGGAGTGCGGCCAATCCGCCCAGCCACACTGCTATCGCGGCGAGGTGTGCCATGTCGATGGCGATCCACAGCACCGCAGGATCGAGCGAGTTCGGGTGGCCCGACGCAGAGAACGAGAACAACGCAACGAGCGAGGCGGCAGCAGCGGCTCCGCGCCACCAGCCGTGGCCTCGTCGGCGCACCAGGACGATCAGCGCGGCGAGCAGCAGTGCCACTGCGAGGCGCACCAACAGCATCCGGCCGGTTCGGGTGGCCGCGACATCACCCCAGACCGACGGTGACAACGCGTCGCTCAGCGAGCCGCCAACCGCCTGCGCGCCGAACAACCCGAAGGCGCCGGCGGAACCCATCAGGAAGGACCCACCGGCCACCGCGCCCATCCGCCGCGCAGAGCGCCGTGAGGCCAGATCGAGCGACGGTCGCAGCAACCACCAGCCGGCACCGATCAGGGCCAGCGCCCCGAACAGCGACAGGAACCTGGCCACCCCGTACCACCAACGCACCGCCTGCGTGCCGGGAATCCCACTCCTGACCTGATCGATCAGTTGCGCGCCGTCGACGACATGACCATCGGACGAGTTGACCCGCCAGATCACGGCGTAGACGCCATCCTCCAGGTCGGGCACAGCGACCGATACCACGCTGTCATCCTCACCGACCGCGGGTGGGCCCACCTCCAGTGCACGGCCGTCGCCGTCGAACAGCCTGCTGCTGGCCAGATCCGACTCGATCGTCTCGTCGAAGTCGAGCACGATCGCCGGCGGACCAGCTTCCAACACGCTGTTGGCCGACGGCGTGCTGGACTCCAACGATGCGTGGGCGAGTGCCGAGCCTGCAGTGCCGCCCACCACCCCGACGACGGCCACGATCAGCGCGGCGACGCGCGCAGCAACCCGGTGCGGGCCGCCGCCCATCAGAAGATGCCCGCGGGCTCGAGGCCCTCGATGACCGTGCGCCCTGTGAGCCACGCCACGCGTTGCGCCTCGGGAAGGGCGAGCGCCGCCACTGGCAGGTTGGTGAGCCCCATCGGCTTGCGGCTCGCCCACTGCATCGTCATCCGTCCGAGCTCAAGTCGCACGTAGTCCGCCGGCCACTGCGACCAACCGAAGGCGAGCGGGCCATCTGTGACGAGGTCAGCGTGATGCAGCGTGACCTCACGCCACCGGCGGAACGGCAGCTCGTCGACCGCGATCTTGCCCGCGAACGAGTCGCCGGCGCCGCGCCAGCCGTCGTCGGTCATCGTCGCCCACGCTGCCTCCAGCCGAGCAGCGCACGCGGCGACGTCGGCCAGTTGTTCAGCCGCAGGGCGCGAGGCGCCGGCGTCGATGTCGGCCGAGCGCTGGGCCGCCCCACCGGGATACTGCGCCGCCACCTCACCCACGTTGGCGGCCTGCAACATTGTGACATGGCTGTCGGCGTTGCGTGCGAGGTGGGTGAGCACGTGGCCGACGCTCCAGCCCGGCAGCAACGACGGCCCCGCACAGGTGTCGTCGTCGAGGTCGGCGAGCGCGTCGAGGAGCCGGGCATGCGCTGCCGTGGCGCCGCGAACATCACGGTCGAGATCGTTCATCAAGGCCTCACCGTAACCCGCCGGAAACGTGGCTACCTTGTGCACATGCAGATCGCAATGGTTGGGTTGGGGCGCATGGGCGCCAACATGGTCCGTCGGCTGCAACGCTCCGGTCACGAGTGCGTTGCCTACGACCTCAACGAGGCGGCGGTCACCGCCATGGAGAGCGAAGGCTTCCGCGGCGCGCGCACACCGCAGGAGGTGGTTGCCGCCCTCACTGCGCCACGCCACATCTGGCTGATGGTGCCGGCTGCGTACGTCGCGGCCACCATCGCCGTGTTCGAGCCGCTGCTCTCCCCCGGCGACACCCTCATCGACGGCGGCAACTCCTGGTACCGCGACGACATCGACCGCGCAGGGCCGCTCGCCGCCAAGGGCATCCACTACGTGGACGTCGGCACCAGCGGCGGCGTGTTCGGCCTCGAGCGCGGGTACTGCCTGATGATCGGCGGCCCCGACGAGTCGGTGCACCAGCTCGCTCCCGTGTTCGAGGCGCTGGCCCCCGGCATCGGTTCCGCACCGCGTACGGAGGGCCGCGACGGAGAGCCGTCGACCGTCGAGCAGGGCTGGCTGCATTGCGGCCCGGTCGGCGCCGGTCACTTCGTCAAGATGGTACACAACGGCATCGAGTACGGGATGATGGCCGCGTATGCGGAAGGCCTCAACGTGCTGGCCAAGGCCAACATCGGTGCGGAGTCACACGCGAAGGACGCCGAGACCGCCCCGTTGGGCAACCCCGAGTACTACCGGTACGACATCGATCTGGCGGCCGTCACCGAGGTGTGGCGCCGTGGGAGCGTCGTCGCCAGCTGGTTGCTCGACCTGACCGCACAGGCGCTGCACGCCGATCCGCAGCTCAGCGAGTACGAGGGCCGCGTCAGCGACAGCGGTGAGGGCCGCTGGACCATCCACGCCGCCGTCGACGAAGGCGTGCCGGTCCCGACACTTGCGGCCTCACTGTGGGATCGCTTCTACTCACGCGATCGTGGCGACGTCGCCCACAAGGTGCTGTCCGCGATGCGAGCCGGTTTCGGCGGTCACCACGAGGTGAAGAAGTGAGGCCCACATGAGCACGGCAACCACTCAACCGACCGCCGACGCACTGGTGCTGTTCGGCGCCACCGGCGACCTCAGCAAGCGCAAGCTGTTCCCTGCGCTGTATCACATGGAGGACCACGGCCACCTGAAGGTCCCCGTCATCGGTGTGGCCCGCAGCGACTGGACCGACGAAGCCTTCCGCCAACACGCCCATGATTCGGTCATCGCGGCCATCCCCGACGCCAAAGCCGCGGTGATCGACAGCCTGCTCGCACGCCTCGATCTCATTCAGGGCGACTATGCCGACACCAAG
>JAYSPV010000098.1:0-60756 GCA_043721915.1 Ilumatobacteraceae bacterium | reverse complement strand
GGGGGCGTCCTCTTCCTCGACGAACTGGGCGAGTTCGCCCCGAGCGTGCTCGATGGGCTCCGACAACCGCTCGAAGAGGGGGTCATTCGGCTGGCGCGCGCCCGGGCCTCAGCGGCCTTGCCGGCGCGGTTCCTCCTCGTCGCTGCCACCAACCCGTGCCCCTGCGGTGGTGGGGCGCCGGGCGCGTGTGAGTGCGACGACGGTGCTCGGCTGCGCTATCTGCGCCGGCTGTCGGGGCCGCTGCTGGATCGCTTCGACCTCCGTGTCGGCGTGGTGCGGCCCGGTGTCGACGATCTGCTGTCCAGTGGCGGGGGCGAGCCGACTGCATTCGTCGCGCTCCGGGTGATGGCTGCGCGCCGGCTGGCCCTTGAACGGATCGGGATGGTCAACTCATCCATCCCGCCGTCGCGGCTCGACGAGTTGGCGCCGTTGCACCCCCAGGCGCGGGCGGCGCTGCGCGACTACCTCGAGCGCGACCTGCTCACCGGTCGCGGGTATCACCGCATACGGCGGGTCGCCCGCACCGTGGCCGATCTGCGCGGTGGTGGGGAACTGGTCGAGCTCGAGCACGTCGTGCTCGCGCTGAGCATGCGGGTGCGGCTCAGCGTCTCCAGCCGCGAGCGTGCGGCATGAGCCCTGCCCACGAGCCCCCACCCGAGGCATACGTCGCAGCGTTGGCCGGCTTTCGCAACATGAACGTCCACCGGCTCGGCGCGCTGCTGCGTCATCACGAGCCGCTCGAGGCGTGGCAGGTCGTGCTCGGGCAACGTCCCGCCGGTGGGTTGATCGGCAGGGTGGCCGACGAAGCCGTGCGCGCGTCATGGCGGCGCTGCGCTGCCGAACGGTCCCCGGCCGACATCTGGCAGCGCTGCGTCGATCTCGGTGTCGAGGTGTTGCCGATGTGGCACCCTGGCTATCCGGGCATCCTGCTCGACGACCCACTGCCGCCTCCGGTGCTCTTCGCCCGCGGCGATCTGTCCCTCTTGGAAGGGCGCAGGGTGGCAATCGTCGGGACGCGCAACGCGACTGCGGCCGGACGTGACGCCGCGCGTTCGTTGGGGTCGGGCCTTGCGACTGCAGGTGTGCACGTCGTGTCCGGGTTGGCGCGAGGCATCGACGGCTACGCGCACCGTGGCGTGCTCGCCGCCGAAGGCGACGGGCGGCCGATCGGCATTGTCGCGTCCGGTCTCGATGTCGTCTACCCGCGCGAGCACCGCGACCTGTGGGAGGCAACTGCGAACTGCGGCCTGCTGCTGACGGAGTCGCCGCCGGGAACCCCTCCCGAGCCCCATCGGTTTCCGTTGCGCAACCGCATCGTGGCAGCGCTGTCGGAGGTGGTCGTCGTGGTGGAGTCGCGCGAGCGGGGTGGCTCGCTGATCACCACTGCGCTCGCGATCGAGCGCGACGTTCCCGTGATGGCCGTTCCGGGCCCGATGAACAAACGTGCGGCGGCCGGCACGAACCATCTGCTGTGTGACGGCGCGGCGCCTGTCACCTGTGTGGACGACGTGCTGACGGCGCTGTCGTTCCAGCACCGTCGGTCGGCAGTGCTGCCCGCCGATCTCCGGGCACGCCCGCGTGGTGCTGACATCCCGGTGTATCGCGCGGTGAGCGAAGACCCGCGCACCGTCGATGGTGTGGCTCTCGGGGTTGGTCTCAGCCTCGTAGAAGCCGCGATGAGCCTTGCCCGGCTGGAGGCCGCAGGCTGGATCGCGCAGGCAGATGGGTGGTTCGAGCGCGTGGGTTCCCCGTTGCGATGACCGCGACCGAATACCCTGTGAAGCGATGTCACCGCGCGAGCCCTCTTCAGCGACCCTCGTCGCCGCCGAGCCCGGCGCGTCGAATGCGCCTGCGTGGCGGCTGGAGGCGTTCACTGCGTCGCTCACCAACAGTGCCGGCAACACCGTTGCCGCGTACCACAGCGATCTGGCGTCGTTCATCGAGTGGGCGGGTGGCAGCGGCATCGTGGCACCTGCTGGTGTGGATCGGTTGTTGCTGCGCCGCTACGTGGCCTCGCTTGCGGCACGCAGCTTTGCCAAGCGCACGATCGCTCGCAAGGTGTCGTCACTGCGCCGCTACTTCGGGTATCTGCGCCGCGAGGGTCTGCTCACCATCGATCCGTCCACTGCTCTTCGCGCTCCGGCCGGCGACGGTCGGTTGCCGCGAGTGCTGGATCACGCCGATGTCGCGGCGTTGCTCGACGGGCCCACCCCGGAGGACGAACCGCCGTGGCGCCGACTTCGTGACGACGCCGTTCTGGAGGTGCTGTACGGCAGCGGCGTGCGCGTCGGTGAGCTGTGCGGCCTCGATCTGGATTCGCTCGATCTGGCTGCCGGTGCGGTCTCGGTGTGGGGGAAGGGCTCCAAACAGCGGCGCGTCCCGCTCAGCGAGCCGGCCATTGCTGCGCTGCGGGCGTGGTTGGCCGTCAGGCGTGAGGTCGTCCTGGATGCCGCGGGGCCGGCGCTGTTCGGCAACGGGCGTGGTGTCCGCCTCGCCACGCGGGATGTTCGCCGCATCATCGATCGACGCTCCGCGCGGCCGACGCACCCCCATGCGCTGCGGCACACGTTTGCCACCCATCTGCTCGATGGTGGCGCCGATCTACGCGCGGTGCAGGAGCTCCTCGGGCACGCGGACGTGGCAACGACCCAGCGCTACACCCATATCAGCAACCACCGCCTCCGCGAGGCCTACTCGGAAGCGCACCCTCGGGCATGAGACGCGAACTCGACCTCGAAGACTGCTGGCTGCGCTGGTTCGACCGGCGCGACCCCATTGCTCGCGATCGCATCATCGTGCACTACTCGCCGTTGGTGAAGTTCGTCGCCGGCCGTGTCGGCGCCGGTCTGCCCAACAGCGTGGATCCGGGCGACCTCGTCAGTGCCGGTGTGTTCGGCCTGATCGATGCTGTCGAGCGGTTCGACCCTGCGCGCGGTGTGAAGTTCGAAACGTTCGCCGTGCCGCGCATCCGCGGTGCCGTGTTCGACGGTCTCCGCTCGCTCGACTGGGTGCCGCGCTCGGTCCGCAGCCGCGCCCGCGAGGTGGAAGCTGCCTTCCAGGATCTGGAGAGCAAATTCGGCCGCGCCCCCACCGACGAGGAGCTGTCAGCACACCTGAAGCTCACCGCCGCGGAGTTCCAGAAGTGGTTGGCCTCGATCGCATCGACGACCGTCGGCCCGCTCGATCGTGCGTTGGTCGCGGGGGCCGAGCCGAGAGCGCTCACCGGCGACATCCCGGATTCACCGGCGGCCCTGGTGGAGGAAGGCGAAGTGAAGCGCCTGGTGCGCGTCGAAATGCGTCGCCTGCCCGAGCGCGAGAAGCTGGTGCTGTCGCTGTACTACGACGAGGGCCTCACGCTCGCCGAGATCGGCTCGGTGCTCGGTGTCACCGAGAGCCGTGTCTCACAGATCCACACCAAGGCCGTGCTGCATTTACGTGCTCGCCTGGCCGCTACCGGCGTGGCCTGAACCGAGCTGTCGACGCTCAGCGGTCACTGCGGGCCGAAGTGCTGCACGCACGCGTGCGGGTGGTGTCGTGATCGCGGCAGCGGTACTTGCGCTCGCGACGCTCGGCGGCGGCTGCTATCCGCCGCCGGTGCCCGATGCGATCTCGGTGCCGTTCGTGAGGCCTTCGTGTGCCTACTGCCCGGGCCATCGTGGGGTGGAGTACCAGCTTGCCGAGCCGGTCGACGTCGTAGCAGTGGCCGACGGAACAGTCACGTTCGCCGGTGTCGTCGTCGGCGCCCGATATGTGGTCGTGCTGCAGCGCGATGGCCTCAAGGCCACTTACGGGCTGTTGTCCTCAGCGGCTCCAACCACGGGCGATGTGGTCAGGCAGGGGCAGGTCGTGGGGCGCAGCAGCCTGCGGCTGTACCTCGGCCTCAGGGATGCAGACGGTCAGCCGATCGACCCGACGTCGCTGCTGGGTCGTTGGGTGTCGCGCCCGCGGTTGGCGCCCACCGACGGCAGGCTTCCGCGAGCTGGCCCGCCGCCGAGGCTGGCCTGCGCAGGACAGGTTTCCGGCTCCAGCGCTGTCTGAGGTTCGGTGGGCGCCGATAGCATCTCACGGCGGTTCGTCATCCCGGCGTGCCACTTCACCACGTACGTGTCCTCCTGCGGTCGCTTCGGCGTTCGGGCACGTGCACCGCAACCGCAGGAGAGGAGCAGATCACCATGGCTGTCGTCACGATGCGCCAAATGCTGGATGCCGGTGTCCACTTCGGGCACCAGACCCGACGCTGGAACCCGAAGATGAAGCGTTTCATCTTCGGCGAGCGCAACGGCATCTACATCATCGACCTCGAGCAGACGATGCAGCGCGTCGAGGTTGCCTACAACTTCGTTCGCGACCTGTCCGCCAAGGGCGGCACGGTCCTGTTCATCGGCACCAAGAAGCAGGCGCAGGATCCCGTGCGCAGCTACGCCGAGAAGAGCGGCATGCACTACATCAACGAGCGTTGGCTCGGTGGCATGCTCACCAACTTCGAAACCATGTCGAAGCGCGTCGCCAAGATGCAGGAGTACGAGCGCATGCGCGCCGCCGGCGAGTTCGAGGCGATGCCGAAGAAGGAAGCCCTCCTGTTGTCCCGCGAGCTCGAGAAGCTGCAGAAGAACCTCGGGGGCATCCGTGGGATGACCAAGCGCCCCGACGTGATCTTCATCCTCGACACCAAGAAGGAACACATCGCGGTCACCGAGGCCAACAAGCTCAAGATCCCGGTGGTCGCCGTCGTCGACACCAACGTCGACCCCGACGTCATCCAGTTCCCCATTCCGGGCAACGACGACGCGATCCGCGCCAACGCGCTGATGTGCCACGTCATCGCCGAGGCAGTGCTGGAAGGCCGCTACATCGCCAACAAGCGCAACCCGCAGCCCGCCCCGGTCGCCAAGCGCAGCGCCGAGGACGAAGCAGCCTTCGCCGATGCGCAGGCCGATGCCCGCCGTCAGGCCGCTGCCGCCCAGGCCGAGCGTGACGCCCGCGTCGTCGCCGCTGCTGAGGCACCTGCCGAGGTTGCCGTTGAAGCTGCCGTTGAAGCTGCCGTTGAAGTTGTCGCAGAAGCTGACGCAGAAGTTGACGTTGAAGTTGTCGCAGAAGCTGCTATCGAGCCCGAGGCCCCGGCAGCTGAGACCGTCGTCGAAACTCCCGAAGCAGAGGGCTGATCAAGAATGGCATTTACCGCCAAGGACGTACAGGCGCTTCGCCAGGCCACTGGCGCAGGCATGATGGACGCCAAGAAGGCACTTGAGGCCAACGACGGCGATTCCGAAGCAGCCAAGCAGTGGTTGCGTGAGAAGGGTCTTGCGGCCAGCGCCAAGCGCGACGACCGTGAGAACGCGCAGGGCCTCGTGGCCCTGCTGATCGACGGCAACGTCGGCGCCATCGTCAAGCTCAAGTCCGAGACCGACTTCGTTGCCAGCAGCGAACTCTTCAAGGCCGAAGCGGCGGCCCTGGTGGCCCTCGTCGTGGCCAAGGGCGAGGCCGCAGTTGCCGAGCGCTCCACGATCCTCGACGATCTGCGGATCACCCTCAAGGAGAAGATCGAACTGGGCGACGTCGTGCGCATCGAGGCTGCGCCGGGCAACGTCATTGACAGCTACCTGCACATGCAGGGTGGTCGTGGCGTCAACGCCGTGCTGGTCGAGATGGCAGGAGCCACGCAGGAACTGGCCCACGACGTGGCGGTCCACATCGGGTTCGCCCGTCCGAAATACCTCAGCAAGGCCGATGTGCCCGCCGATGTCGTCGCTCACGAGCGGGCCACCCTCGAAACGGTCAGCCGCAACGAGGGCAAGCCGGAAGCCGCGCTGCCCAAGATCGTCGAAGGACGGGTTCAGGGCTTCTTCAAGGATGTCGCCCTCCTCGAGCAGCCCTACGCCAAGGACGACAGCAAGTCGATCACCCAGTACATCGGGTCGGCCTCGATCGTGCGCTACGCACAGGTCGAGATCGGCTGAACCACACCATGAAGGGCCGTCCATGACCTCTCCCCGCTGGAAGCGAATCGTCTTCAAGCCGTCGGGAGAGGCATTGGCCGGCCCGTCGGGCCAAGGCCTCGACGGCGACACGCTCGACCTCACCGCACGCGAGATCATTGCTGTCCGCGAGATGGGCGTCGACGTTGTCGTTGTCGTCGGTGGCGGCAACTTCTGGCGTGGTCGGCAGGGGGCCATGACCGGCATGGACGCCACGCAGAGCGACCACATCGGCATGCTCGGCACCGTCATGAACGCACTCGCGTTGCAGGATTCGCTCGAGCGCGCCGGGCAGCCCACGCGGGTGCAGAGCGCGATCGAGATGCCCCGAATCGCCGAGCCGTACATCCGCCGACGTGCAATGCGCCACCTCGAGAAGGGCCGCGTCGTCATCTTCGCGGCCGGTACCGGCAACCCGTACTTCACCACCGACACGGCTGCTGCGTTGCGTGCGGCCGAGATCGATGCCGATGCGCTGTTGAAGGGCACCCACAGCGGTGTCGACGGCGTGTACGACGCCGACCCTCGCCTGGTGCCGACCGCGACGAAGTACGACGAGGTCAGCTACATCGAAGTGATGACCAAGGACCTCAAGGTGATGGATGCCACGGCCATAGCGTTCTGCCGTGACAACAAGATCCCCATTGTGGTGTTCGACATGTCGTCGCCCGGCGCGCTGCAGGCGATCCTGCGGGGCGACTCGGTCGGCACGATCGTGCGCGACCGCTGAGAAGCCCGTGTCGTCGGGGCGCGCTGCCCCCTCGTCGCTGGGTTGTGTCGCACATGCGCAGCACAGGTGCTCACAGGTCAGTACGCTGGCGACGTGACTGAAGTAACGATCCTCGAGGCCCTCGAGAAGATGGACAAAGCGGTGGAACACGTGCAGGTGCAGTTCACCACTGTCCGCACTGGGCGAGCGACGCCGGCGTTGGTGGAGCGCCTGTTGGTGGAGTACTACGGCTCTACTGTCCCGCTGCAGCAGTTGGCCGGCTTCCAGGTGCCCGAGGCGCGCCAGTTGCTGATCAAGCCGCACGATCGGGCCACCTTGGCCGCGATCGAGAAGGCCATCCGCGACAGCGATCTCGGCGTCAACCCCAGCAACGATGGCGTGGTCATCCGGATCAACTTCCCGGCCCTCACCGAGGAGCGCCGCAAGGAGTATGTCAAGGTCGTCAAGCACATGGCCGAGGACGGCCGCGTGGCTGTGCGTAGCATCCGCCGTGATGCGCGTAAGCATCTGGAGGCCGCGGAGAAGGCCAGCGAGATCTCTGCCGACGAATTGGAACGTGCTGAAAAGGAAATGGAAAAGATCACGCACGAGCATGTCGAGATGATCGACAGGACGCTTGGGCGCAAAGAGCAGGAACTGCTCGAAGTCTGATCGAGCCCGATCGATGGAGGGAACAACCCATGACTGACGATCGTTGGCGCCGAGGGCGCGACGAGGATGGCGACTTCGGTCCGCCGCTGTTCGACGACGCTTCGGACGGCACCGGTTCCGGTGCCATCTCGTTCGGCGATTCCGATACGGGGCCACTGCCTCACTGGACCGAACCACCCACCGGCGAGGTGCCTCGGTTGCTCAGCGGTGGCCCCGACCCCACCGACGACCTCGATGTCTGGTCGTCGTTCTCGGGCCAGTCCGCACCAGAAGCGCCCGCCTGGAGCGATGAGGCGTCTGCACAGACGGAGTTCCACGGGGATCTCGACGACATCACCGGCTTGTCGCCGGTGTTCGAGGCCGCCGAACCCGACGCGTTCGATGTCCCTGCGCGAGACGAGTCCGTGCCGGTCCGCCGCGAGCAGGGTCGTATCACCATCGGTACCGACCCCACCGACGGTGCGGCGTCGCGGCCCACATCCTCAGGTCGTCGTCCGCGGCCGGGCGATGCCACCTCGCGCGGTGGAAAGAGCACCCGTCCCGCGCCGGTTGCGGCGCGCTCCGCGGGCGGCAAGCCGGTCAAGGGAACGGGCGGCCGCGACATGCCCACCGCCATTGCCGTCGGCCTCGGCATCGCCGCCGTCTTCATCGGTGCGTTGAAGTACAAGCCGTGGGCCGTCGCCATCATCGTGGTGCTCGTGCTCGGCCTGGCCGCCGTCGAGTACTTCGACCGAGTCCGCGAGAAGGGCTATCAGCCGGCGTTCATCCCCGGCATCGTCGCCTGCGTGGCGGCGCCGCTCGCCGCGTACCACTACGGCACCGGCGCCCTGCCCTTGGTGCTGTTCTTCGCGTTCGTCGCAATTGCGCTCAGCTTCATCGGGGCCACCAGCCTCGAGTCGAACCCGATGCCGAACATGGCGATCACGGGCCTTGGCATCACCTGGATCGGCATCCTCGGCTCGTTCGGTGCCGCCCTGCTGTGGTTCGGCAACCTCGGTTGGTTCACGGCGGATGGGTTCGTCAGTTTCACGGTCGGCACCGACACCCTGTGCCTGCTGGCCATCGGCGTGGTCGCCAACGACGTTGGTGCATTGTTCGTCGGCAGCGCCGTCGGCAAGACGCCACTGCGTCACTGGATCAGCCCGAACAAGAGCGTCGAGGGCTTCCTCGGTGGCATGGTGCTGACCCTCGGTGCGATGTTCCTGGTCGGCGTTGCCGGCAAGAGCACCACCTGGAACAGCACCGGCGATTTGTTACTGCTGGGTCTGGTGATCTCGATCATGGCGCCGATCGGCGATCTCACCGAGAGCATGTTCAAGCGCAACCTCGACGTGAAGGACTTCGGCTCGATCGTCAAGGGCCATGGTGGCGTGCTCGACCGCTTCGACGGTTTCCTGTTCGTGATGCCAGCGGTGTATTTCCTGCTGGTCTACCTGCAGCCCTGGGCAACCAAGTAGCCGTGTTCCGCCCGCGGTGCAACCGCACCGCTCGGCTGCGAGACTTGTTGTCGTCATGAGTGCAGTCCGTGTTGCCATCGCCGGCTCGTCCGGGTCCATCGGTATGCAGACGCTCGATGTCGTGCGCGCCGAAGCCGGGCGCTACGAGATCGTCGCGCTCGGCGTCGGCTCTTCCGTCGATGTGCTGATCGCCCAGGGGCTCGAGTTCCGCCCGAAGGTGGTGGCCGTCGCCGACGAATCCAAGCGAGCGCGGGTGGCCGCCGCGCTGCCCTTCGCCGAAGTTGTCGCCGACTTCGCCGACCTCGTAGAGCCCGCAGATGTGGTCGTCAACGCTGTGGTTGGCTTCGCCGGCCTGCAGGTCACCGTGCGCACGCTGCAGCTGGGAAAGCGCTTGGCGCTGGCCAACAAGGAGAGCCTGATTGCCGGCGCCCCGGTGGTGCAGCCGCTGCGCCAGGTTCCCGGCGCCGAGTTGGTGCCGGTGGACAGCGAGCACTGCGCCGTGCATCAGTGCCTGCGCTCTTCGTCGTACAGCGACCGCGAGGTCAGCCGCATCGTGCTGACCGCCAGCGGTGGCCCGTTCCGCGGCCGCAATGCGACCGATCTGGCGGATGTGACCGTCGACCAGGCGTTGGCCCACCCCACCTGGAGCATGGGCCCGAAGATCACGATCGACAGCAGCACGCTGATGAACAAGGGGTTGGAGGTCATCGAAGCTCACGAGCTGTTCGGTACTCCGTACGACCAGATCGAGGTCGTGGTGCACCCACAGAGCGTCGTGCACTCGATGGTCGAGTTCACCGACGGCAGCACCATCGCCCAGCTGTCCATGCCCGACATGCGCCTGCCGATCGGGTACGCGCTGGCCTATCCCGCACGAATTTCCACTCCGTTCGGCCGCATCGACTGGACGACGCTGAGCAGGTTGGACTTCGAGGCACCGGACACCGCGACGTTCCGCTGCCTCTCGCTCGCCTACGAGGCGGGCCGCATCGGCAGCACGGCCCCGGCATGGCTGAGCGCTGCCAACGAGGTGGCCGTTGATGCCTTTCTCGCCGGTCGCCTGCGCTGGCACCAGATCGCCGAGGTGAACGAGGCCGCCCTTCAGCGGTACGAACCGTCTGCCGATGACACCATCGACGACATCATCGCCGCCGATGCGCGCGCCCGTATCGTGGCCCAGGAGGCCCTTCCAGCATGAGTAACGATCTGATCCCCGAACCCGACCAGGCCCAGCGCCCCAGCCGATTCGACCGCGTCAAGGTGGAGGTCGTCTCGGGAGGGACGCAGTCTGCAGAGCAGCCGGCGCAGGCCTCCCGCTCGACGATGATCGTCGGCACGTTGGCGTGGATTGCGCTGTTCATCGTCCTCGGCATTCTCAGCCCGTGGATGGTGGTCTTCGTCCTCGGGCTGGCGGTCTCGATCATGCTGCACGAAATGGGACATTTCTGGACGGCTCGCAAGAGCGGCATGAAGGCAACGCAGTTCTTCCTCGGGTTCGGCCCGCGGGTGTGGAGCACGCACCGCAACGGTGTCGAGTACGGCGTACGCGCGATCCCGCTCGGCGGGTTCGTGAAGATCATCGGTATGACCAACGTCGACGAGGTAGCGCCGCAGGACGAGCCGGCCACCTATCGCCAGGGCACCTACGCCCGCCGGATGTGGGTCATCACCGCCGGCTCGGTGATGCACATGATCATCGCGGTGGTGCTGATCGTGATCGTCTTCTCCGTCTGGGGTCGCGTGGAGGAGTCCGGCGTGGTGCGGATCGCATGGGTCAGCGACGGCAGCCCGGCGCAAGCAGCAGGCATCGAGAAGGGCGACATCATCGCGACCGTCAACGGAGCCTCGGTGACGGTCGCCGACGAATGGCGCACACAGTTGGCCGCAACGCCGCCCGGTGAGGAGATGACGTTGGGCGTGATCCGCGACGGAGTCGGGTTGACCGTCGAAGCGACGCTCATCCAGAACCCCGATACGGATGTGACGAGGGGTTACCTCGGTGTGTCGCCGTACTCCGACGACCGTGTTCAACAGTCGCTGGGCGACGCCCTCACCGAAGGTCCGAGAGACCTAGTGACCGGTGTCGGTCAGGCGATCACCGGCGTAGCGAAGGTGATCAACCCGGTCAACGTGTGGGGCCACCTGATGGGCACCAACAACGACCGCACCTCGCGGCCGGGCACCATCGTCGGTGCTACCAAGATCAGCGACGACATCGGCGAGTTCGACGGCTGGGCAGGGATGCTCAGCCTGCTCGCCTCGCTGAACGTGTCGGTGGGCGTGTTCAACATGTTCCCGCTGCTGCCGCTTGATGGCGGCCACGCAGCGATCGCCACTTACGAACGCATCCGCTCGCGCCGTGGGAAGCGGTACTACGCCGATGTCAACAAGCTGATGCCCGTGGCAGCGCTCTGCATCGCGCTGCTGGCGTTCATGTTCCTCACCGGGTTGTACCTCGACATCGCCAAGAGCTAACCCCATTCGAGTGCCAGCCCCCATTCGAGTGCCAGCGTGCACCCCGGCGGACGGGTGACACTCGGATGCCCACGGCGCGCCAACCGGCAGGCTGAACTGGCACACTGGGATGGTGAGCTTCGAACGACGCACGACCCGTCAACTCTTCGTCGGCAAGGTACCCGTGGGCGGTGGCGCGCCGATCACCGTGCAATCGATGACGATCACCAAGACGGCCGACGTCGAGGGCACGCTCCAGCAGATCTATGCCCTCGCCGCTGCCGGCTGCGACATCGTGCGCTGCACGTGCAACGAGGCGGCGGCCGCCGAAGGCCTGGCGCAGATCGTGCCCCGGTCGCCGATCCCGATCATCGCCGACATCCACCACCAGTACAAGATGGCGTTGGCTGCGATGGAGGCGGGTGTCCATGGCCTGCGCTTGAACCCGGGCAACATCCGTCGGCCCGAGCACATCAAAGCGGTTGCTGCGGAAGCAAAGGACCGTGGCCTACCGATTCGTATCGGCGTCAACGGTGGCTCGCTCGACCCGGCTCTCTACGAGAAGTACGACGGCCTCAAGCCCGAGGCGATGGTCGAGAGCGCGCTACAGGAGATCGCCTACTTCGACGAGGTGGGGTTCACCGACTACAAGATCAGCGTCAAGGCGTCCAACGTGCCGATGATGGTCGAGGCCTATCGCCAACTCAGCGAGGCCACCGATGCGCCACTGCACCTCGGTGTCACCGAGGCCGGCCCGCCACCCGCAGGCCTGGTGAAGGCAACCGCCGGCATCGCCACGCTGCTGCTGGAGGGCATCGGCGACACGATCCGCTACAGCCTCACCGCCGATCCGGTGGAAGAGGCCAGGGCAGGCCGTCAGTTGCTGGAGGCACTCGGTCTCCGCGAGCGAAAGAACGTCGACCTGATCGCCTGCCCATCGTGCGGCCGGGCGGAGGTGGATGTGATCGACATCGCCAATCGGGCGATGAAGGCCTTCGGCGACCGCAAAATCCCACTGCAGGTGGCCGTGATGGGCTGCGTCGTCAACGGCCCCGGTGAAGCTCGCGAAGCCGACCTCGGCATCGCTGCCGGCAACAAGCGAGGTCACCTGTTCGTGAAGGGCCGCAACGTCGCTGTCGTGCCCGAGAGCGAGATGGTGGAAGCCCTGGTCGAGTGGGCGGAGTTCATCCACGAGCACGGTACTGAGGCGGCTCTGGCGCGGGTTGACACCACCATCGCCGAGCGCGAGGCGGCGAAGGACCGAGCCAAAATGCTCGGCGAGCAGGGTGACGACGCAAACCACGCGCAGGAAAAGATCGTCGAGATCCGCCGCACCATCAGCAACGGCTGATCGGACGGTTTGCGATGAACATTCACATCCCGTTACTCGAGTTCGATCCGTCAGCCCATGCGGTGATCAACCCGAGCATCCACAGGCCCCCACTGGGTTTTCCGCAGCACGCCGTGATGTGCTGGTTCGGCAACGTGGTGCGTGAGCGCACAGTGGGGATCGAACCCGTCCACCACGTTCCGTTCGAGCACGGCGACCACGCGATCTGCGTGATCGAACACCGCGGTGTACCTGTGGCGTTGGTCAGCCCGGGCGTCGGCGCGCCCGCCGCTGTCACGTCGTTGGAGGTGGTGATCGCGCTCGGGGCGACGCAGATCATCGGCTGTGGCGGCGCCGGCATCGTCAAGCCCGGATTCGACGTCGGCCATGTGATCATCCCCACAGGTGCCGTGCGCGACGAGGGCACCAGCTACCACTACGCGCCGCACGACGCGGAGGTCGCGCCCCACCCCAGGGCGCTGGCCGCGATCGACGAGGTGCTCACCGAGGCCGGCGTTCCCCACGACCGCGGCCGAGTGTGGACCACCGACGCGTTCTTCCGCGAGACACCGGCGAAAGTGGCGCGTCGGCGCGAGCAGGGCTGCCTGGCCGTGGACATGGAGGTGGCGGCGATGTTCGCGTGTGCGGCCTTCCGCGGTGCCACTTACGCCCAGTTGCTGTACGCGGGTGACGATGTGAGCGCCGCCGAGTGGGACCATCGCCACTGGGACAAGCAACAGGGCGCCCGCGACCGCCTGCTCGATCTCGCACTCGACAGCGTCGTGCGGCTCTGATTCAGCCAGCCACTGCGCTATGACGGCTCGCTACGGTTGCGACACCCGGAACACGGTGCTCGGGCCAACGAGCGCGACCGACTCACCGGCGGCGAGGTAGGCAGCGTCGCCTCGCTGGAGCGGGCCCGCAACTCCACTGGTGCACAGCAGCAGCTCATCGCCGTGCGACGTGTGCGACATGCGGTCGGGGACCTCGAAGCGCCACAGCTCGAACGGGGCACCGGGGGTGGGGTAGCGCCAACGGCCAGGCTCCTCCTCGATGGGGCGCACGACCGGGTCGGCCAGCGGTTCGTAGCGCAGCACAGCCAGCAGTTCGTCGACGTCGATGTGCTTCACGGTCAGGCCGCCGCGCACGACGTTGTCGCTGGCCCCCATGATCTCGACACCGAACCCGTGCAGGTAGGCGTGCAGGTTGCCGGGGCCGAGGAAGACAGCTTCGCCCGGCTGCAATCGCACCCGATTGAGCAGCAGAGTGACCAACACGCTCGGGTCGCCCGGGTACAACGCTGCCAACTGTTGCACCAGCAGCGCTTCGGGACCCGGATGCGTAGTGCAGGCAAGAAGATCATTGTTGGGCGAGAGGCTGCCACGGTAGAGCGCAGCGACGGTGGCGGCAAGGCCCCGGCCGCGCAGTGAGTCGTGCAGATCGTCAGCGCCGATCTCCGCCAACAGCGACGCTGTCGCAGCAATCGGGCGGAACCCGCACAGCGTGTCGAAGGCGGTGAGCGCGCACAGCAGTTCTGGCTTGGCGAAAGGGTCGCGGTACACGCGGCGTGGTTCGTCGAGCGCGATGCCCTCGGCCCGCTCCCGTGCGAAGCCGGCCCGCGCGGTGGCCGTGTCGGGGTGGGTCTGCAGCGACAGCGGCTGCGCGGCTGCCAACAGCTTCAACAGGTAGGGCAGCTGGCCTGACACTGACGACAGTCGGGCGCCAGCCTCCAGCGTCGACGGCGCAGACGGATGGGTGCCCAGCCACCACTCTGCCCACGGGCGGCCGTCGGCTGGTTGCCCCAGAATCTGCGGGATGGCCTCCAGGTCGCCCCACGCGTAGTGCTGAGCGACACCGGTGACCAGACGCATGGTGGTGACGCTATCGGGGGCTGCGGCGCCCGCTCAGAACAGGCGCAGCTCGTCGGGCTTCATGCCGCGCAGCTCGTCGTAGTCGACCTCGACGACACGGAAGCCGCGCGCCTCAGCGAGCACTCTTGCCTGCGGTTTCACCGACTGAGCGACGAACACGCCGCGCACCTCACCCAGCGACGAATCCAGGTGCAGTCGCTCGATGTAGCGGGCCAGCTGCTCGACACCGTCGATGTCGCCACGGCGCTTGACCTCGATGGCCACCACCTGGCCCTGCGGGTCGCGGCAGACGAGATCGATCGGGCCGATCGCGGTGGGGTACTCGCGCCGCACGAGCGTGAGGCCGGCTTCGATTGCATGCGGCGAGGCGGCGAGCAGTACCTGCAGGTGCGCCTCGACGCCGTCCTTCTGCAGGCCGGGGTCCTCGCCGAACTCGTGCGCCGTCTCCGTCAGCACTTCCAGCAGGGTGATGATCAGTTCCTCGCCCTTCGGGTTGGTGACCGTCCAATGATCGCCATGATCGACCAGGGTGTTGGGTGCGTTCATCCAGTTCAGCGG
Source organism: Ilumatobacteraceae bacterium (assembly GCA_043721915.1). GTDB lineage: Bacteria > Actinomycetota > Acidimicrobiia > Acidimicrobiales > Ilumatobacteraceae > UBA668. The sequence continues at coordinate 45,730 of JAYSPV010000098.1, read as the reverse complement.
CTTGTACGCGCCGCCGTCGGCGTGGATCGCGACGCAGCCGTCGGCCTTCACCATGATCAGGCGCACGGCCTCGGGGAGATGGGCATCCAGTCGACCTCGGTAGTCGACGGTGCAGCGGGCTACGACAAGACGCACGGGCTTCGACGCTACCGACCCGTCGCGCCTGCGCCGCGGATCGCGCGCCCGACCGTCAGTCGAAGATGTCGAACTGCTCGGCGGTGTCGTCGATCGTGTCGATGGTCGACTCGAAGTCGTCAGGAGCCGAGTCCTGAGCGTCGTCGTCGAACGACGGCGGGTCGATGGTGGGAGTGTCGAACGACGGCGGGTCGAAGGACGGCGGGTCGAAGGAAGAAAGGTCATCGGGTTGCAGGTCGATGGTGGTGTCACCGCCGGCAGCGGCACCCCCGACATGGGGCACGAGGCCGGTGACCATCGGGTCGACGATCACCACGATCTCCCCGTCGGTGTCGATCATTGCGCCGGGGGCGTCGATCGTCGCGTCGACCTCGACGCCCCCGATCAGCACGCCACCGTGAGCCGTGGGCGTACCCGGCACGATCGGGTCGATGTCGACGAACAGTCCGCCGTCGTCATCGCCGATGCGCAGGTCCGGCAGGTCGACCGACTCGGGGTCGCCCAGCAGCACGTCTTGAGCGCCGACCGCGGGCACCATCGAACCTTTGCCGACGTGGGGTGCGGAGATCGTCAGCGGGCCGGGGTCGGGCAGGTCGGGCAGCTCCGGCGCGTCGAAGCCGGCCAGGTTCGGGTAGGGCAGGGGGATGGGCCCCAATGGAGCCGGAATCCGCAGCACATCGAAGGACGTCAGCGTGGGCAGCGTCAGCTCGGGGAGGTCACCGTCGGGAACGGCACCGCCGAGATCGTCCGCCACGCTGTCCACGGCGGACGCAACCGCGGCAGCGGCATCGTCCGCGGCGTCGGTCACCTCGTCGACCACTGATTCGACGGTGTGCTTGATGTTGTCGAACAGACCAGGCATGTCGCGATCGTAGGCCGATCGGGGATGGCCGGGAACCGGGTGTTCCCCCGGTTCGATGAGGCCTACCGGCCGACGTGGTCGCGCATGCGCTTCTGGATGAGGTCGCGGCGCGCCTGCAGCTCGCGATAGGTGAGCGAGTCGGTGCTGTTGTCGACGCCGAAGCCCGCCTTCACGCCGTCCATGTTCAGTTCCACAGCAGAAGGATCGATGCCCAGTTCGCGACCGAGCCGCTCGCCGTGGCGCTCGGCGAACATCATCGAGATCTTCGCGATCTCGCCCAGCAGATCGAGATCCGGGGCGAGGCGGGCCATCGCACCGTCGAGGAACACCATGTTCTTCACGTACAACATCAGCTCCTTGGGCAGCTTGGCGCCATAGCCGAGCAGCGCCTTGACGACTCGCTGCACCTCGGCGACCAGTTCCTCGCCGGTGAGTGTGGTGGGGTCGATGGTTGCTTGATCGAGCCGCAAATCCTTGATCACAGCATCCAGATCGGTGTCGGCCGGGAGCGCCCCGAGGTCGCGCATCGCCGCGACCTGGCCCTTGACGTCGTTGGTGGTTGCGCCGAGCATCATCCGCAGGAAGGCCAGCCGGCGATCGCTGGAGAGCCGGCCGACGATGCCGAAGTCGAGCAGCGCCGTACGGCCGTCCTCGAGCACGAACAGGTTGCCGCCGTGCAGATCGCCGTGGAAGACGCCGTAGACCATCGCGCCCTCCATCAGCGCCACCATGGCGGTGCGCACGACTTCCTCGGTGTCGATGCCAGCGTCCTTCATACCGACGACATCGTCGAAGTTGAAGCCGCTGACCCGCTGCATCACCAGCACCCGGCGGGTGACGAGCGTGGGGTGCGGGCGGGGCACCACGTACCCGTGGTTGCCGAGCTCGTGCAACATCGCAGCCACGTCGATCATGTTGGCGGCCTCCATGCGGAAGTCGAGCTCTTCGACGATCGTCTCGGCGAACAGTTCCACCAGCGCGGGCGGGTTGGCGAGTGACGCGATCGGGATCCGGCCCACGAGGAAGGGCGCCAGCCATGCCATCACGCGCAGGTCGTTGCGCACGAGCCGATCGACCGACGGGCGCTGCACCTTGACCACCACCTGCTCGCCCGTGAGCAAGGTGGCGGCATGCACCTGCGCGATGGATGCGGCGGCCAACGGCGTGCGGTCGAACGACGAGAAGATGTCCTCCAATCGGCCGCCGAGATCGGCCTCGACAACGGTGCGGACGGTCTCGAACGGCTCAGCCGGCACCTGATCGCGGCACTTCTTGAACTCGCCGACGAGTTCTGCGGGGAACAGGCCCTCGCCGCTGGAGATGATCTGGCCGAGCTTGATGTAGGTGGGGCCGAGTTGCTCGGCGGCCTTGCGGAGTCGCAGCGAGATCTCGGCCCGTCCGGCCTCGGGGGTCGTGTAGCGGCCGCGGCGCTTGCGGACGAGCCACGGCAGCACTGCTCTGCCCAGCACGCGCACGACGCGCACCACGCGACCACCGGGTGGGACCTTGCGCGCCTTGGTGAGGCCAGGCACCTCGGCCTGCGCCCGGACCCGCAGCTGTGCGGCCAGCGGGAGCCACTTGATGGCGTCGCGTTGCAGCGTCCACGGACCCTCCTCGGTGAAAGCGGCCCACTGACGATCCTGCAATGAACTCATACCAGCATGATCGCAGCAGAAGCGCCCGGTCGCCACGCGTGCGACGTGGCGCGTGACACGGTCCCTGCTGCACGCGACGCCGTGGCTAGCATCGGCACGCTGAGCGCAAGCTGGCCTGATTGTATGGGGGACAACCATGAGCGAGAAGTACTACGTCACCGACACGACGCTGTCGAAGCGTTTCCCGATCTACACACGTGCCAATGTCGGTGAGGTGTTCCCCGACCCGGTGACCCCGCTCACCAGCTCGGCAGCGCTGTGGGAAGCAGAGCTGGGGTGGCGTGACGCGTGGATTCGCATGGGTGCCTTCGAAGCCGACGAACTCCCCGAGGATGAGTTCTGTCAGCTCGGCGTACAGGGAGGTTACTGCTACCTCAACGCGTCACTGATCCGTCTGTTCGGTGAGCGGGCTCCCGGGCTCAGCTGGCAGACGATGGACGAACAGTTCTTCGGAGCCCAGCCCGGCATCCCCCCGTACGAGGAGATGGAGGGCGATGTCCGCCCTGACCTCGGCGAGAAGATAGGCGCCACCTTCGGCTGGGTGTTCAGCATGCAGAGCGTCGGCGACCTCACCGAGCTGACGCAGGACAAGCGCCTCACCAAGTCGTTGCGCGACACCCGGCCCGACCTGACCGCCCTGTCCAACGACGAGCTGTGGGCCCGCTTCATGGAGATGGTGCCGCTCCACCGTCGCATGTTCGGCCAGCACCTCTTCACGACCTACATGGCCACTGTGCCGGTCGGCGCAATCAGCGCGGTCGCCACGGCGGTGGGCCGCCCCGATCTGATCATGCCGATCATCGCCGGTATCGGCGAGGTCGACAGTGCCGAGCCGAGCCACGCGATGTGGGCCCTGTCGCGCATGCAGCTCGGCTCGCCCGAGTTCGACGCCGCGTTCCAGGCGTTCCTGTACGAGTACGGCAGCCGTGGCCCCAACGAGTGGGAGTCGCGATCGGCCAGTTGGGAGACCCGCCCTGCGCTCGCACTCGCTGCGATCGACCGGATGCAGGTGTCGCCGGACAGCGCCGACCCGGCGGGACACCACGCCGAGCGTGCCGCGGAGCGCAAAGCGGCGTCGGCCGAACTGCTCGCGATGGTGGAGGGCGACCCGGCCACGCATGGGCAGCTCTCCGCCGCGATTGCTTGCTCGAAAGCATGGTTGCCCGGGCGCGAACGAACCAAGACCAACAACATCCGCGTGATCCACGAGATGCGCATGGCGATGCGCGAGATCGGCCGTCGGATGGTGGAGGCGGGAGTGTTCGACGAGATCGAGGACTTCGGCTTCGTCACCATGGCCGAGATGCCTGACTTCCTGGCCGACCCGATGCCGATGGCAGGCCTGGTGCGCGAACGCCGTGCGGAGTACATGCAGCTGGAGCAGCTAGAGCCGCCGTTCGTGTTCGTCGGTCAGCCCGAGGGGCCCGACACCTGGATGCGACGCGACGCGATCACCGCCGACCGGTTGGGCGCCGGTGACGTGCTCGCTGGCATGCCCGGTTGCCCCGGTCAGGCCGAAGGGATCGCGCGTGTGGTGCTCGACTCGAACGAACCGTTCGCGCTGGAGCCCGGCGACATCCTCATCGCGCCGATCACCGACCCATCATGGACCCCACTGTTCGTGCCGGCCGCAGGTGTGGTGGTCGACGTCGGTGCCCCACTGAGCCACGCCATCATCGTCAGTCGCGAACTGGGCATCCCATGCGTGATCAGCGCGACGGGCGGTACCCGTCGGATTCCCAACGGCGCGCGAGTACGTGTCGACGGCAGCACGGGCCTGGTCACGATCCTCGAGCTGCCCTGACCGCCAGTACCGAGCCGAGCCCTGCCGAGGGAGGTTCCTGTTGGCGCTCGCTGAATGCCCCGGCAACGCCAAGTTCACCGGCCGCTGACGTCGAGACCGTTTCTGGTCGCGTCACATCCACAACCAATGTGGGTGCGGCGCGACCAGAACGAAGTCTTGCCGGTTCTGGTGTCCTGCCGACATGGGAACTTCGGGTTCGATCGGGTGCGCTGTGGTTGGGTAGACCCGCGGCACTCTGCGGGAGAGCCGCGGCCGCCTGCTGGGGTCTCGATGGCTTCGAGCGATCTGTCGTGGAGTTCGTGGTCCCTCACGCGAGGCGGTCGCCGGGTCGACCGTTACATCCAGGTGATCCAACGCCCCTTGTGAGGCACCCGGCATAGGTTGCGGCCGGCCGTCGACGGGGTGCTCAGAACCCGGCGCCGTGGGCGTGGTCGCAGAGGCGCTCGTCGCCGGCCTCGATCTGGCCGGCCCCGACGCCCTCGAGTGCGGCGAACGGCCCGCACCTGTGCGCCGTGATCCACACATGGATCATCGGCGACGGGACGAATGTGACGAGGCCTGGTGGGCACGTGCCCCCACTGGACGTGGTGCCGGCCACCTTGGGAGCGATCGGATCAGTGGTGAAGCAGAGGTTGTCGTGGATGTGCCATTGCATCAACGCGCCGCCGATGTTGGGCACGTCTGCGAGTGCCACGTTGTCGGGGAGCATGTACATCGCGCTCACCAGCTTCTTCGACCCGTCGGGTTGCGGTTCGAACACCAGGCTCTCCGGGTAGTCGGGATCGAGGATCACGTCGTCGTTGATCCAGTCCCAGTTGATGAAGTGCTCGTGGCCGGTGAGCGCATCGCCGATGCTGTGGAAACCGGCTGCCTCGGCATCGCGGTAGTCGGCCCACTGCGGCAAGCGCACGACGGTGACGGCGATCAGGTTCTCCGCGGCTGCCTGCTGCTCGGGTGTGACACCGGGTGTGCCGGAGAGATCGATCGGTTGCGTCGGGTCGTAGGGCTTCGGGGCGGCGGCGGGGGTGGTGTCGTGACCGCCGTGCTCGCCGCACATGTCCATCCGCTGATCCTCGGGCACTGCCGCCTGACCGGCGCCGGTGCCTTCCAGTGCGGCGAACGGGCCGCACTGGTGGGGAGCGATCCACACGTGCACCATCGGGTTCTCGCCGCCGGTGTTGATGCCGCGGGCGCAGTTGCCGGCGGCATCGGTGACGCCGACCACCTGGCCGACGCCGTTGACCAGATCCCAGCAGAGGTTGCCGTGGTTGTGCCAGGTCATCAGTGCGCCTGCCCAGTCGGTGAGCTCGGGGGCATCGGTGGGGCGAGCGCTGGCGATGAACATTGCGCCGGTGAGCGTGCGCTCGTCGCCGTCCACCAGGTAGACCAACGACTCGGGCTGGGTGGGATCGAGCATGACATCGTCTTGGATCAACGACACCTTGATGTAGTGCTCGACACCCGTGCGGGAGTCGCCGATGCTCTTGTAGCCGTCAGCGATCGCGGTGTCGGTGCTCGCCCAGCGGGGTAGTTCGCGCAGCGTGTCCTTGATCAGCTGAGCGGCCCGCAACTGTTGCTCGGTCGATACGCCCGGCACACCGGAGAGATCGATGCCGACCGCTGGATCCCACGGGCGCGGCCAACCTGCCGCGGCCACCGGGTCGTCCTCGTGCGCATGGGCGGTGGTATCGCCGGTGACCGGGTCGCCCGTGGTGTCGTGCGGATGGTCGCCGCCGTGATCTTCGGCGCCGGTTGCACCCTCGCCGTCGATGGCGGTCGCATCGTGGCCGTGGGCGCTGCCGTCATCGTGAGCGTGAAGGTGAGTGCCACCCGACCACATCGCAGGGATCGCGAGCGCGGCGGTGGCCAGCGCCGGCACCCACAGCCGGGTCTGGCGTGCGGGGCGCCAACCCACGAGCAACGCGGCGAGCGCAGAACCGACAGCAAGCGCACCGAGCAGCGCGCCGACGGTGTCGGCGAACTGCGGTGACTCGCGTACCTCGAGGCCGTTGACCCAGGAGATGCCGGCGAGTCGGGTCAGCAACCAACCACCGACGGCGACGGAGTTGGCCACGACCAGTGCGACGGCTGAGGCCTTCGCGGGCCGAACCAGCGCCCACAGACCACTGCCGAGCTGCGCGACGGTGATGAGTACGAAGATCTGGGCGAGTTGTGGGTGCTCGGCGTGGATGCCGGTGGCAGCGCCGTGCACCGCGCCGGCGCCGATAGCGGCCAATGCGGCCACTGTGATCCCTGGAAGCCGGCGCGACTCGGCATCGGGACGAAGGTCTGTCTCCATGCCGCAAGTGTAAAGGCTGATGCGCCAGTAGTCCGGGCGGAGGTCACTCGAAGTTCGGGGCCCGCTTCTCACGCAGCGCAGCAACGCCCTCGCGATACTCGGCGGTGGTCATCGCCTGCTCCAACAATCGCTGTGCGTCGTCGATCGCGGCTGCGGGGGAGTGATGCAGCAGGTCGCGATAGATCTGCGACTTCGTCGTTGTGAGCGCGTGGGGACCCACGCCGTGTGCCAGCAGGTGCGCGTACGCCCGAGCAGCAGTGAGCGTGGCCTCGCCGTCGGCCTCCACACCGTTCCAGAGGCCCCAACCCTCGGTCTCGGCTGGCGTGCACACCCGTCCGGACAACAGCAGGTCGTTGGCGCGGGTGACCCCGACCAGGCGGGGGAGCTGCCAGCTCATGCCGTACTCGGCCGGTAAGCCCAGCTTGGGCGCCGCGGTGGTGAGCTTGGCCGCAGCGGCGCCGAACCGCAGATCACAGAACAGGGCAAGTGCCAGGCCGACCCCGGCGGCGGCACCGTTGACCGCGGCGATGATCGGGAAGCGCATCGCGAACTGGAACGCGAAGTCTGCGTCGTACTCCGGCGCGACGCCGTAACCGGGCGTGGCCAACTCTGCCGGGAGGCCGGCGTCGTAGCCGCCGCGTGCGGCGTGCCCGGCCAACGCCGAGCTGTCCCCGCCGACACAGAACGCCGGTGGAGTACCCGTCACCACCACTGCGCGCACGCCGGGCAGCGCGTCGAGATGGGCGAGCACCGACCGGTACTCGCTGTGCATCGCGCCGGTCCAGGCGTTGTGACGATGTGGTCGATGCAGCCAGACCGTTGCCACCCGATCGACGACCTCGAAACGAACTGCGGTCAGCTCCATGGCTGCACAGTCTGCCCCGACGTTGGGTCGTTGGCTGTCTAGCTCGTTCGCCGGTCGCCCCAGAGGGCTTCCAGCACGGGTTCGGCCAGTTCCTTGCGGCACACCAGGAAGTCGGGCAGCCAGGGGTCGCGCTCATTGAAGACCATCGGGCTGCCGTCGATGCGGCTGACGTGCAAGCCGGCGGCCAGGGCCACTGCGGCAGGTGCGGCGCTGTCCCACTGGTACATCCCGCCGTCGTGCACGTAGATGTCGGCTTCGCCGGTGACCACAGCCATTGCCTTCGCTCCAGCCGACCCGAGGCGGACGGCGTCGCATCCGAGCGCGTTCGCCACGACCACGGCCGCATACGGATTGCGGTTGCGGCTGGTGATCAGGCGCGGCTGCGATCGCTGCTGGGGCGGCAGCACCGGTGCGGGGTCGGTGGAAAAGACCACATCGTGTGCCGGCAGGCTGACGGCGCCGGCCGCGAATTCCCCGCCTTGCCACAGAGCGACATGCACCGCCCAGTCCGAGCGCCCGCGCTCGCCGAACTCGTTCGTGCCGTCGAGCGGATCGACGATCCAGACACGGTCGGTGACGAACCGGCGTGGGTCCTCGATGCCCTCCTCGGACAGCACCGCGTCATCGGGGTGCGCGTCGGTGAGCTGTTGCAGGAGGAAGCGATGGGCGGCCAGGTCGCCGGTGTCCATCAGTTGCCACGACGGTGCGCCTCGCAAGGTCAGCTCCTCGCGTACACCCAGCAGCACATGTCCGGCCTCCACAGCGAGGCGCGTTGCGAGCTGCGCGTCTGTCTCGGTGGTCATCGGCCCAAGCCATGGGTGGGCACCATCACCGGTGGCCTCAACGAGCCAGTGGCTTGTACTTGATGCGGTGCGGCTGGTCGGCGCTGGAGCCGAGCTCCTTGTGCCGCCATGCCTCGTACTCGCTGAAGTTGCCCTCGAACCAGCGCACCTGGCTGTCGCCCTCGAAGGCGAGCACGTGAGTGGCGATGCGGTCGAGGAACCATCGGTCGTGGGAGATGACCACCGCACAGCCGGGGAAGTTGTCGAGCGCGGTTTCCAGTGCGCGCAACGTGTCGACATCGAGGTCGTTGGTGGGTTCGTCGAGCAGCAACAGGTTGCCGCCGTCCTTGAGCACCTTGGCGAGGTGGACGCGGTTGCGCTCGCCGCCGGACAGATCGCCGACGCGCTTTTGCTGGTCGGCGCCCTTGAAGTTGAAGCTGGCGCAGTAGGCGCGGCCGTGGATCTCGCGGTTGCCGACCTTCATGTGCTCGACACCGCCCGTGATCTCCTCGAACACGGAGGCATCAGGATCGAGCACGTCACGACTCTGGTCGACGTACGCCATCTCCACGGTGTCGCCCACGACGATGGTGCCGCTGTCGGGCGCCTCCTGACCCGTGAGCATCTTGAACAGCGTGGTCTTGCCGGCGCCGTTCGGTCCGATGATGCCGACGATGCCCGCCTTGGGCAGCGTGAACGAGAGATCCTCGACGAGCAACTTGTCGCCGAACGCCTTGCGGAGGTTCTGCACTTCGATCACGGTGTCGCCGAGGCGCTTACCGACCGGGATGGCGATCTCCAGCTTGTCGGGGCCGCGCTCGGCATCCTCGGCTTCGGTTTGCAACTTGTCGTACGCCGTGAGCCTGGCCTTGCCTTTCGCCTGGCGTGCCTTGGGTGACATCTTCACCCATTCCAGCTCGCGGGCCAGGGTGCGCTGACGGGCCTCGTTGCCCTTCTCCTCGCGAGCGATTCGCTCCTGCTTCTGCTCGAGCCAGCTGGAGTAGTTGCCCTCGAACGGCATGCCGCGGCCGCGATCCAGCTCGAGGATCCACTTCGCGACGTTGTCGAGGAAGTAGCGGTCGTGGGTGATCGCGACCACAGTGCCGCTGTACTCCTGCAAGAACCGCTCGAGCCAGTCGACGCTCTCGGCATCGAGGTGGTTGGTGGGCTCGTCGAGCAGCAGCAGATCCGGGTGTGAGAGCAGCAGGCGGCACAACGCGACGCGACGGCGCTCGCCGCCGGAGAGCTTGGTGACGTCGGCATCGTCGGGCGGGCAGCGCAGAGCATCCATTGCGATACCCACGTTGCGCTCGAGGCTCCACGCGTCGGTGGCGGCGATCTTGTCCTCCAAGTCGGCCTGCAGTGCGCCGATCTTCTCGTAGTCGGCATCGGGGTCGGCCCACATGCCCATGACCTCGTTGTACCGGTCGATCAGGCCCTGCACGGCGGCGACGCCATCCATCACGTTGCCCTTCACGTCCTTTGCAGGATCAAGCTGGGGTTCCTGAGCGAGGTAGCCCACCGAGAAGCCCGGAGTGAGGCGGGCCTCGCCGCTGTAGCCGTCATCGAGACCGGCCATGATCTTGAGCAGGCTGGACTTGCCGGCGCCATTGCTGCCCAGGACGCCGATCTTGGCGCCCGGGTAGAACGACAGCGAGATGTTCTCCAGTACCGTGCGATCCGGTGGGTAGAAGCGGGCCAGCTTGTAGCAGGTGTAGATGAATTCGTGCGCCATGACGAGATGGCAGGCTAGTGCCGTGACGAACCGCAGATGGTGGCCGAACCGATGACATCTGTTGCGTTCCTTCTGTTGTTGCTCGTTGTCGGGCCGGCGGTGTGCGCGCTGATCGCGCATGCTCGTGGGATCGAGTGGTGGGTGGGCGCCTTGCTCGGGGTCACCGGCTGCGTCGGCCTCGTCATCGTCTGCGTGATGAAACCCGGCCAGGGCGGTGGGCGCAACCTCGCCCCGCCGGCGCCCAACTCGCAGTGGGTGCCCGACCCCACAGGCCGCCACGAGCTGCGGCTGTGGGATGGGCGAAGCTGGTCGGCGAACGTCAGCGACCAGGGCCGCAGCGGTTGGGATCCGTTGCAGTGACAGCCTCGCTGCGGACCCCAGTGCTCGTCGACTGCGACACCGGTATCGATGATGCAATGGCGTTGCTCTACCTGCTCGCGTGCCCCACGGTGGAGATTGTGGCGATCACCTCGGTCTTCGGGAACAACACTGCGGCCAGGTGCGCGCACAACACGCTGCGGGTGCTCGATCTCGCCGGCCAGACGCACATTCCGGTGGCCGTGGGCGCCGAGGCTCCGTTGGTCGGTGACGTCGGCTATCTCGCGACGCATGTCCACGGCGCTGATGGTCTCGGTGACGCCGGCTTGCCCGACCACGTCTCGTGCGCCCCGGTCGGGCTCACCGCTACTCAACTGATCAGCCGCACCGCTCGCGCGCACTCAGGACGGTTGCGAATCCTCGCGCTGGGGCCGCTCACCAACCTTGCCAACGCACTGCTCGCCGACGCCGACCTCGTAGGACTCGTCGCTGATGTCGTGATCATGGGAGGAGCGGCTGACGCCCCTGGGAATCAGACGGCTGCAGCCGAGGCCAACATCGTCCACGACCCGGAGGCCGCTGACGTGGTGTTGCGTGCGTCGTGGGCGACGACTTTGGTGCCGCTCGACGTCACGATGAACGAGGTGGTCACCGAGCAACACGTCGCTCAGCTCGTCGCCGCCCGAACCCCGGTAGCGGCCTTCGTAGCTGCGATCACCGAGTTCTACTTCGACCACTACGGCGTCGAGTCCTACGGCGTGCGCAGCTCGCCCTGCCACGACGCGGTGGCTGCGGCGGTGCTCACGGGCGACGTGGTGCCATCGGTGTTCCCGATGATCGATGTCGTGGTCGACTGCACCGCTGGTCCTGGACGAGGTGCCACGATCTGCGACACGCGCGGGCGATATCGCCAGTTCAGCGGAGGCTCCACGGGCAACTGTCGGGTCGCGTTGCATACCGACGGATCGTTCGCTGACCTTCTGGTCGCACGATTGGTCGCGCTCGACGCAACGCTTCGGGTGTAGTGCCCCAGTTTCACGATCGGCGGTCGCGCTGGTGCTACGTTACGAACAAGTTCGGTTTTCACAAGGGAGGGGTACGTAAAAGTGCTCGCAGATGAATACATCGGTTTCTTCAGCAGGGCCGGCCTCGGGAGCTTCGGGTTCCGGTGGCTGCACATCCTGTTCGGCATCACCTGGATCGGGCTGCTCTACTACTTCAACTTCGTGCAGGTACCCGGGTTCGCGAAGTTCGAGGACGAGCCGCACAAGGAGATCGGTGGCAAGGCCCGCCTCATTGCCATCGACAAGGTCGCGCGCAAGGCGCTGTGGTGGTTCCGTTGGTCTGCCCTCAGCACCTTCGTCACCGGCATCCTGATCACCATCGTCACGAAGGACTACTTCTACGACGGTTTCGGCAAGAACGCCGGCGGCATCGCGATCAGCGCCGGCATGTTGCTGGGCATCATCATGCTCCTCAACGTGTGGGGCGTGATCTGGCGCAACCAGAAGGTCGTTCTGGCCAACGCAGCGAACGTGCTCGCCGGCGGTGCCCCGGATCCCGCGGCCGCTGCCGCCGGCCGCAAGGCTGTGATGGCCAGCCGTCAGAACGCTGTGTTCTCGGTCAGCATGCTGTTCTTCATGGTCTACAAGGGCCACTCGTTGCAACAGGGCGTCACCGTCAGCTCGGGTTCGATGGGCGCGTTCTGGGGCATCACGATGGTGCTGGTCATCGTCATGGAGCTGAACGCCCTCGGCCTGATGCCGTGGAAGACAACGCCGAACAAGGGCCTCAACCTGATGTATGACGGCCCCGGCGTGCGCAACCCGCTGATCGCCGCCTTCGGGCTGTGGGCAGTGATGCTGCTGCTCACCGAAGTGTTCCTCGTCGCCGCCTGATACCTCAGCGGCCTACAGGGTGCCGATGATCTGCCCAACGGGCCGGTACCGCTCGCACGTCGAGCCGGTGCCGGCCCATCGGTGTTTTCGGGCTTCGAGCCGCCGCGCGTTGCTTCCGGAAGCAGGTTCGCGTCGATGCCGTGCGGATCTGCTTTCGGAAGCAACGCGCCCAGGGTGGCGCGATGTTCCGAACCCGGCGGGCCGGCGATGCTCCGAGGGCGGCGCGGCGGTCACGACGGTGCGGGTCACGACGGTGCGGGTCAGGACGTGGCGTCGGCGATGACGGCAGTGAGGGCGGTGACGTCGAGCGCGGCGACTGCGCCGATCACCATTGTGGCGGGGGAGTGCACCGCCGTCTCGGCGAGGTCGCCGAGGGTGCACCGCTGCACCGTCTGAGCGCCAGTGGTGGCGCGATGGATCGCGGCAACGGGCGTGTTGCCAGCCAGGCCTCCGGTCAACAGTTCGGCAGCGATCAGTCCGCGCTGGGCGACGCCCATCAGCACCACGATCGTGCCGCCCACCTGCGCGAGCGCCTGCCAGTTCACGGGCGGCTCACCGCGCTGACGATGGCCTGTGACGACCGTGAACGAGGCAGCCAGACCGCGATAGGTGACGGGTACGCCAGCTGCAGCGGGGGCCGAGATGGCCGAGGAGATGCCCGGCACGATCTCGCACCGCACGCCGGCCTGTGCGAGTGCGTGAGCCTCCTCGCCGCCGCGGCCGAACACGAACGGGTCGCCGCCCTTCAAGCGCACGACCCGCTTGCCGTCGGCCGCCAGGCGAACGAGCAACACGTTGATCAGGTCTTGGGCAACACCTTGACCGGGGCGCTTGCCGACGTCGATCAGTTCGGCGCCGGGGCTGGCGAGCGCGAGGACACCGTCGCCCACCAGTGCGTCGTACACCACCACGTCTGCCTCGGCGAGCCGGCGGGCAGCGCGCACCGTGAGCAGTTCGGGGTCGCCCGGACCGGCGCCGACCAGTGCGACCCAACCGGTCATCGGTCGTGCGCCTCGCCACCCACAGCGGTGATCATCGCTGCACCTGCGGTGGTGTTGGTGGCGGCATCGATCAGGATCAAGCGACCGCCCTCCGCGTGATGGCCATAGATGTCGGCGACGATCGGTTCGCTCAACTGCAGATGTACGCGGCCGATGTCGTTGAGCGCCAACTCGTCTGCCGGCTGGTGTGCTGCCGACACGAGGTCGTAGCGGTGTTCGATGCGAGTGACCACGGCGTGCCCCGTGCGTGTGCCGTGCTTGAACCAGTGGCGACTGCCCGTGGTGAGTGGCTGGTCGATCATCCAGCAGATGTCGGCCACGATCTCCTCGGTGACGACCGGCGGCGTGGGTGCGGTGGTGGCCACGATGACGTCGCCGCGAGCGACGTCGACGTCGTCGGCGAGTTCGATCACCACTGCATGGCCGGGCTCGGCACTCTCGACCGGGCTGCCCCAGCGGTGGAGAGCCGCAACGCGGCTCGGCCGCCCGCCGGGAAGGGCAGTGACTGCATCACCGACGCACAGCGTGCCGGCAGCAACGACCCCTGCGTAGCCGCGGAAGTCGGCCTGCGGGCCACCCTGGGGACGGATGACGCGTTGCACGTGCACCCGCGCGCCGGTGGAATCATCCGGCTCGGCGTCGAACGACTCCAGGAACTCCAGCAGCGCAGGGCCGTCGTACCACGGCGTGTGGGCAGACCGCTCGACCACGTTGTCGCCGAGGAGTGCCGAGATCGGCAGCGCTGTGACCGGAACCCCGTGGGGGAGGCCGCCGACGAACGACCGAACCTCGCCGGCGATGCGCAGGAAGGTCGCCTCGTCCCAGCCGACGAGATCCATCTTGTTGACAGCCACGATGATCGCCTCGACACCCAGCAGCGAGGCGATGAGCGCGTGGCGGCGGGTCTGGTCGACCACGCCGTGGCGCGCATCGACGAGCACGATCGCGACGTCGGAGGTGGAGGCGCCGGTGACCATGTTGCGTGTGTACTGCGCGTGACCTGGTGTGTCGGCCACGATGAAGCTGCGCGCGGGCGTGGCGAAGTAGCGGTGGGCGACGTCGATCGTGATGCCCTGCTCGCGCTCGGCGCGCAGGCCGTCGGTGAGCAACGCCAGGTTGGTCTCGCCGTCGCCGTAGCGGCGGCTGGCTTTCACCACTGCCTGCAGCTGATCCTCGAAGACCGTCTTCGTGTCGTGCAGCAGACGGCCGATGAGCGTGCTCTTACCGTCGTCGACGGAGCCTGCGGTGGCGATGCGCAGCGCAGGGCGAGTGGCCTCGGTGACCGACGGCATCAGAAGTAGCCCTCTCGCTTGCGGTCTTCCATCGCCGACTCGCTGAACGTGTCGTCGGCGCGAGTCGCGCCGCGCTCGGTGATGCGCGCCGCGGCCACCTCGGCGAGCACGTCGTCGATGGTCGCTGCCTCGGACCGAACGGCGCCGGTGCAGCTGGCATCACCGACAGTTCGGTAGCGGACTACGGCGTCGAACGGCTGCTCGCCGGCTTCCAGCGTGACCGGGCCACCGACGGCGAGCAGCATGCCGTCACGCTGCACGACGGTGCGGGTGTGGCTGAAGTAGATCTCGGGCAACGGCACCTGGTGGCGGCCGATGTACTGCCAGATGTCGAGTTCGGTCCAGTTGGAAAGTGGGAACGCTCGCAGGTGCTCGCCCTTGCGGATGCGAGGGTTGAGCAGCGCCCACGGTTCGGGCCGCTGTGCACGCGGATCCCAGCGGCCCTGACGATCGCGGAACGAGAGGATGCGCTCCTTCGCTCGCGCTTTGTCCTCGTCTCGCCGGCCGCCACCGAAGGCGGCGTCGAAGCCGTGCTCGGCGAGGGCGTCGAGCAGTGTGACCGACTGCAACCGGTTGCGGCTGGCGCGCGGCCCGGTGTCCTCCACTGCTCGGCCGGCATCGATGCTGTCCTGCACACTGGCGACGACCAGCCGCACGTTCCAGGCGGCCACGAGCTGATCCCGGTACTCGATGACCTCCGGGAAGTTGTGGCCGGTGTCGACGTGCATCACCGGGAACGGCAGCCGTGCGGGCGCAAAGGCGAGCACGGCGAGGTGCAGCAGCACAGCGCTGTCTTTGCCACCGCTGAACAGCAGCACCGGGTTCTCGCACTCGGTGGCGACCTCGCGGATGATGGTGATCGCCTCGTCGGTGAGTGCGTCGAGATGCGCCGCAGAGGTGAGCTCGGCCGGTCGCAGCCCGCCGAGGTTCAACGTTGTCAGCGTCGTGCTCATGCGTGCAACCCACACTCGGTCTTCGCGTTGCCGCTCCACCGTCCGGCGCGCTTGTCCTCGCCGGGCGCAACCGGACGCGTGCAGGGCCAGCAGCCGATGCTGACGTAGCCCTTGTCTGCGAGCGGGTGTGCCGGGAGTTCGTGGAGCCGGAGGTACAACGCCATGTCGTCGTCGCTCCATCTCGCCAACGGGTTGATCTTGACCAGGCCGCGACCGATGTCGTAGGCGGCGACCGGGGCATTGGCCCGGGTGGGGCCGTCGGCTCGGCGGACGCCCGTGACCCAGGCCTGCTTGCCCTCCAACGCACGGTTGAGCGGCTCGACCTTGCGGACCCCGCAGCAACCTTCCACATCGGTCTGCCAGCGGTTGTCGGGCACCACGTTGGCCAACGGGTGAATGACTCGCAGGTTCAGCGAGAGGCGACTGGCGAGCTCGTCGACGAGCCAGCGCGTTTCGGCAAACAGGTACTGGGTGTCGAGCAGGGTGATCTCGATGCCCGGCACGGCGGTGGCGGCAAGGTGGACGAGCACGGCGTCTTCGAAACTGGCGGTGACGACGAGGCCATCGGCGCTGAATGCGTCCGCTGCCCAACGGACGACGTCGGCGGGGTGCGCCTGCTCGAGCGACGGAGGAATCGTGAGGGGGGACATCGCTCATCGTTCTACCACGAATGTTGACTATTCAGATCATCTTTACAAACATTCGATGCGATACCATCGATGCGATGTCGTTCAAGTATCCCGTGTTCCTCGATCTCACCGACGTGTCCGTGCTCGTCGTCGGTGGTGGCCCGGTGGCCTGGCGCAAGGCGGAGGGCCTGGCAGGGGCCGGAGCCCGCGTCACCGTGGTTGCTCCCCAGATCGTGCCCGAGCTGGTCGCGCTCGCCGCCGCCGTCGTGCAGCGCATGTATCGCTCGGATGACATCAGCGGTCATCGGTTGGTGATCACGGCAACCAATGACAGCGGTGTCAACGCACAGGTGGCCGTTGATGCCACCGCTGCAGGTGTGTGGGCGAACAGCGCCGACGACCCGGCAAACTGCTCGTTCATCCTTCCCGCAATCGCCCGCCGCGGTCCGTTGATCGCGGCGCTCTCGACCGGTGGGGCGAGCCCCGCGCTGGCCGGCCGACTACGCGACAGGATCGCGAGTGAGGTGCTGACACCCCAGGCCGAAGCGGCAGCGATCGAACTGGCCCGCCAGCGAGCTGAGGTGCATGCGGCTGGGGGAAGTACCGAACTCGTCGATTGGACCGACCGCGTGACCGTGGCGCTGCGCGGCGATACCGACTGACCGACTTGTGTGCCGGTCGCTGTCAGGTGACGGTGAGCGTCGAGATCATGCTGTCGTGGCCGGCGATCTTGCAGACGATCCGGTACTCGCCTGGCGCGAGCTCCACATCAGCGCTTCCGTCGCTGCCCGGTGTGGGCAGGTCGATCTTGATGCCGAGGTCCGTGCCGTCTGCGTCGAGCACGTGCAGGTTGTGGGGAAGCACGCTGTCGTTCGCCGAGTAGATCGTGACGCTGCCTGCTGTGGCGGAGTAGCTCTTGGCGTCCCATGCGAGGCCATCGACGGCGCGCACCTCGAGGTCGGCTGTTGCCGGCGCAGTCGCGCTCGTGTCGCGTTCGCTGCCGCAGGCGTTGAGCACGAGAAGAAGGCCGCCGGCCAGCAACGGGGCGAGGCGGCGGGTGAGGGTGGTGGCAAGTCGACCGGTCGTCATGGTCGAAATATATAAGTCAAATCTTCGGAAATACAACCCAGCTGATCCCGCCTGCGTGTATGGCGTGCGTCACGTCGTTGCGACACTTCGCAAGTACCATGAGCTGCGATGACTACGCCCCCTTCGGCCCCCGCTTCTTCGGCGCCAAGCTTCGGTGCCAACTCATGGCTCGTCGAGGAGATGTACGAGCAGTTCCGCGCCGACCCATCGTCGGTCAGCGAGACGTGGCAAGAGTTCTTCGACGATTACAAGACGATCGCTCCGGCATCCGCTCCGGTTGCGGCCGCTGTGGTCGCGAATGACGTCTCCGCCGCTCCGGCTCGGCCAGCAGCCGTTGTCAGCGCGGCGCCGCCTTCCGTGCCACCAGCAGCGTCGGCGCCAGCCGGTACCGAAGTAGGGGAGCCGATCCGCGGCGCCGGTGTGGCGATCGCCGCCAACATGGAGCGCAGCCTGACGGTGCCCACCGCCACCAGCTTCCGCAACATCCCGGCCAAGCTGCTCGAGGTCAACCGCTCCGTGATCAACGGCTATCGCAGCCGCACCGGGCAGGGCAAGGTCAGCTTCACGCACCTCATCGGTTTCGCGATCGTGCGCGCCATCGCCGACGCCGTGCCGAACATGAACAACACCTACGCCACGGGTGCCGACGGTAAGCCGCGGCTGGTGCGCAACGAACACGTCAACATGGGCCTTGCAGTGGACGTTGCCAAGGCCGACGGCAGCCGCACGCTGGTGGTGCCGGTCCTGCGCGACGCCGCGTCGCTCGACTTCGCCGGGTTCCTTGCCGCGTACGACGATCTGATCCGCAAGGTGAAGGCCAACAAGCTGGCGGTCAGCGACTTCCAGGGCGCCTCGATCAGCCTCACCAACCCGGGCACGATCGGCACGGTCCAGAGCGTGCCGCGCCTGATGCCCGGCCAAGGCGTGATCGTCGGCGTCGGCAGCATCGACTACCCGGCCGAGTTCCAGGGCGCTGATCATGCGACGCTCGGCTCGCTCGGCGTCAGCAAGGTCGTCACCATCACCAGCACCTACGACCACCGCATCGTGCAGGGCGCCGAGAGCGGCATGTTCCTCAAGCGCGTGCACGAGCTGCTGCTCGGCGAGCACGGCTTCTACGACGATGTCTTCCGCAGCCTCGGCGTGCCCTACGAGGCCGTGCAATGGCATGTCGATCAGAACCCGGTCAACCGCGAAGACTCGATGATGCACAAGCAGATGCAGGTGGCAACCCTCATCCGCGTGCACCGTGTGCGCGGTCACCTCATTGCCGATCTCGACCCACTGCGCTGGCAGCAGCCGCACATGCCGCCCGAGCTCGATCCGGCCACCTACGGCCTCACGATCTGGGATCTCGATCGCGAGTTCCTCACCGGCGGCGTTGGCGGCACCGAGAAGCTGCCGCTGGGCGACCTGTTGCACGTACTGCGCGATGCGTACTGCCGAACCATCGGCGTGGAGTACATGCACATCCAGGACTTCGCCGAGCAGCGCTGGATCCAGAGCAAGCTAGAGGGTGCGCACGTCGAGCTCGACAAGGAACGCAAGCGCCGCATCGTCGAACGCCTGAACGCCGCCGAAGCGTTCGAGAAGTTCCTCGCCACCAAGTACGTCGGCACCAAGCGCTTCGGTCTGGAGGGCGCAGAGAGTGCCATCCCGATCCTCGATCAGGTGCTCACCATGGCGGCGGGCGCTGGGATGCACTCGGCCGTGTTGGGGATGGCGCATCGCGGCCGCCTGAGCGTGCTCGCCAACGTGATGGGCAAGAGCCTCGACCAGATCTTCAAGGAGTTCGAGGGCCACGTGGATCCCAGCTCCGTGCAGGGCTCGGGCGACGTGAAGTACCACCTGGGGGCCACCGGCACCTACGCCGGGCCGCACGGCGAGTCCATCCGCCTCGAACTGGCGGCCAATCCCAGCCACCTCGAAACCGTCGACCCGATCGTGCTCGGTACCGTCCGTGCGATTCAGGACACCATCGAGCCGGCGGGCTCGTTCCCGTCGCTGCCTGTGCTGCTCCACGGCGACGCCGCCTTCGCCGGTCAGGGCATCGTCGCCGAGTGCCTCGCGATGAGCGACATCGCCGGGTACCGCGTGGGTGGCACAATCCACCTGATCATCAACAACCAGATCGGTTTCACCACCAGCCCGCAGCACTCGCGCAGTTCGCTGTACTGCAGCGACGTTGCGAAGACCGTGCAGGCGCCGATCTTCCATGTCAACGGCGACGACCCCGAGGCGTGTGTGCGCGTGGCCGAACTCGCCTTCGACTACCGTCAGCGGTTCCACAAGGACGTCGTGATCGACATGGTGTGCTATCGCCGCTTCGGTCACAACGAAGGCGACGACCCCAGCTACACCCAGCCGCTGATGTACAAGGCGATCGCCGAGCACCGCAGCGTGCGCAAGCTCTACGTCGAAGCGTTGGTGAAGCGCGGTGAGCTGTCGGTGGAGGAAGCGGAGAGCGCCCTTGCCGACTTCCACGCGAAGCTGCAGACAGCGCTCGACGAAACCCGCTCTCATGCCCCCGAGATCGTGAAGGTTGCCAAGCCACCAAAGCCTGCGGGTGTCCGCCCGCATGTCGAGACCGGCGTCGCGCGCGGCCTGCTCGATGCGACGTTCGATCACTTCACGGCCTACCCGGAGGGCTTCACCCCGCACCCGAAGCTGGTGCGCCAGTTCGAGACCCGATCGAAGATGTACCACGAGCAGGGCGAGCTGGATTGGGCCACCGCGGAGCTGCTCGCGATGGGGACACTCGTGCAGGAGGGCACACCGGTGCGCCTCGCCGGCGAGGACAGCCGCCGCGGGACCTTCAGCCAACGCCATGCCGCGCTGATCGACTTCGGGAACGAGCAGTCGTGGGTGCCGATCACCACCCTGCCCGGCCGCAACGCCAGCTTCTGGGTGTACGACAGCCTGCTCAGTGAGTATGCGGCACTCGGCTTCGAGTACGGCTACGCCCACGAGAACCATGACGCACTCGTGCTGTGGGAAGCCCAGTTCGGTGACTTCGTCAACGGCGCCCAGATCATCATCGACCAGTACCTGGTTGCGGCAGAGGACAAGTGGGGGCAGCAGAACGGCCTCGTGCTGCTGCTGCCGCACGGCTCCGAGGGCCAAGGCCCCGAGCACAGCTCGGCGCGCATCGAGCGCTTCCTCACGCTGTGCGCCGACGACAACATCCAGGTCTGCAATGCCACGACTGCTGCGCAGTACTTCCATCTGCTGCGTCGCCAGGTGAAGCGTGACTTCCGCAAACCGCTGGTGGTGTTCACCCCGAAAGCACCGCTGCGCATGCCGCAGAGCCGCTCGAAGATCGAAGCGCTCACGACTGGGTCGTTCGAAGAGGTGCTCGACGACCCGTTCGTCACCGACAGGGCTGCCGTGCAGCGAGTCGTGTTCTGCAGCGGCAAGGTTGCCTGGGACGCGTTTGCTGAACGCGACAAGCGCAACGCGCCGGTCGCTGTCGTGCGGGTCGAGCAGCTGTACCCGTTCCCGGGGGATCGGATGCGCGAGATCCTCGCCTCGTACCCGAACGCGAAGCACGTCGTGTGGCTGCAGGAAGAGCCCGACAACATGGGGCCCTGGCGCTACGTCGAGGCGCGTTTCTGGCGGGTGAAGGAGCAGGGCTACGACCTGCGCGCCGTGTGCCGCATCGGCAGCGGCAGCCCCGCGACCGGCAGCAAGGCCATCCACGACCAGGAACTGGTCGACCTGATGGACGAAACCTTCGAGGACCTGTAGCCCCCCGGCCCGGGGTGATGGTCGCGGCCTTGGCGCCTCGCCCCTTCTCACCCCATCGAGTTGGCCGCGAGAAGGGCCTCCAATTCGGCGATGGCCTGCGCGGCGCCGAGGACCTTGATCGTGGCCATGCCCATGGCGGCGGCCGGCTTGAGGTTGACACCGAGGTCGTCGAGGAAGATGCACTCTGTCGGGTGCACTGCGAGCAGCTCGCAGGCGATCTCATAGAAGCGAGGCTCCGGCTTGCGGCAGCCGACCTTGCTGCTCTCGACGACGGTATCGAACCGGGCCATGATCGCACCGATCTCCCGGGCGCGTTCGTCGTCGGCATGGCCGCCCGAAACGTTGTTGGTGAGACACGCAGTCCTGTACCCGGCAGCGATCACGCGGTCGAGCAGCGCCACCATCTCGGGCCGCACGTCGCCCGAGAGCAACGCGAGCACCTCGGCGCCCGGAACGCGATGGCCCAGCGACTCGCTCTCCTCGGCGAAGAGGCGATCGAACTCGCTGCCACCGATGTCGCTGCGCTCGAGCTGCGCCCATGCGTTGTCGCGTGGATTGGTGGCGTTGACGGAGCGTATGAAATCGGTGGGAAGCCCGTGTTCTGCCTCGTAGCGGTTGAACGCTTCGAACGGGCTTGTCAGGATGACTCCGCCGAAATCCCAGAGGACGGCTTTCTTCATCCAGTCTTTCTAGATCACGGCATCGTAGGCTGGACGGGTTATGCCACATCATGTCGTCGTCGACGGATCGAACCTCGCCACCGAGGGTCGCACCGCTCCCAGCCTCAAGCAACTCAACGAAGCGGTGCTCGCCTACATGGCCGAGGACCCGACGGCGCTGATCACGGTGGTCGTCGACGCAACGTTCGGTCACCGCATCGACGCGTCCGAGGTTGCCGAGTTCGACGATGCGGTCAGCAACAACGAGTTGGTCGCACCGCCCGCCGGCGCCATCGGCCGTGGCGACGCATTCGTGCTCAGCATTGCGAACAAGGTGAACGCCAACATCCTCACCAACGACAGCTATCAGGAGTTCCACGCGCAGTACGACTGGCTGTTCGACGAAGGTCGCCTCATCGGTGGCAAGCCGGTGCCGCACATCGGCTGGGTGTTCGTCAACCGTCTGCCCGTGCGTGGCCCGTTGAGCCGCAAAGTGGTCGCCGAGGCCAAGCGAAAGGGCCCTGGCGCAACCGCCGGTCGCGGTCGTGGTCGTGGCGACGCAACCGCAGACACCGTGCGCGTGGGAAGCCCGGAAGCCAGCTTGCCGATGCCGGTGCCCAAGACGCCGCCGCCACGCCGCGCTGCTGCTGCAGCACCAGCGGCGACGATGGCTGAGCCAGCAGCCGAGAAGGGTCGCCGCGGTGGTCGCGGTGGTCGCGGTGGCCGTGGCGCACGCGAGGACGCTGCGGTCACCACACCGACGGCGGCCCCCGCCGCGACGACGGCAAAGTCCTCTGTCAACGATCTGCTCTCGTTCCTCACGTTCGTCGAGCGGCACCCGGCGGGCACCAGTGTGAATGCCGTCGTCGACCACTACTCGTCTCACGGCGCATATGTACTGGTCGGCGAAGTGGTCGGCTACGTGCCCCTGCGCCTGATGGCCGAGCCGGCGCCACGCAGCGCTCGCGAGTTCATGAAGGTCGGCGAGTCCGTGACGCTGGTGGTGGACAGCTTCGTGCCGTCCAAGCGCAGCATCGATCTGGCCGTGCCCGGCATGGGTTCGGCGGTACCGCTCGGCGAAGCTGGCGCACCCAAGCCCGAGAAGGCGCCGAAGGCCGAGAAGGTTGCGAAGCTGGCGAAGGCCGAGAAGCCGGCGCCTGCGAAGAAGTCGGCTCCGGCTGCCGGCAGCGATGCGACGGCCGCAAAGCCCGGGCGGCGAGCTCCGAGGGCCGCCGAGCCTGTCGCGACCGCACCTGCCGCCCCCACCGCGGGCGGCCGCGGTCGCAAGGCCGTCGTCGTCGTAGAGGTGGCGCCGAGCCGGGCATTGCAGCCGACGTCACCCGCGCGAACGAAGAAGGCCGCACCGGCCGCGTCGGCCAAGTCGGCCGCGCCGGCCAAGACGGCCGCGCCGGCCAAGACGGCCGCGCCAGCCAAGTCGGACGCGCCGGCCAAGTCGGCCGCGCCGGCCAAGTCGGCACCGGTCAAGAAGGCCGCGCCGGCCAAGAAGGCACCGGTCAAAAAGGCCGCGCCGGTCAAGTCAGTCGCTCCGGCCAAGAAGGCCGCCGCCGGCCGCACTCGCACGAAGGGCTGAGCGGTGCGCATTGCCACCTGGAACGTCAACTCGCTCAAGGCGCGGCTCCCTCGTGTGGAGGAGTGGCTTGCCGACGTGGCGCCCGATGTGCTGTGCATGCAGGAGACCAAGCTCGCCGACGATGCCTTCCCTGCGCTCACCTTCGCCGCGCTCGGCTACGAAAGCGCGCACCACGGCCAGGGGCAGTGGAACGGGGTCGCCATCCTGTCCAAGGTCGGCCTCACCGACGTCGTCGCCAACTTCGCCGATGGCGGTGAGCCGGACCCCGACGCTCGGATCATCACTGCCCTCTGTGGCGGTGTGCGGATCAGCAGCGTGTACGTGCCCAACGGTCGGTCGCTGGATCACGAGCACTACCAGTACAAGCTGCGCTGGATGGCCCAGTTGCGGCGCCACGTCGCGGCTTTGAGCACGCCCGACGAACAGGTCGTGGTCACCGGCGACTTCAACATCGCCCCAAGGGATCTCGATGTGTACGACCCGAAGAAGCTGGTCGGGGCCACCCATGTCAGCGAAGCCGAGCGCGCCGAGCTGGCAGCGCTGTGCGAGTGGGGCTTCACCGACCTCTTCCGCCAGCACCACACCGAAGGCAAGCTCTACAGCTGGTGGGACTATCGCGCGGGCGATTTCCACATGGGTCGCGGCATGCGGATCGATCTCGTGCTCGGGACGACATCGGTGGCGCAACGCTGCCAGTTCGCGATCGTCGATCGCAATGCTCGCAAGGGAACCTCACCCTCCGATCATGCGCCGGTGATCGTGGACCTCGCGTGATGCTCGACGCTCAACGCGATCGCTTGGCCGGCGATTCCCGGGCCGAACTCGCCGATGCGTGTCGGGCGATCATCGACGAACTGGCATCGAGTACAGCCACCGCAGCGGCGTTCGTCGAGGCGCGCGATCTGGTGCAACAGGCGGTCGCGATCCTTGGTCGCTCTGGTCATGGTCGGCCCTACGAGCAGGCGGAAGGTTCGCTGGCGCACTACCAGGAGCACATGTTCATCGACCACAGCCCGATCGTCGGGCCCCTCAACCCGCTGGCCCCGCCGCTGGTCATCTCGATCGATGGCACCAGAGTGTCCGGCGAGGTGACGTTCGGCGCGGCCTACGAAGGCCCGCCCGGCTGTGTTCACGGCGGCTTCGTCGCTGCTTCGTTCGACGAGGTGCTCGGGTTGGCGCAGGGCATGTCCGGCCGGCCCGGCATGACCGCGAGACTGATCGTGAACTATCGCTCGCCGTCGCCGTTGCACGAACCGTTGCGGTTCGTGGGCGACATCGATCATGTCGACGGTCGCAAGATCTTCACCACCGGCGAGCTGCGCACGGTGGCCGATGATCGTCTGTGCGCCGAGGCCGAAGGCCTGTTCATCTCGATGAACCCTGAGATCTTCCAACGGCTGATGAGCGCCCGCGCCGAGCAGGAAGCCTCAGGCGGGCAAGGGGCGTAGCCGCGCTGCTGCAGTTTCGGTGATCCCGAGCCGCTGCGCCAGATCTGCGGGTGTAGCTGGTGGCTCGGCCGCGAGCGAGCGCAGTACCCGGTCGTTGCACACAGCAGCCTCGGGCTGGCCCGAGGCGCGAGCAATGGCGGCGCGCCACTCGCGGTACGGCTGCAACGGATCGACAGTACGCGTGGTGCGCACCGGCGGCGGAGCGGGAACATCCTCCGCGCTGCTGGCAGTGACGGCCGCCAGCCAGCGGCTGGGAGTGGCGGTGCGCCGCTGACGCTGGGTGCAATGGGTGATCAGGAGGTGTTGTGCAGCGCGCGTGATCGCGACGTAGAACAGTCGGGCTTCCTCGGCCAGCTGTGCGGGGGAGGAGGCGGAGCCGTGGGGCACCAAGCCGTCCTCGGCGCCGGTGATGACGACACCCCACCACTCGCGCCCCTTGGCTGCATGAAAGGTGAGCAGGGCGACGGCGTCGCGGTCGTCGTGGGGGTCGAGGTCGTCGAACGGGTCGCGCATCTCCACCCAGGTGCGGAACGCGCCGTGCTCACCCGACGACAGGAAGCGGTCTGCTTCTTCCGCCACACGACGGATGATCTCGTCACTGTCGGCGAACGAGGTGTCCGCCCAGATGGCCAGCTGTTCGCGGCTGGTGCATCGGTACGCGGCGCGCAGCGCGACTTCCAGCGGCGATCTGCCGGCGGTGCGCTCCGTGTCGATGCCGAAGCGGGTGAGCGTGCTCTGCAGCACGTTCAGCTGCTCGTTGGTGCGGGCGAGCACGGCAAGCTCGCGGCCGCGATGGTGGTGCAGCAGGCCGCGGATGTGACGTGCGACCACCTCGGCCTCGGTGGTCTCGTCGGCCACCTCCTGCACGGTGATCGATGCCGCGCCCGGCTGGCGGCTGACCGAGTGGTCGGCCTGCCCGCTCGCCGCCAGTGCGGCCGCGCCGGCGCGGACCACCTGGGGAGAGCAGCGGTAGTTGGAGGTGAGCCTCACCATCGTGACGCCCGGGTAGCGCAGCTCCACTTCTGCCAGGGTGGTCGGGTCGGCGCCGTTCCAGCCGTAGATCGCCTGGCGCGGGTCGCCGACCAGGCAGAGATCGGGCCGGCCGCCGCGCAGTGCTTCCAGCAGCGAATGCTGCAACGGGTTGAGGTCTTGCGTCTCGTCGACGAAGAAGTGGCGGTAGCGCCAGTGGACACCCTCCGCCCACGCCTGGTCGGTGCGGAGCCCTTCGAGCGTGTGGGTGAGCAGGTCGTCGAAATCGACCACACCACGGCGGCGCTTCAGTCGTTCGTAGGCGGCTGCGACGTCGGCGAAACGTGCGGGCGGAAGCGCGCTGCGGCGGCGGGTGATGCGAATGGAACCCTCGTACCGATCGGGGGCGATCATGCGCGCTTTCGCCCAGTCGAGATCGGCGAGGGCGCCGTAGGGCTCGGCCTGCAGCTTGAGCTCATTGAGCACTTCGCGGGCGAGACGCAGCCGATCGTTGGCAACCTGCGGGGCGGGGCGGTTGGTTGCCAGCGCCCGATCGCGCAGCAGGCGCAGTGCGACACCATGAAAGGTGCCGGCCTCGATCGGTTCGCGTATGTCGAGCTTGCGGAGCCGCCGCTTGAGCTCGGCAGCAGCGTCGCGGGTGAAGGTGAGCGCGAGCACGTGCTGAGGGTGTGCCGTGCCCTGGGCGACGCGGTAGGCGATGCGCCGTGTGAGCACAGTCGTCTTGCCCGAACCGGCGGCGGCGACGATGGCGAGCGGCGCGGCAGTGGTGGTGACCGCCTCGCGCTGTTCGGCATCGAGGCCGTACAGCATCGGGTCCGCAGGCACGATGCCACGATAGGGGATGGGTGCGACACCGACGGCAGGGGTGGTGCGCGTGGCCCGCTCTGCCTCACTCGTCGGATTCCGAGAGCTATGGTTTCGGCCATGCCCTACCCGAAGAAGAACCTCAACACCAACGAGACCATCGCGCTCGACATGCACCCGCATTGGTGGTACTTCGCCGAGCCCGCCTTCGCGTTGCTGGCCAGCATCATCCTCGGCATCGTGGTGATCACGCAGACCGATTCCGGCACCGACGGTCGCAAGGTTGCAGGCATCGCCGTCGTGGCTCTGTTGATCATCACTGCGCTGTGGTTGATCGGTCGCTACCTGAAGTGGCTCACCACCAACTTCGTGATCACCTCGCAGCGGCTGATCTTCCGTCAAGGTGTCGTCGCGAAGAGCGGCATCGAGATCCCGCTCGAGCGTGTGAACAACGTCAACTTCAGCCAGAGCGTCTTCGAACGCATGCTCGGCGCCGGCGATCTGCTCATCGAATCCGGTGGCGAGGACGGCCAACAGCGCTTCACCGACATCCGTCACCCGGACAAGGTGCAGAACCTCGTGCACGCGCA
This sequence comes from Ilumatobacteraceae bacterium, assembly GCA_043721915.1. GTDB lineage: Bacteria > Actinomycetota > Acidimicrobiia > Acidimicrobiales > Ilumatobacteraceae > UBA668. The sequence goes on along the minus strand of JAYSPV010000098.1, from coordinate 18,584 downwards.
GGTGGAGGCACTGATCCAGCACCGTGCCGGCTACATCCGTCAGGGCGGCGCCGGCGTGGACGTGGCCGGGCAGTTGGAGCGGCTGGAGGGCCTGCTGGAGCGAGGCACGATCACCCAGGACGAGTTCGATTCCCAGAAGGCGAAGCTGCTCGGCTGAGCCCCGTCCCCGGCGGCGGCGCTAGCCGCCGACCACTCGGGCTCCGTCCACTGCGCGCACGACCCATCCGGTGAGCAGTGCTCCCGGCTCCGTGAGCGCCACCACACAGCCGCCGAAGCCGCCGCCGGTCATGCGCGCCCCGTAGACGCCGGGTGTGGCTGTCAACTCCGCCACGGCGGCGTCCATCGTCGGCGTGGAGGTGGCGTACAGATCGCGCAGGCTGTCATGGCTCTGCACCATCAGCCGGCCGGCGTCGGCGAGATGGCCCGTTCGCAGCGCATCGGCGAACTCCAGCACTCGCCGGTTCTCGCTGGTGACGTGGAGCGCTCGCGCCCGAATGACCGGGTCCGTGATGGCCCGGGCCTGCGCCGTCGTCGCTCTGCGCAGTGGGCCGATCTCGCGCTCGGCGGCGGCGCATTGCGCCACCCGCTCGGCGTAGGGGCTGCCGACCAGCGTGCGGTGGGCGATGAACTGCACGACGATCTCCAGATCGTGGGGGAGAAGGACGGGCTGTACGGTCAGTTCGCCGCAGTCGATCATCAGCGCATGCCCGGCCACGCCGGCCGCGATCGCCAACTGGTCCATGATGCCGGTCGGCACGCCCGAGGCCTTGTTCTCCGAGCGTTGAGTGAGCTTCGCGAGGTCGTTGATCGAGCCCTTGAAGCCGAGCGCGAGCGCCATCGCGACCTGCAGCGCGTGGCTGCTCGACATGCCGCCACCGATCGGGATGTCGGTGGTGACATGACCGCGGAAGCCCTCCGTGGGCCGTATCTCGCCGACGACGCCGGCGATGTACTTGCCCCAGGCGGGTGAGACCTGCTGTGGCTCGCTGATGTCGAGCGGAAGATCCACCGGCTCGGGATCGTCGGCCGACGTGAGGTGCACGCGGTCGCCTCCGCGGACGCCCTTGATCTCGGTGTAGCGGTCGATCGCCATCGGCATCACCAAGCCGCCGGTGTAGTCGGTATGGTCGCCGATCAGGTTGACGCGGCCGGGTGCGAGGACATGCACGCTCATGGCGCACCCAGGCCCAGTGCGGTGCTGAACGCTGCGACGGCATCCAGTTGGAACGGAGCGCGCAGGGCGATGTTGACCTGGTCGGCGCCGGCATCGACGTACTGGCCGATGCGATCCATGATCTCATCGTGGCTGCCGGTGAGCACGCCCGGGCGAACGAACTCGCTGATCGCGCCGAACTGCTGCTGCAGGCTCTCCTCGTTGTAGGCGAGCCCGACGTTGATGGCCCGCTTGATCTCCTTCGGGTCGCGCCCGACGGTCTCGCAGTGCTGATCGAGGATCTCGCACTTCCTGGCAAACGCGTCGGGCGCGATGAACGGCACGTTCCAACCGTCGCTGTACTTGGCCGCGATCTTCAGGGTTCGCTTCTCGCCGCCTCCGCCGATCCAGATCGGCAGTTTGGCCTGCACTGGGCGTGGCTCGTTGCGAGCCTCGGCGAGAGTGAAGTGGTTTCCCTCGAAGCTGGTGACGTCGTTGTGCAGCAGACCGCGCAGGCACTGAATGCCTTCCTCCAACTGGTCCAAGCGAGTGCGCGCATCGGGGAACGGGATGCCGTAGGCGTCGTACTCGACCTTCGCCCAGCCGGCGCCGATACCCATGTCGGCCCTGCCACCGCTCAGTTGGTCGATTGCGGTGATCGCCTTCGCCAGCACCGCCGGATGGCGGTAGCCGATGCTGTAGACCAACGAGCCGACCCGCACCTTGCTGGTGCTGCAGGCGAGCGCAGCATGCATCGCTACTGCCTCCAGGCAGGCCGCATCGTCGGGCCTGCCGGTTGCGCCGTAGAAGTGGTCCCAGACGCTGATCCAGCCGAATCCGAGATCCTCGATCGTGCGCCACACTCCGCGCAGTTCGTCAGCCGTGGTGTGCTGCAATCCGACATGGACTCCGAAGACGGTCATGGTCCGAAGGTAGCCTGCCCGAATGCCCCGCGCCCTCGTCCAGACCGGTATCGAACTCGAATACGAGACCTTCGGATCACCGGCAGATCCTGCGCTGCTGCTCATCATGGGCTTCACCGCCCAGCTCACCGATTGGGACGAGCGGCTCTGCCAGCTCCTCGCCGCGGGTGGTCGTTTCGTGATCCGGTTCGACAATCGCGACAGCGGGCTGTCCAGCAAGCTCGACGGCCAGATGGTCGATGTGCCCGCGGTGATGGCTGCCGCGTTCGCTGGTGAGGAGCCGCCGCCGATTCCTTACACGCTCGGCGACATGGCGGCCGACGCGATGGGTCTGCTCGATCATCTCGGCATCGATCGGGCTCATGTCATGGGGGCGTCGATGGGCGGAATGATCGCGCAGACGGTTGCCATCAACCATCCCGATCGCGTGCTCAGCCTGGTGTCGGTGATGAGCCAGCCCGGTGAGCCCGACGTGGGCCAACCGAGCGATGAGGCCGCAGTGGCGATCTTTGCGCCGCCGGCAAACAGCCGCGACGAGTACATCGCAGCGTCGCCTCGGTACATGGTCTGGCACTCGAAGAAGTACCGCAACGAGGCACGGGTGCGCGAGCAGGCGGCGCGCAGCTTCGACCGCTCGTTCTACCCTGAGGGCGCTCCCCGTCAGATGGCGGCGATGTTCGGCAGCGGACGGCGTTCGGCGGCCCTCGCGGAGCTGAACGTCCCCACGCTGGTTATCCACGGCCGCGACGACCAACTGATCACGCCCAGCGGAGGATTCCGCACGGCCGAGCTGATTCCCGGCGCACACCTGATGTTCGTGGCCGACATGGGCCACGATCTGCCCGAGCCGCTGTGGCCGGTGCTCGTCGACGCAGTCATCAGCCACACGTCGCGGGCCTAGCCCGGCCCGGGCGGCCCGGCGAGCCCGGGTCGAACCGTGAATTCAACGGTCACTACGTCGGCAACGTTGCATTCAACGTTCGGGGCCGAAGCAATGTTCGGGTGACTTCGATGGCAGCGGCGCGCGCCCGTCGTACTAGAACGGCGGGCATGACTGGACCACTCACTGGGTACCGAATCATCGAGATCGCCGGCATCGGGCCCGGTCCCTTCGCCGCCATGATGCTCGCCGACATGGGGGCAGAGGTGGTCCGCGTCGAGCGAGCACAGTCCGTACGCGGACCGGCGCCCGAGACCGCCCACTGGGATGTGCTGCTGCGCGGTCGCCGGAACATCGCCCTCGATCTGAAGCACCCCGATGGTGTGGCGACGCTGCTCGACCTCGTTGCCGGCGCCGATGCGCTGATCGAGGGTTTCCGTCCGGGTGTGATGGAGCGCCTCGGCATCGGCCCCGACGAGTGCCTCGCCCGTAACCCCAAGCTGGTGTTCGGCCGGATGACCGGCTGGGGTCAGGACGGCCCGTACTCGCAGGCTGCCGGCCACGACATCAACTACATCGGGTTGGCCGGCTCGCTTGCGCACTTCGGGCGCGGTGGGCAGACCCCGGTGCCACCGCTCAACATGGTCGGCGACTTCGGTGGTGGTGGCATGTTCCTGGCCTACGGCGTGGTGTGCGCGCTGCTGGAGGCGCAGCGCAGCGGCGAGGGCCAAGTGGTCGACACGGCGATGGTCGACGGCGCAGCAGTGCTGATGAGCATGTTCTGGTCGTTCAAGCAGATCGGGATGTTCGACGAGGACGCCCCCGGGACGAACCTGCTCGACACCGGCGCGCACTTCTACGACGTCTATCCGTGTGCCGACGGCAAGTACATCTCGCTCGGCTCGATCGAGCCGCAGTTCTACGCGGAGCTGATGCGCCTCACCGGTCTCAGCGACGATCCCGAGTTCTCCCAACAGATGAACAAGGCACAGTGGCCGCACCTCAAGCAGCGGCTCGGCGAGGTGATGCTGGGCAAGACTCGTGACGAGTGGTGCGCAATCATGGAGCACACCGATGTGTGCTTCGCCCCGGTGCTCACGATGAGCGAAGCCGCCGCCCACCCGCACAACGTTGCCCGCAGCACGTTCGTGGAAGTGGCCGGGGCGCCCCAGCCCGCGCCCGCCCCGCGCTTCTCGCGCACGCCTGCCCTGGTCGACTCGCCGCCGGCCCACCCCGGTCAGCACTCGCGTGAGGTGCTCGCCGATTGGGGCGTCGATGCCGATCGCATCGACGCCTTGATCGCCAGCGGGGCGGTAGCGTCGGCCTGATATGGGCACGCTTGTCTGCTTCCACGCACATCCCGACGACGAGAGCATCAGCACTGGCGGGTCGATGGCCCGTGCTGTGGCGGAAGGTCACCGCGTGGTGTTGGTGGTCGCGACCAACGGCGATCACGGCGAAGTGCCCGACGATCTGGCTGAAGGCGAGACGCTGGTGGATCGCCGTCGAGCGGAAACTGCTGCCTCCGCCGCTGTGCTGGGGGTGCACCGGGTGGAGTGGCTGAACTACGCGGACAGCGGCATGACCGGGTGGGATCAGAACCACCACGAGCGGTCGTTCCTCAAAGCTCCCCTCAACGAAGCGGCCGGCAAGCTGGCCGCGATCCTGCGTGAGGAGAGCGCCGACGTGCTCACCACCTACGACTGGCACGGCAACTACGGTCACCCCGATCACGTCAAGGTGCACACGGTCGGTCATCGAGCGGCGGAACTGGCCGGAACGCCCGCGGTGTTCGAGTCGACGATGAACCGCGATGCGATGAAGCGGTTCTTCGACATGGCCCGCGAGCAAGGCGATGCCACCGGTCCCGATGGCGACGACTGGGACCCGGATGCCCCCGCCGACGACGGCAACCCGTTCGGCACTCCCGAAGCCGAGCTCACTCACAGCGTCGACGTCAGTGCCTACGTCGATGTGAAGCGCGCTTCCATCCGCTGTCACAAGAGCCAAATCACCGATGCCGGCTTCTTCAGCAACCTGGCCGACGAGCCGTTTGCGATGGCCTTCGGCACCGAGTGGTTCATCCGCCCGGGCGCCGGACATGCACTGCGGGAAGGCTGGCTGTTCGAATGACCCGCCTGTACCTGGTGCGTCATGGGCGCGCTGCGGCGGGCTGGAACACCGATCCCGACCCTGGGCTCGATGCTGTCGGTCGTCACCAAGCGGCCGAGATGGCAGCTCGGATTGCCCCGCTCGGTCCGTTGGATCTCGTCTCCAGTCCCTTGTTGCGTTGTCGCGAGACCGCCAGCGGCCTAGCGGCTGCGTGGGGAACGCAGCCACGTATCGATCTCGGCGTCGCCGAGATCCCGTCGCCCGAGGGCGTCGCGATGGCCGATCGCGTGGAATGGCTCCGCCTCGCGATGGCAGGCACATGGGCGGCAATGGGCCAGCGTTACACCGCGTTCCGCGATGGCGTGACCGCATCGTTGGCGGCGCTGGCGAACGACACCGTGGTGGTGAGCCACTTCGTTGCGATCAACGCCGCGATCGGTGTCGCTGTCGGAGACGACCGGCTGGTCATCCGCAGCCTCGACAACTGCTCCGTGACCGTCCTCGAGGTGGTTGACGGAATGTTCCAGTTGGTTGAAGGTGGCCGTGAAGCCGACACCTTGATCCGCTGAACGCCGATTCCGCTGGCAGACTTCCGTCCATGACGTCACGTCGAACTCTTCTGGCCATGGTGTCTGCTGCCGCGCTGGTGCTTGCCGGCTGCAGCGATGAGAGCAGCAGCCCGGGCACCTCCACCACGGCGGCCACCACCACCACGGCGGCAGCCACCACCACGACGCAGGCCGCCACCACGACCACGACGATCGCACCCGTGCTGGGGCTTGCGTTGTCGGGTGCCGGCCTGGGCGACGCTTTGTTCGGCGCCGACGCCGAGGGTGTCATCGAGTACGTCTCGTCGATCATCGGCGCGCCAACCACTGATTCAGGCTGGCAGGATCCGCTCTCGCTCGGCGCGACGTGCCCCGGTAACGAAGTTCGGTTCGTCGACTGGAACGACCTGTACCTGTTCTTCAGCGATGACTCACCGGCAGCCTCGGGGGCTCGACACTTCGCGGCCTTCAACTACGGGCCCGCGTTCGGCCTCACGCTCTCGCCGTTCGGTCTGGCCACCGAAGCCGGTGTCGGTGTCGGGTCCGCCGTTGCCGAGATCGTGGCGGTGTACCCGACAGCGACGATCAATCCTGACGATGGTCTCAGTGGCGCAACGTTCACGATCGGCGACGGGCTGTTCGGGTTCCTCACCGGCACCACCGATGTCGACATCGTCACCGCCATCGTCGGTGGCTTCGGCTGCGGCGAGTAGGCCGGTGTTCGCCTCCGGGCTCGAGACAACGCGCACCATCCACGAGGGTTGGTCGTGGGTGGTCATCATCGGCAACGGCCTCGCGGGGGTGTGGTCGCTCGCCGCCAACTGGCTGACTCCGCTGCGGGCGCGTGCGCTGTGGTGGTTCATCGGCGCCGCTCAGCTCACGATGGTCGTGCAGGTCGTCCTGGGTGCCATCTTGGTGGGCACGTACAAGCTGCCGCTGCCTCAGTTCCATGCGTTCTACGGCTTCGTCGCGATCATCGCGATCGCGATCATCTACAGCTACCGCTTCCAGATGAAGCACCGCCTGTACTTCCTCTATGGGTTCGGCAGCCTGTTCGTGATGGGTCTCGGCATCCGAGCGATGTTCCTCGCCGCCAAGGTCTGAACAGCAGGCGCGGGTACCCAGATCCCACGTGTCAGAGCGAGGCGGCCAGTTGCGCCAACTGAGCGGTGAGCTCGGCGGGGAGCTTGTCGCCGAACTGGGCGAGATGAGACTCGAACTGGGGGATCGCTGCCTTCCAGCCGTCAGCATCGACCGACAGCAGCGTGGCCAGATCGTCCTCACTGACGTCGAGGCCGCTGGTGTCGAGGCTGCCGGGGGTGGGAAGGAACCCGATCGCGGTCTCGACCGCATCGGCGGTGCCGTCGAGGCGTTCGAACACCCACTTCAGCACACGTGAGTTCTCGCCGTAGCCGGGCCACAGGAAGCGGCCGTTGTCGTCGCGGCGGAACCAGTTGACGAAGAAGATCCGCGGCAGCTTGGCGGCGTCACCGCGTTCGCCCATCGCCAGCCAGTGGCCGAAGTAATCGCCCATGTTGTAGCCGCAGAACGGCAGCATGGCCATCGGATCGAACCGCAGGACTCCAGCGGCGCTTTGCTGAGCGGCGGTCGTCTCAGAACCCATCGTTGCGCCGAGGAAGACGCCGTGGTTCCAGTCGCGGGCCTCGTTCACCAGCGGCACGGTGGTCCGCCGACGACCGCCGAACAAGATGGCGCTGATCGGCACACCGGCGGGATCCTGCCATTCGTCGGCGATTGCCGGGCACTGTGACGCAGGGGCGGTGAAGCGGGCATTCGGGTGAGCAGCGACGGTCTCGGTCTCGGGTGTCCAGGCGTTGCCTTTCCAGTCGATGGCACGCGCCGGCTTGTCGTCGGACATGCCCTCCCACCACACGTCGCCGTCGGAGGTGAGCGCGGTGTTGGTGAAGATGCTGTTGCCCCACAGGCTGTACATCGCGTTCGCGTTGGTGTCCCAGCCGGTACCGGGTGCGACGCCGAAGAAGCCGGCTTCGGGGTTGATTGCGTAGAGACGGCCGTCAGGGCCGGGCTTCATCCAGCAGATGTCGTCGCCGATGGTCTCGGCCTTCCAGCCTGGGATCGTCGGCACCAACATTGCGAGGTTCGTCTTGCCGCACGCGCTGGGGAACGCGGCCGCGATGTACTTCGACTCACCGGAGGGGTTGGTGAGCTTGAGGATCAGCATGTGCTCGGCCAACCATCCGTCGTCACGGGCCATGACCGAGGCGATGCGAAGCGCGAAGCACTTCTTGCCGAGCAACGCGTTGCCGCCGTAGCCCGAGCCATAGGACATGATCTCGCGGGTCTCGGGGAAGTGCACGATGTACTTCTCGTCGGGGTTGCACGGCCACGCCGAATCGGCTTGCCCCGGCTGCAGTGGTGCGCCGACGGAGTGCAGGCAGGGCACCCACTGGTCGTCACCGAGCACGTCGAGTGCGCCCTGCCCCATTCGGGTCATGATCCGCATGTTGGTGGCGACGTACGCAGAGTCGGTGAGCTGCACGCCGATGTGGGCGATCGGCGAACCGAGCGGGCCCATGCTGAAGGGGACGACGTACATCGTTCGGCCCTTCATGCAACCGGTGTAGAGACGGTTCATCTCCGCCCGCATCTCGGCGGGATCGCGCCAGTTGTTGGTCGGGCCGGCGTCCTCCTGAAGCTCGGAACAGATGAACGTTCGGTCCTCCACACGCGCAACGTCGGCAGGGTCGCTGTGTGCCCAGTAGCTGTTCGGGCGCTTCGCCTCGTCGAGCTTGGTGAACACGCCGGCGTCGACCAGCTGCTGACACAGCTGTTCGTACTCCTCGGCCGAGCCGTCGCACCAGTGGATCTCGTCCGGCTGGAAGATTCCTGCCCAATCTGCCACCCACTGCTGCAATCGGGTGTTGCTCGTGGTACCGGTCATTCGGGGGACTCCTTGGGGGGAAGCTGCACGCCGTTGTGCTGCACCCAGTCTGCCAAACGCGAACCGAAAACAAGAAAAGCCCGGCCTCGCGGCCGGGCGAAACTCCTGTGAGCAACGGCTAGACGCCGGGAGTCTCCATGTCGACCTCACTGCCGAGGCGCAGCCGTGTGGCGCGTCCACTGTCGTCGAGATCGAAGACCACGCGTTGCCCCTGACGAAGCATGCGGAAGATGGAGCCCTTCAACGCGTCGCCGGCCAGATCGATATCGGCCAGGTCGGTGTCGCGCATCACGACACCATCGCCGGATTGCGGGTCGAAGCTCTTGATGACGCCCTGCACGGGGAACGCCTCAGCCGGCCTTGACGATCTTGCCGCTCTTGATGCAGCCGGTGCACACGTAGAGACGCTTGGGCGCGCCCTTGACGAGGGCGCGGACCCGCTGGATGTTCGGGTTCCAACGACGCTTGGTGCGACGGTGGGAGTGCGACACGTTCATGCCCCAACCCGGACCCTTGCCACACACTTCACATACTGCTGCCATTGACGTACTTCTTCCAGGAGCGATTGCACGAGCGCAAAGATGCTATCAGCGAACGATCCGCATTCACCAAGGCCCTCGCTCCCGGCCAGCGGCGGGGGCAAGGTTGGCGGAGGGTGCTGTCGAGGCTCGGTTGCGTCAGTAGTCTGACCGTCGTGCCCACCCTGGAACACTTCAGCCCTGACGCGCTTCGCCATACCGTGATCACCTTTCGCGATGCGATGAAGGCCCACGCCGCTGGGATCAACAAGTTGAACGTCTACCCGGTGCCCGACGGCGACACTGGCACCAACATGGCCCGCACGCTCGATGCCGTGGTGGCCGAGCTCGAAGGAGCGGACCCCGGGCTCGAGACCACCTGCAATGCAATCAGCCACGGCAGCCTCATGGGGGCACGTGGCAACAGCGGCGTCATCCTCAGCCAGATCCTTCGTGGTCTGGCGGGCACGCTGAAGGAAGCCACCGAAGGAACGGCGTTGAAGGTTGCCGAGGCGTTGAAGGCGGCCTCGGCTGCGGCGTACGACGCGGTCCTGAAGCCGATCGAGGGCACGATCCTGACGGTGGTGCGTGAGTCGGCCGACGCCGCGCACATCACCGCGAAGGAGGGCGGCTCGCTCGTCGCGGTGCTGCGCAGCGCCCGCGCAGCCGGCAAGTCGGCGCTCGATCGCACGCCCGAGATGCTGGCTGTACTCAAGGACGCCGGTGTGGTGGACGCGGGCGGCGCCGGCTTCATGCTGCTGCTCGATTCCGCGCTCCACGTCGTCGACGGCGTGCCGATGCCGGAGCCTGACGAGTCCGACGGCCCTTCGGTGGAGCAGTTGGAGGCGGTCGCTCTGCGCCACCGCAGCGATGGCGGGGTCGATGTCAGCGAGCTCCGCTACGAGGTGATGTACTTCCTCCATCTGGAGGACGGCAAGATCCAGAACTTCAAACAGGACTGGGGCGAGATCGGCGACAGCGTCGTCGTCGTCGGCGGTGACGGCATCTGGAACTGCCACGTGCACACCAACGACATCGGCGCAGCCATCGAGGTGGCGATCGATCTCGGCGGTCGGCCGAAGCAGATCCGCGTCACCGATCTGTTCGAGGAAGTGGCAGAGGAGCACGCCCAGCGCGAGGCAGCACTGAGTGGCGGCCACGTCGCGTCGCGGGCCGGCGCCGGTCTGCCACCCGTCACCTGCGCGATCGTCGCGGTGTCCAGCGGCGACGGCCTCTCCGAGCTGTTCGGTCAGCTCGGTGTGCAGGGCGTCGTGACAGGCGGGCAGACACTGAACCCCTCCACTGCAGAGCTGCTCGCAGCAGTCGAGGCCGTCAACGCCCAGCAGGTGGTTGTACTGCCGAACAACAAGAACATCATCCCCGTGGCGGACCAGCTCGACGGCCTCACAAGCAAGACCGTGGTGGTGGTGCCCACCACGTCCATGGCTGCAGCCCTCGCGGCACTCGTGCTCTACGACCCCGAAGCCGACGCCGCGGCCAACGGTGAGGAGATGGCGGAAGCGATCGCATCCGTCGCCACCGGCGAGGTGACGCAGGCCGTCCGCTCCACCAACACCGATGCCGGCCCGGTCAACGACGGCGACTGGATCGGCATCGTTCGCGGCGACGGCATCGTGGCCATCAGCGGTTCCCTCGACGGTGCCACCGTCGCACTGCTGGAGCACCTGGTCGGGCCCACCGCAGAGATCATCACTGTGATCGAGGGCGTCGATGCCAGCGGCCGGCACACCGATGTGATCCAGGCCTGGCTCGGCGAGCATCGCCCGGGTGTGCAGGTGGAGGTGCACCGTGGCGGCCAGCCGCTGTATCCGTACCTGTTCGGCGTCGAGTGAGCCCGATCACCCTTCGCGATCTGTCCGCGATCGGTGTCGATCGGCTGAAGGGCGTCGGTGAGAAGAAGCTCGCGTCGTTGAAGGAAGTGGGGGTCGAGACCGTTCTCGACCTGCTCACCACCTACCCGCGCCGGTGGGTGGATCGCACCAACGAAGCCCGCGTCAGCGACCTCCAAGCCGGCAAGGAAGCCCTCGTGCTGGTTGCGGTACGCAGTGTCACCAAGCGTGTCGGCCGTAACCGGCGTGCGATCGTGGAAGCCCTGGTGGGCGATGGCAGCGGTCGGTTCCACGTGGTGTTCTTCAACCAGCCGTGGCGCGAGAAGCAGCTCAGGGAGGGCCTGCAGGTCGCGTTGTTCGGCAAACCCGAGCTGTACCGCGGTGGCCTGCAGATGACGAACCCGATCGTCGACATGATCGGCGACCGGACGGGCAAGATCGTGCCGATCTATCCGCAGAGCGAGAAGGCGGCGCTCAGCACCTGGGAGATCGCAGGGTGGATAGAAGACGCACTCATGCGGTGCGAGGCCCGCGGGCTGGCCGACCCTGTGCCCGTGGATGTGCGCACGCGGCTGGGCCTGGTCGGCCGCCACCAGGCATTCACCAAGATCCACCTGCCCGACACGATGGGGGAGAAGGAGCTCGCTCGTCGGCGCCTGGCGTTCGACGAGCTGCTGCGGCTACAGACCGTGCTCGTGATGCGCAAGCGCGCGCTGGAGCGCGACTCGTTGGGCATCCGCCACACACTGGACGGCGAACTGGTCGCTCGCCTGCGTGCAGCGTTGCCGTACGAGCTCACTGGCGCACAGCGGAGGGCGATCGCTGAGATCGAACGCGATCTTGCAGGCCCTCACCCGATGCATCGGCTGCTGCAAGGTGATGTGGGCGCCGGTAAGACGCTCGTGGCGGTGAGTGCGATGCTCACTGCTGTGCAGGGTGGCCACCAAGGTGCGCTGATGGCGCCGACCGAGGTGCTGGCCGAACAACACGCGATGGTGATCCGCCGACTGCTCGAGGGTGTGATGGTGCCCGACAGCGAGGCAAGCCTGTTCCCCGACCGGCCGCTGCGGGTCGAGCTACTGGCCAGCCGGGTGGGGGCCGCAGACCGTCGCAGGGTTCTCGCCGGCCTCGCCGACGGCAGCGTCGACATCGCGATCGGCACCCACGCTCTCATCCAAGAGGGTGTTCAGTTCCGCAGCCTCGGTGTGGTCGTGGTCGACGAGCAGCATCGGTTCGGCGTCGAGCAGCGGGCCGCGCTGCGCGCCAAGGGCGATGGTGACGTGGTGCCCGACGTGCTGGTGATGACTGCCACCCCTATCCCGCGCACGGCGGCGATGACGGTCTACGGCGATCTCGATGTCAGCGTGCTCGATGAGCTGCCGCCCGGCCGCACCCCGATCGTCACCAGATGGGCCAACGGACCGCTGCTGGAGCAGGGCGCATGGGCGACCGTGCGCGACGAGGTGGCAGCGGGCCGTCAGGCGTACGTCGTCTGCCCGCTCATCGAGGAGAGCGAGAAGCTGGAGGTTGCCAGCGCCCAGGAGACCTTCGAGCGTCTGCAGTACGACGAGCTGAAGGGCTTGCGGATCGCGCTGCTCCACGGCCGGATGGCGTCGGCCGAGAAGGAAGCCGTGATGGATGCGTTCCGGCGCGGTGACCTGGATGTTCTGGTGGCGACGACGGTCATAGAGGTCGGGGTCGACGTACCCAATGCGACCGTGATGGTGATCGTCGACGCGGATCGCTTCGGCATCGCACAGCTCCACCAGTTGCGCGGCCGCGTCGGCCGTGGGGTGCACCCGTCGACGTGTTGGCTGGTCACGCAGCAGATGGACGGCAACAACGCCAGGATCGATGCGCTCGTGGCAACCACTGACGGCTTCGAGTTGGCCGAGGTGGATCTCGATCTGCGCGGTGAGGGCACGCTGATGAACACGGCGCAGAAGGGTCGCAGCGATCTCCGCCTGGCCTCGCTGCGACGTGATCGCGAGCTGGTCGCCCTGGCGCGCGAGGTCGCCTTCGGGATCGTCGACCCCGACCCGCTGCTGGAGAACAACCCGTTGCTGCTCGACGAACTGCGTCTCCTGTTCACGGCCGATGACGAGGCCTTCCTGTTCAAGAGCTGACCGCAAGGCGACGGCCCCAGCGAAGCGCCCCCTCCTACCTTTCGTTCGCACTGTTGCCGACGTGGGCGCTGTTCCTCGTCACACTGCCGCCGGTGCGGATGCCGCCTGCGCTGCGGGCGGTGCTCGTCGTTGTCGCGGCGGTGCATCTGTTCTTGATGTTCCGAACGTCGTTGCGAGTCGACAGCAGGGAGTGCGGACGCCGCGGGGTCACTTCGGTGTTGCCCTCGATCTGCACAGTGGACGAATGGTGCAGCTGCAGGAGACGACGAATCGGTCGGCGGTTGGTGCAGCGGCGTGGCAGCAATGGGTGGACGCGGAGATCGCTGCGGCGCGGTCAGGATCTGCGGAACGGCCGGGCCCCGAGCTTCGGTGATGTTCGTTTGCTCAACGACAATGGGTGTTGTCGCCTTCGACAACCAGAGTTGTCGCTCGGCAAACTGACACCTGCCGGGTCCTCCGCAAGCCGATCATCAGGCAGACTGTGCACATGCGTCGTTCGTTGTGTGCTCTCGCCGGTGTTGCGGTCCTGTTGGTCGCCTGTTCGGACTCGGACTCGTCGGAGCCCGACGTCACGACCGTGGCGACCACGGTCGCTCCGGTCGCCGACGAGCCGGCCGGCACACAGACGTTCACCGATCTCGAACAGACCCACGTCGACACGGCCGTGGAGTACGCCCAGACCCCGCCGGTCGGTGGTCCTCACAGCCCCGCGTGGCAGAACTGCGGGTTCTACGACGTCGAGTTCCCCGCGGAGCGCGGCGTGCATTCGATGGAGCACGGCGCGGTCTGGATCACCTACTCCGCCGACCTTCCGGCAGCGGACATCGCGGTGCTGAAGGGTTTCGCCGACGACGGCGAGGAAGTGTTGGTCAGCCCGTTCACCGGGCTACCGGCACCGCTCGTCGCGTCGGCGTGGGGCAAGCAACTGGTCCCTGATGGCGTGAACGATCCGCTGCTGGCCGAGTTCGTCGCGTTCTTCGACGATGGTCCGCAGACTCCGGAGATGAACACGCCGTGCTCGCAGGGCACCAGCGACACCGACTGACCGGCTGGCGTCACCAGTCGCGTTGTACGTCGCCGGCGCTTTCGTCCTCGTCGGGAAGGACCAGATCCCACCGGTCACGGCAGTCCTCGCAGCGATAGGCGACGAAATCACCCGGCAGCCACTCGCCGTCCTCACGCGGATGGGTGAGCAAGTGGCAGCGACCTCCGCAATCGACGCAGACGATGGTGGGTTCCGGTTGCAGCACGCTCATAGTCTGGCCGGATGGAAGCGGGAACGGCATGAGGGTGACGGCGGGCGAGTTCGGTGGGCGTCGTCTCGTCGCGCCAGAGGGCGACACGACGCGCCCCACCACCGACAAGGTGCGCCAGGCCGTGTTCAACTCACTCGCCAGCATGGGCGTCCTCGAGGGCGCAGTCGTCGCCGATCTGTACGCCGGGTCCGGAGCATTGGGCATCGAGGCCCTTTCGCGTGGCGCGGAGCGGTGCGTGTTCGTGGAGCGCGACCGGGCTGCATTGCACGCCCTTCGTGAGAACGTCGCAACGCTCGGTCTCGCTGACCGATGCACGATCCAGGGCACCGACGTCATGGCGTGGGTGCCGGCGATGCGCAACGTCGACATCGCGTTCATCGATCCGCCGTACGCGTTCGAGGCCTGGGCGGCGTTGCTGGCTGTGGTCGATGTCAGCCTGGTCGTCGCCGAAGCTGACGACCAGGTGCCGGCTCCGGAGGGTTGGACGCAGCTGCGCACCCGCCGCTATGGCCGCACCTGGGTGACGATGCTCGAGCGTTGACAGTCGGCTCGTCGCTCGCGCTGGAGCCGGGCTCGGCCCGAACGGCTAACGTGAGGCCGCCATGGCGACCGTCCTCTATCCCGGCAGCTTCGACCCGCTGCACCTCGGCCACATCGACGTCATCGAGCAATCGGTGGCCTTGTTCGGCAGGGTGATCGTCGGAGTGATGCACAACCCCACAAAGCCGAGCGGGATGTTCGATCTCGAGCAGCGCAAGGACATGATCAGGGCCAGCATCTCCTACCTGCCGTCGGTCAAGGTGATGTCGTTCGAGGGTCTGGCAGTGGATGCCGTCAAGCAGGTGAAGGCTGCGTTCATCGTCAAGGGCCTACGCACCGGTGGCGACTTCGAGGTGGAGCAACAGATGGCTCACACCAACCACGCGGTCAGCGGTGTGCGCACCGTCTACTTGCCGTGCAAGCCAGCGCTGGTCTCGATCAGCAGCCGTTTCATTCGCGAGATCGCCCAGTACGGTGGCGATGTCACTTCCTTGGTGCCGTCACCGGTTGCCGCCGAACTTGCCAAGCTGTTCCCGTCCGCGGGCAACACCTGAACCACGCCGAGACCCACATGAGCTACGACGACCAGCACGACGACGGCTACGACGACGAGGAGATCGACGACTCCGACGCGTTCGTTCGCTCCACCAACGGTTATGTCGGCGATGCCGAAGCACTGCTGCGGCGTGCCGTCGACATCATTGCGACTGCACCCACCATGCCGCTGTCGTCGTCCCCCCGCATCGATCGTGACGAGATCATCGAGCTGCTGGAGGAGTGTCTTCACCGGCTGCCAGACGAGATGCGCCAGGCGCGGTGGATGATCAAGGAACGTCAGGAGTTCGTGGCCAAGACCCGTCGCGAAGCCGACGAGTTGCTGGAAGCCGCACGTGTGCAGGCCGAGCGGATGGTGCAGCGCACCGAGGTGGTGCGTGCGGCCGAGCAGCGTGCCCGGCAGATCAGTGAGGCCGCAGAGTCCGACGCGCGTCGCCTTCGTCACGAGACGGAGGACTTCCTCGACCAACGTCTGGGCAGTTTCGAGATCCTGCTCGACAAGCTCACCAAGACGGTGCAGGCCGGTCGTTCGCGCCTCGCCATCGGCGAGCACAAAGAAGTCGAAGAGGTCGCGGAAGAAGACCCGTCGATGGGCTTCTTCGATCAGGACCGGTAGCGCGATGGTCAATCCTCTCCGTGTCAACTCGGCGGAACTGATGCGTCGCCCGGGCAGCCAGAAGGATGTCGAGCTGTCCGCCTCGTTGGAGGAGCTCGACGTGCACGAGCCTGCGCGGTTCCCCGCCGATGCGCAGGTGGCGGTGCGCTTGCACCTCGAGGCGCTGACCGACGCGATCGTGGTGGTCGGGGAGTTGCGTGTGCCGTGGCACGGTGTCTGTCGGCGCTGCTTGATCGACACCAACGGGGTGCAGGTGAGCGAGGTGCACGAGCTGTACCAGCGTGTCGTCACCGACCCTGAAGCCTTCGAGCTGTCGGGGGATCAGTTGGATCTGCGCGACGCAGTGCGCGAGCTGGTGTTGCTCGACGTGCCCAGTACCCCGTTGTGCCGGCCCGACTGCGCTGGCCTGTGCCTCACTTGTGGCGCCAACCTCAACGACGGTCCCTGTGGGTGCGCGGTGCCGCCGGTGGATCCGCGCTGGTCTGCGCTCGATGGGCTCCGAGGCCTCGCCGATCCGGATTGACCCGTCTCGGGCAAAGTTTGCCGTCCCTTGCGGTAGCTAGGCAGTGGTCGACGCCGCTAACCTCTTCTAGTTCGTGTGCCGAGGGGGTGTCCCTCGCCGATTGCGGGAGTCCTGATGGCTGTTCCCAAGAAGAAGAAGTCGAAGATGAAGACGCGCAGCCACCGTGCTGGCGCCTGGAAGCTCGCAGCACCGTCGCGCAGCGTCTGCCCCCGGTGTGCTGCCGCCAAGCTGCCGCACACCGTGTGCCCCAGCTGCGGCTGGTACAAGGACCGCGTCGCTGTAGAAGTCGGCTGAGCCGGTCTGCTGTCATGCTGCCGGTCGCCGTTGATGCGATGGGTGGCGACCGAGCGCCGGGTGACATCCTCGCCGGCGCCCATGCGGCCGCTGCGCTGGGCATTCCCGTTGTACTCGTCGGGCCCGAGGGGCTCGAAGGTTGTGGCGACCTCGCGCTGATCCACGCGTCCGAGGTCATCGAGATGGATGACGACGCGGCGCAAGGGGTGCGTCGCAAGAAGGATTCCACGCTGGTTCGAGCCGCAGAGGCCGTCCGCGATGGCAAGGCCAGTGCGATGGTCTCCGCCGGCAACACCGGTGCAACCATGGCCTCGGCACTCCTGCGGATGGGTCGTGTGAAGGGCGTCAACCGGCCTGCGATCGCCACGCCGATTCCGGTGCCGGGTGAGCGGCCGAACATCATGCTCGACGCCGGCGCCAACGCAGAGGTGCAGGCCGAGTGGCTGGTGCAGTTCGCGCAGATGGGCGCGATCTACGCCCGGCACCGTTTCGGCATCGAGTCGCCGACGGTCGGCCTGCTCTCCATCGGTGAGGAGCCGGGCAAGGGCGATTCGCTGCGCAAGGAGGCGTACGAGCTGCTGCTCGCTGCGCCCGGTATCCAGTTCATCGGCAACGTCGAAGGGCGCGACCTGATGAAGAAGACGGCCGATGTCATCGTCACCGACGGCTTCACCGGCAACGTCGCACTCAAGACACTCGAGGGCGGGCTGAAGGTGCTGTTCAATGCCTTGCTCACCGCGTTCGCCAGCAAGCCCGAGTACAAGGAGCATGCTGACGCGTTGCTGCCGGCGCTGTTGCCACTGCACGCCCAGATGAGCCCCGATACCCAGGGCGGCGCTGTCTTGCTCGGTGTCGACGGCATCTGCATCATCAGCCACGGCTCCTCCGGTGAGTCGGCGATGGTCAACGCCATCAAGCTCGCCGAAGAGATGGTGCGCACGGGTCTCGTCGCCGAGATCACAGCGGCCTTCGCAACGCCGTCGTGAACCAGTGCTCGGCGGTGTCCGTTCGCCGGCGCTAGCCTCGGACCGCTCACACACGATCACCAGGAGTGCCCAGGTGCCTGCAGACAACCCCGCCGAACAAGCCCCGCTCGACCGCAGCGGCGTCTTCGAGATCGTCCGCGCGAACCTCGCCGACATCTTGGAGATCGACGCCACAACCATCACCGAAGGTCAGTCCTTCGTTGACGACCTCGATGCCGATTCGCTTGCGCTGATCGAGTTGGTGGAAGCACTCGAAGAGGATCTCGCAGAGCGTTCCGTCGGCTTCCGCATCGAGGACGAAGATCTCGTCGACCTGAAGACCGTGCGCGATGCCGTCGACTACGTCTACGACCGGGTCAAGGAACACTGACATCTCCGTTCGGGCGGAACCAGACCTCACCGAGTTCCAGCGGCGGCTCGGCTACGAGTTCGAGGATCCGGCGCTGTTGCGCCGCGCGCTCGCACACCGCAGCTGGTGCGCCGAGGTTGGTGGTTTGCCGAGCAACGAACGGCTGGAGTTCCTGGGTGATGCGGTGCTGGGTTGGGTGGTGGCCGACCTGGCCTATCGTCACCACGACGAGCTGACCGAGGGCAGACTCACCGACTTGCGCAAGAGCGTCGTCAACGCATCGGCGTTGGCCGAGGTGGCTCAGGAGATCGGTCTCGGCGACTGCGTGCTGTTGGGCAAGGGGGAAGATGCCGCCGGCGGGCGAACGAAACCGTCGATCCTGTCGGACGCTCTCGAGGCCGTGCTCGGTGCGGTGTATCTCGATGGCGGCTC
>JAYSPV010000097.1:0-11170 GCA_043721915.1 Ilumatobacteraceae bacterium | reverse complement strand
TTGCTGGTCCACTTGGCCATCACGTTACCTTCTTTCCGTTGACAAGGTCAACAGTAATGGAAAGTAAGAACACTGTCAATAGATTAGGGTCGGGAACTTTCGGGAATCGCTCGACCGAGGCGGCCGCCTCGCCCCTGGTGAATTGCAAGTGGGAGCGTTCGGCAGCGGTCAGAACGCCCTGGTGGCAGGGGAATGGTTTCTCTCTCAAGGTGGCGGCACGGGTTCGAATCCCGTTGGGGCTGCCAAGCGCACGAGCCACTCCGACAGGAGTGGCTCGTGCCGGTTTTGCGTGGCGTCGCGGCCGTCATCCGCGCCGAAGGTGGGGCACCCGGCCGGCCGAGGAGACTTCGCCTCGCTCAGCGACAACGACAGTTTCCGCCCCGGGCAACGCGGGTTGCCGCTGAGCGAAAGCACACATCATCCCCGGGGCCGTGGAAGGGGCCGCTGCGTTCGCGACCGCACGGGGAAACGTCGCTACGTCGGCCGTTGTTGCCGCCCGGCGTCAGAGATCGTGCTCGGCGAGCTCGCGGAACTCGTCGGGGACGGTGCCCATTTCGGAGAGGGTGACGCCCGCGTAGCCCACGGCGGAGCGGCCGAAGCGGCGGCGCACCTCATCCATCGAGTGGTCGACCGCCCACCGTGCCGAGCCGGTGGCCGATCCGGGGCGCAGCGCATCGTCGGGCAGTACGGGCAGCTCCATCTGCAACACGGGTTGATCGACCAGGTTGGAGACCGAGATGGCCAGCAGCGAGATCTGGTGCTCGCCCGGATGGTCGGCGAGTGCCTTGCGTACCAGCACCTCCGCCGTCTCCGCCAGCGTGCGGGTGGTGGCCACCGGCGCGGCGGCAGTGTGCGAGCGGGTGACGGCCTTCATCCCCGCAAAGCGAACACGAACCGTGACCGTGCGGCCCGCGCGCTGCTTGGCACGTAGGCGGCTGGCCACACGATCGGCCAGGTGTCCGAGCACCGAGCGCAGGACATCGTCGGTGGGGAAGCGGCGGCCCAGCGCGGACTGGGCGCCGACGGAGCCCGCCCGCCCGTTGGGTCGCACGGTGCGATGGTCGCGGTTGGCGGCGAGCGCGCTCACCTTGCTGCCCAGGGCGCGGCCGAGGAAGTGCTCGAGCGAATCGGTGGGCGACGCAGCCAGCTGGCCGATGGTGTGGATACCGCGCTGGGCGAGCCGCTGCTGGGTGACGGGCCCGATGCCCCACACCAGCCCGACCGGGAGTGGGTCGAGGAAGGCCCGCTCGTGCTCCGGCTCGACCACGACCAGTCCGTCGGGCTTGGCGACCTGCGATGCGATCTTCGCGAGGTGCTTGGTACGCGCCGCGCCGACCGAGATCGGCAGCCCGAGCTCGTCGCGCACGCGAGCCCGGATCTGGCGGCCGATGACGTCGGGTGGGCCGAACAGGTGCACCGAACCGCTGACATCGAGGAACGCCTCGTCGATCGAGATGCGCTGCACCCAGGGCGTGAAGTCGCCGAGGATGGCCATCACTGCGTCACCCAGGCGCTGGTACTCGCGGAAGTGTCCGCCGACGAACACCAGCCCGGGGCACAGTTGCTTCGCTCGCACGCCCGACATTCCGCCCGAGACGCCGTACGCCTTGGCCTCGTACGAGGCCGCCAGCACCACGCCGCCGCCGACGGCGATGGGCTTGCCGAGCAGCGATGGGTCGAGCAGTTGCTCCACGGACGCGTAGAAGGCATCGAGGTCGGCGTGCAGAATGGGGGCCCCGGACACCCATCACAGAGTAGACGAACATGTGTTCGACAACAAGATGCTGAGTCGGGCCGGGTTCTACTGTCGTTGTCAAGAATTCAACACAAATCCTATGAATTCTCTCAAGGTCGGCGCTGCTGCGCCGATACACCCTGGGTATGGACGGGAGAAGGTGGCGAGGGCTGTGGCTGTTCGTCGCGTACGCGGCGGCGACGCTCGTGCCGGTGGTGTGGCTCGGCGCTGTGCTGTCGCAGACGTTCACGGATGAGGCGGACGCAGCCGCGCTCCGCGAAGGGGAGATGCAGGCAAGGGCGATCGCGGAGTCAGCGATCGAGCCATTCCTCCGCGGGCAACCACTCAGCGTCGGTCTCACGGGTGACGAGCGCGACATCATCCGACTCGCCACTGAGAACCTGCTGCGCCAGGGCCGAGTGCGTGCGCTTCGTGTGCACGACCTCGACGGCCGGGTCATGTTCGACGCTGCGGCCCCCGACGCACCACCCAGCCTGCCCGCCAGAGCCGACGTGGTGCGCGAGGCGGCGTCCGTCGGCTTCGTCGCCAACCGCATCTCCACGTCGCAGGAGACCGTGGAGGGGAGCGACGCGGGGGCACTCTCGACGATCGAGACGTTCATCGCAGTGCATGCCGTGTCCGCCCCTGACCAAGTGGTCGGTGTGGTGGAGATCCATGTGCCATACGAAGCCATCGCATCCGCACGCACACTGTCACTCGAACGTTTGCGTGTCGTGATCGTGGTCGGTCTCGCCGCGCTGTGGTTCGTGCTCGCAGCGGTCGTCGTCTCCGTCACCCGCAGAATCCGTCGGCAGAGCAAGCGAACAGAGTTCATGGCGCTCCACGACCCCCTCACTGGGCTGCCCAACCGCGCGCTGCACTCCGATCGGGTGGCGGCGGCGTTGGCGTCGGCTGGGCGGTTGGGAACCGACGTCGCACTGGTGGTGGTCGACCTCGATCGCTTCAAGGAAGTCAACGACACGCTCGGTTATCGCAATGGCGACGAGTTCCTGAGGATCATCGCCGCTCGGCTGTCCGCCGTGCTGCGCCCCGGCGACACGGTGGCTCGATTGGGAGGTGACGAGTTCGGCATCGTCCTTCCGGGAGTCACCGCTGTGTCGGTGGAGCACATCCTGCGTCGCCTGCAGGAAGTACTCGGCCAGGAAGCCGAGTTGGGCGGTGTGGCCGTGTCGGCGGAGGCGAGCATCGGGTACGCGATGTGGCCCGAAGATGCCGACACGTCGGAGGCACTGCTGCGTCGGGCCGACCTCGCGCTGTACGCCGCCAAGATGGCGCGTGCCTCCATCGTTCGCTACCACCCCGGCATCGACGAGTTCGACCCGCAGCGGCTGGGTCTGGTCGCCGAGCTGCGCAGGGCGATCACGGCCGGCGACCTGATCTTGCACTACCAGCCCAAGATCGATGTCGTCACGGGCGAGGTGAGTGCCTTCGAGGCGCTGGTCCGGTGGATGCATCCGGTCCGCGGCATGGTGCCGCCGAACGACTTCATCCCGATCGCGGAGAGCACCGGCCTCATCGTCCCGCTCACCCACTGGGTGGTCGACTCTGCACTGGCGCAGCTCGCGAAGTGGACGCCGACCTACCCGGGTCTGTCGATGGCCGTCAACATCTCGGCCCGAAACCTGCGCGACGACCTCCCTGGTTGGGTGCTCAGCCGGTTGGCTGCATACCGCGTCAAGGCGTCGCAGCTGGTGCTCGAGCTGACCGAGACGTCGTTCGCCGCCGACCCCCAGCGAGCGACGGTGCTGCTCGAGGAGCTGAGCGCGGCAGGGGTGCGCGTCAGCCTCGACGACTTCGGTCAGGGCTACACGTCACTCGGCTCGCTCGGCCATCTGCCGATCAGTGAGCTCAAGATCGATCGCGGTTTCGTGGTGGCCATGCAGCACAGCCCCGAAGACCGCGCCATCGTGGCGTCGGTGATCCAGCTCGGTCATCAGCTGGGGCTGTCGGTGGTTGCCGAAGGGGTGGAGACCGACGAGGTGTACGGCGACCTGCGCCAGCTGGGCTGCGACACGGTGCAGGGCTACCTGTTCTCCAAGCCCGTGCCTGCTGCGGAGGCCCTCGCGCTCATGGGCCGTTCGTTCGCCACGGTGTGATGCCCTCAGTCGCGCGCAGCGGTGTTCAGGTCTGGCGTGCGAGGACGATCGGCGCAGCAGCTTCGAGGTGCTGCACCCATTGCGCCGGTGACGACGGCTCGACGATGGGGAGGATCACGAACTTGGTGGTGCCGACAGCGACGAACTGATCGATCGTCGCCATCAGTGCATCCCAGCCGGCGGGGATCAGGATGCTCGGATCGGGTAGATCTGGACGGCGTTTGGCGAGCCCGGCCAGGACCGCCTCGGGTACCGGCCCTGTGGCGTAGGGGATGAGCGCGCCGTAGTGATCATCCTCGATCGAGCGGCCGTGCTCGGCGGCGGTCGCCTCGATGGTCGCTCGGCCGCGGGCGGCATCCGCCGGGGTCACGAAGCTGGGCAGCCAGCCGTCGGCAAGACGACCGACGCGCCGCAGCTCCGATGGTGCGATCCCGCCCAACCAGATGTCGACGTGATGTTGCCTCGGCTTGGGCAGCACCCGCAACGACTCGTAGTGGAAGTGTTCGCCGGCATGGGTGAACGGTTCCGCACCCCAGCAACCACGCAGCACGTGCAGCGCCTCGTCGAAGATCTTTGCCCGCGCCCCGCGTTCGACGCCGAACGCCTGTTGTTCGTGAGGGTCGACTGCGCCCAGGCCGAACGCAGGGAGCAGTCGACCGCCCGACATGCGGTCGAGCGTGGCGAGTTCCTTTGCGAGCACCACCGGGTTGCGCCCCGGTAGCACCATCACGCTCATCCCGATCTTCAATCGTGTCGTACGTCCTGCGGCGAAGCTGAGGGCCACCAACGGGTCCGGTGCTTCGCCTCCGATCCGTTCGCTCAGCCACAGGCTGTCGAAGTGCAGTTCCTCCAGCGCGTCGACCACCTCGCCGAAGCCACCGTCGTTGAGCTTGGTGCGGACACCGAAACCGAAACCGATGCGAACCTTCACGACGCTGTTGCGATCCGGTGGAGGATCGCCGCGGTCGCCAGCGCTGCGGAGGTGAAGGGGGAGTGGTCGGTGTGCAGCGTGTGTACCGCGCCGCACCGGGAGGCCATCAAGTCCTGATGCACGAGCGCGATCGACTGATCCTTGGTGCAGCGGATGAACGTGGACGCGATCGTCCTTCGCGGGGTGCCCGTCACAGCGTCGGTCATCGTGACCATCGGCTGCAGCGACAGCCGTGCAATCGCTGCGTGCGCCACCGGGGCAGGACAGCCGCCGTAGAAGGCCTCGGTGGCCTTCGTGGGGTCGATGTGGCTGGTGCCGTCGTCGTGCGGCACGATCGCCAACCCGAGCGGTACCCGGGCCACCGGGAACGATGCAAGTGCGCTCATCACGCTCTCGCCCTGCTCCAGTGCAAACGCTGTCAGGTACACGAGGTGGGCGACCTCGGGGTGGCGGGTGGCGGCCTCGGTGATCACGGCACCGCCGTAGCTGTGGCCGACGAGCACCGCTGGTGTTCCGAGACGAGCCAGCACGGCAACGACGTGGTCGGCGTCGCCGTAGAGATCCGACAGCAGCTCGGTCGAGGCGCCGTGGCCGGGCAGGTCGACGGCATACGACGGCACGCCGAGTTCGTCGAGCGCGTGTTGCAGGGCGGCGAAGCACCATGCCCCGTGCCAGGCGCCGTGCACCAGCACGACTGGGAGCGGTGTGGTCATGAGCGAATCGTGCCACACCGAGCTGCCGGCGTCGCTGAGCGGAGGCGTAGTGAGGCTGAGCGGGTCAGTTCGATCGCACGCGGAGCGGGGCCGGCCGAGGCGCCGGCTCCTGCCGTGCCCACGCGACCACCGACGCCACCACGATCACGCCAACGATCAGCACCGGCTCGGCGACATGACCGGCTAGCGCAATGGTGGCGAGGGCGGCGACAACGCTGAGCACGATGGCCAGCTTGCACTGGCCGACCCAGTCGATGTTGCGGTCGGTAGCAGGGTTGGCCTGGCTGGTGTGGCTGGTGTGGTTGCGGGTCTGTACGGCGTTCATGCTTGTACAGACGTTTCTGAGCGCGACATCGATCACTTTTCGGAAGAACTTCTTGCAACTGAAGTGAATGTCACAGAATCTCCATGTATGTCACCACAGACCGGCAATCCGATGGACCTGTTTCGCCTCGATGGCCGCACGGCGGTGATCACTGGCGCGTCGGCCGGCCTCGGCGAGAGGTTCGCGCGTGTGTTGCACTCGGTCGGCGCCGATGTGGTGCTGGCAGCCAGGCGCACCGACCGGCTCGAGGCGCTCGCCGCCGAGTTGCCGGGCGCCTTGGTGGTGGCCGCCGACCTGTCCGTCGGAGAGGATCGTGAACGGCTGATCTCCGATGCGGTCGAACGCTTCGGAAGTGTCGACGTGTTGGTGAACAACGCCGGCATCGGACACAAGGTGGCGGTGGAACATGAAACCCTCGACGAGTTCCGTGCCACCATGGAACTCAACGTCACCGCCGTGTGGCACCTCTGCAAACTGGCTGCGCCGCTGATGATCGCCAACCACGGTGGCAGCATCGTGAACGTCGCGAGCATGCTGGGCCATGTCGCGTCGTCACCGGTGAAGCAGGCGCACTACTGCGCGTCGAAGGGCGCTGTGGTCAACCTCACCCGCGAGTTGGCCGTGCAGTGGGCGCGAAAGGGCATCCGGGTGAACGCGCTCTGCCCGGGATGGTTCCGCAGCGAGATGACCGCCGGCATGGACGGCGACGAGGACAGCCAGCGGTTCATCGCGATGATGTCGCCGATCCCGCGGATGGGCCACGAACACGAGTTGGACGCGGCGCTGCTGTTCCTTGCAGGCCCTGGCAGCACGTTCTTCACCGGGCAGAGCCTCATCGTCGATGGCGGTTGGACTGCTCGCTGAAGCAGCGCAGTAGGGTTCGGGTGATGGGCATCCTCGACAAGCTCGACATGTCAAACCGTCTCGACAGGGACGAGTACGAGAAGCGTCTTGCCCTGGGGCAACGGCGCATGGCGCAGCTGCGTCTGCACCTCGGGGGCCTGATGGGCTCGGGCACGTTGGGCCCAGGCCTGTTGGTCGTGATGGAAGGACCCGATGCGTCCGGCAAGGGCGGGGCGATCAAGGCGCTGGTGAGCCCACTCGACCCTCGCCACTACACGGTGGTGTCATACGCGAAGCCCACCACGCAGGAGAAGAACCACCACTTCCTCTGGCGCTTCTACCGCGAGCTGCCCGGCCTGGGTGAGATGGCCGTGTTCGACCGCAGTTGGTACGGGCGTGTGCTCGTGGAGCGGGTGGAGGGTTTCGCCTCCCGCACAGAGTGGAAGCGCGCGTACAAGGGGATCGTCGACTTCGAGGAGTCCCTGTGCCAGGAGAGCGTGATCCTCGTCAAGTTCTGGATGCACGTCACCGACGACGAGCAGATGCGGCGGTTCGAGGGCCGCGCCTCGGAGCCGCTGAAGCGGTGGAAGCTCACCGAGGAGGACTGGCGCAACCGCGAGAAGAACCGGCTGTATGACGCTGCTGCCGAGGAGATGTTCCTGCGCACAAATCACCGACTCGCGCCGTGGGACGTCATCGGTGGGGAGCAGAAGCGTTACGCACGCATCGCCGTGCTCGAGACCGTGATCAAGCGGGTCGAGGAAGGCTTGCTTCGGTGGGGCATCGAGGTGCCGCTGCATGTCGACGAGATCGAGGTGCGGTTACGCAAGGATCGGGCCGACGCCGACAAGGCCTGACGAGAACGCGCCGGCGAGTCAGATGCCGGGGCGTCGGTGTGCCCACGGTTGGGCGGCTTCCAACTGAGCGGCCACCCGCAGGAGCAGATCCTCGCGGCCGTACGCGGCCACCAGCTGCACACCGACGGGCAAGCCGTCGGGTGTCCAGTGCAACGGCAGGCTGATCGCCGGCTGGCCGCTGGCGTTGAACGCCGGGGTGAATGGCACGTACGCGCCGGCGCGGAACATAGGTGCCATCGGGTTGGCGGCATCGTTGGCGAACGTGCCGATGAGAGCCGGCGGCTCGCCGAGGGTGGGTGTCAGCAGCAGATCCCAGCCGTCGGCCCACCACTGCTGCACTGCGCGGCGGAACTCGACGTTGGCGCCCAGCGCCAACGCGTACTCCACTCCGTTGACGCTGCGCGCGTACTCGGCCTGCGCCTGATTGACGGGCTCCACGTCGCCGGGCAGTAACTCGCGGCCGAGTTGGGCGGCAATGCGGGCGATGCCGGCGCCCATGTTGGTGCTCCACAACGCGCCGAAGCGGCGACCGAACTCGGGGTTCGACATCGCCGAGGGGAACCCCGCCTCGACGTGGTGGCCCAACGATTCCAGCAGCGTCGCGGCGTTTCGGGCAGCCAACGCGCACTGTTCGTGCACCGGCGCGCCGAAGGGGTGATGGTCGAGCAGCCCGATGCGCAGGCGGCCCGGATCCGCGCCGAGTTCCTCCACGTACGGCCGGCTCGGTGGCGCCGCGATGACGGTGTCGCCGATGCCCGGACCGCGGACCGCATCCAGCAGGGCGGCGGTGTCGCGGACGCTGCGGCTGACGCACAGCTCCACGCCCAGGTTGCTCTCGTCGCGGTACGGGCCGAGTGTGATGCGGCCCTGGGTGGGCTTGAGGCCGACGAGACCACACGCTGAAGCCGGGATGCGGATGCTGCCGCCGCCGTCGCTGGCGTGGGCGATGGGCACCATCCCTGAGGCCACTGCCGCGGCCGCGCCGCCGCTCGACCCGCCGGGGGAGTGGGCCGTGTTCCACGGGTTGCGCGTGGCGCCCCACGCGGTGGGCTCGGTGCATGGCAGGCTGCCGAACTCGGGGCTGTTGGTCCGTCCGGCGATCACGAAACCTGCTGCGCGAATGCGTGCTACCAGGGTGGTGTCCGCGGG
This sequence comes from Ilumatobacteraceae bacterium, assembly GCA_043721915.1. Lineage (GTDB taxonomy): Bacteria > Actinomycetota > Acidimicrobiia > Acidimicrobiales > Ilumatobacteraceae > UBA668. The sequence goes on along the minus strand of JAYSPV010000097.1, from coordinate 2,500 downwards.
TGAGATCGGCATTGCGTCCTTCAGCGCCTTGCAGCCGTTGGTGAGTGGTTGGCCTGCGAAGTGAGCCCACAGATCCTTGAGGAGCGTCGGCACACCGGTGAACGGCCCCTGCGGGAGCTCGGCGGCGGCTGTGGTGCGAGCCTCGTCGAACCAGCGGATGATGACAGCGTTGAGCTCCGGGTCGAGCGTCTCGATCCGCTCGATCGCTGCGTCGAGGAGTTCCAGCGCGGTCACCTCCCCTCTGCGCACGAGATCAGCCTGGTCGGTGGCATCGAGCCAGCGGGTGTCGTCAGCGAGTGAGCTCATGGGACTGTGTAGCACTTCCTGGCTAGCGTGATGCGAGCCGTGTCGCCCCCGTTGCCCTCCCCGCCCGAGATGTCCACCCGAGACGTGCTCCGCTTTGGCGGTGTGCGGGCGTTGCTGATCGCCAACGGGGTGCTGTTCACCGGTGTCGCGCTGCAAGCGGCGGCCCTCGGCCTGCAGGCCTACGACATCACTGGTCGGGCTGCCGATCTCGGTTGGATCGGCCTGTGCGAGTTCCTGCCAGCGGCGCTGTTGGTGCTGGTCACCGGCACGGTTGCCGATCGCTTCGACCGCAAGAAGGTCGCACTGTTCGCGATCGGTGGCGAGGTGCTGTGCTCGCTGTTGTTGTTCTGGTACGCCACCACCGACCCCACCGAGGTGTGGCCGTTGTTCGTGATCGCGTTCTTCTACGGAGTGTCGCGAGCTTTCCTCGCGCCGGCTACGCGGCCGATGCCGCCGATGGTCGCCCCGGAGGGGGGCATCCCGAAGGTGATTGCGATGTACTCCGCCACCTGGACCGGCGCCACGATCCTCGGGCCCGCGCTGTCCGGGTTGCTCTACGCATGGCATCCGGCGGCGGCGTACTTCGCGTCCTCGGTACTGATCCTCGGGTCCGGGTTCCTGATCAGTGGGCTTCGCTTCCTTCGTCAACCCGAGCGACCGACCGAGAAGGCGACGTTTCGCAGTGCCATCGAAGGTCTGCTGTTCGTGCGCCGCACCCCGATCCTGTTCGCGGCGATCGCTCTCGACCTGTTCGCCGTGCTGTTCGGTGGTGCGGTCGCACTGCTGCCCGCGATCGCAAAGGATCGCCTCGGCGCCAGCGACCTCGCGTACGGCTTCCTGCGCGCGGCGCCAGGGGCGGGCGCGGCCGCGATGGCGGTGCTGCTCGCCTTCAGACCGATGCGGCGACGCCTCGGGCGCGTGTTGCTGCTCGCGGTGCTGGTGTTCGGTGTGTCCACGGTCGCCCTCGGTCTCACGCGCTCGTACGCGGTCGCGTTCGCTGCGCTGGTGGTGCTCGCGGGTGCCGACATGGTCAGCGTGTACATCCGGGGCTCGCTGGTGCCGTTGGTGACGCCCGACGAGAAGCGGGGCCGGGTGATGGCCGTGGAGAACGTCTTCATCGGGGCGTCCAATGAGCTCGGCGCGTTCGAGAGCGGTCTCGTCGCGCAGGCCGTGGGGACGCCGGCAACCGTCATCGGTGGGGGCATCGCCACCATCGGGATCGTCGTTGTGTGGTGGTTCGCCTTTCCTTCGCTGCGCGACGTCGATCGCTTCGAAGAACTGGGCCACTGACCGGATCAGCGCCGCTTCATCAGCCAGCGCAGCCGTTGAGCCTTCTCGTACGCTGCTTCGGCAGCCAACTGCCCGATTGCGCCGGCGTAGGTGGGGTACACGTGCTGTGTCTCGGCCAGTTCGTCGAGGCGCAGTTCACGATGGATCGCGAGCGAGAGTTCGTGGATCATCTCTCCGGCGGCCGGCGCCAGTACGTGGCCACCCACCACTCGCCCCTTGGCTGTGATAACGACCACGACTCCCTCCACCCGTGCCTCGGCTCGTCCACGCTCGCTGCGGGCGAGATCGAAGTGCCACACGTCGGTGTCAGTGCCGTGCTGTTGTTCCGCCTGTTCGATCGTGAGCCCGACGCGGGCGAGCTCAGGGTCGGTGAACACGCACGACGGCACCGGAGCATCGAGGTTCCCCTTGCCGGGAAAGAACATGTCGCGGACCGCGCGCACTGCGTCGTATCCCGACGAACTGCCGCGCGATCGCCCGGTCACGTCGCCAGCGGCGTAGACGGTGCGCACCGAGGTGCGACCGCGGTGGTCGACTGACACACCGTGTTCGTCGGTCGACACGCCGATATCTGCCAGGCCGAGCCCGCCGGTGTTGGCACGCTTGCCGGCGGCAAGCAGCACACCGCCAACCTGAATGCGCACCTCACGGGCGTCGTCACCCACCACGGCCAGCACGTCGCTGGTTCCATCGGCACGGTGCCTCAGCGAGCGCACGTCGGCCGTGCAGTGCACGATGACGCCTTCGTCGACGAGCACCTCCGTGAGCCGCGCGACGAGCGTCGGCTCCTCGGAGGGCAGCAACGTGCGCGCCCGCTCGAAGACGGTGACGGCGATGCCCAATCGGCGCAGGGCTTGGGCAGCCTCCACACCCACGTTCCCGCCGCCGATGATGGCCATGCTGG
>JAYSPV010000096.1:0-60484 GCA_043721915.1 Ilumatobacteraceae bacterium | reverse complement strand
TCGACGCGCTCAAGCCGGTCGGCGATCCGGCGAGTGTCGAAGCGATCCTGCAGCTGCCGTGAGCCCTCGTGGTAGAGCTGGCTTTCGGTCATGATACTTCCCCCGGTCCGCTGCAAGGAGTCTTACCACCCACGTCCTCGCTGTCAACGGAGGCCGAGTGGGACGGTCCTTGACCGAAGTCGCAAAGCGGAGGCCGGCAACCGTCAGTTCGTTGTCGCCGATCCCGACGGCCACCTGTGGCGTCCGTTCGGCGACCTTGGCACTCGGCCCGCTACCGACTGTTGGCCGATCGCGATCATCAGATCACCGCCAACCGGACCCGCACGATCTGCCGGCTGCACGCCTTGCTGTGTCTGCTCATCGAGGGCGGCACCGGACGTTCGTTGACCGTCACCAAAGCCGAACAACTGTTGGCCAGCTGCATTGTGGTGGCGGGAAGCTCCCGAAAGCCGAGATTTGCCGCGCTACCATCCGCGCCGTGAGCGAATCCGAGCCACTCCTCCAACGCCAGGTCGACGAGTACTACGACGCCGGCGCGACACAGGTCGTGCTGATGCCAGGCAGGGCCTCTCAGGCCGACGGCGGCATCATCGAACAGCTCGCCCCCAACACCCACTGACGCATACCACGATCGCCAGCCCTCCGGCGCAAGTACGGCCCGCTCGAGGATCGCGACATGCTTCTGTACCGCACAGCACTGCGCGCCGACGCGACGCCGCATGCCATAGTGGCCAGATGATTGAGCTGGTGTTGACCATCATCGGGCGCGACCGGGCAGGAGTCGTGGCCGAACTGGCCGACGTGATCCGCTTTCACGCGGGCAACTGGAAACGCAGCGAGTTGGCCGAGATTGCGGGAACCTTCGCCGGCGTCGTGGTGGTGGAGGTCGATGACGATCGGGTCGACGAACTCCTCACCAACCTGTTGATACTGCGTGGGCAGGGTCTGCACATCACTGCCCAGCAGATCGAGGAACCCGCCGATGCGCCCGACGCCCAAGAGGTGCGCCTTCGCTTCACCGGCGATGATCGGCCTGGCATCGTGCATGAGATCTCCACCACGATCAGCGAATTCGGCATCAGCATCTCGCGCCTCGGCACGGCACTCGATGTGTCGGGCAGCGATGGTGGCCACCGGTTCGAGATCACGGCCCAGTTGACCGTGCCGATCGCGGTCGACCTCGACGCGGTGCTCGAATCGATCGGCAAGCTCACCGACAATTTGGGCATCGCGCTGCACGTGGAAGACATCACCGGCGACGACGCAGACAGCTGAAGGTCGAGCTGCCGGGAGACACCGAAGCGCTGTGCACCTCGCTCGCTTAATTCACCCGCTGATCAATTCATGGGACTTTCGACCCTAACCCTGCGCCACCGTGCCTGAGATCGTGGCTACCACGCACGAGCCACGGGGGAAGAGATGCGCCAGCGACGACACGCACTGAGCGGGGCCTTGTACGACGTGCGCGAGGACGGCGGGGTCGACGTCACGGCGCGTGATGGCACGACCGGCACGTTCACTGCCGACGGCCAGTGGGTCCGCGGCGAGCTGCGACACGCGGATCCGCACCTGTGCGGGTGGCTGGCCGGTCCACAGCTGCCCCAGCGCCTCGCCGTGCTGCCGAGGTTCCGCGTCACCGAGAGCAGCTCCATGGACTCGACCACGAAAGGTGACACGAAGTGACCATCGACTACCGCCAGGCTCCGTCGCTGACGTACCAGCAGCTGCTCGACACTGACAGCCACGAGGTGCCCGAGGTACTGCGCTGGTTCTCGCCGATGGCACCCAGCGAGGCCGACGTGTCGGTGGATCGCTACACGAGCGCTGAGTTCCATCGCCTCGAAGTCGACAAGCTGTGGACCAAGGTGTGGCAGATGGCGTGCCGCGAGGAGGACATCCCCGAGGTCGGCGATCACATCACGTACGACATCGTCGGCCGCTCGATCCTCGTCGTGCGCTCCACCCCCACCGAGATCAAGGCGTTCCACAACGTATGCCCGCACCGCGGTCGTCGGCTCAAGGAGTCGGCCGGGCGTGACACCGAGATCCGGTGCGCGTTCCACGGGTTTGCGTGGGAGCTGAACGGTTGCCTCAAGCAGGTCCCCTGCCAATGGGACTTCCCGCGGCTCGTCGAGGACGAGTGGTCGCTGCCCGAGGTTCGCGTCGGCACCTGGGGCGGCTTCGTGTTCATCAACATGGACCCGAACTGCGAGTCGCTGGAATCTCACCTCGGTGATCTCAGCCACCACTTCGATCGCTGGCCGCTTGAGGATCGCTACAAGGAAGCGCACGTCGCGAAGGTGATGAACTGCAACTGGAAGGTCGCCCAGGAAGCGTTCATGGAGGCGTACCACGTCGTTGCCACGCACCCGCAGCTGCTGCCCAGCCTCGGTGATGCCATCACGCAGTACGACGTCTTCGGCAACTTCAGCCGGGCGATCACACCCAACGGCGTTCCCAGCCCGCACATCAACTGGGTGCCCACCGAGCAGGACATCTTCGATGCGATGACCGACCGTAACCTCGATGAGGCGCCACGCCAGCTCGTCCCCGACGGCGAAACCGCCCGCCACATGGCGGCCGACGCGGCCCGCGCCGCGCTGCGCCCGGCGATCGGCGACCGCGCCGACAAGCTGTGCGACGCGGAGCTGACCGAGAGCATCTACTACACGGTGTTCCCGAACTTTCACCCGTGGGCTTCCTACAACCGGATCGTCTACCGCTTCCGGCCGTTCGGCAACGACCACCGCCGCTCGATCATGGAGTGCATGTTCCTCTCGCCGTTCCCCGGCGATGAGCGCCCGCCCGCAGCACCGATCCACTGGCTCGGCGACGATGAGGACTGGACGGTGGCCACCGAGCTGGGGATGCTCGGGCGGGTCTTCAATCAGGACGTCTACAACGTGCCGCAGGTGCAGCTCGGACTGGAAGCGATGATCAAGCCGGGTGTGACGTTCGCCGACTACCAGGAGACGAAACCTCGCCACTTCCACGCACTGCTCGACGAGTGGGTGGCCAGGTGAGCACCGACGAGACACTCGCCGCACCGACGTTCGACGCCACGGACGATGCCGTCACACAGTGCCCGTACCCGAGCTACCGGACGATGCGCGATCGCGCGCCTGTCCTCGAGCTCGACGGGGCACCGTTCGGCCGACATGGCGAACGGGTCTTCGCCGTGTCGCGCCACGAGGACGTCAAGAAGATCGTCCACGACACCGCAACGTTCTCCTCCAGGTTCGGTACGCCGGCTGCGCGGCCTTCGGCCGAGCTGATCGCCCGCCTGCGCGAGGTCTACACGCAGGGTTGGCCCAACGTGTCGACCATGCTCACCGAGGATCCACCGTCGCACACTCGCTATCGCAAGCTGGTCTCGATGGCGTTCACCCCCAAGCGCGTCAACCTGCTCGAGCCCGAGATCCAAGCGATCTGCAGCGACCTGGTCGCGAAGTTCGACCGGGCGCCGCGCATCGACTTCATGACGAAGTTCGCGGTCCCCGTGCCGGTGCGCGCCGTTGCGACGATTCTGGAGGTGCCCGACACCCGCCAGGGCGACTTCAAGCGCTGGGCCGACTCGTCGGTGGCCGCCATCGGTCGCACGATCACCGACGACGAGCGGATCGCCGCCGAGCTCGACATCGTGGAGCAACAGCACTACTTCGCCGGCGAGCTCGAACTGAGGCGGGCGGAGCCACGCGACGACTTCCTCACGGACCTCCTCAACGCTCAGCTCCCCGCAGGCGCCGGTGTCGAGGGTGGGTCGTTGACGATGGCGGAGATGCTGTCGATCATCCGCCAGATCCAGGTGGCCGGCAGCGAAACCACCGCCAGCCTGCTCGCCGATCTGATGGTGCAACTCGCGCGGCACCCGCAGGAGTGGGAGCGACTGAAGGCCGATCCGTCACGCGCCAGCCTCGTGGTCGAGGAGGGCCTGCGTTGGGCAAGCCCGAACCAGGGTCTGTTCCGCATCGTCACCGCCGACACCGAGGTCGCCGGTGCGCCCATCCCTGCCGGCTCGGTCGTGTGGGTGATGTACGGCTCGGCCGACCACGACGACCGCGTCTTCGCCGATCCCGAGGCGTTCTGGCCCGATCGCCCTGGGCTCAACAACCACATCGCCTTCGGGCACGGCATCCACTTCTGCCTCGGCGCCGCGCTCGCCCGGCTGGAGGCAGTGATCGCGCTGCGCACGCTGGCCGCGCACATCGACACGATCACGGTCGTTGACGAGGCATCATTGCGGTACGGCCGCAGCTTCATCCTGCGTGGCCTGGAGCACCTCGAACTCGACCTCACCTACCGTTGATCGGCCAGCCGCCCGCCTCGCCCGCCCACCGGTTTGGCGGTGAGGTGTTGTAGTACCGCATCTCAGCGCCAAAGCGGGGGGCTTATCTCGTCGGGATGTCGGCTGCGTGGCCCAATCGTGAATTCACTATTGGCTACGTAGCGTTCTTTGAATTCACAGTTGCGGCCGCAAGCGTTGCTGAGGGGGCGGGCCGCCCTCGTGAGCCGCTAGGACCACTCGTTCCAGCGGATGAACTCTTCTGCGGGCGGGCGCTTGGCGGGCTTGAAGTCGGTGCCGATCGTGTAGGCCACCGGGAACAGACCGGCCTGGCTGTACCGCTCGTACGGGATGCCGAGCAGTTCGGCGACATCGCGCTCGTTCTGCAGGTGCAGCGACGTCCACGCCGAACCCAGCCCACGCTCGCGCAGCGCCAGCATGAAGCTCCACACCGCAGGCAGGATGCCGCCCCACCGTGACGCCTGACGCCACGACGGCGTGCCCTCGTCCATGCGGTCGGCGAGCAGCGGGATCACGTGCACGGGCACTTCGTGGAGGTGCTCCGCAAGATGTCGAGCCGACTGGTTGACCCTGTCGGCCTGAGAGCCTGGCGCCGGTGGCGTCGCGCCCGCGTACGCGGCTTCGAAGTTCGTGCGGTAGATGTCGGCGATGGCCTGTCGCTTGGCTGCGTCCTCGATGATCATCCACCGCCAGCGTTGCGAGTTGGAGCCTGTGGGCGACTGGTGCGCGATCTCGATGCACTCGACCAGCACATCGCGCGGCACCGCACGGGTGAGATCGAGCCGCTTGCGGACGCTACGCGTCGTGGTGAGTACTTCGTCGGCGGTGAGCCCCAGCCGCTCGCTCACGTCGCGTCCTGATCAGCCGCATGCTCGGCCATCCACGCCGCGGTCGCCTTGCCCATCTTGCCGCCGTCGTAGCCGATGCGCTGCGTCGGCTCGACCTCCAGGATCACCCGCCGTGGCGAGTCGAGGAACTTGGAAAAGACCGCCTGGCGCCCCGGCTCGCCGGGCTGCACCGCCGCCGACAACGCGGGATAGAACCAGTCCTTGGTGGCCTGATCGTCGCGGATCGTGCAGGTGCCCTTGTAGGTGACCGTCTTGTTGCGCGACATCTTCGCGCCCGTGGACGTGACCACGATGCACACGCGCGGGTCGCGGCGCACTGCGCTGATCCGCGCCCGTTGGCTGGTGGCTGTCAGCCAGAACTTCCCGTCGCGGTAGACGTACGACATGATCACACCGACCGGCCACCCCTCCTTGTTCGACCAGATGAAGGTGCACTCGTTCTGCAGCAGCAGCATCTCCTGCTCGACGTCGTCGTCGAGTCCGTACACAGTGACGTCTTCGTAGTTCTCGGGGTGCTCGGCCATGCCTGCACCGTAGAGCCTCTGCGGTTCCGCCATCGACACGGAACCAATCAGCTGATCAATTACCGGCGAACCGTCCAACGAATCGGCAGCGTGGTGAGGCCACGCAAGATGAACGGTTCGTTCACCGCGATGTCGCCCACCCGTTCGACGGTGTCGAAGCGATCTACCATCCATTGCAGCGCAAGGCGACCCTCCCGCCGGGCGAGGTTGGCGCCGATGCAGTGATGCACGCCCCATCCGAACGCGAGGTGCGAGTTTGCGCCGGCGCGGAAGCGATCCAGCCGGATCTCGTCGGCGTCTTCCCACACCGCCTCGTCGCGATTGGCCGAAGCGAACAGGGCCATCACCCGCGACTCGGCGGGGAGCAACTCGCCGCACACCGCCGCGGGTTCGGGGTTGACACGGAACAGGCCCTGCACCGGCGAATCGAAGCGCAGGAACTCCTCGACCGCGGCCGGCACCAGCTCCGGACTGCGACGCAGTTGCTCCATCAGCTCGGGCTGCTCGATCAGCCGGTAGAGCATCAGCGAGATCAGGCTGGCCGTCGTCTCATGGCCGGCCACCAGCAGCTGCTGGCAGAGCCGGCGCACCTCGTGGTGGGTGATGGTTCCATCGAGCTCGGCAAGGGTCATCACCGACAGCACGTCTTCCGGCAGCGCATCGCCCTGCGCGTGCAGCGCCGCGCGAACCGCGACCAGCTCGTCTACCAACGCGAAGATCTGCCGGTTGGCGTCCTCGGCGAGGGCAGGGTCGGCCCCGCCCAGCGAGTTGACGATGGCATCGGACCAGCGTCCGAAATCGTCGCGCCGATCACGCGGCACGCCGAGCAGCAACGCGATCACCACCGCTGGGAACGGAAACGCGAAGAGGCGGACGAAGTCGCCCTCCCCGTCGTCCGAGAACGCTCGGCTCCACAGCTCGTCGCCAACTGCGTGGAGCTCGGCGTCGAGCCGATCGATCGCGACCGGACGAAACGCATCCTGCAAGACCTTGCGCTGACGACGGTGATCGGGGTCGTCGGTGGTGCCGAGCACGCCACCGGGTTGCGCGTTGACGCCGACACCGAACCCGTTGCGCCACTCCTTGGGCCGCGTGAGCACATCGAGCACGTCGGCGTGCCGGCTGACGACGAAGAACGGCGGGGTGTGCGACTCCTCGACGTGCAACGGGCACCGCTCGCGCAGCACCCGATGCCCCTGCGACGGTTCGACGTCGTTGGCGCGCGCCAGATGCGAGTAGTAGGCACCGTCTGCGTCGGTCATCGCTGCCTCGTTCAGTAGGGCATCGTCCCGCCGTCGACGGGGAACATGCAACCGGTCATGTTCTTCGCGGCGTCGGATGCCATCAGTACTGCGACCGCAGCAACTTCTTCGACCTTGTTCGGGCGCTTGATCGCCGACTCGGAGCTGAACATCGTGATCAGCGCGTCGTAGCCGTCGAGACCCATCGCAATGGCCGAATCGGGGCCGGTGGTGCGCACGATGTCGGTCTCGATCAGGCCGGGAAGGATCGCGTTGACGGTGATCCCGAGCGTGCCGACCTCGCGAGCCGCGGCCTTGACCAGGCCGTTGACCGCGTGCTTCGTGGCGGCGTAGCCGGGGATGCCCGGCTTGCCCAGCTTGCCCTCGACCGAGGAGGTGACGATGATGCGACCAGACTCACGCGGGATCATGTGCTGCAACGCGCGGCGCATGCCCCAGAACACGTGGTTGAGGTTCCAATCGACCTCGAGCGTCCACTCCTCATCAGTCATCTGCGCGACCGGGGCGGTGTTCAACACGCCACCCGAGTTCAGGCAGCAGATGTCGAGCTTGCCGAACTTCTCGATCGTGAAGTCGATCAGGCCTTCCACCGTCGCCTGCTTGGAGGCGTCGCCGGCGAAGAAGGCGACGTTGTCGCCGCCGCCCATCTCCGCGATGCACTGCTGGCCCTTTGCCTCGTCGCGGCCGTTGACGACGACCGTTGCGCCTTCAGCGATGAACGCATCGGCCATTGCGCGACCGATGCTGCGGGTGCCACCTGTGATGCAGGCGACCTTGCCGTCGAGCTTTCCCATAGGAGTTTCCTTTCGTCCCTGCCGGCTCAGTAAGGAGCCGTGCCGCCGTCGATGGAGATGAGTGATCCGGTGATGCCGGCGCCTGCGTCGGACGCAAGCAAGGTGGCGACCGCTGCAACGTCTTCGACGTCGTTGAGCCGCTTGATCGATGACTCCTGGGCGAACATGTCGAGCAGGCCTTCGTAGTCCATGCCCATCGACACCGCTGCCGGCGGGCCTTCGGTCTTCATGATGTCGGTCTCGATCGCCCCGGGGCACAGTGCGTTGACGGTGATCCCCATCGTGCCGACCTCGTGTGCGGCCGACTTGGTGAGCCCGTTGATCGCGTGCTTGGCGGCGACGTAGATCGAGATACCCGGCTTGCCGACCTTGCCCTCCAGCGAGCTGACGCACATCACGCGGCCGGACTGCTGCGGGATCATGTAGTGGAACGCACGCCGCATGCTCCAGAAGGTGTGCCAGAAGTTCCACACCAGTGAATCCTGCATCGCCTCATCGGTGAGATCGACGATCGGGGCATGCCCGGAGGCACCGCCCGCATTGGCGACGAGGATGTCGATGCGCCCGAAGTGGGCGACCGTGCCATCGATGATGGCCTCGCATGCCTCGCGTTGCTTGACGTCGCCGGCGATGTAGTGCACCCGATCACCTGCATCGAGCTCTGCCAGTGTGCGCGCTGCCTTGCTCTCATCGCGACCGTTCACCACCACGAGTGCGCCTTCGGCCAGGAACGCCTTGGCGATGCCAAGGCCGATACCGCGCGTGCCCCCGGTGATGCACGCAACGCGCCCATCAAGTACTCCCATGAGAACCCCCTTCTCTGTGCTCGTGGGCGACCGTACAGCGTCGCGACCACTCACTGGGAATCGGAATCTACCAGACGTTCAATTACTGGCCGACAGGCCCCGCTTCGGCTCGATCAGGCCACCACGTACGGCCAGCTTGATCGACTTCACCGCCCGTTCGTGGCGCTTCGGGTCGTCGGACACCCCATCGGTGAGACCGACGAGGATCATCGCCACGAACTCGTTGACCAACACTCGGTTCTTCTTGGAGATCTCGCCGCTGGCGACACCCTCGTCCACGAGCCGAACGAAGAACTCATCGCGACGGTCGGAGTGCTCACCCAACTTCTCGCGGATCTCGGTGTGGCGCCGCATGTCGGAGCGAACGACGCCCAGGAACGCTGCAAGCGATGGGTCCTGCTTGTTCAGCATGTGCGCGGTGTCGAGCACCGCCTCGAACTTGCCGATGAACCCACTCGCGCGATCCGTCGCCTCGTTGAACTGGCCGTAGATGCGCTGCTGCAGATCGTCGTGCACGGCAACGTACAGATCGAGCTTGGAGCCGAAGTAGTGATAGAGCGCGCCGGCAGTCAGCCCGACCTCGGCCGCGAGGTCGCGGTTGGTGGCCGAGTCGTAGCCACCTGCCGCGAACGACACCCGGGCGATGTCGAGGATGCGACGGCGAGTGTCGGCAGAGTCAGTGGCCGGTGGCCGGCCGAGGCGCTTCGTCGTGTCGGGTTTGCGCTGAGCCATTCTCAGCAGTATGCGTCAGTTCGGCCGACAGTACGGACATAGCCGCACACCACCGCCTTCATTGCGACCCGATCAGCCCGAGCGCGGCTTGTAGGTGTGCGTGCGTTGCGTGCGGCCGCCGGCGACCAGGATCAGTTGCCCGGTCACCCACGCGGCAGCATCAGACGCAAGGTAGAGGACGGCGCCGGCGATGTCGTCGGGTGTGCCGATGCGGCCCAGCGGGATCGTCGCGGCGATCGCGTCGAGCTGGCCGGCGGTGTTGAGCACCTGGTCGAAGGCCTCCGTCGCCACCGGGCCCGGGGCCACCGTGTTGACACGGATGTTCGGCGCCAGTTCCAACGCGAGCGTCTCGCTGAGGTTGTTCATGCCGGCCTTGGCCGCGGCGTAGGGGCCGGTGAACGGTGAGCCACGCATGCCCGCGCCCGAGCTGATGTTGATGATCGAGCTGCCCGGCTTCATTCGCATCGCAGCCGCCTTGCAGCCCTGGAACGCGGAGGTGAGGTTCAGTTCCAGTTGAGCGCGGAAGATCTCGTCGGGTGTATCGATCAGGGCTCGCGTCGTCTTCTCGTCGGAGCCGCCGACGTTGTTGACCCAGATGTCGATCCGCCCGAAGCGCTCCATCGCCCGATCGGCGAGCTCCTCGGACAGGTCGCGGATGTCGCCGGCCACGATCAGCGCCGCACGGCCACGTTCCTCGATGCCGGCAGCCGTGACTTCGAGATCGTTCATCCGACGTGCGTTGATGACCACATCGCAGCCGGCATCGGCGAGGCCCCACGCAATGGCGCGGCCGATTCCCTGGCCGGAACCGGTGACCACGGCGACGCGCCCGGACAGGTCGAAGAGATCGAACAGGCTTGATGGCATGGTCGACAGACTGACAAACCGAACGCCCATTCGCAAACTCGGAGGGCGCTACGGCCGCGCAGCGCGCGGCGTGAACTGCCCCGTGTTGGCGGTGATGCCCCCGTCAACCGGCACGATTGCCCCGTTCACGAACGACGCATCGCTCGATGCGAGGAAGGCGATCACGGCAGCGATCTCGGCAGCACTGCCCCAGCGTTGCAGCGGGATGGCGCGACGAAGTTGCTCGTGGATGGCCGGCAGCGCCTTGAGCCGCGACGTCATCTCCGTCTCGGTAGGGCCGGGGCACACGGCGTTGACGGTGATGTTGTCGGGGCCGAGATCGACTGCGGCCGCCCGCACGAGGTTGAGGACCGCCCCTTTCGAGGTGTTGTAGGCCCACATGTTCGGATCGCCGGCGATGCCCGACGTCGAGGCGGTGACAACGATCCGCCCGGCGCCGGCCAGCCGCATCTGCGGCACGACGGCCCGAATCCCGAGCGCGACCGCGCGGACGTTGACCGCCATCGCACGGTCGAACTCCTCGATCGGTAGGTCGAGCAGGTCGCCACTCATCGAGACCCCCGCGTTGAACACCGCGACGTCCAGGCGCCCGAAGCGCTCGAGTGCCGCAGCGACCGCATCGGTGTTGGTGCGGTCACCGGTGACGTCGCCCTCCACGATCTCCACGGAGTCGGAGAGGCCGGCCGCAGCGACCCAGTCGAACCTGTCGCGGTGAAGGTCGACGGCGACGACCGTGGTGCCCAGCGCCACGAGTCGTTCGACCGCCGCACGCCCGATTCCGGACGCGGCGCCGGTGACAATCGCGGTGCGAGTACTCGCCGAGGTGCGGGTCATCGTGGGACGGAGGGGTTGTCGATCGAAAGGCAGTTCATACACCTATGGTACACGCACTGTGTACCATAGGTGTATGGCGAGGACCCGCACCAACATCGAGATCGAGGACCGGTACGTCGAGGAGATCATGGACCGATTCGGCGTCCACACCAAGACGGAGGCCGTCGACCTTGCGCTGCGCCACCTCGCCGGGCAGCCGATGACCCGCGATCAGGCCCTCGCCATGCGGGGCAGCCGTTCCATCGACGAGATCCCCACCGAGTCCGGCCCGGGTGCCGCTCCGTGATCCTGGCCGACACCTCGGCCTGGGTCGAGTTCGACCGGGCTACCGGCAGCCGAGTCGACACCCGACTGACCGAACTCATCGCCACCACCGACGAAGTCGCCGTGACCCAGCCGGTGATCATGGAAGCTCTTGCCGGCGCGCGAGACGATCGGCGAGAGAACGACCTGCGTCGCCTTCTGCAGCGGTTCTCGCTACTGCAGTTCGACGCTGCAATCGACTTCGATGCCGCGACACGCATCTACCGAACGTGCCGCCGCGCCGGCGTCACCCCGCGCGGCATGATCGACTGCATGATCGTCGCCGTGGCATTGCGCCACGGCGCCAGCCTGCTGGCCAACGACAGCGATCTCGACCGCGTCGCCGCAGTCATGGGCATCCCCACCGACTGAATCGCCGGCCGGCAACGTGACGTTGTCGGCCGCGCTACGGCCTCCCCCCGCCACCACGCGTTCCATCGCCAGCCTGACGGCACGGGCGCGCTCCACCGGGTCCGGGTAGCGGGCGAGCAGCGCCGCCGAGCGGAGCTCGAGCGAGATCGGGACACTGGGGACCGCGGCGAGCAGCTCGGCGATCGGGAGCGCACCGTCGCCTGGTAGCCGCCGGCCGTGCAGCGCCTCGTGCAGCAGGGTGGCCATCGCGGTGTCGGCCGGCACCGCAGGCGCGTCGCAGACCTGGAGGTACGGCAGCAGGTGCGCCGCGATCGCCGTGAGGTCGGCGGGGCTGTGACCGGCTCGCGACAGGTGCAGGTTGTCGACCAGCACGCCCAGGCGCGGGTCGTCGGCAGCCACCAGAATCGAGAGCGCCTGCGGCAGCGTGCGAACCCCGAGGATGGGGAGGAACTCGAGCACGAGGCGGATGTCGGTGCCGTCGAGCCGCGCCGACAGCGCACGCAGCCGGTCCGCCACCCTCGCGCCGTCGGTATCGCGGCTGGCGACGAGGATGTTGCGCGCCCCGATGCGAATCGCTGCGTCGACGATCGCCTCGCCGTGATCCGACGACGAGCTTCCTGCGGGCGTGAGCATGATCGGCTCGATGTCGAGGATGACCAGCCCCCGCCTCGCTGCGCGGGCGCGCACGTCGTGCGCGACCGCGTCCGACCACGAGGTGGCATCGAACCAGATTCCGACCGCTTCGAACCCGGCGTCGGCCGCCACATCGACCGCGTCGGCCGGCCCCACGTCGAGGATGGTGCCGGCAGCAAGCGAGATCGTCCGCATGGAGGCCAACCCTAAACGGCCGAGGATGGCCGGGCAGTCTCGCTGTCATCCACTGGAGAGCCGCCTGCGTGTGGCATCACTCTCCGCCCTTGGGCCCGCCAACATGCCAGATCGGTGGGCCTTTGCCACCCATGGGTGACAGAGGGTGCCGAAGTCTGGTGCGCTGAGTCGGCCGGTCGTCCAACTGTCGGAAATTGCGTTGCCGGCGGAGGTGTACGTTGCCGGTCGATGCCCGATGCCGAACATCGCGCGCAACGTCGACAAGGAGGCCGTGATGGCCGTCGTTCTGATCACCGGTTGCAACAGCGGCATCGGGCTGGAGACCGCATTGGCCTTCGCTCGCAGAGGCGACACCACCTACGCCTCCATGCGCAACCCGAGCAAGGCTGATGCACTGCGGAGCCGCGCTGATGCCGAGGGCCTCACGGTGCACGTCGTCACACTCGACGTCACCGACGACGAATCGGTCGCCGCTGCCGTGGCGGCCATCGAGGCCCTTCACGGTGGCATCGACGTGCTGGTCAACAACGCGGGGGTCGGCTACGGGGGCGCGATCGAGACAATTCCCATGGAGCGGGCGCGAGCCTTGATGGAGACCAACGTGTGGGGCCCGGTGCGCACAGCGCGAGCGGTGCTACCGGCGATGCGATCCCGCGGTAGCGGCGTGATCGTCAACGTCACGTCGGTGGCCGGGCGGGTGCCGGGTTCGCCGCACAACGCGTTCTACGGCGCGAGCAAGCACGCGCTCGGCACACTGAGCGAGAGCCTGTTCTGGGAGGTGCAGCCGTTCGGTGTCCGTGTTGCGTGCATCGAGCCCGGCTTCTTCGCCACCGAGATCTTCGCCAACTCGGACTGGGGCTCGGTCGTCGAGGGCAGCCCCTACGCGGCCGACGATGCATGGATGAGCGAGTTCATGGTCAAGAGCGGTGAGGCGGCCGGGGGCGATCCGTCGCTCGTCGCATCGGCGATCGTCAGTGCGGTCGACGACCCGTCGACCCCGCTGCACACCCTCGTCGGCGATGACGCAACGATGTTCGTCGGCCTCGTCGCGGAGGCGGGCACCTTCGAGGGTTGGCTCCCTGTTGCCACCGCGATCGTCGAGTCGGTCTCGGGCCCGCGGCCGCCCGCGAACTGACCGCGCCGCCACATCCCGCGCGCCATCGGGGTGACCGCACGCGAGGAAAGTAGCACTTGTGCTATAGTTTGGTGGATGACAACCGTCGGCCTCCGAGAGCTCCGCCAGGACGCATCAGATCTCGTGCGACGCGTCGAGGATGGCGAGGAGATCGAGATCACGGTCGCCGGCCGTCTCGCCGCGCGGCTGGTGCCGGCGGCCCCACGGCGCTGGCAGCGATGGGGCGACATCGCCGACCTGTTCGCCGGGCGACCCGACCCCGATTGGGAACACGACCGCGACCTGGTCGATCAGTCCGTCGCCAATCCGTGGGAGCGCCACGATGAAAGCCGTCCTTGACACCAGCGTGCTGCTCGCCACAGATGTCACCGAGCTGGAGGGCGAACTTGCGATCAGTGCTGCGTCGCTCGCCGAACTGCACTTCGGTGTGCTCGTCACAGCCGACGCAGCGGTCAGGGCCGAGCGACTGCGAAGGCTGTCGGTTCTTCAACGGACGTTCGACGCACTCCCTGTCGACGACGACGTCGCGGCCAGCTACGGCCAACTGGCGGCCGCGGTTGCCAGCACCGGCCGCCAACCGCGTTCGCGGGTGATGGACCTTCTCATCGCTGCGACCGCGCACGCCCACGGCGCACGCCTCTACACCCGCAACGCTGCAGATCTGGTGGGGGTCGAGCACCTGATCGACATCGTCGCGGTGTAGCCGACAGTCCGCTTGCACATAGTGAACGTGCATTCGGTTATGTTTCGGCATCGGCAATCGCGCGCAAGCGCCCTCCACAGGAGACGACCATGGATCTTGGACTCAGCGGCAAGAAGGCACTCATCACCGGCGCCACCAAGGGCATCGGACGAGCGATCGCCGAGACCCTGCTCGCCGAAGGCGCCTCAGTTGCGATCTGCGCCCGCAACGCAGAGGGCCTCGAGGCGGCCGTCGCGGAGATGTCGGCACTCGGCACTGTCGTTGGCCAGGTAGTCGACGCCGCCGACGGCGCGGCACTTGCGGCGTGGGTCGCATCATCCGCCGAGCAGCTCGGTGGCATCGACATCTACGTCCACAACACATCGGGCAAGGGCGCCAAGAACGCCGAAGGCTGGCTGAACAACTTCAATATCGACATGATGTCGCTCATCCACGGCGTCGGCGCCGCGACCGAAGCACTCGCCGACGGCGGCGGCTCGGTGATCAGCATCGGCACCACGGCCACGGCCGAGCACTTCGGCTCGGGCTCCAACAGCTACAGCGCGTTCAAGTCTGCGGTCACCAACTGGACGCTCGGCCAGGCGCAGGTTCTGGGCGCGAAGGGCATTCGCTGCAACGTCGTGTCGCCCGGCCCGATCTTCGTCGAGGGCGGCGACTGGAACAAGATCAAGGACCACATGGCTGCCTTCTACGAGGCCACCGAGAAGCTGCACCCGCAGGGCGCACTCGGCACCGTTCAGGATGTCGCCAACGTCGTCGCCTTCCTGTCCAGCGATGCCGCCAAGCACGTCAACGGCGTCAACGTCACCGTCGACGGCGGCTTCCTCAAGCGCATCGACTTCTGACCCGGCGCCCGGACAGACGTCGCGGCAGATGAGCAGCTCACCCACCGGCAGCCGGATCAACGTCACGTTGGTCGCAGGCGGGATGTACCACGACGTCGACTTCGCGCGCGTCGAGCTGCTCAAGCTCCTCGCCGAACACGACGAGTTCCGCGTCCGCGTGCAGCCCGACTACGAGGACGCCGACGCGATCGCCGCCGGTTCGATCCTGGTCAGCTACACCTGCAACGTCCGCCCATCCGAACGCGCCCAGTCAACGATCCGGTCGTGGGTCGAGGGCGGCGGACGGTGGGTGGCGCTGCACGGCACCAACGCGGCGCTCGACGTCGGCACACCCAACGGCGTGGATTCGCCGCGCATCTTCCCGCTGTGGGCCGACACGCTCGGTTCCCAGTTCGTGGCCCACCCGCCGATCGCGCCGTATCTCGTCGAGAAGACAGCACCCGATCACTGGCTGGTGTCGGGTATCGAGCCGTTCGAGACCGACGACGAGCTGTACCTGTCCGAGTACGCCGACCGCGCGGCGCTCGTACCGCTGCTGCACACCACGTGGTCGGGCGACGCGCGGGGTTTCGTCGAGCACGATTGGACCAGCGGGCCGGATCAGCACCTGGTGATGTACCTGCGCGAGCTGGGCGACGGGGCCGTGCTGTACAACACGCTCGGGCACTGCCGGGGGCACTACGACATGGCGCCGATGGTGCCCTTCTACCCGAAGATCGAACGCGGCTCGTGGGAACAACCCGCCTACTTCGAGTTGCTGCGGCGATCGCTGCGGTGGGCTCGCGGCGAGACCGCGTGACCGAGACCGAACCGGCCGAGACGAACGACGGCCCGGCCAGTCGTATCGGGCGGCCGCCCAAGCTCGACGAGCACGGCACCCCCACCCGCGAACGTCTCCTTCGTGCCGCGGTCGAGGCCTGTGTGGAGTTCGGCTACGAGGGTGTCACCCTCTCCGACATCGCCCGCCGAGCAAGTGTGTCCACGCCTGCCGTCTACAGCCACTTCAGTGGGAAGGCGGCGCTGCTCGTCGAAGCGATCAAGCACGAGCTGTACGCCATCTCGCGCAGTCGCCTCCCCGGCGAAGCGGGCATCCGCGAGATCGCGCGGCTGTGGTTGCAGCCGTCATTCGCGCCGACGCGGATCCTCGTCGCCGAACTGCACTGCGCAGCGATCCGCCAGCCCGACGTGGCCGAGCTGCTCGCCGATTGGCAACGTGAGAACGCGGCGCGGTTGCAGCAGGCCGGCCTCACGCTGAGCCAGGCGCGGATGTACTACATGCTGCTGCTCGGGCTCTCCCACGCCGACGAAGTCAGCTCGTTGGCCGTCAGCCAGGCCGACACCGAGGTCGTCGTCAACCAGCTGATCAACGGCTGGTTCGCGCACCCCGGCACCTGACGGCGACCCGACGCGCTCACTGAGAGCCTGTCCAGGACCGACTGCTAGTGTCCCTTCCCGAACGATCATTCAGTAATGCAGCATGCGCACGTGCTCACTGCACGAGCGCCCCGGACCTCAGGGAGCCACATGACCACCGTCGCTGTCGCCGATGGCATCTTCACCATGGAGAACGGGCAGCCACGGCTGCTCGGTAGCCGTTGCACGGGCTGCGGGAACCACATGTTCCCGCGCCAGAACGGGTGCCCGAAGTGCATGACCAACGAGCAGGAAGACGTGGAACTGGCGACCACCGGCACGCTGTGGTCGTGGACGGTTCAGGCATTCCCGCCCAAGGCGCCTCCATACCTCGGCCCGGCCGGCGACGATTTCGTGCCGTACGGCGTCGGCTACGTCGAGCTCGCCGGGCAGGTGCGCGTGGAGGCACGCCTCACCGAAGCCGACCCCACGAAGTTGATCATCGGCATGCCGATGCACCTCGTGCTCGACCCGCTCTGCATCGACGACGAGGGCAACCAGGTCGTCACCTACGCATTCGCACCCACCGTCGCCCAGGGAGACCCGTCATGAGCAACGTCGCCATCATCGGAATCGGCATGCACGAGTTCGGCCGTACCGCCGGCGTCTCGGGCATGGACCAGGGGGTCATCGCCGTGCGGCGCGCCCTCGCCGACTGCGGAATGCAGTGGTCCGACATGCAGTTCGCCGTGGGCGGCTCGATGGACGGCGGCGCCGCCGACACGATGGTCAGTCGCATCGGCCTCACCGGGCTGCCGTTCACCAACGTGCTCAACGGCTGCGCCACCGGCGGCACCGCGCTCGCGCAGGCCGTCAACACGATCGAGTCGGGCGCCTCCGACATCGGCATCGCGATCGGCTTCGACAAGCACGAACCCGGCGCGTTCCGCATCAAGGGCCCGCGCGGCAAGGACTGGTACGGCGGCTCGGGCCTCGCCCTCACGACACAGTTCTTCGGGATGAAGATCACCCGCTACATGCACGAGCACGGCATCACGCAATCGTCGCTGGCGAAGGTTTCGGCGAAGGCGTTCCGCAACGGATCGCTGAACCCGATGGCATGGCGGCGCAAGCCGCTCAGCGAGCAAGAGGTGCTCGATTCGCTGATGCTGTCGTACCCGCTCACGCAGTACATGTTCTGCTCGCCAGGCGAAGGCGGCGTGGCGATGATCCTGTGCCGTGCCGACAAGGCCAAGCAGTACAGCGACCGGCCGATCTACCTGCAGGCTGCGGCCGTGCGCACACGCAAGTTCGGTTCGTTCGAGGTCCTGGCGCCGTCGATCGCGATCGAGCACGACCCTGGGCCCACCTCGGCAGCCTCGAAGGCGGCCTTCGAGATGGCGGGCATCGGCCCCGACGACATCGACGTCGCACAGTTGCAGGACACAGAGGCGGGGGCCGAGATCATGCACATGGCCGAGAACGGCTTCTGCGAACACGGCGAGCAGGAGCAGATGCTGGCCAACGGCGACACCGAGATCGGCGGCCGGCTGCCGGTCAACACCGACGGTGGTTGCCTGGCCAACGGCGAGCCGATCGGTGCCTCGGGCCTGCGCCAGGTGTACGAGAACGTGCTGCAGTTGCGCGGCGACGCGGGCGAGCGGCAGGTCCCCAACAACCCGAAGGTCGCCTACACCCACGTCTATGGTGCACCGGGCATCAGCGGCGTCACCATCCTCAGCCGCTGACGCGACCCGCAGCCGGCCCACTCGTCTCCCCAGACTGGAACAACATGGAACTCACGACCGACGCGCTGATGGACATGCACCGGCGAATGGTGCGCATCCGGCTCTTCGAGGAGGCCGCCGGCAAGCTGGCAGAGGCAGCCAAGCTGCCCGGCTTCTTGCACCTCTACGTCGGCCAGGAGGCCGTCGCGGCCGGTGTCTGCGCGACCCTTTCCGACGACGACCAGATCACCTCCACCCATCGCGGCCACGGCCACCTCGTCGCCAAGGGCGGCCAGTTCAACGAGATGATGGCCGAACTGATGGGTAAGTCCACCGGCTACTGCAAGGGCAAGGGCGGTTCGATGCACATCTCGAACCTCGACGTCGGCATGCTCGGCGCCAACGGGATCGTCGGCGCCGGCGCCCCGATCGCCGTCGGCGCAGGGTTCGCCAACAAGTACAAGGGCAACGGCAACGTCGCCGCCGCGTTCTTCGGCGACGGCTCCACCAACATCGGCGCCTTCCACGAGGCGGCCAACATGGCCTGCGCGTTGCGGTTGCCGGTGCTGTTCATCTGCGAGAACAACGAGTACGGCGAGTTCACCGCACGCGACAAGACGATGGCCATCACCGACATCGTCGATCGGGCAGCCGGCTACGGCATGCCGGGCGTGATCGTCGACGGCATGGACGTTGTTGCGGTACACGAGGCCGCTGTCGAGGCAGCCGCACGGGCACGCCGCGGCGACGGGCCGTCGCTGATCGAAGCCAAGACCTACCGCTTCTACAACCACCACGGCATCCAGAACCTCGGGCTCAAGTACCGCGGCGACGACGAGGTCGCGAAGTGGCGTGAACGCGACCCGATCTTCACCTTCGAGGACCGGCTGATCGCGGCGGGCACCACCACCCGCGCCGAGTTCGACGACGTGTGGGCCGAACTGCGCGGCGACATCGCCGCTTCCATCGAGTTCGCCGAGGCGAGCCCTCTCCCGACACCCGATCAGTTGCTGGCCGACGTGTACACCGTGATGGCAGGGGGTGCGGCATGAGCCGCAAGTTGAGCTACGTCGGGGCGTTCAACGAGGCAGTCCGCCAGGAGATGGCTGCCGACGAGAACGTGTTCTGCGCCGGTGAGGACATCGGCGCGTTCGGTGGCGTCTTCCAGACCTACGCCGGCCTGCAGAAGGAGTTCGGCGAGCGGCGTGTCGTCGACACACCGATCTCCGAGCAGGCGATCATCGGCCTCGGCGTCGGCGCTGCAGTGACCGGGCTGCGGCCGATCGTCGACATCATGTTCATGGACTTCATCTGTGTGGCCTTCGACCAGATCGTCAACCAGGCCGCCAAGTTGAAGTACATGTTCGGTGGCTCGGCCACGATCCCGCTCACGATCACCACCGGCGGTGGGGCCGGCCTGTCCGCGGCCGCACAGCACAGCCAGTCGTTGGAAGCGCTGCTGTGCCACATCCCCGGCCTGAAGGTGGTGCAGCCGTCGAACCCCTACGACATGAAGGGGCTGATGACCGCCTGCATCCGCGAGAACAACCCCACCATCATGATCAAGCACAAGCGGTTGCTCGGCATGTCGGGCGAGGTGCCCGAGGAGCCGTACGCGATCCCGCTGGGCGTCGCCAACGTGCTGCGCACGGGCACCGACGTGACGGTGGTCGGTTGGGGCCGGATGGTCAACGAAGCGCTCGCTGTCGCCAACAAGTTGGCCGCCGAAGGCATCGAGGTGGAGGTCATCGACCCACGAACGCTGCAGCCGCTCGACACGGCAACCATCGTCGAATCGGTGCGCAAGACCAACCGGGCGATCGTGGTGCACGAAGCCGTGCGCTTCGGGGGTCTGGGCGCCGAGATCGCCGCGCAGATCCAGGAGGAAGCGTTCGACTACCTCGACGCCCCGGTCGGGCGCATCGCCGCGCCGTTCTCCCCCGTGCCGTTCTCTCCGGTGCTCGAGCAGGCGTACCTCCCTTCGGCGGACGACATCGAAGCCAAGATCCGCGCGATCATCGCCCGCCCAGGGAGATGACCACCGTGTCCACGGTTGGCATCATCGTCAACCCGCATGCGGGCAAGGACATCCGCAGGCTGATCTCGGCCGCCGGTCAGACATCGGACGCGGCCAAGATCAGCATCCTCCGCCGCGTCGCCGCCGGTGCGCTCGAGCAGGGCGCCGAACGGTTGCTGCTGAGCACCGACACCCATCACCTGGCCGAACGAGCCGTCGACGGTCTCGACGGCGCGATCGAGTTCATCGAGAGCCCGCTCACGGGCTCGCATCTCGACACCATCGCGAGTGCGGCGGAAATGTGGAAGCACGGCGCCGACGCGGTGGTCGCACTCGGCGGCGACGGCACCTGTCGTGACGTGGCCACCGGGTGGCCGCAGGTTCCGCTGATCGCGATCTCCACCGGCACCAACAACGTGTTTCCATCGAACGTCGACGGCACCACCGCCGGGGTCGCCGCAGCACTGATCGCCACCGGCGCCGTCGGACTCGACGAGGTGAGCCGCGCGGCCAAACGGATCATGCTCGACATCGACGACCCGACTCTCAGTGCCACCGTGCACGAGACGGCGTTGGTGGAAGCCGCGCTGATCAACACCACCTTCGTCGGCGCACGCGCGGTGAGCGAACCGTCGTCGATCCGCTGGGTGGTTGCATGCATCGCCAACCCGGCGAGCACCGGCTTGGCGAGCATCGCGGGGCGCGTGCACCCGGTGACGCGCGACGCGGCCGGTGGGGTCGTGATCCACCTCGGCCACGGGCCACGGCTGGTGCGGGTACCGCTCGCACCCGGTGCCTTCGCAACGCTGGCCGTCGATTCGGTGGAACCGCTGGCCCTCTCGACGACGATCGTCCTGCCGAGCGGCGGCGTGCTGGCGTTCGACGGCGAACGGACGCTGCCGGTGCGCGCCGACGCACGGATCACTGTCTCGATCACGCAATCAGGACCGAGGATGATCGACATCGACAAGACTCTCGCGATCGCTGCCCGCGATCGTCGCTTCGACGTTGCTGCGGCCACGGACGGCCACACCGACGTTCCCCTACGAAAGGACCCCCATGGCGACTGAGTTCCTCATGCCGAAACTCGGGCTGACGATGGAAGAGGGCACGATCCTCGAGTGGCTGATCGCCGACGGCGCGGCGGTCGAAGTCGGTGCCGCGATCCTGCGGATCGAGACCGACAAGACCGAAACCGACGTGGAAGCGGCATCGGCGGGCCGCCTGCATGTCGTGGGGCGCGTCGGCGACACGTTCGCGTGCGGTGAACGAATCGGCTGGCTGCTCGCCCCCGGCGAAGAAGCACCGGCCGGGAGCGCCCCGGTCGCAGCCACGGCCGGGCCATCCGCTGCGCCGACCGCACCGAGCCCAGCTGCCACGCCCGCTGTCGCCATGGCGGCATCGGTCGTCGGCGGGCGAATCATCGCGTCGCCGTTGGCGAAGCGACTGGCTGCTGAGCGCAGCCTCGATCTACGTGCCGTTCGCGGCACCGGTCCAGGCGGCCGGATCGTCGCGGCCGACCTGGACGGCGTCGTGGCGACAGCCGCTGCGCGCCCGACCCCGCCGGCATCGTCGAGTTCGCCGGCGGGCACCTGGCCGGCAACGGCCGCCGCCCGGCAGCTGGCCGATCTGCTCGGCATCGACATCTCGAGCGTCGCGTTGGACCCGATCGACGGGTACGTGACACGCGAGTCGGTGGCCCATCACGTGCGCGGGCTGCTCGCATCGGCCGCACGCCCCTCTCCGAAGCCAGTGCCCGCCTCCGCCGCGGCGAGCCCGAGCCTGCCGCCGGCAACTCAGACACCCTCATTTACTGTGCGGCTCAGTGGCATGCGCGGCACGATCGCCAAGCGGATGCGCGAGTCGCTGACCCAGATGGCCCAGCTGACGCTGTTCATGGACGCCGATCTCGACGCAGTGGTCGCCGATCGCACGCAGCGGGCCACGCAGGGCGGGGCACCGAGCTACACCGACTACGTCATCGCGGCAGCAGCACGGGCGCTCGTCAAGCACCCGATCGCCAACTCGCAGATCACCGACGACGGCGTGGCGCTGCTGCCGATCGCCCACGTCGGCATGGCCGTCGCACTCGACGGCGGGCTGATCGTTCCCGTGATCACCAACACCGCCTCGCGTGATCTTGCGGCGCTCAGCGCCGAATCCAGCCGGCTCGCCGCGGCGGCACGAGCGGGCTCGCTGCAGCTGGCCGACCTCGAAGGTGGCACGTTCTCGGTCAGCACGCTCGGCATGTTCGGCGTCGACGGCTTCACTCCGGTGATCAACCCTCCCAACACCTGCATCCTCGGCGTCGGCCGCCTCCGCGACGACCTCGTGCTCGCCGGCAACGGCGACATCGTGACCAAGAAGCGGATCACGCTCAGCCTCACCTGGGATCACCGGGCGTTCGACGGCGCACCGGCGGCGGCCTTCTGCAAGTCGATCGTGGAACTGCTCGACGATCCCGCCGCACTCGACGCACCGGCGAGCTGAGGCGCACCGTGATCGACTACCAGCAGCTCTTCCACGTCGGCGTCCGGGTGCCCGATCTCGACGCCGCGATGGCCGAGATCGGCGCCGGCACGGGCGTCACCTGGGCCGAGCGCAGAGAGAACCCGGCGCAGTCGTTGTGGACACCAGAGCACGGCCTCCAGCAGCTCCACCTCAAGTACACCTACTCCGCGCAAGGCCCGCAGCACATCGAACTGCTCGAAGGGCCCGAAGGCAGCTTCTGGGACGGCCGCCACGACGCCGGCGCGCATCACCTCGGCCTCTGGGTGGAATCAGTCACCGACGAGACCGACCGGCTGATCGCGCAGGGCTGGACACTCGTCGGCGCCCGCCTCGACCCGAGCGACGGCAACGGCTACGGCACGTTCAGCTACCTGCAGCCACCCAGTGGGCTGATCATCGAATTGGTCGACCGCGCCGCCCTGCCGTTCTTCGAGCAGTGGTGGGGCGCCGCGCTGGCCTGAAGCCGGCCGCGTGCGTGGGCTGTCAGCCTGCCGCTGCCGCGGCGATCTCGCGGGCCCATCGGTAGTCGGCCTTGCCGTTCGGCGCACGGTAGACCTCGTCGACGAACACCACCTGCCGGGGCGCCTTGTAGTCGGCGACGGTCAGCTTCACGGTGTCGATGATGTCCTGCGCCGAGGTGGGCGCCGACACCGAGCAGACCAGCACGACCGTCTCGCCGAAACGGGGGTGGGGCACACCGACGACGTTGGCGTCGATCACCGCTGGATGCCGACGCGCGGCGACTTCCACTTCCTCGGGATAGACCTTCTCGCCACCGGAGTTGATGCACATCGAGCCGCGCCCGAGCAGAGCAACGGTGCCGTCCTCGGCGATGGTCGCAAAGTCGCCGGGCACGGTGTAGCGCACACCGTCGATCACCAGGAAGGTGGATGCGGTCTTCTTCTCGTCGTTCCAGTAGCCGCGCGGCATCGCTCCGGCAGCAGCCAGCATGCCCGGGGTGCTACTGCCCCGCGGCAGCACGGCGCCGGTATCGGGGTCGATGGTGACCACGTTGGCGTTCGCGGTGAAGACAGCCGTCTCCGGCGGATCCTGGCCCGGCATCGTCATCGAGACTGCGAACGGCCCGCCTTCGGAGGCGCCGATCATGTCGAAGATCATCGCGTTCGGCACGCGCAGCTGGAACGCCCGCTTCTGCTCCGCAGACAGGGTCGCCCCCGTCGACACGATGCGAGTCACCGACGACAGGTCACGCACGACGCCGCGGCTCTCCGCTGCGACCAACGCCTCGTTGAGCGGTCGCGCAAAGGCATCGCCGACCAGCGAGATCTGCGTCACCCGGTGTCGTTCTACGAGGTCCCACAGTTCATCGGCGTCGAACGAGCGACCACCGAGCAGCACCACCGAACCACCCATCACGAACGCACCGATCGCGAGGAACAGCGCCGTGCCGTGCATCAACGGCGGGGCGCACAGCATCACCGGGCTCTTCCCTTGGTCCTGCAGCTCGGCGGCGATCCGGCCGACGTCGGCGACGGTCGTGGGCACCTCGATGCCAGCGGAGGCATAAGCGGTGAATGCGAGCGCGCCGAAGAGATCCACGTGGCGCCACACGACACCCTTCGGGTTCCCGGTCGTGCCGCCCGTGTAGAGCATCAGCATGTCCTCGCCCGAACGCTCGA
The DNA here is from genome assembly GCA_043721915.1 of Ilumatobacteraceae bacterium. Taxonomy (GTDB): domain Bacteria; phylum Actinomycetota; class Acidimicrobiia; order Acidimicrobiales; family Ilumatobacteraceae; genus UBA668. The sequence goes on along the minus strand of JAYSPV010000096.1, from coordinate 36,080 downwards.
TGCGCGCTGCGGGTGCCGCCGCTGCCACGACCTCGTGGTACCACCGTGCCCCGCTCACGAGCGGCGAACCATCGTCCACCTGCAGCAGTGCGTGCACGGTGGGCATCATCGACACGGCTTGAGCGACCCGCTCACCGAGCGACCCGTGAAAGATCAACACCTCGGCGCCAGCGTTGTCGCAGATGTACGCGATCTCGCCCGCCTTGTAGCGGTAGTTGACGTTCACCGGCGTGGCCCGCAGCTTGAACGCGGCGTACGACGACGCGAGGTACTCCGGGCAGTTGTACATCAGCTGCGCAATGCGGGTGCCGGGGGCGACCCCGAGTTCGGCGAGCGCAGTCGCGAGCCGGGCCGCGCTGTCGTCGAGCTCTCGCCACGTGAGCGTGCGCTCGCCGACGACGAGCGCCATGTGGTCGGGCTGCGCGTCGGCAAAGGCCTCCCACAGGGTCGCCCAGTTCTCGCTCAGCCCGTGTGTGGCGCCGAGCTCCGAGGTCATCGATTGCCACCGTTGACGAGCAGGGTCTGGCCGGTGATCCACGACGCGGCGGGCGACGCGAGGAACACGACGGCATTGGCGACGTCCTCGGGTGTGCCCAGCCGCCCGAGCGGCACGCCCCAGTCGGCCGCCAGCTTGGGGAGATCCTCCTCGGTTGCCTTGAAGAACTCCATGAACACCTCGGTGGGAACGGGCCCGGGAGCGACCCCGTTGACCCGCACCCGGCGCGAGGCCAGCTCGAGCGAGAGCGTGCGCGTCAGGCTGTCGACGCCGGCTTTCGCCGCCGCGTAGGGGCCGTTGTTGGGCGAGCCCTTGAGTGCCGCGCCCGAGGAGATGTTAATGATCGATCCGCCGTCGTCGATGACGCGGGCAGCTGCTCGAGCGCAGGTGAAGACCGCGCGCAGGTTGACGTCGAGTTGGTAGTCCCACTGGCTGTCGGGCATCTTCGCAAGCTTGCGCGGCGTGCGGTCGTCGGCGCCGCCGGCGTTGTTGACCCACAGCGTGACGTGGCCCATCTCCTCCTTGGCACGGTCGGCGAGGGTCTCGACGAATGCGCCGTCGGTGATGTCGCCGGCAACGGCGAGCGCCCTCCTCCCGAGCCCGCGCACCACGTCGGCGACGGCGTTGATCTCGTGCTCGCGACGGGCGGTCAGCACCACGTCGCACCCGGCCTGCGCGAGTGCCACGGCGATGCCTTCGCCGATGCCACGGCCGGCACCAGTCACCACCGCCACGCCATCCGTCAATCCGAATCGATCCAGCACCGTGTCAGCCATCGTGTCTCCCAGTCGCGTGTGCGTCGCAGAATACTTCGGGCGATCGATGCCCGGATCAGTGGACTACGTTCTCCGCATGGGGATCACCACCGCCGACTTCGTCCGCAACTACGTCGCCGAAATGAGCGACCGCGAAGCCGACCTGGATCGCCTGGTCACCGAGCCGAGTGGGCTGACCGGCGAGGGCATGATCGAAGCGATCAGCCACCCCGATGTCGGCAGGCTCGGCATCCCGCTGATGGCCGACTTCATGGCGCCAACGGGGTCGATCTACTACGACGCGATCTTCGGCGCCTTCCACGGCCAACTGGCGATTCGCCAGTGGCTCGTCCCGGCGATGGCCGAGATCGAGTTCATCGACTTCGTCCCGATGGCCGAACCTCTGATGTTCGACGACGGCGAAGGCGGCACCTCACTCGACGAGTGGCAGATGGTGATGAACCTCGACGGCGCGAAGATCCCGCTCTCGCGCGGTGTCAGCGTGCGCCGCTACCGCGACGGGTGGATCACCTGGGCCTGCGACGTCTACGACACCGCCGCGTTCCGCCAGCCGCCGCCCCCCGACATGGCCAGCCCTCCCCCGCCGCCGCTGCCGCCGTGCCCGAACCTCGCGTGGGCCACCACCGGCGCCGGGTTGGCGACGCTCCCCGACCCTCGCCAGATCGCCACACCATTCCACCCGACCGACTCGGTCTACATCGACCCGATTGCCGGCGAGGTACGCGGCGAGGCGGCCATCACCGCGTGGCTCGCGGACGTGAACGCGACCTCCCCCATCGGCATCGTCGAGCCGCTCGGCCCGCTGTCGTCCGATGGCGTCACCTCGGTGCAGGAGTGGAAGCAGCGGACATTGCGCGACGACGGCTCCGCGACGACGCTGCGCGGCACCAGCGTGCGCAAGGTCGTCGATGGCTTCGTGCTCTACGCCGCCGACTACTACGACACCACCCCGCCCGACGGCCCCGAGGCGTAACACCCCCGATTGACAGTGGCGGGCGTCGATATGGTCGAATGTGGCATGAAATTCGGCCTTGCATTTGCCAGCAGCATCGGAACCGACCCGTCCGCCTCGCTGGAGATCAGCAGAGTCGCCGAAGCGGTCGGCTTCGAGTCGTTGTGGGGCGGCGAACACGTGGTGATGCCCACCACCATCTCCTCGCCATACCCCTACACCTCCGACGGCAAGATCCCCGCCACGCCGGATACCTACATCCCCGATCCGCTGATCTGGCTGGCCTACGTGGCCGCCGCCGCCCCCACGCTGCGCCTCGGCACCTGCATCTTGATCCTGCCGCAGCGCAACCCGCTGGTGCTGGCGAAGGAGCTGGCAACGCTCGATCACCTGACGGGTGGTCGGGTCGAGCTCGGCATCGGTGTCGGCTGGATGAAGGAAGAGTTCGACGCCCTCGGTGTCCCGTGGGAGCACCGTGGCTCGCGCAACGACGAGTACCTGGCTGCAATGCGCACCGTCTGGTCGGGCAGCCACGTCGAGTTTCACGGAAAGTTCGTTGACTTCGAGCCGCTCACCGCCACTCCTCGCCCGCCGCAGGGCGCCAACATCCCCATCCTCGTCGGCGGCGACACGCCTGTGGCCATTCGTCGTGCGGCTCGCCTCGCCGATGGCTACTTCCCGGGCGAGTCGAATGCCGATCGTCTCGGAGAGCTGATCGCCGACGTCCGCCAAGCCTGCACCGCCATCGACCGCGACCCGGACTCGATCGAGATCAACGCGATGTTCGGTCGCCAGATGCGGGACCCCGCAGCAGGCATCGACGAAATGCGCACGTTGGGTGTCGGCCGCGTGATGGTGCCGGCGTTCTTCTTCGGTGGCGAAGGCGGGGTCGACCGCCTCCGCGAGTTCGGCGAGACGCACGTCCTTCCCAACCGGAGTGCGTGAACACGACCCGCCCTCGGGCGCAACCGATCATGAACCCGTCAGGGCACTGAGATGATGGTGACGACGCCGGTGGAGCCGTCGACCTCGATCGTTGCCCCGTTCGGGATCCGCTCGGTTGCATCGATCACCGAGACGGCGCACGGTAGGCCGAGCTCGCGGCACATGATCGCCGCGTGACTGCCGACGGCGCCGACGTTCACGACCACGCCTTCCGCGGCAAGGAACAGCGGCACCCACGAAGGGTCGGTGGTCGGCGCGACCATGATGTCGCCCGGCCCGATCACGCCCGGATCGGACGGATCGAGCACCACCCGCGCGATGCCGGTGACCACCCCTGGTGAGCCCATGCCGCCGTGCAGCACGTCGCCCGCAACGGCGAGCGCGGCGCCGCCGCCCGACCGCACCGGCCAGCTCGAGATCGGCGGGACGCCGTCCTCCAGCTTGACGATGTACGGCGGCACCAGTGTCTGCAGCACGTGGAAATCGGCGTCGCGTTCGCGCAGCGTCGCGCTCATCGCTGCAGGGTCGGCGAGGAACGCGTCGAGCTCGTCGTCGAGCAGCATGAACACTTGCTGCTCGTCGTCGATCACGCCGTCGGCAACCATCCGATGGCCGACTTCCATCAGCGCCAGCTTTGCCTCGTGGATCAGCCGGATGCAGGCGTTCTTGCCCATCTCGCGCAGGCCGAAGAACAACGCTGCCGAGTGGATGCCTGCGTGCAGCCCACCGTGGGCTTCGGCGTCACCGGCAACGAGCTCCAACAGTTCCGTCGTCAGCTGCTCGCGCACGGCCGCTCCGCGCCGTTGCGCCTCGGCCGGGGACTTGCTGTCGGGTTGGAACCGCATCCGTTCGATCATGCCGAGCGGCATCGAGGGCCGCGTGGTCCACGAGTGCGCACGGAGATCCCACTCGTTGGGGCCGCGATGGCCGTGCTGTGCGATGAGCTCGGCCCAGCCGGCAAGGAAGGCGCGAACATCGGCGTCGTCGGAGGCCTCCAGCCTGCCCAGCAGACCGTCGACACCGGCATCGAACTCGGCGGTGAGCACTGCCGAGCCGTTGACCGACCGGGAGAGCTGCCACATCGCGAGCGGCGCCTCGGCCGATTCGATCCCGCCGACCGCAGTGAGCAGCTTCACCGCGTCGGAGCCGCGCCCGATGGCGGTACAGATCGCCTGCACCGCGCCCGGCCCGAGCGACGCCGCGAGCACCGACTGGCAGTACAGCGTCCATGCATCGTCGAGGGCGGGGCCGGCGAGTGCACGCGCCCGTGCGACCAGCTGCTCGTTCGTCTGCGTGGTGAGGTTGGGGCGATCTGCGACTGCCTGACGCGACACCTGCGCCGATGCCTCCTGCTCGGGGTAGCTGCTGGTGCTCATCGCCCAGCCCATCGTGGCGGCCAGCTTCTCGCTCTGCGCCTCGTTCTCGTCGTCGGGGTGCGGCGTGTACACGGGGACGCCGGGATGATCGCCGAAGTAGGCGAGGTCGATCGCCTCGGGTGTGGCGCCCGGCATGCGCACGCCCATCAGGCGCGGCAGCGACAGCTGGTTGTAGAAGTAGCCGCCCCAGTTGCCGAACACCTCCGGCGGATCGAGGGCGAACTCGGAGCGCGCGAGGACACCGAAGTTGACGAACCCGTTGGCAACGCCGGGCACGCAGCCCTTCGCCCAGCCGAGGCTCCACCCCAGCGGGCTGAACGGCTCCGGGCCGACCTCATCAGCGTTGGCACGCGTGTAGTACGGAAACCGAGGGCTGATCTTCGTGTCGGTGAGCCACGTGGTCATCTTCGAGCTGCTGTCAGTCATCGCCGTTCCCCTTCGTCGGGCTGAGTATCCAACAGCGAAACTAATCGACGTTCGCCATCCGGCACTTCGTCGGAGGACAGAGCCGCAGCAAGGAACGCAGGATGGACGAACCACTGATCGATCGCATCATTGCCGACATGACGTTCGAGTTCGAACGCACCGCCCCGCCAGACGGCTTCCCCAGGTTCCACGACATCTCGACCGACCGCCACACGAGCCGCGCCTTCCACGATCTCGAGCAGCAGCACCTGTGGCCCAAGACCTGGGTCATCGCCGGCCGCGCCAGCGACGCCCCGGGCCCGGGCGACTACTTCACCTTCGATGATCTCGGCGTGCCGCTGCTGATCGTGCGCGGCACCGACGGCACGCTGCGCTGCTTCTACAACACCTGCCAACATCGCGGCGCCCCGGTCGTGCGCGACGATCGCGGTTCGGCTCGCCGACTGCGCTGCCAGTACCACTCGTGGACCTACGAGATCGACGGCGGCACACTCGTGTCGGTGCCCGACGAACGCGACTTCGTCGAACTCGACCGCGAACAGCGCTGTCTCGCCCAGGCACGGTGCGACACCTACGCGGGCTTCGTGTTCGTCAACCGCGATCTCGACGCCCAGCCGTTGGCGGCATGGATCGGCCCGCTCGCGGAGATGCTCGACCCGTTCGCCGGCGACACACTGCGCGAGGTGTACCGGCAATCTCGGATCATTCCGTGCAACTGGAAGGTGACGGCCGAAGCGTTTCTCGAGGTGTACCACTTCCGCCACATCCACAGCCACGACGGGGTGAGCATCCTCGACAACCGCGGCGCTGCGATGGGTTTGTACCCCAACGGCCACAGCCGGATGATCACCCCCTTCTCCGAGCAGCAGCAGGCGCGGCTCGGCATGCAGGGTTGGGACGACTGGCGGCCACGCGCGCACGGGCCGTTCCCTGCGATCGAGGGCGTGCCGGCGATGGTCGATTGCACCAGCACTGCGGTGAGCGTGTTCCCGAACGTGATCATCCCGCTGGGCAGGATCGGATTCCCGATCAACGTGTTCTGGCCGATCGACGAGCACACCACACGGCTCGACTGGATCTACTACGCACCGCCGCCCGACGGCTCGGATCGCTTCGATGCGGAGCAGTTGCCCGCGCACTGGATCGAACGCCGCCGCCAGTACGACGCCATCATGGCCGAGGACGAACAGAACATGGCACCGATCCAGCGCTCGATGGAATCACCGGCATTGCGTGGCATCCCGCTGAACTACCAGGAACGGCGCATCTGGCACCTGCACGAGGAGATCGACCGCGTCATCGGCGTACACAACATCCCGATGTCGATGCGCATGGAGAGCGTTCTCGGGCCGTACATCGAGCACGGCGGCGCCTGAGGCCGAACGGACGGCGCACCGGGGTCGATCGGTGGCTGTCAGACCTGCGAATCTTTGCGGATGACCGAGACGATCACCGGAACCAACCGCTCCGCTGGTGTGAGCTTCACCGAACTCCTGGCCGCCGATTCACACCCGGTCGACGATTTGTTGCGCGACGAATCCCGCGTCGGGCTCACCGACGGCAACACACGCATCCCCGCCTGGTACTACACATCACCCGAGTTCCACGCGCTGGAGGTCGAGAAGCTGTGGAGCCGCGTCTGGCAGCTGGCATGCCTGGAGGAGGAGATCCCCGACGTCGGCGACTACCACGTGTACGAGATCGCCGAGCTGTCGTTCCTGATCGTGCGCACCGCCGATGGCATCAAGGCCTATCGCAATGCGTGCCTGCACCGCGGCCGGCTGCTGCGCGAGACCCACGGCAAGGGCGCCAAGAACCTCCGGTGCGCGTTCCACGGGTGGGCATGGAACCTCGACGGCTCGCTGAAGGAGATCCCCTGCCAGTGGGACTTCCCCAGTGTCAGCGAAGCCGACACGGCCCTTCCCGAAGCGTTGGTGGACACATGGCACGGGTTCGTGTTCATCAACCCGGATCGCACGGCCGGCCCCTTGCAGGAGCATCTCGCCGGGCTCGATCAGCACTTCGCGAAGTACCCGTTCGAGCGGCGCGTCAAGGTCGCCCACGTGGAGAAGATCATGCGGGTCAACTGGAAAGCCTGTCAGGAGGCGTTCATGGAGTCGTACCACGTCGTGGCGACGCACCCCACGCTGATGGAGACGCTCGCCGACGCCAACACCCGGTACGACACCTACGGCACGTTCTCGCGCGCCATCTCGCCCCAGGGGTTGGAGAGCCCACACCTCGCGGGCATGGTGCACTACGAGCAACTCGCCGACGGCAAGCAGTTCGCTCGCTACCGACACCCGATGAACGGGCACATCTACGAACGTGTCGAGCTCGGGCGCGTCACGGTGACCGACCTCGACGGCAACGAGAGCCTGTTCGACGATCGCGGCGCGTGGATCGCCGGCGTGCTCACACAGGCCGATCCGCACCTGTGCATGTGGATCGGTGGCCCGACACCGGAGTACCTGCTCGACGCACCGCTGAGCGCCATCAACTCGCCATCGGGAGCCGAAGCGGTCGGCGCGGTCCGCGCCTCGCTCGCCGCCCAACGTCGAGCCGGCGCTGCCCAGCAGCTCGGCGACAAACTCGACCCGGAGCTGTTCAGCGATGCCGAGATGATCGACTCGATCTACTACTCGGTCTTCCCGAACTGGTCACCGTGGGGTGTGTTCAACGCGCTCTTCTACCGATTCCGCCCACACGGCGCCAACCCCGACGAATGCATCTTCGAGGTGATGATGTTCGTACCGTGGAAGGACCAGCAGAATCGCCCGCGACCGGCGAGCGTCACCTCGCTCGGGCCCGACGACGACTGGACACTCGCCCCCGAGCTCGGCATGACGGCGAAGATCTTCCAGCAGGACTCGATCAACCTCCCCCTCGTGCAACGCGGCCTCAAAGCACAAGAGCAGCAAGAGGTCGTGTTCGGCAGCTACAACGAATCGAAGATCCGCCACTTCTGGGAGCACCTGTACCACTGGCTGGAGATCGGCCACACCAGGGTCTCGTTGACGCCCAGGGCATCAGCCGACACGGCCTGAGGGCGGCTCAGCCGACGGCGACCGTCGCCGGCGCTTCCGACGGCGCTCTTGCGGGCGCTTTCGCCAATGCTGCGAGTCGCTTCGCGTGGGCCTGAGCGCGGATGCCTCCGGCGATGCCCTCCGGGTTGAGCACGGCGGTCAGGATCAACAATGCGCCGCCGATCAGCGCCTCCCACCGCCCGAGGCTGCCGGTGAGTTGCGCCGTTGCATAGAACGCCACGCCTGATGCGGCCGTGATGCCCGAGGCCACCGCGCCGCTGACGCAGGTGATGCCCCCGAGATACGCGATTGCGAGGGCGGTGAGTGAGGCGATCGTGCCGAACGACGCATCCGACACGCTGCCGAATCGATATGCGATCAGGCAACCACCGATGCCGGCGATGAACGACGACGCGGCGAAGACCTGCAGCTTGACCCGGGCAACGCTGATCCCGACGGCGCTGGCCGCCCGCTCGTTCGACCTCGTCGCGAGCATCCGACGCCCCGAAGCGCTCCGTCGGATGTTGGCGACTCCCAGCGAGAGCAGCACCGCGACCACCACCAGGAAGACGCCGAAGATCGGGCGCGACGCCTCGCTGCCGAGGATCAAGCCGAGATCCCAGCCACCCAGCTTCGGATTGGGGACCTTGGCGCCCCCCGTCGATGCGTCGCCGACGTAGGCAGGGTTCTTGAACACGAACTCGGAGATGGCGACCCCGCCGGCCAGGGTGATGATCGCCAGGTTGGTACCTCGTACCCGAAGTGCGGGAAAGCCGACGATGACGCCGAACACAGTGGCGATCAGAGCGGCAAGGATGGGGGCGATCGGAAATGGGATGTCCCAGCGGATCGCGAGTTTGGACAGCGCGAAACCGGCAACGCCGGCGAACGCCATCTGCGCGAGCGAGGTCTGCCCACCGAAGCCGGTGAGCACCACCAGCGAGAGCGCCAGGACCACAGCGATCGTGGTGGACATGATGGCACCGCGCCACAGCGGCCCGAGGACGAACAGCCCGGCGACAGCAAGCGCCACCGGCACCGCAACGGTCAGTGCGGTGACCTTGGCCGGGGGAACCGCCGGGAGCTTCCAGGTGTCCACCGAACCTCGCTCGGGCAAACGCTCGCCCAGCACCACCATGGCGATGATGATCACCACGAACGGCAGCCCTTCGCGCGCGCCGTACTCGGGGAACCAGCTGATGTCGCCCTGCATCGGCGTGAAGGTCGACTGCACCATGCCGATGGCCAAACCGGTGATGACCGTCGGCCACACGTAGCGGAACCTCCCGATCAGCGCGGCGCCCAGCGCCGGGATGAGGTAGAGGAACGTGAAGATGCCCGACGACAGCTGGACCATCGGCGCCGCCAGGATGGCGACGAAGGCACCGACCAATGACGCGAGCACGAAACTAGCTCCGGCAAGGAACGTCGGCGAGTACCCGAGCAGCACGGCGCCCTTCTCGTTCTCTGCGGCCGCTCTGGTGACGAGCCCGATCCGCGTGTAGCGCGATGCCACCCACAGCCCGATGGCGAGCAGCAGCACGACCCCGGTCAGCCACAGTCCATCGCGCGGGAGTGTGATTCCCTTCGCGAACGTCGCCGGTTCGTCCGGGAGGATCGCCTTCACTCGCAGGCCCTTGGAGTCGGCGAAGCGACGTTCGATGAGCGAGATGAAGACGATCACCAGGCCGATGCTGGCGACGACCTTTGCCAACGCCGGTGCCCGGAACAACGGCCGGAAGACCAACAGGTACACCGCCGCCCCCAGCACCACCGCGGTGAGCAGGGCCAGCAGCATGGCCCACCGGAACCCGACGTCACCACCTGCGAAGTGGTACCGGGCAGGCAGGCCCGGGAACGGGAACGGATATGCGCCGCGGCGAAGGTCGGCGTAGACATACGCGGCCCACGCCGACATCGCCCCGAACGAGAAGTTGACGACGCCGGAACCCTGATGGGTGATCAGCAGCCCGAGCCCGAACGCGGCGATGATCGCGCCCGCACCAGTGCCGGCGAGGAGGTAGTAGAGATAGTCGGTCACGACACGACCACACCGGCGTGCACAACAGGGTTGCTCGACAACTGACGCTCCTTCGAGGGACGAACTCGTTCACCGGCACGAGCCGCAAGGCATGTGACAAACGTAACACCCGAGCGAACGAGGCTGGTTCGCCGGCTCAACGGCAGGCGGTTCATCGAGGGATTCCGGTCCAGGGCCCGGTGTCGGCACGAGGTTCGCGTGGAAGACCCAGCACCCGTTCGCCGATGATGTTGCGCTGCACCTCATCGGAGCCGCCGGCGATGCGATAGCCGGGCGCACCGAGGAGGTGTTCGTTCCAACCGTACGTGCCCCACTCGCCGGTGTCGGCGAGCAGGCGTGCCCCGAGGATGTCGCCGATGATCTCGCCCACTGCGGTCATCCCCTCGGTCCACAGCAGCTTGCCGAGAGAACCTTCCGGGCCGGGCATGCCCGAACGCGCCAGATCTGCGGCTCGCCGATTCGTGAACGACTCGACACGGCTGTGGATGTAGATCTTCATCAGCTTGTCGCGCATCACGGGGTCGTCGGTGACGCCCATCCGTCGAGCCGTGGCGAGCACCTGCTTCCACGACCCACCCGAGGCCGAGCCTTCCGCACCCGACTCGGAGTGGTCGCGCTCGAAGCTGAGTGTGGTGGTCGCGACGTTCCATCCGTCGCCGACCTCACCGATGCGCAGGTCGTCGGCGATGCGCACGTCGGTGAAGAACACCTCGCAGAACGAGGAGCCGCCGCTCATCTGCTTGATCGGTCGTACCTCCACGCCGGGCGCATCGAGTGGCAGCATGAAGGCGGTCAAGCCCTTGTGCTTGACGACACTCGGATCGGTGCGGGCGATCAGCTCGCCCCACTGGCTGAACTGGGCCCCCGAGCTCCACACCTTCTGGCCGTTGATCACCCACTCGTCACCGTCGCGCTCGGCACGGCAGGAGAGACCGGCCAAGTCCGAGCCCGCACCCGGCTCGCTGAACAGCTGGCAGCAGAGGATCTCTGCGCTGCGCAGCGGGGCGATGAACCGTTGCTTGAGGGCGTCGGACCCGAGCACCTGGATCGTCGGGGCGATGAGACCAACAGTGACGCTGATCAGCTCGTGGCGGCCGGGCGAACCGAACTCGCGCTCCACGCGCCCGAGCGCTCGCGCGTGGGCGCGACTGAGGCCGAGGCCGCCGTACTCGGGCAGCCCGTCGACGGCGTGGTACCCGCGTGTGGCCTTGCGTTGGATCCACTCGGCGATCCCCAGGATGTGTGCGTGCTCCTCCTCGAACGACATGTCGGAGAACACCGACACGTCGAACTCGCCTTCACCGTCTTCGACAGTGGGGTCGACGCGGGGTGCGGCGTTGGCCTGGTACCACTCGCGAGCGGCGGCGACGAAGTCGTCGACGGAGATGTCGGGGTCGACAAGGGAGGAGCGTTCGACAGTTGAGGACATGTCATGCCTTTCGTTGCGGGACGTCGGGATTCGGGCCGGCAAACACCACGGTGATGTCGCCCGCGAGCCACGAATCACGGAGCTTGCGCTTGTTGATCTTGCCCATCGTGTTGCGCAGCAGGTCGTTCACGACGTGGTACTCACGGGGGCACTTGTAGTGGCTGAGACGCTCGCGCAGCCATGCCGACATCTCGGCCGCAACAGGTGGACCGGCCGGGTCGCGGGGCACCACCAGTGCGATCAGCATCTCGCCCATGTCCGGGTGGGCGACGCCGATGCACGCAACGTCGGCGATGGCTGGATGATCGATCAGCAGTTGTTCTGCTTCGGCGGGGTAGAGGTTGGCGCCGCCCGACACGACCATGTCGCTGAACCGGTCGGTGATGAACACGTAGCCGTCGGCATCGATGTAGCCGATCTCGCCGAGAGTGAACAGGCCCGGTTCGGGATTCGACGCGGCCGTCTTCTCCGCGTCGTGGGGATAGACGATGCCGCGGCCGGTGGCATCCCGGAAGAACAGCCGGCCTTCCACCCCTTCGGGCACCTCGTGCATCTCCTCGTCGAGGATCAGCGCGCTGAACGGCGGCAATGACCGGCCGACCGAACCCTTGTGCTCCATCCATTCCGCGCTGGTGATCGAGCAGACCGTGCCGACTTCCGTCGCCCCGTATGCGTCGTTGAACACCGGGCCGAACCACTCGATCATCGCGGCCTTCACGTCGATCGGGCACTTCGCCCCGGTGTGGGCGATGAGCTGCATCGAGCTCACGTCGTACTTGGCCTTCACCTCGTCGGGGAGGGCGAGCATGCGCACGAAGTGGGTGGGCACCATCACGGTCGTCTCGGTCTTGTACCTGTCGATCGCTACGAGCGCGGCCTCCGCGTCGAACTTGGGCAGGATCACGGATGCGACGCCGGCGCAGAGCAACCGCATGCCTGACAGCGGGCCGGTGTGATACATCGGGCCGACCACGAGGTGCGTGCCGAAGCCGGAGAAGCCACCCTTGGCGAGCCGGGCCAGGTGCTCGTCCATGTCGACGCCGCCGGCGAACATCGTCGGCGGCAACTCGGTGCCTTTCGGGCGGCCGGTGGTGCCCGAGGTGTACAGCAGGTTCGGGCGTGGCATCACACTGGTGGGCGGGTCGGCGGTGGCGCCGCCGGCGAGCCACTCGCCCCAGTCGGTGATACCTGCGATGCCGTCGCAACCCCAGCCGATGACGGTCGTGATCCGTGCCTCACGGGCCGCGGACAGGCCGCGCTCGGCGGTCTCGGGGCCGACGAACAGGATGCGGCTGACGGAGTCTTCGAGGATGTAGGCAGCCTCGGAGGCGGTGAGGTGGAAGTTGACCGGCACCGTCGAAGCGCCCGCGAGCAGGCCACCGAGGTGGGCGAGGGCAGTCTCCGCGGCGTTCTCCGCGAACACCGCGATGCGATGCGCCTCACCGAGCTGGCCGGAATCGCCGGCAGCGAGCAGCAGGTTCGCACAGCGGTTCAACGAATCCCCGACCTCGGCCCAGGTCAGCTCACGATCTCCGTCGACGAGGGCGAAGCCGGTCGGGTCCTGTGTGGAACGTTCGGTGGCAAAGCGAGGCATCAGGGGCCGATCGGTCGTTGGTTGGCAGGGCGATCGAATGACGCCTGGCGGAACTTGCCGGCATCGATGCCCATCGATTCTGGCATCGCTTGGCTGGTGTCACTGTGGTGCACGCAGACGCGGTGCTGGATCCGCCACTCGTCGCCGCGGCGCTCGTAGGCATCGAGGTAGCGCCCGTACCACGTGGCCAGTCGCCGTTCGGTGTCGTTGTCGCCTTCGTTGAACAGGTAGCTCACGTTGTACACCTCGCCGCGGGCGTGCACACCGTCGGCCTCGATGTCGACGCGATGGTTGAAGATGGTGTGCATCGTCCAGGTCCAGCGCCCGTGCGTCGCAACCACCCGATCGCAGAACTCCCACGCGTTGCCCACGAACACACCATGGTCGTCGGTGGCATCTGGCCAGTACGCAGACTTCATCACCTCGCCGTCGAGTCGGTCGACGCCGTACGAGTAGCGTCGCGCGGCTTCACGGCAGGCCTCGATGGCGAGCAGTTGTTCGATGGTGGGTGTGGGGTTGGAGAGTTCGCTCATGATGCTGCTCAGGCGTGTGCTCCGCCATCGACGACCAGCACGTGGCCGGTGACGAAGGCCGCCAGGTCGGACACGAGGAACAGCGCAGCGCGCGCGACGTGATCGGCGTGGCCGGCGATACCCAGCGGGTTGGCGGCGATCCGGCGCTGCACGTCGACGCCACTGGCAGCGAGCGGCGCCAACTGATCCTGCACCCCAGGCGTGTCGATGATCCCCGGCGCGATCGCGTTCACCCGGATGCCCTTCGGGCCCAGCTCGTGGGCGAACGCCCGCGTGAGCGAGATCACGGCGGCCTTCGAGGCGCTGTAGGCGGAGATGTTCGCGCCCCCGCCGAGGCCGGCGATCGAGGCGAGGTTGACGATGGCCCCGCCCGCGGTCATCCGCCTCGCGGCCTCGCGCGCTGCGCTGTAGTGCGCGCGCACGTTGACGTCGAGCATGCGGTGCACGAACTCATCGGTGGCGTGCAGCATGGGGCCGGTTGTGGGGAAGATGCCGGCGTTGTTGATCAGGATCTGCAGCGAACCCGAGCCGCCGCACGCCGCCTCCATTGCTGCGGCCAGCTCGGCGGCATCGGTGATGTCGCAGGCCTGGAACCCTGCGCCGATCGCCGACGCCGTTGCTTCCGCAGCAGGGTCGATGTCGCCGATCATCACCTCGGCGCCTGCTTCGACCAGCCGGGCAGCGACCGCCGCGCCGATGCCTTTCCCGCCTCCGGTGACGAACACGCGCCGACCGGAAAGATCGATCATCTCGCCGATGGAAGCGTGCAGGCCGGTCACCTCGGCGACATTACCTAACGACCATTAGGGTTCTCTCACCGCAGCATCGACAGGGAGTTTGAGCCATGGATTTCAACCTCACACAGACGGATCATCTGCTCACCACCACCCGTGCGGTGCGCAAGCGACTCGATCTCACCAGGCCGGTGCCGCGTGAGCTGATCCTGGACTGCGTGCGCATCTCGACGCAGGCACCGGCGGGCGGCAACAACCAGAAGTGGCGCTGGGTGATCGTCGACGATCCGGCGAAGAAACTGGTCATCGCCGACGCCTACCGGCGCTCGTACGCCCCGTACATCGCAAGTCAGGAGCGCGCTGTCGCCAAGGCAGGCAACGGGGCGGAGAAGAATGCGATCCTGGATTCGAGCAACTACCTCGCCGAGATCCTCGAGCAGGTGCCCGTGCTTGCCATCCCCTGCGCGCTCGGGTCGCCGGCCGACATGGGTGACGGCAAAGGCAGCCAGCCGGGTTGGTGGGGTTCGGTCATTCCCGCCGTGTGGAGCTACTGCCTCGCCGCTCGCTCGCGTGGTCTCGGCACGGTGTGGACGACGCTGCATCTCCCGTTCGACGAGGAGGTCGGCGAGGCACTCGGCATCCCGAACACCGTGATGCAACTCGGCTGCATTCCCACCGCCTACTACACCGGCGACGACTTCAAGCTCGCCACGCGCAAGCCGGCGGAACAGGTCACCTACTGGAACACCTGGAAGAACACCGACATCGGGTGATCCGGCTCAGTCGTCACACAACGACCGACACAGCCACACACGTTGGCGTTGAGATGCGGTACTACAACACCTCACCGCCAACTTACGGTTCACCAGCGGCGGCCGCTGCCTCCGCCGACCGGCGCATCACGTCACCGAACATCCGCGGTGTCGGTAGCGCCAGCAGCGACGCACCGCCATCCACGCAGAGCGTCTGGCCGCTGACGTACGAGCCCAGTTCCGAGCACAGGAACAACGCCGCGTTCGCGATGTCCTGGCTGGAACCCATGCGGCCGAGCGGGGTCATCTCGACCATGGCCTGCACCACCGGCCCAATGCTGAACACCCGCGAGGTCATCGGCGTCTCGATCAGTGAGGCGGCGATGGCGTTGAACCGGATGTTGGCGTCGCCGTACTCGACGGCAGCGATCTTCGTCGCGTACTCCACGCCCGCCTTGGCGCTGGCGTAGGCGGCCATACCGGCTGCGGGGTTGTGCGCTGTCAACGAACTGATCGAGACGAACGACCCGCCGTTGCCGAGTTCTCGCATCGCATTGCCAGCGTGACGAACGCAGTACAGCGCACCCTGGATCTGCACGGCATGCATGCTGGCCAACTTCTCGGGCGTCAGCTTCGCGATCGGTGTCGACTGCTCGTAGCCGGCGCAGTTGACGAAGACATCGAGGCGCCCGGTGCGATCGACGGCGAGGTTGACGAGGGCTTGCACGTCGTCGTCATTGGTGATGTCGCAGACAGCGCCGATGCCGCCGACCTGAGCCGCGACTTCGTCGACAAGTTCGCGGCGGCGGGCACCGATCACGACTGTCGCACCCTGTTCGGCGAACGTCCGGCTGATCGCCTCACCGAAGCCACTGTGGCCACCGACCACGACCGCCGTGCGACCCTCGAGCAGGTTCGTGATCATCAGTGAGCCTTCTCGGCGTGAGCGACGACGACGTTGCCATCGGTCCACATCACCGTCAGCGTGCGGTGAGCGATCCGCCAACCGTCTGCCGTTCTCGTGAACCGGTCCTCGTAGCGCCCACCGACGAGGTAGTTGGGCCCGCCGGTCGCAGCACGACGAACGTGTTGCGCCTGCAGGTAGCAGCGATGCGTCGCGGCATCGCCGTCGACCACGACCTCGTGGTTGCCGACGAGGTGCTGGCTGTCGTCGAGGTGTTCGAGCGCGGTGCGGATGCGCCCGACAATCGCGTCGAGACCGACCAAGTCGGTGCCGCTCGACAGATCGGCCGTGGCATCGGGAAGGAACACGGTGGCGAGCGTCGGCCAGTCCTTGGTGTCGAGCGCTCGGCAGTAGCGCAGCGCGACGGAGACGATGTCGCGTTCGTCGAGCAGCGTGGCCAGCTGAGCATCCCGGTTGTGCACGTGGCTGTCGTTCATATCAGTGTCCATCCTCCGTCGACGCACAGATTCTGCCCGGTCACGTAGCTTGCCGCGTCGCTCACCAGGAACAACACCGCGTGAGCGATGTCGGCGGGCGTGCCCTTGCGGCCGAGCGGCACGTTCGACGAGCGCTGCTTCATCAGCGGACCCATCAGGCCACTCACCGATGGGTTGGTGGGCCAGAAGTGTTCGATCTCGCCGGAATGCATCCTGTTGAGCGTCGGCACCGGGACCACACCTGGGCTGACTGCGTTGACGCGAACGGCGTGCGGGGCGAGGTCCACAGCGAGGCTGCGCGAGAAGTGAATGACGCCCGCCTTGGCCGTGTCGTAGCTGGTGCCCAGGCACGGCAGCAGACCGTCGACCGATGCGATGTTGACGATCGCCCCGCCATCGCCCTGGGCGACCATCCGCGCCGCCACCGGCTTCGAGCAGTTGAACAGGCTGACAAGGTTGATCTCGATCGAGCGGCGCCACGACTCGATGCTCTGGTCCAGGATGCTGCCTGCCTCGTGGTACGAGCCGGCGTTGTTGACGAGGATGTCGAGGCGATCCCCGAACGTGCCGAGCACGTCCGAGCAGGCGGCGGCGTCGGTGACGTCGAGCTCGACGGCCTGACCGCCGATCTCGCCAGCAACCCGCCGGGCGCCTTCGATGTCGATGTCGGCCACCACCACGCCGGCGCCGGCTCTGGCCAGCGTGCGTGCGATCCCCTCACCGATCCCCGTAGCCGCGCCGGTCACCACGGCAACGCGACCACTCAGGTCGAACAGCGACGAGATCGTGTCATCCATTGCAACGACCTTAGGGATCGTGACCGCGCGAGCCGGAGTCGGGCAACGCGGCACAGCCAGCAACTACCCTCGACGAGATGCTCGGTGCCCCGGTCCAGATCGCGTACGCAGTCGACGACGTGGTCGCCGCGGCGCAACGATGGGTCGCGCGCGGCGTCGGGCCGTTCTTCGTCATCGAGCACATCGAGCTGCGCAACGTGCGCGTGCGCGGCGAGCCGGCAACCTTCGACCACTCGTCCGCCTACTCGCAGTGGGGCCCGTTGATGGTGGAACTGATCTGCCAGCACGACGGCGCGGCCGACCCGATCGTCGGCGGCAGCGGGGTGCACCACATCGCCCACTTCGTCGACGACTTCGCGACAGCCGCCGCTTCGCTGAGTGCGCAGCACGCGCAAGAGGCGCTGTACGCAGAGACGTCCGCAGGCATGCCGTTCGCGTTCTACGACGCCCGCGACGAGCGAGGGCACCTCATCGAGATCTACGAGCGCACTGAGCGCCTCGGCCGGTTCTACGAGATGGTGCGCGACGCGTCGGTCGGTTGGAACGGGGCCGACCCGATCCGCCGGCTCTAGTCGGAGATCGGCGAGACGCTCACTCCGACAAACCACCACTCGGCGTCAGGGCCGACTCAACCTGCCTCCCGAGCGGGCGCACCGAACTTTGGCACCCTTCGCCGCCCAAGGGCGGCGGACAACTACCAATCTGACCCGTTGATGCGCCCTTGGGTGGAGAACCGTGCCAAAGGGGATTTGCGGCTGGGAGTCCCTGAGCGACCCGACGTCACTATTCGCTCAGCGGCCTCAGGTGACGCGGCCGGCTTCGTGGATCTGGCGGCTGGAGCCGATGTTGATCCTGTTCGGTGTCATCCCTGCCGTTGTCTGGCCGGAGTCGACGACGAGCGTGTGGCCGGTGACGCAGCGGGCATCGTCGCTGGCGAGGTACAGCGCCGCCGCGGCGATGTCCTCCGGAAGGCCCGCATAGCCGAGCGGTGAATAGGAGGCGATCCGCTCGGTCGTTGCCGCGAGGTCGGCAGGGTCGCCCCCACGGACCGAGGCGGTCATCGCGGTCACGGTGTTGCCGGGCGAGATCGCGTTGACGCGGATCGCGAAGGGGGCCAATTCGTTGGCGACAGATTTGGTCAACCCGATCACGCCATGCTTCGCGGCCGTGTACGCATGCGGGCCGAGGCCGCCGACGATCCCAGCCGTGCTGGAGGTGTTGATGATCACTCCGGAGTTCTGCGGCATCATCACGCGAGCTGCGTGCTTGACACCGAGGAACACACCACGCAACAGAATCGCGATGGTGTTGTCCCACGCCTCCACCGGCATCTCCGAGATGCGACCGACGGCGCCGATGATGCCCGCGTTGTTGAACATCACATCGAGTCGTCCGAACTCGCTGACTGCCAGATCGACCGCGGCCGCGACGTCGGCCTCCTTCGTCACGTCGCACAGCGCGAAACGTGTGCTGTCACCGAGCTCGGCCACCAGCGCCCGTCCTGCCGCCTCCTGCATGTCGGCGACGATCACCTTCGCCCCGTGATCGACGAACATACGGGCGGTGCCCGCTCCGATGCCGCTGGCGGCGCCGGTGATGACGGCAACCTTGCCCTCGAGTCGTCTTGTCAATCTGATCGTCTCCTGAGTGCTCGGGTGTGTGGCAGTGCTACTGGCCGAAGCCGTGATCGAGCAATGCGTTCTGAGTGCGTTCGATGACTGCCGTCCACAGCGCGATCGCACGCTCACTGGTGAAATCGAGGCTGCCCACCGCCAGCACGGGAATCATCCATCCGCAACTGACACCGACCCGGTAATCCTTCACCAAGGTGTCGTAGTCGTAGCCGGTGACACCATTGGCGACGAGCGTGTCGTGGTACGCGTGCAGCAGGTCCGCTTCGTGCGCACGCCGATCCTCGGTGCTCATGTTCTGCGAGATGAAGTAGCCGACGTCGGCCGCGCCGCCGCCCTGGCTGATCGCCTGCCAGTCGATGATCACGACCGTGCCGTCGGCCTCGAAGAACAGGTTGTCGGCGCGGAAGTCGAAGTGCACCAGCGTGTGGGGCATTGCAGCCAAATCATCGAGCACCTGCGGCCGCGCCGCCGAGTAGCCGGCGACGAACGCTGCCAGCTCGGGCTTGATGCTGTCGGCGAAGGCCGCCATGAAGCCCGGCAGCGAGGCGTCGTAGATGGCCGAGCCGGCCTGGTTGATGGGGGCGTTGATCACCGGGATGAAATCGGCGGCCTCGAGCCCGGCGCCGTTCCAGAAGCGAGCATGGTGCGCCGCCAGGCCGACGAGTGCGGCGCGAGCCTGCTCGGGCGGGACCCCGGAGACCTGGTCGCCGAGCTTGAGGGCCGACAGGTCCTCCATCAGCAACATGTACCGCTCATCGGCTGGCACGTCGGCGGGCTCGCAGGTGATGTGGTACACGGCCGGGGTACGCCCGGGCGACTGAGCCGCCACCTCACCGTAGAAGCGGTGCTCGCGCTCGTAGATGCGCGTCGGGTGCATCATCGCCCTGATGTCGGGCGACTGCGTGGGGAACTTCGCGATGACCGTCGTGGGGGCATCACCGGCGTCACCGCTGTAGACCAGCCCGACGGTGGCAACTTCGCCCATGAAGCCCACACCGGCACCTGCCGGGTCGAGCAGCACTGAAGCCACGGTGACGTCGGGGCCGATGGTTCCCGAGCCACGCAGGGCCTCGGTCATCCACTCGGCGGTGATCTCACTGGTTGTCGTCGGGAACACGCTCATGGGCCGAATGTAGCGAGTCGGCGAGCGGGGTGTGCCACCGGACACACCCGCCGAGAGATCATCATCGGGTGCGGAACCGTTCGGTGTCGGGGGCGAAGCCGTCGTCGGCGGCCTGCCGGCTGCGGAGCACCACCGTGGCAACCCCCTCGGCTTCGCGTACCTCGTAGCTGGCGACGCCTTCCCAGGCGGGCGGGCCGGAGTGGCTGCCGTCGCGGACATCGAACGACGCACCGTGCAATGGGCAGGTGAGCCCGTAGCCGCGCAGCCGCCCCTCGCTGAGCGGCGTGTCCGCGTGAGAGCAGTTGTCGGCTAGCGCGTACAAGGTGCCACCGACGCGGCACACGACGATGCCGTCGCGCCCGATGGCTTGGAAGCACCGCAGCGACCCGTCGGCAAGGTCGCTGAGATCGCCGAGTTCGATGTCGTCGCTCATTGTTCGAGCGCGCCGAGCGCCAGATGCTTGTCGATGTTGTCGTGGAAGAACCTGATCCGGCGTTCCTGCCACGGCATGTACTCACCGCGGAACCCGCGCGAGCGCAGGCCCTGCTGCTGTGTGTTCCAGATCGCCACATCCTGATCGATGCCCGGGCCGCAGGAGACCTCACCAGCGATGCCCGTCTGATGCTCGACCTGGTGGTCGATGGACACCCAGTCGCGCATCGAGTTCGACCAGTACTCGCTCGCGCCCTGCGGGAACAGCGTGAGGTACCACATGTCGAAGTAGCACTTCTGCGGGTCCGTGGGGTGCGGTGTCGCCCGCAACCAGATGCAACCGTCGGGCTTCATGCTGAACGAGATGTTGGGGAACACCGTGTAGTGGTAGTTGTCGGTGAGCTGCTCGTCGGAGTACCGGGAGAAGTCGTAGCCCTTCGCCTCACCGAGCGCACGCTTCTGCTGTTGCAGTGCTTCGCGCAACCCGGACAGATCGTCGAAGTGCGCTGCGGGGTCGACCTCCCAGAACTCGAGATCCGGGCCGAGGCTCTTCAACGTGCGCTCCGGCTTGCCCCGGTAGTGCGGCCCAGGCGCGCCGCCGGGCATCAGCATCCGTGCGTGCCCCGACTCGTACAGGTCGAACTGGCAGCCGCTGTGGTGCTCGTTCAGCGCCGCCAGCGTCTGGGGGTGCACGTATGGAAGGTGATAGCTCTCGTTGAAGTTGTCCTGCACGCACTTCCAGTTGAAGTCGCCCTCCACCGTCACCCAATGCGTGCGCTTCATGTTCTCCATGCGGTACGCATCGAGGTGGTCGGCCACTGGGTCGAGCCAGTCGCGCAGCGGTTTCGCGTGTTGATCCATGTTGAACCAGATGAAGCCGGCCCACATGTCCGAGGGCATCTCGACGAGGTTGCGCACCCCGCAGGGGCTGCCCTGGATGAAGTCGTCCTCGTCGGGCACCCAGTTGAGCCGCCCGTCGGAACCGAAGCGCCAGCCGTGGTAGGCGCACTGGAACTCGCCGGTGAGCAACGAGCCGACCTCAGCGGTGACTAACCGGTTGCCGCGGTGCTGGCACACGTTGAAGAACACGCGCACGACGCCGTCGACGCCGCGGACGGCGATCACCGAGTCGCGCCCGATCTCGTAGGTGATGTAGTCGCCCGGCTCCGGCACCTGGTCGACGCGGCCGGCGACCTGCCACACCCGCGGCCACAGCGCATCGAGCTCGCGGCGTTGGAACTCGGGCGACCAGTAGCGCTCACCGCGGATCGCAGTGTCGCTCAGGACAGGCTCGGGCGCCTTCTCGCGGGTGATGCCGCGAACTTGGATTCGCTGTTCGGCAATGTCGGTCATCGCATCCTCTCGGCCTCTCGCTGCTCGGCAGCCGGCAGGCACTCCACTTCGAGCACCTCGGCGCCGGCGACTAACCTAATCTGCATTCAGCAAGTCCGGCGGCTCGTAGCGCCGGCCCGGGGGAGCATCGCAATGATTCGAGGTATTCACCACGTGGCGATCTCCACGCCCGACCTCGACCGGCTGGCCGCGTTCTACGTCGATGTCGTCGGCTTCGAGCAGGTGATGTCGGCCGAGTGGTGCGATCGCCCGATCATCGACCGGATCATCGGGCTCACCGGCTCGGCAGCCCGCCAGATCATGCTGAAGGCGGGCAACGCCTACCTGGAGCTGTTCGAGTACTCGTCGCCCGTCCCCTGCGTTGCAGACCCGGCTCGCTCACCCAGCGACCACGGGTACACGCACTTCTGCATCGACGTCACCGACATCGACGCAGAGTACGAACGACTGATGGCCGGCGGGATGACGTTCCACAGCCCGCCGCCGACGACCGCCGAACTGGGCAGCGGTCGGCTTCGCTCCATCTACGGTCGCGATCCCGACGGCAACATCGTGGAACTGCAGGAGATCCTTCACCCCGACGTGCGGTTCTCGCTCGAGCGCACGGCGATGATCGGAGCGCTCGAGTGACGGACCAGGTCACCCCCGTCAGCGTGCAGGCGGGCGCCGCCCGCTGCCCCGGCCCCAGCACTCGCGACCTGATCCTCGGCGACTCGACGCCACCCCCGGCGCCACTGCTGGAGCAGTCGTACCGGTTCCAAGGCGACGAGGACGTGCCCTACGGCGAGTTCACGTCGGCTGCGTACGCGGTCGAGGAGCACCAGCACATGTGGTCGCGCACCTGGCAGTGGGCATGCCGCGAGGAGCACGTTCCCGAGCCCGGCGACTACTACGTGTACGACATCGGCGACCGTTCGGCGCTGATCGTGCGCGGCCCCGACGGCTCGATCCGCGCCTTTCACAACTCGTGCCTGCACCGCGGCACCCAGCTCAAGCCGCCGGCATCGAATGGCTACAGCCCCAAGCTGCGCTGCCCGTTCCACGGTTGGACCTGGTCGATCGAAGGCGAGCTGATCGACCTGCCGTGCGAGTGGGACTTCCCGCACGTGGATGCACAGCAGTACCGGTTGCCGCAGATCCGCACGGGAACGTGGGGCGGGTTCATCTTCGTCAACTTCGACGACAATGCACCACCGCTGGAGGAGTACCTGGGCGTCATCCCCGAGCACTTCGCGAACTGGGATCTCGCCGACCGCTACGTGGAGGTCCACATCCGCAAACGGCTGCCAGCCAACTGGAAGGCATCGGCAGAGGCGTTCCTGGAGGCGTACCACATCCTCGAAACACACTCGCAGTCGATCTACACCGCCGGCGACGCGAACGCGCAGTACGACGTGTTCGGCGAGCACGTCAGCCGCTTCATTCACACCATCGGCACCACCAGCCCGCACGTGCCCGCCGAGAAGCGCCCCGACGAGGCTGGCCTGTTGAACATGCTGATGGCGCGCAAGAACCCCGGCGAAGTGGTGCCGCCGATCCCCGACGGCGAGCGCGCCCGCGACGTGTACGCGCGCCACATGCAACGCACGCTCGGCGAGCAGTACGACAACGACTTCTCGCACCTGTCGGTGACCGAGACGATCGATTCGATCGAGTACTTCCTGTTTCCCAACGCCTTCTTCTTCCCGGGCCTGCAGATCCCGCTGTGCTACCGGTTCCGCCCCGATGGGCCCGACCCGGATCGGTGCATCTACGAAGTGCTCTACCTGCGACCCAAGCCACGTTCAGGCAAGGTACCGCCGCCGGCCGAGCCGGTGGATCTCGACATCGGCGACAGCTACACGACAGTGCCCGGCCTGCCCAAGTCGCTCGGCGCGGTACTCGATCAGGACACCGCCAACCTCGCGGCGCAGACCCGCGGCTTCAAGGCCAGCAAGAAGCGCGGGCAGACCCTTGGCAACTACCAGGAAGTGCGGGCCCGACACTTCCAGGCAACGGTGGCCCGGTACATCGCCGAAGGTCAGCAACAATTCGCGAACGACAGCACAGGAAGGCCGACATGAGCAGAGACGCAATCGAGGACCTGGTCCACCTCTACGCCGACGCGGTCGTGCGCCGAGATGCGGCGCAGTGGTCGGCCACCTGGGCGCAGGATGCGGTCTGGGAGCTGGGCAGGGGCCGCAGGGTCGAAGGCCGCGACAACATCGTCGCCATGTGGAACGGGGCGATGAACGGCTTCGCGGCTGTCGTGCAGAACGTCGTCAACGGCACCGCCACGCTCGATGTCGCCGCCGGCACCGGCTCGGGTCGCTGGTACATCATCGAGCACTGGCAGCGCGCCGACGACTCCCGGGGCATTCTCCTCGCCTACTACGACGACAGCTACGTCTGCGTCGACGGCACGTGGCTGTTCGCCGGCCGCGAGCTGGTCGTGCAGTACGGCGGCCCCTCTGATCTGTCCGGCACCTTCCTGAATGCACAGGCGTAACCACTCGTGTCAGTTCTCACCACGTCATTCGCGACCACACGCGGCAGCGATCTCGCGCTCGCCGACGACACCGGCACACTCACGTGGGCCGAGCTCGACGAGCGCGTCAACCGGCTGATCCACAGCTTCCGGGCCGCCGGCATCAATGCCGGCGACACGATCGCGATCATCGCCGGCAACAGCAACGAGTGGTTCGAGGTCGCCTTCGCGTGCGCGAACGCGGGCATCACCTACGTGCCGGTCAACTGGCACCTAGTGGCCGCCGAGATCGCGTACACGTTCGAGGATTCAGGATCGAAGGCCGTCATCTGCGGCCACCACTTCCTCGACGCAACCCGCAAGGCGCTGACCGACGAGCGCTCCAGCGGGATCGAGCTGGCGCTGGTCATCGGCGGCGACGCCGACGATCGCTTCGGGAGCTACGAAACGTTCCTGCAGCAAGGCTCGCCTGATGAGCCGACCGGCCAAAGCTTCGGCGGGCCGATGTTCTACACCAGCGGCACCACCGGCAATCCCAAGGGCGTGCGCGGCTCGTTGTCGAGCATGCCCGACGGCGCCGACCCTGCGATCTGGCAGCTGATCGGCGCCGGGTTCGCCACCCTCGTCGAGGGGCACGGGCGCACCGTTCTGTGCGGTCCGGTGTACCACTCGGCGCAGTGGGCCTACTCGTTCCTGCCGATGGTTGTCGGCTCGGCCACGATCATGCAGCACAAGTACGACAGCGCCGAGGTACTGCGATTGATCGACGAGTACGCCGCCACCAACGTGCACCTCGTGCCCACGCAGATGAAGCGCCTGGTCGATCTGCCCGACGACGTCAAGCAAGCCTTCGATGGGTCGTCGCTGCAGCTGGTGCTGCACGGCGCCGCGCCGTGCCCGCCCCGCGTCAAGCAGGCGATGATCGACTGGTGGGGGCCCAAGATCACCGAGTACTACGGCTCCACCGAGGGCTCCGTGATCACGATGATCGACTCCACGCAATGGATGGCCAAGGGCGGCAGCGTCGGCCCGGCACAGCCGAACATGGAGATCATCGTCATCGCCGACGACGGCCACCGCTGCGGCCCGAACGAGTCGGGCACGCTCTACTTCCGCAATGCGATAGGTAGCGATTTCTCGTACCACAACGCGCCGGAGAAGACCGCCGCCTCACACCTCGAACCAGGCGTGTTCACCACCGGCGACGTCGGCTACCTGGACGACGACGGCTACCTGTGGCTCAGCGATCGCAAGATCGACATGATCATCTCCGGCGGTGTGAACATCTACCCGGCCGAGATCGAGGGCGTGCTCGGCGGCCACCCGCTCGTCGCCGATGTCGCAGTGATCGGTGTGCCCAACGAGGAGTTCGGCGAAGAGGTGAAGGCCGTCGTGGTGGCCGCCGACGGCGTCGCCGCCGACGATGCCCTGCGCGCGACGCTGGCCGCCCACTGCCGCGAACTGCTCGCCGGGTTCAAGGTCCCCAGGTCGTTCGACTTCGTCGCCGAACTGCCCCGTACAGGTACCGGCAAGATCCAGAAGGCCAAGATCCGTCAGCCGTTCTGGGAGGGCCAGGACCGCCGAATCTAGCTCGTCCGGTTGGCTGCCCAGCGAACGGCGTTGGCGAGGATTTGGCGGTAGTTCGGGTCGGCGTAGGTCGCCGCGCCGTCGCCGAACTGGATGTAGGCCAGCGGTGACGCCCCCACCATCTTCGTCCATGCCACAAGGCTGCTGCCGGCCGGGTGGTGCCAGCCGGTCGCGTCGTTGCGGCTGCCACGGATGGCCCGATCGGCCGAGTAGAAGTTGCTGTCGACGAACTCGTGGGTGCTGCGCAACAACGGCTGCACGTCGTGCTCCAAGACGGGATAGAGGTACACCTCGTCGGTGATCGTGAAGCTGGGCGCGAGGCCGGCGCAGATCGGGTGGCCCGGGTCGAGCACCTCGATCGTGTGCGTCACGTCGTGGCGGTAGCCCGAATCAGGGTACGCGACGCCACCGAGGGTGGCGGGCTGGTAGTGGAAGCGACCGCCGATGATGTGTGCGTACTCCTCCCATGCCGGCCAGCCGGCGATGGCGTGATGCAGGAACACCATGCCCTTGCCCGCCGCGAGCAGCGCCTGGAACGCGGCGACATACTCGGCCGGCGGGGCGATGAACTCGGCAGGTGGGTCGCCGCCGGTGAACCTGATCCCGGGCATGTCGTACATCACGAACACGTCGAACTCCGCGGCCCGTGCCGGCTCCACCAGTGCCATCGCCTGAGGGTGTTCGACGTGCGTCCATTCGACGCCGCTCATCGAGTCGAACACCTCGAAGAAGGCCGGCGCTTCGAACGGGTGGCCCTTGGTGACGACCGCAACCCGGCACTGCTCGAGACTCATCTGTTCCACCACCCAACGTTAGTCAACATCCTCCGCACGGAAGCCTGCGGCTGCGGGCGGCCCGCCGCGACGTGGGAGGATTTCACGATGTCCGCTACTCCCGACGCCGTGCTCCTGGTCGACGACCCGCTTCCCAAGGTCCGTCGCCTCACGCTCAATCGACCGGCGAAGCGCAACGCGCTCAACGATGCGCTGCGTGGCGCACTCTTCGACGAGCTCCGCCGCGCCGACCGCGACCGCAACGTGTCGGTCATCGTGATCCGTGGGGCCGGGCCGTGCTTCTCGGCGGGCTACGACCTCGGCTCGGTGAACAACGACGTGGAACGCGCCATCGCCCACGCCGACGGCTGGTGGAGCCGCCACGTCGTCAACAACTGGTTCGAGATGTGGGACATGCCGACCCCCATCATCGGGCAGGTACACGGGTGGTGCCTCGCCGGCGGCACCGAACTCGCGGCCGCCTGCGACCTGGTGTACGTCGCCGACGACGCGCAGATCGGCTACCCGCCGGTGCGCCTGATGTCGCCGCCCGACATGCAGTGGCAGACCTGGCTGATGGGACTTCGCCGCGGCATGGAGGCACTGCTCACCGGTGACGCGATGAGCGGCACCGAAGCCGTGGCTGCCGGGATGGCCAACCGTGCGCACCCTGCCGCTGAGCTCGACGACGCCGTGCTCGCGGTTGCAGAGCGGATCGCCAGGATCCCCGTTGAACTGCTCGCCTTGAACAAGCGAGCCGCTCACCGTGCGATGGAGGCGATGGGCATCCGCAACAGCATTCGCGCGACGGCCGACATCCAGGCGCTTGGCTTCCACCAGCCTCCCTCGATCGAGTACCTCAAGTCATTCGGCGAGGTGGGCGTCTCGAAGGCACTCAGCGCACGCGACGGCGCCTTCAACGACTACCGCGAGTCGGATGCGGCGGGGCCGAGCTGATTAGTGTGATCGCCGTCACACCGTCTGAAGGGGACTTGCGTCGATGAGCACCACGAACAGCAACAGCACATGGGTCGGCGACTCCGCCATCGGCGAGCGGTTTCCGGCATGGACGCGCGGCAACGCAGCCGATGTGTTTCCCGCGCCGTTCAGCCTGCTCGGCCAGGATCTTCTGTTGCGTCAGGGCATGTCGATTGGTTTGCGCAACGCCTATATCGCGCTCGGTGCACTCAGCTACCACGAGTTCGAGAACCCCGACTCACCAGAGCTGTTCAAGATGTTCGGCGGCTACGTCTACAACCCGCTCACGCTCACCCGTGTCCTGGGCGCCCGCATGCCCGGTGCATCTCCGGAGATGATCGACAAGGCGTTCTTCGACGACCGTGACGACGTGCCACCGTACGAGGAGCAGCCGTGGCACCAGTCGCCTGCGCACGAGGCACGGCTGGGTGAATCCATGGGATGGGCGATGTCCACCACGTCGCTGCCCGAGCTCGATGCCGACCGTGCGCTCGCCCGTTCACAGCGCGAGCAGCGGCCGGATCTTCAGGCGAGCACCGACGCAGCTCTCCTCGCGCGTGTTCGTTCGATGGTGCCATTGGTACAGCTCACGATGGAGAACGCGATGCGTGTCTCGTCGCTTGCCTCGCTGGGCCCAGGTGCGCTCGACGCAATCTGCGAGGGTCTCGGCGACAAGAGCCTGTCGATCAGGTTGCTCGCCGGCATCGAGGTCGACTCGGCTGCACCCTCCCATGCGATGTGGGCGTTGGGCCGTTTGGCCGCTGCCTCACCCGCGATCACGGCCGCGTTCGGTGCCGGGCCCGATGGGGTACTCGGCAGCCTCCGGGCTTCGGATTCCCCCGATGCCCGCGACTTCCTGGCGCAGTTCGATCAGTTCCTGTTCGAGTTCGGCGCACGGGCGCAGAACGAATACGACGTGCTGTCGGTCTCGTGGGAGGTGCGGCCCCGGATTGCGCTGGCGGCGATCGATCTGATGCGCCGTGCGGACGAATCGATGGCCCCGGCGCGCCGCAATTCGGTGGCGGTGGCCGAGCGCGACCGGGTGGCCGCTGACATTCGCGAGCGAGTCGCCGGCGACCCTGAAACCGCTGGGCTGTTCGAAGCCGCGTTGGCGTCGGCACAGCTGTTCCTCAGCGGTCGCGAGCGAGCCAAGACCAACGTGGTGATGGTCATCAACGAGATGCGGGTGGCACTGCGCGAGTTCGGGCGACGCCTGGTGGAGCGCGGTGTCCTCTCCCAGATCGAGCAGGTGTTCATGGTCGACGACGCCGAACTCGACCAGTTGCGCCACCACCCCGAGACGATGACAGCCGTGATCAACGACCGTTGGCAGCAGTTCCAGTCGCTGCTCGACTTCGAGCCGGTGTTCATTGTCAACGGCTCGGTTCCGCCGCTCACCGCCATGACCCGGCGCGGCCACGGCACGGCGCCGGCCGCCGTGGTGGGTGCCGTGTTGAAGGGCGCTGCCGGTTCAGGCGGCGTCGCCACGGGAAGGGCACGCGTCATCCTCGATGCCGCCGACCCGGAAGGGCTCGAGCCCGGCGACATCCTGGTTGCTCCCCAGACCGACCCGTCGTGGGTGCCGCTGTTCGTGGCTGCCGCCGGCGTGGTCGTCAACGTCGGCGCAATGGGGAGCCACGCGATGATCGTGTCGCGCGAGTTGGGCGTTCCGTGTGTCGCCTCCGTCGCTGGAGCTACAGAGCTGATCGTCGACGGCGCCACCATCACCATCGATGGCAACGCCGGCACGGTCACGATCGACGCGCTGCCCGGCTGACCGGGCCGGGCGATCAGCTGTTGAGGACTCGTGCCAGCGCGTCGATCTCGTCGCGCTTCCATCGCTGCGCGGCCTCTGCGTGTGGCACGAGCGCATCGGATCCATGGAGGCACTTGCCGTAGACGTGCAGCTCGGTGGACACACCAGCTGCGATCAGCCGTCGTGCGTAGTCGATGTCCTCGTCGAGGAACATGTCGAGCTCGCCGACGGTGACGAAGGCGGCCGGGAGGCCCGACAGGTCGGTGGCGCGGGCGGCCGCCGCGTAGGGCGTGACGTTGTCAGAGCCGGCATCGGCGCCGAGATAGGCACTCCAGCCAGCGATGTTCGCGGAACGGTTCCACACGCGCAGGTCAGTGACTTCGTGGCTGGAGGGAGTGACGTTGCGATCGTCGATCATCGGGTAGCGCAACAGCTGAAAGCATGGCTGCAGCTGCCCGCGGTCACGGGCCAGCAGTGCCAAAGAGGCGGCCAGCCCGGCGCCCGCGCTGCCGCCGCCGATCGCGATGCGAGCAGCATCGAGCCCCAGTTCCTCGGCTGCGCCGAACAACCATTCGAGGCCCGCGTAGCAATCATCGAGCGGCACCGGGTACGGGAACGCAGGCGCCAGCCGGTACTCCACAGAGGCCACCACGATGTTCAGTTGCTCGACGAGTTCCGCACACCGCGCATCGTCCATCACGATGCTGCCGAGTATCAGACCACCACCGTGCATCCAGTACAGACACGGACTCGCCGGGCGAGGTTCAACCGGCCGGTATACCCGCACGACGATCTGATGACCGTCAGCGGATGGCACGTGATGATCCTCGACGACCACCGACGCCGGCAGCTCCGGCGCACCAGCCCCCAACATGGTCATCACCTGCGCCACGCCGCGCTCGAGGTCACTGAAGTCCATGAAGTCGGGGGGCAGGAACCCCAGGATCTGACGATGCGTGTCGTCGGTACGCGCTTCGATGTCCATCCGTCAGGCCTCCTGCGGCGCGGAGTGCTCGGGCACGACCTCACCGTCGGGCAGCCCGGGAGCGACCGTTGGTGGGGTGTCGCGAGGATCGGAGCGACGGCGGGCGACCTTGAGCGCACCCTGCCGGCTGGCGAGCGCCACGGCGAAGATCAGCGTGAGGCCCTCGAACAACGGCTGCAACCAGTCGATCTGGAGTGGGTACTTCAGCCCGAGCCCCTTGATGCCGAACGCGAGCGTGTACACCGCGATCAGCGTTCCCCACACGTTGGGGCGGCCCTTGAGTTGGCTGGCGCCGAAGAACGCAGCACCGACGGCGGTGAACAGCAACGGCGGGCCGACGGAGTTGCTGTAGGTCGCGAACTTCCACGAGTAGACCAGGCCCGCGAAGCCGGCGATGGCCGCCGACGCCATCAGCGAACCCCAGGCGATGCGATCGACCTTGATGCCCGACAGGCGTGCGGCCTCGGGGTTGCCGCCGGTCGCGAACATGTGCCGCCCGACAGGGGTGTGCTCGAGGATGTACCAGATCACTCCGGCCACGATCAGCCCGTAGAGGAAGTAGTACGGCAGCGAGATCTCGCTGTCGGTACCAGGCCAGTGGAACGTGAAGATCGGCTTCTTGCCGAAGTTCACATAGGCCGAGCCGAACGCCTTGGTGATCTGGCCGCCCTCGTGGATCTTGCGGATCAGTGCGGCGATCACCTGGCTCATGCCCAGCGTGGCGATGAAGCTGTTCACCCGCAGTTTCACGACGATCAGCCCGTTGACGGCGCCAACGGCGATGCACGCCGCCATTCCGACGAGCGCTCCGACACCGTCGGGTAGATCCGTCTCGAGTGCCATCTTGTTGACGATGACGAGGCACAGTGCCATGTTCGCCCCGATCGACAGGTCGAACGTGCCGGTGATCAGCGGGACCAGGAACGCGAGCGCCAGCATGCTCACGATCACCTTTTCGGTGAGCACGAACTCGATGCTGCCGTTCCACGTCAGGAAGTTGCTCTCCGTCAAACCGAAGAAGATGAAGAACACGCCGATCAGGTACAGCCCGCTGAACTTGTCGAAGCCGAGCTTGGCGAACCTCCCAGTTGTCGACGTGGCGACGCTCGGAGCGACTTCGCTATCCGCTGCTGCGGTCATCGGGATACTTCCTTCATTGTTCGGAGTTGTGCACGTTCTACGTTCTCGGCGGTCATCTCGGCCCCGGAGAACTCTTCGACGATCGATCCGCCGACCATGATGACGATGCGATGGGCCACCCTCACCAGCTCGTCGGTGTCGGTGGAGGCGACCAGCACGGCGGCGCCCTGCTGAGCTGCCTGATCGATCAGTTGCAGGATCTGTTCCTTGGCCGCGACATCGATGCCCGACGTTGGTTCATCGAGCACCAGCACCGAGGGCGCAAGGCGCAAGCTGCGCCCGAACAGCACCTTCTGCTGGTTGCCGCCGCTCAGCGCCGAGATCGGCACGCCGGGGCCGGCGGTCTTGATGGTCAACCGGCCGATCAGTTCGACGACCTCGCCGGTCTCTTCCCTGTGGCGCAGCCTGCCCCGGCGCCAGTGACGGTGCACGTTGGCAAGCGTCATGTTGTGAGTCACCGATGACATCGGGATGATCCCCTGCGTCGCCCGATCAGCAGGGACGAACGCCATCCCGGCACGGATGGACTCGCGCGGCGAGTAGTTCGGAACTCGCTTGCCCGACACCACGACCTCGCCGGTGTCGCTGGGCCGCTGTCCGGTGATCAGCGGTGCAAGCGTCTCGCGGCCCGAGCCGGTGATCCCTGCCACGCCGACGACTTCACCTGGCAGCACCACGAGATCGAGGTTCTTGATCGGCCCGCCCGACAGGCCCGTGACTCGCAGGCCACCGGTCGCCCCCGAGCTGGCTTTCGAGGTGTTCTCGGTGCGCTCGAGGCGATGACCGATCATCAGCTCGATCAGCCCCTCGTGGTCGAGATCTGCGGTCGCCGACGTGGTGACGCGCGTGCCGTCGCGCAACACCGTGACGTCGTCGGCGATCTCGAACACCTCGTCGATGTGATGCGACACGTAGAGGATCGCGACACCGCGAGCCTTCATCAGCCTGATCGCGGTGAACAGCCGCTCGACATCGGCACCGGGCAGCGACGCCGTCGGCTCGTCGAGCACCAGCAGGTGCGCGTGTTCCTCCCAGCCGTGCATCGATCGCGCCACCGCAACAGCGGTCTTCTGCGCAGGCGCCAGCATGCCGACCGGAACGCTGACGTTGATGTCGTGAAAGCCCAGCGCTTCCAGGCCGTCATGGGCGCGAGCGGTGTTGGCCTTCCAATCGATTCGGCCGCCGCGCCGCATGATGTAGCCGACGCCCATCGCGATGTTCTCCACCGCGTTGAGCCCGTCGACGAGGCCGAGGTCCTGATGGACGAAACGGATGCCCGCTGCTGCAGCCGCACGGCCATCGCCGAGGTGCAGCGGCCGACCGGCGAGCACGGCGACGGCGCCGGCATCGGGTTGGTGATAGCCGGCGAGAATCTTGATGAACGTCGACTTCCCCGAACCGTTCTGCCCGACCAAGGCGTGTGTACGCCCGGCGACCAGCACGAGATCGAACCGGTCGAGTGCGACCTGTCCCGGAAAAGTCTTACTGAGGTTCGAGACCTCCAACAACTGCGTCATCCCCAACCCCATGCGATACTGTTTCCCCGAGTACAAAATACTAACCAGTCAATTACTTGCCGGCCCTGTCCGAGCGGTGATCGACTGCTGACACCGAAGATCCTGAGGGGGACACTATGAGATTCACACGACTCTTGGCCGTACCGGTTGCGCTGGGCATGATCCTCGCCGCCTGCGGCGACGACGAGAAGTCAACCGACACGAAGGCTCCGGCAGTCGAGACCACCGTCGGCGGCGAAGATCCCGCCGCTGCAGGTCTCGCCGCAGCACAGGTGGTCGTCGACGCCAACAAGGTCGCACCGGACAAGATCGGGCCGACGATTCCGCTCGAGTCGGTTCCCGAGGCCAAGACCGTTGCGTGGCTGCAGTGCTCGCTGCCGTCGTGCGCCGCGATCGGCGTCGGCTTCAAGAACGCCACCGACGCCCTGGGCTGGAAGCTGGAAGTCATCACCTACGAGGCTGATCCCGTTGCCGCCTTCCAGCAGGCGATCGACCTCGGCGTCGACTACGTGTCGACCACCGGCACCTCCCAGGCAGTGATCCAGGATCAGATCGATGCGGCTGCGGCCGCCGGTATCGGCTACTTCAGCTGCTTCGACACCTCCGAGCCGAAGGGCGAGGAGAACAACATCTGGACGCAGTGTGGCGATGCCACGGCCGTGTTCGCCTCCGGCGACCGCCTTGCCAACCAGATCATCGTCGACTCGGGCGGCACC
This sequence comes from Ilumatobacteraceae bacterium, assembly GCA_043721915.1. GTDB lineage: Bacteria > Actinomycetota > Acidimicrobiia > Acidimicrobiales > Ilumatobacteraceae > UBA668. Next base: position 2,341 of record JAYSPV010000096.1, on the reverse strand, counting down.
GCCAACGTCCTGATGGTGAACATTCCCGACTTCGCCGTGCTCGTCAGCGAGCGCGAGGGTTCCGAGGCCGCCTACAAGGCCAACTGCCCGGGCTGCAAGTTCACCGAACTGGCACTGACGCTCGACCAGCTGCTCGCAGGTGAAGTCGCCGGCGCAGTCGTGTCGGCCGTTCAGGCTGATCCGTCGATCGACTACATCCACGTCGCATTCGACGGCCTCAGCACCGGCCTCACGTCGGTGCTGGCCGACGCCGGCCTTCTCGAGGGTCGCAACGTCGTGGGCGTCGACTTCAGTGGTGCAGTGCTCCAGGAGATCGTCGACGGGACGATGAAGTTCTGGTCGGCAAACCCCAAGGAGTACTCGGCATGGCTGATGGTTGACGCCATGGCCCGTCACTCGATCGGGCAGGCCAACACCGAGGAGCGCGCCAACGCACTCCTGCCGTCGTTCGTCGTGTCCTCGCCCGCACAGGCCGAGCCGCTGGTGGCTGGCGACGGCTGGCCCGGCCCGGACACGATGGCCGAGCAGTTCAAGACGCTCTGGGGTGTCTGAGACTTCGGCCTAGCGCCACTTTGCAGTGAATGAAGGAACGGCCCCGGGGTTCGCCCCCGGGGCCGTTTCGCGTGTCGCGCCTTGACGCCGGAACTTACCGCGGGTAGGTATTGAGTTGTGAGAGAACGCAACAGCGGGCCGGGCAGACTGCTGCGATGACCATCCGCGTTGGCCGTCGGCCGGGACGACCCGCCGGGGGGCGACACGTCGTCGACAGAGAAGTCGTGCTCGACGCGGCCGAGCGGGTCATCCGCCGTGACGGCGCCGGTGTCTCGCTCGAGGCGATAGCGATCGAGGCGGGCGTGACCAAGCCGATCGTCTACGCACGCGTCGGCGGCCGCACCGACGTGGCCAACGCACTCGCCGAGCGGCTCGCCGACCGACTGATCGAAGCCGCCGGCAGCGCAGTCGATGGCCGACCGTACGGTCGCGCGATGTTCGCTGCGCTGATCGAGGCGAACCTCGTCACCGTCGCCGCACACCGCGAACTGTTCCTCTACGTCACCGGCGGCACCTCCGACGAGTCACCGATGCGCACGCTCTACCTGGCGGAACGTTCCACCACCCCAATGGCGCAACAGCTCGCCGGCTGGCGCGTCGAGCACGGTCTCGATCCCGCCGTCGCCCTCCCCTGGGCCTACGCGGTGGTCGGGATGCTGCAGCTGGTCTCACTGTGGTGGCTCACCGAGGCCGACCGCTCCGCGGAGCAGCTCGCCGAGCAGCTCGCCGAACTGCTCTGGTCCGGCTTCTCCAGTAGCTGAGCGACGTCTGAACTGCACGCCGTGCGTCGTGGTGGTCAGTGGGTGTAGCGGCGTCGGCGTGCTGCGAGCGCGAGTGCGAGCAGACCGAGCAGGAGCAGCGCGGTGGCGAGGTTCAACAGCCGCATCGCGTCGGTGCCTGTCTTGGGAATTTTTGGCGGGCTCACGATCGGGGGTGTTGTTGGCGGAACCACAGCGCAGGCGTTGTCGCTGATCGTCAACCCGTTGCTGGACAGGTCGGCGCTGTTGAGGAACCCGGTACCGATCTCGGACAGTTCCAGTTCGCAATCGCGAGTCGCGCTGGTCACCGTGTAGGCAACGGGCCCGGTGATCACCGTGACTTCATAAATGTGCACGGCGTCAGCGGCGATCGACTGGCCGTTGACGATCTGTTGCACACTCACACCGTTCCAGCCGGGGTTCGTCGCAATGCCCCCAGGGGACACGTTGGCGACAGTGGCGCTGGTGATGGTGATGCCCGCCCCGAACTGCAGGTGGTCGTCAAGATCGTAGGTGGTGTCAACCTCACCGACGTTGGACACAACAACGTCGTAGATCACCGTGTACGTGTTGTCGCTGTGTCGTGTTGGGGTGCCCACAACATGCTTGTCGATGGTCAACGAAGGTGCCGGCGCACACGCATCATCGGTGCCTGTTTGACCGTTGAACGACACACTCGCCGTGTTGAGGAACCCGGTACCGGTCTCGCCGGCACCCAACTCGCAGTCACCCGCCCCGGCCGCCAGGCTGATCCCAGCGGATGCGACGACCTCGATGGTGTACACCTCGCTGTCACCCGCGGCGAGCGCACGACCGGTCACGATCCTGGTCGTCGCACCACCATCCCAGCTCGCGTTGACAGCGATACCGGCCGGTGTCGTGGCCGTGATCGTTGCCGACACCACCGCAATGCCGTCACCGAACCGGACGCTGTCATCGAGGTCGTAGGCGGCATCCACGGTGCTGGTGTTCGACACAGTGATCTGATAGCTGATGGTGTAGGTGCCGTCGCCGTTGGCGACCGGTGAACC
>JAYSPV010000095.1:0-45265 GCA_043721915.1 Ilumatobacteraceae bacterium | reverse complement strand
AACACACCCAGAAGCCCGCGTGCAATGGTGTGCACCCAGAAACCCAAGCAGAAACCGGGAACCGAAGGCCCGCCTGTGATCGTCCAACGTCTGCACGGCATCTCCGCGTACTGAGGGAGCACGATCATGGGTCAACGACGGTCTCGGCGAGCGGTGGTGTTGGCGGTCACGATGGGTTTACTCGCGGCATCTTGTGACAACGGCGGTGAGAGCACCACGACCACGGCCGCTCCCACGCCGATCGGCGGCGACGGCATCGCGAAAGCCGAAGGTTCGGCTCCGCGCGTGTTCGGACTGCAACTCTCGGAAGGTCAGGCGTTGCTCGCCCCAGCAGCGCCCGACCGGCGCGTCGAGGGCGATGAGCTCGATGCATCGCGGGTGGAGGAGATCACCGCCCGCCTGCCCGAGTGGAGCGACCTTGGCAGCCAGCACCAGTCGTTCCGTTGGCCGGTGCAGTCACCAGCTCCGCCGCGCGCCGGCGAGACGATCGATGAGCCGTTCCCGCCTTCCTCGACGACACCGCCACCCGTCGTCGACAACGGCCCGCTGAAGGTGTTGCGCTACCAACCCGAAGGTGACGTGTCGCTCGCGCCGTACGTCGCGATCACGTTCAATCAGCCGATGGTGCCGGTGGGCACCGTCGGCCAGGTGAACGCAAGCGATGTGCCGGTGACGATCACGCCGGCGCTGGAGGGTCGCTGGCAGTGGATCGGCACTCGCACCCTCCGCTTCGACTACGAGGGCGGGTTGATCGATCGCCTGCCGATGGCCACCGACTACACGGTGACGGTGCCCGCCGGCACGAAGTCGGCCGCCGGCGGCGAGCTCTCCGATGAGGTGACGTGGCAGTTCACCACACCGCCGCCGGTGGTGCAGTCGTTCTCCCCCGAGGGCGACCAGCTGTCGCTGGAGCAGCTGTTCACGGTCACGTTCGACCAGCGCATCGACCCCGCCGATGTGCTGGCAACCATCCGCCTGCGCGCCGCCGGCGCCGACGTGGACGTACGTCTCGCGACCGCGGCCGAGATCGAAACGGACGACCAGGCCCGGATGATGAGCGAGGGCGCGACGGACGGCCGCTGGTTGGTGTTCCGTGCAGTGGAACCGCTGCCCACCGACACTGCGTTGCGTATCGAGGTCGGGCCCGAGACGCCATCGGCAGAGGGCCCGCTCACCACCGCTGACACAGCCGGCTACTCCGGCCGCACCTACGCGCCGCTGGAGATCGTGCGCGCCACCTGCGGCTACAGCAGCGAGTGCGTGCCCGGCAGTGAGCTGACCATCGAGTTCAACAATCAGCTCGACGGCCTGCTCAGCGACACATCGAAGGTGGCGGTCTCGCCGGCCCTCGTCGGAGCGAACGCGACGGTGCAGTACAACGCAGTGTCCATCCGTGGCGCAACGCTGGCGAACACCGAGTACCGCATCACGGTCCCCGGCTCGTTCACGGATGTTCACGGCCAGACGCTCGGCAAGGATGAGACGGTCACCGTGAAGATCGGCAACGCCCGGCCCTCGCTGTTGCCGGCCGACCTGATCACCACGCTCGACCCGTTCGCCACGACGCAACGGCTGTCGGTGTACACGGTGAACCATGACGAACTGCGAGTGCGGGTCTTCGCGGCAGACCCCGCACAGTTTGCCGCCTACCTCGACTACACGTACCAGCGCGACGGCTCGTCGACGATGCCTGCCTGGGAGGTGCTGTCGGACGCCATCATCGCCGTGGAAGGCGACGCCGACACGATGGTCGACACGCCGATCGACCTCGGCGGTTGGCTGTCCGCCGGCGGCCAGGTGATCGTGCTCGTCGAGCCGGTTCCGGCGGTCTCGCCGAGTTCGTCGGACTACTACGAGAGCCGACCGATCCTCACCTGGGTGCAGCGCACGAACCTCGGCATCGACGTGCTCGCCGACGCACGCAACGCACAGGTGTGGGCGACCGATCTGCGCAGCGGCGCACCGCTCGTGGGTGTCGATGTCCGCTTCCTCGGCGGCGCGCAGGGCAGTACCGATGCCGACGGCCTGGCCACCCTCGCACTGCCCCCGTCGTCGACCAACTTCGGCGGGATCGTGGTGGCCACCAGCGGTGGTGACACGGCGATCCTGTTGTCGCAGGCGTATCGCCAGGAGCTGAGCGACGAGTCGCGGTGGTTCGTGTTCGACGACCGTCAGGTCTACCGGCCGGGTGAGACGATGCGGGTGAAGGGATGGGTGCGCAAGTACACCCTCAGCGGCGCGGCCGAGGTGGAGTCCCTCCCGGCCGGTACGACCGTCGGGTACACGGTCACCGATTCCTACGGCAATCAGCTGCTCGACGGTGTCACGACACTCACCTCACTCGGCGGCTTCGATCTCGATCTTGCGATTCCCGATACCGCGAACCTCGGCCCGGCCTCACTGAACCTGCAGCTGGAGAGCGCCGGTCTGCTGGGCGGTGGGTACTACCACCAGTTCCAGATCGAGCAGTATCGCCGTCCCGAGTTCGAGGTCACGACCAGGCCGGAGAGCGAGGGCCCGTACGTCAGCACGGAGCCGGTCACCGTTGCCGCGACCGGCGCGTACTACGCGGGCGGCCCGCTGCCCAACGCTCCGGTCGACTGGGTGGTCAGCACGACCCCCACCACCTACTCGCCCCCTGGTTGGGACGGCTTCACCTTCGGTGTCTGGATCCCGTGGTGGTACGAGAACACCCGCGGCGGCTACGGCGGCTACTCGTTCGAAGGCGACTACGGCGGCCCGTGCTGCGGTCCGGCGGGCGAGACCGACGTGCAGACCTACAGCGGCACGACCGACGCCGATGGCACGCACTACCTGCAGATCGATTTCGAGGACACTGACGGCGTGCTGCCCGACCTGCCGGTCGCTGTGTCGGCGCAAGCGACGGTCACCGATGTGAATCGTCAGGCATGGGCCTCGAACACCGATCTGCTGGTGCATGCCGCCAATCGTTATGTGGGCCTGCGCTCGTCGCGCACGTTCGTGCGCCAGGGTGACCCGCTGTCGATCGACGCGGTCGTCACCGGCATCGATGGCGAGGTCGTGGCCGGCGTCGAGTTCGAGGTGATCGCCGGTCGCGTCGAGTCGCAGTACGTGGATGGCGAGTGGGCCGAGGTCGTGCTCGACCCGCAGACGTGCACCGTCACCTCGGCCGGCGACGCGGTGTCGTGCGAGTTCGACACGACCGTGGGTGGCCAGTACAAGGTGACCGCGGTGGTCGCAGGCACGGCGGGCGGCCGCAACCGCAGTGAACTCACCACGTGGGTCAGCGGCGCCGAGAGCCAGCCCACGCGTGGCGTCGATCAGCAGACGCTCACCGTCGTCCCCGACAAGGCCGAGTACGCCCCCGGCGACATCGCCGAGCTGCTCGTGCAGGCGCCGTTCGCGACCGGCGAAGGCCTGGTCACGATCAGCCGCAATGGCATCCGCCGCACGCTGCGCTTCCAGGTGGAGAACGGCAGCGCGGTGGTGAGCGTGCCGATCGTGGAGACCGACATCGCGCAGCTGGGCCTGAGCATCGAGGTCGTCGGCGCCACCCAACGCGCGAACGACGATGGCACGGTTGCCACCGACGCGCCACTGCGCCCGGCCTACGCCGTCGGGTCGTTGAACCTCTCGGTGCCGCCGGTGTCGCGCACGCTCGACGTGGTCGCAACACCGCGCGACACCGAGCTCGCACCGGGCGAGTCGACCTCGATCGACGTCACGGTGAAGGATGCGAACGGGGCGCCCGTGGCGGGCGCGGAGTTCGCAGTCGTCGTGGTCGACGAGGCCGTACTGGCGCTGTCCGGGTACACGCTCGCCGACCCGTTGAGCATCTTCTACGCGACGGGCTACGAGTGGACGAGCGCGGCGTACAGCCGCCAGCAGATCCGCCTCGTGGACCCGGCCCGGCTCAGTGGCGACGGTGGCGACAAGGGCTCGGTCAACACCGAGGCTGCTGCGGATACAACGGCAGTGCCGAATGCATCGGTGCCGGACGGCGCGCCGTCCGATCGCGACGAGTCGTTCGGTGGGGACAGTGGGTCCGGCGCGCCGGTGACGGTGCGCTCGAACTTCGATGCGCTCGCGCTCTTCCAACCGTCCGTCACCACTGCTGCCGACGGCACTGCGAGCATCGAGCTGACCCTTCCCGACAACCTCACCCGCTACCGGGTGATGGTGGTCGCAGCCAACGGTGTCGACCAGTTCGGCAGCGCGGAGAACAACATCACCGCCCGCCTGCCACTGGCCGTGCGTCCGTCGGCGCCGCGCTTCGCCAACTACGGCGACAGCTTCCAGCTGCCGGTCGTCGTGCAGAACCAGAGCAATGCGCCGATGGATGTGGACCTCGTGCTCGAGACCTCGAACCTCGCCAACGGTGAGGGCACCGCTGCCGGAGCGCTCGGCCGCCGAGTGACCGTGCCCGCCAACGACCGGGTGGAGGTGCTCTTCCCGGTGGCCACCATCGATGCCGGCACGGCCGGCTTCCGCGTCACCGCCGTCAGCGGCGACCTGGCCGATTCCGCGACGGTGCAACTGCCCGTCTACACACCGGCCACCGTCGAGGCCTTCGCCACCTACGGCGTGATCGACGACGGCGCCACCGCGCAGCCGGTGCTGGCGCCGACCGGCGTGATCCCGCAGTTCGGCGGGCTCGACATCACGACCTCCAGCACGAACCTGCAGGCGCTCACCGACGCAGTGCTCTACATCGTGGACTACCCCTACGAGAGCGCCGATGGCCACGCCGCACGCATCATGTCGATCGCCGCGCTGCGCGACGTGCTGGCCGCGTTCGAGGTGGAAGGGCTGCCGACTCGGGCGGAGATCGACGCAGCCGTGACGGCCGACATTGCTGCGCTCACCGCGTTGCAGAACGACGACGGCGGCTTCTCCTACTGGAGGCGCTTCGAACGGTCCGAACCGTTCATCACGGTGCAGGTCGCGCACGCCCTCCTGCTCGCTCGCAACGCCGGCTACACCGTCTCGGGAGACACGCTCGACCGCACGCTTGCGTACGTCGCTGACATCGAAGCGCACTTCCCCAACGAGTGGAGCCAGCAGGAGCGGAACTCTGTCAGCGCCTATGCGCTGTGGGTGCGCAGCCTGGCCGGCCAGCGCGACACTGCCAAGGCGGAGGCGTTGTACTCGCGTGCAGGTGACGACCTCACGGTCGACGCAATCGCATGGCTGTGGTCGTCGATCGTGGATGAGGGAATGCGCGCCGACATCGAACGCGAGATCGGCAATCGCTCGGTCGACACGGCTGGTGCTGTCACGTTCACGACCGACTACGCCGACGGCGCCTGGGTGATCATGCAGAGCGACCGGCGCACCGACGGCATCGTGCTCGATGCGCTGATCGCCAACTCGCCGGAAAGCGACCTGATCCCGAAGGTCGTCACCGGTCTGCTCGGCAACCAGGTGAAGGGTCGCTGGCAGAACGTGCAGGAGAACGCGTTCATCCTGCTCGCGCTCACGTCGTACTTCGACACGTTCGAAGCGGTCACCCCCGACTTCGTCGCGAAGGTGTGGTTGGGCGAGCGGTTTGCCGGCGAGCACACCTTCGAGGGGCGCACGACGGACCGCTCGAACATCACGATCCCGACCAGCGAGCTGATCACTGCCGGCGACAGCGAGCTGGTGTTGGCGAAGGATGGCAGCGGGCGCCTCTACTACCGCATCGGCATGCGCTACGCCCCGGCCGATCTCTCGCTCGCTGCGCTGGACCGCGGGTTCGTGGTCGACCGTGTCTACGAGGCGGTCGACGACCCCTCCGACGTCACCCGCGATGCGGATGGCACCTGGCGAGTCAAGGCTGGCGCCCGCGTGCGGGTGACGCTGACGATGGTGGCGGAGAGTCAGCGCACGTTCGTCGCGTTGGTGGATCCGTTGCCGGCGGGCATGGAGAGCCTCAACCCGTCGCTGGCGATCACCCAGACGGTGCCGTCCGAGATGGGCGAAGGTGACGGCGCCTACCCGGCCGATGCCTACCGCGGCTTGTGGTGGGGCACCTGGTACCAGTACGAGCAACTGCGTGACGACCGCACCGAGGCGTTCACCACGCTGCTGGCGGCCGGCACGTACACCTACTCGTACGTCGCACGAGCGACCACACCGGGCACGTTCGTGGTGCCGCCCACCCGCGCCGAGGAGATGTATGCACCCGAGACGTTCGGCCGCACCGCCAGCGACCTGATGGTCATCGAATAGGGCAACGGGCAACGGGCGCTGGTCGCGGGGCTACGGTGGCAGACGTGAACTGGGAGCAACTGGTGCAGGGGGTGGAGCTGCCGTTCCACCCCGATCTGAAGGTGCCCGCCCTGAGCGAGGTGCGGCTTCCCGTGCCGCGGCCCGAGCCGATCGTCGATGTCGAGCGCACGGTGCACACCGCGATCGTCGCCCGCCTGGCCGGCAGCGTGACACCGGGCATGACCGTCGCCGTCGGCGGTGGCAGCCGCGGCCTCACCGACCGTGTCGCGCTGATGCGCGGCGTGATCAGCGGGCTACGCGCCCTCGGCGCGGCGCCGTTCGTCGTGCCGGCGATGGGCAGCCACGGTGGGGCGAAGGCGGAGGGCCAGCGGGCGATGCTGGAGAGCCTCGGGATGACCGAGGAGGCGATCGGTGCCGAGATCCGCGCCACGATGGACACCGTCGAGGTCGCCCGAACCGCCGACGGCATGCCGCTGTACCTCGATCGCCACGCCGCCGGCGCCGATCGAATCTTCCCCGTCAACCGCATCAAGCCGCACACCTGCTTCAAAGGCCCGATCGAATCGGGCGTCACGAAGATGGCTGTCGTCGGGTTCGGCAAGCAGCCGGGTGCGGCGCAGATCCACGCCTGCGGCCCCGACGAGATGCGCAACCGCATCCTCAACGGGATCGCCGCGCTGCGCGCCACGGGCCGCCTCCTCGGTGGCCTCGGCTCGATCGAGTCGGCAGGTGGTGAGATCGTGCGCATCGCGGCGCTCACCTCCGACGAAGTCGGTGGCCAGGCCGAGATCGAGCTCACCGAGTACTCGCGCGCGCTCGTGCCGGCGCTGCCGTTCCCGCAGATCGATGTGCTGATCGTCGAGAAGGGCGGCAAGGACATCAGCGGCACGACGATGGACCCGAACGTCACCGGCCGATTCTCCGTCCACGGGCTGGCCGATCTCGCCGAGCCGGATGTCAGCACGATCGTGCTGCTCAGCATCACGCCAGTGTCGGGTGGCAATGCGCTCGGCATCGGTTTCGCCGACTTCATCCCCGTCTCGCTGGCGCAGCAGATCGACTGGCACAAGACCTACGTCAACTGCTTCACCGCCGGCATCGCCGGTGTGCGCCGCAGCCGGATGCCGATGGTGCTGCCCACCGAGGACGACTGCGTCAAGGCGGCGCTCAGCATGTGCGGCCGTGCGTTCGATCAGCCCAAGCGCGTGGTGCGCATCGAGAGCACGCTGCACATGACCCGCTGCTGGGTGAGCGACGCACTGCTGCAGGAGCTACCGGCCGGCGCCGAGATCGTGTCGTGAGCGAGATTGTGTCGTGAGCGAGGCGGTCGTCGGCGCGCTGCGAGCGATCGTGGGCGATGCCCACGTGTTGACCGACGCCGACATGCGCGCTACCTACGAGACCGACTGGTTGCGGCAGTGGCATGGCACGACACCCGCCGTGGTGCGGCCCCGCTCGGTGGAGGAGGTGTCGGCGGTCGTGCAGGCGTGCGCTGCCGCGGGGGTGGCGATCGTGCCGCAGGGCGGCAACACGGGCCTCGTCGGCGGCAGCGTGCCACGCAATGGGGCTGTGTTGTTGTCGATGCAACGCTTCACATCGCTCGGCATCGTTGACGACCTCTCCGCGCAGGTGACCGCCGGGGCAGGCGTGACGATCGAACAGTTGCAGTTGCACGCCCGGGCGGCGGGCCTCGACTTCGCCGTCGACTGGGGCGCACGTGCGACCGCCACCGTCGGCGGCGCCGTCAGCACGAACGCCGGCGGCTCGCGAGTCGTCCGCTTCGGCACGATGCGCGCCCAGGTGATGGGGCTTGAGGCGGTGATGGCCGACGGCTCGATCATCACCCAGCTGGCGGGGCTGGCGAAGGAGACCGCCGGCCCACACCTGCCCAGCCTGCTCGTCGGCAGCGAAGGCACGCTCGCGGTGGTGACGACAGCCCGTGTGCGGCTCGTTCCCTGGTACCGCGAGACGGCCGCCGCGCTCATCGCGTGCAACTCGCTGGTGCATGCGGTGTCGCTGCTGCCCCGCCTGCGGCAGCTGCCGTCACTGGACGCTGTCGAGCTGCTGATGCCCGAGGCGCTCGCCGTCGCGTGTGCGTACCTCGAGGTCAAGCCGCCGATCGACCCTGCCTCGGCAGGCGCGTTCGTGATGGTCGATTGCGCCGCCCATCGCGACCCGAGTGACGAGCTGCTCGGTCTCCTCTCCGGTGAGCAGGGGGTGATGGCGGTCGGCGCGCAGCGCGACCTGCTGTTCCGTATCCGCGATCACGTCACCATCGCGATCGGCGCGCTGGGAATTCCGCTGAAACTCGACGTAGCGGTGCCCGTGCAGCACCTCGATCGGTTGCTGCGCCGCGTCACCGCAGCCGTGCCCGGCGGCGCCCGGCTCGTCGTCTTCGGTCACCTCGCGGAGGGCAACGTGCACGTCAACGTCCTCGATGCGGGTGATGCCGCCGACGGTGTGCGTGAGGCCGTGCTCACTGCGGCGATCGATCTCGGGGGCACGATCAGCGCCGAACACGGCATCGGCGTAGCCAAAGCCGACTGGCTGGAGCGCCTCAAGGGCCCAGCTGCCTACGCCGCGCTGCGGGCGATCAAGTCCGCACTCGACCCGACGAACCTCCTCAACCCGGGCGTGCTCTACCCTCGCTGAGTCGTCGACCTGTCAACCGGCGCGGCGGGCCTCAGCGGCGTCGAGTTGGGCACGGGTGAGCAGCGCGTGGAGTTGAAGGCCCTCGGCAGTCAGTGCGGCTGCCTGATCGGGGCTGCGGTCGATCACGCACACCACGTGCTCCACGATCGCGCCGAGCGACCGAAGATCGTTGGTGCTGATCACGACCTGGCCGCCGGTGGTGATCACGTCCTCGACGACAGTGACACGCTTGCCGGCGATCTCGGCACCCTCCGCGAGCCGGGCGGTGCCGTACTTCTTGGCCTCCTTGCGCACGAAGGCCGCAGGAAGGCCGGTGTACAGCGACAGGGCGGTGGCGATCGGGATGCCACCCATCTCGAGCCCAGCCAACACCTCGGTGCCCTCGGGGATCAGTGGCGCCATCGCCTCGGCGATCTTGGCCAGCAGCACCGGCTGTGCCTCGAAGCGATACTTGTCGAAGTACTCGGTGGCGATCTGGCCCGATCGCAAGGTGAACGTGCCGATGAGCCGGGCGATGGTGTTGATCTGATCGGCGAGGCCGTCGAGCGCGTCGTTGGACATGGCGTTCAGTCTTGCCGCTTGCGTGCGTCGCGCATCAAAACCTCCTGCGCGACAGTGGCGATGTGTGTGCCATCGACGGTGAACACATGGCCGATCCCCAGGCCGCGGCCGCCGGTGAAGCCGTGACAACTGAAGTCGTACAGGTGCCACTCGTCGGCACGGAAGGGGCGATGAAACCAGATCGTGTGGTCGAGGCTGGCCGTGTACGTGTTGCCGTGGCCCTCGGCCTCACTGAACTCGGGGTGGGCTGCTCTCACCGTGTCCGACGGCATGTCGTCGCTCATGTAGGCCAGCCAGCAGCGGTGGAGCAGTTGTTCGTCGGTCCCGACAGTGCTCAGGTCGGCGGTGACGCGCATCCACGCTGCGCTGCGGCCGGCGCCGGTGCGCACGTCGTTGCTCAACTGGCCGGTCGGCACCGAGCGACGATCGAACGCAGTGCTCCAGGCGTCACTGATCAGTTCGTCAGGGCCGGGAATCCGCGGGTCCATCGGCACTGTCTGGGCATCGGCGGTGGCCTCGGGAGCATGGAATGACGCTTCCAGGTTGAGGATGGCGCCGACTGCTTGGCGGGCCACGACACGCCGCGTGGAGAAGCTACGCCCATTGCGAATGCGGTCGACCTCGAACCGAATCGGCTCGGTGTGGTCGCCGCGGCGGATGAAGTAGGCGCGCAGGGAATGCACCTGCTGTTCTGCATCCACCGTGGCCGCTGCAGCCCGGAGTGCCTGCGCCACGATCTGTCCCCCGAACAATCCGCCCCACGGATATCGCGGCCCGACACCGACGAATGTGTCCGGTCCATGTGGCTCGAGATCGAAAAGATTGCTGTGTTCCATGCCGGCTTCTTTCAAACAAAAGGTTGATGTCAAAGGTCGCGATAACTACTCTGTGGCCATGGCAAAACGTGGACCGAAGAATCCGATGACCGATACTCATAAGGCTGCGCTCGCAACCGGCCGGGTGGAAGGAAAGGCAGTCCGCGATTATCTCGAAGGCCTGCGCGCCAACAAGCCCGCACGTGGCCGCAAGCGTACGCCTGATTCGATTGCCAAGCGTCTCGCTGCGATCGACGCCGAGATGGCCGCGGCCGACGCGGTGAAGGAACTGCGCCTGGTGCAGGAGCGCTTGGATCTCGCCGCTGAACTGGCAACCATGGGCACCACCGTCGACATGTCGTCGCTAGAAGCCGAGTTCGTGAAGGTCGCCAAGTCGTACGGCACCCGCACTGGCGTCTCCTACGCCGCCTGGCGTGCTGTCGGCGTGGCATCTTCTGTGCTCAAGGCCGCCGGCATCACCCGCGGCGCCTGAGGTAGCGTTCGCCGTCATGGCGGCGGCCTCACTCTCCTTGTTCGCGTCCGCCAGCCGGTCGATCAGCCAACTGGTGTTGCTCGGTGTGATCCCGATCATCGCCGTCCTGGTCGGGTTGGCGTGGCTGCTCGCCGCGCCGTTGGCCCGCCGGCTGCAACGGTCGCGTTGGCAGGTCTTCGTGTGCCTCGCCGTGACTGCGCCGATCCCGGCTGTCACCTTGCTGCGCGAAGGGTTCCCGCAAGGCTTCGCCCGCGAGCTCGGATGGATGTTCAGCTGGTGGTTGCACGGGTGGGGCAAGGTGGCCAACGACTTGGCCACCTACTCGGAAGCGCTGCTGAACGTGGTGCTGTTCGTGCCCGCCGGTGTGACGTGGGCGGTGACGACACGCCGGTACGGCCGCACGCTCGCCGCACTGGCATTGGGTTCGTTCGCGATCGAGACACTGCAGGCGCTGTTCGCGCTGGGCGCCGCCGACACCACCGACCTCGTGGCCAACACGCTCGGTGCCGCCATCGGCGTCGGGCTGGCCACGATCGGCGTCGCCGTGTGGCGGCGCACGAAATGGTCGACGCTCGGGCCGGCCACCCCGCGCCTGTCCCTACGGGCGCGCTTGGCCGTGGCCGCGGCGGTGGTGACAGCCGCGGTGGCTGCCGTGCTGTTCGTGCAGTGGCGCGCAGACGTGGCCGGCGACGACCTGCTGGCGGAGTTGCATCGCACCTACAACGGCACCTCCCTGGCGGACATGGAGCCGTTGTTCAAGGACATCGATGGTGGCTATCAGCAGTTCCTGGACCGGAACTCGGTGCGTCCCGATTCGCAGCGGTTGGGCGGTACGCCGCTGCGCACGGAGGTCCGCTATTCGGTGATGACGTTCGGGTTCAGCCGCTGTGTTTTCGTCACCTGGACCGACGCGGGCGTGTCGTTCCGTACTGATGAGGGCGACGTCTGCACCGACTACCTCGGCGACCGACTCGACTGAATCCGTCGCCTCGCGGTGGGCGGCGACGTGGTTGCGTGCGCAACTGATGCCGCAACTGTCCCGGAGTTGGAGACGAATTCGCCCCAGAAGCCCCGGCGGAACGATCCAGCCCCAGAAGCCGCCGGGCGCCGAGTCGCCGAGTGGCCGGTCGGTCGGTCAGCCGAGGTGCAATGCGTCGAGCGCGTCGACGCCGCGGCCCGCGTGGCGAATCGATCGGCTCAGCTCGAAGGCGTCGTCCAGCACGCTCGCCGGCACGGTGACGCGCGGGTCAGCGTCCAGCAGTTCGCGGAACGAACGGCCCTCGTCCCATGACCGGCCGGCGTTCTCCTGCACGATGCGGTAGGCGTCGTCGCGAGTGAGGCCCGCCTGCACCAGACCGAGCAGCACCGGCTGGCTGAACACCAGCCCGTAGCTGGACTGCAGGTTGGCGACCATCCGCTCGGGGAAGATCTGCAGACCCTGCACCAGTCGGTTCATCCGGCGCAACACGTAGTAGGCGAGGAGCGCGCTGTCTGGCAGCACGATTCGCTCCACCGAACTGTGCGAGATGTCGCGCTCATGCCACAGCGCTACATCCTGCAAACCGGCTTGCAGGTTGCCACGCAGCACACGCGAAAGCCCGGTGATCGTTTCCGCAGCGATCGGGTTCCGCTTGTGCGGCATCGCGCTGGAACCCTTCTGGCCGATCTTGAAACCCTCCTGCACTTCGCGCACCTCGGTGCGCTGCAGGTGGCGCAGTTCGACAGCGATCAGTTCCATCGTGGCGCCGACGGAGGCGCACGCATAGAGGAACTCGGCGTGGCGATCGCGTGCGATCACCTGGGTGGCGGGCACCGGCGTGAGGCCGAGAGCATCGGCGACATGACGCTCGATGGACGGGTCGATGTTGCTGTAGGTGCCCACCGCCCCGCTGAGCTTGCACACGGCGACGGCGTGGCGGGCAGCAGTGAGGCGGCGACGATCGCGGTCGACCTGCAATGCCCATAACGCGACTTTGGCGCCGAAGGTCGTGGGCTCGGCGTGGATGCCGTGGGTGCGGCCGATCATCACCGTCTCGCGATGCTCGCGGGCGAGTTCGACGAGCGTTCGCAGCAGTTCGGTTGCCGCCGCGATCAGCTGGTCGCACGCGTCGCGCATCATCCAGCACCATGCGGTGTCGACCACGTCGCTGCTCGTCAGGCCGTAGTGGATCCATGCACCGGCCGGGGTGCCGATTGCCGCTTGCACGACATCGACGAACGCCGCGACGTCGTGGTCGGTGACGGCCTCTCGATCGCTGACGGCTTGCACGAATGCCTCGTCGACGATGGGGGCATTCGCCCGGCACGTCGCGGCGTCGGCGGCGGGCACGATGCCCAACGCAACGTGAGCGTCGGTCGCCAGCAGCTCGATCTCCAGGTAGCGGTCGAAGCGGGCGACGTCGCTGAAGACGTCGGCCATCTCCGGCATCGAGTAGCGAGGGATCATGACCAGACCACGTAGCTGTGTCGCTCGGCGCCTGTGCCCACGATGCGGATCGGGACGCCGACCTCCTTCTCCACCAGATCGACCAGTGCTTTGGCCTTGGCCGGCAGGGCATCCAGCTCGGTCACGGCGCTGATGTCGGTGAGCCAACCGGGCAGGACCGCATAGACGGGTGAACCGTCGGCCGCGTACTCGGTGCAGACCTTGATCTCCTCGAACGTATCGAGCACGTCGAGCTTGGTGAGCGCCAGCTCGGTGAAGCTGTTGATTCGCACCGCCTTGCGCAGCATCACCACATCCAGCCAGCCGCAGCGGCGCCGGCGGCCGGTGACGGTGCCGAACTCCTTGCCGATCTCGACCAACTTTTCACCCAGCTCGTCGAGCAGCTCCGTGGGGAACGGGCCGCTGCCGACGCGAGTGGTGTACGCCTTGGTGATTCCGACGATTCGGGTGAGGTAGCGCGGTCCGATTCCGGTGCCCACGCAGGCGCCACCGGCGGTCGGGTTCGACGACGTGACGAACGGATAGGTGCCGTGATCGAGGTCGAGGAAGGTCGCCTGCGCACCTTCCAACAGCAACGCGTCGTCGCGGTCCAGCGATTCGTGCAGCATCTCCACGGTGTCGGTGACGAAGGGGGCGAGGCGAGCGCCGAGTGACGCGAACTGTTCGACGATGGCGTCGACGTCGAGTGCCTCACCACCGAGTGCCGTGATCTCCGCGTTGTGAGCGACGGCCTGCACGCGCACGTCCTTGTCGAACGCTGCTGCGTCGAGCACCTCGCCGGCGCGGATGCCGACGCGGCGGGCCTTGTCGGCATATGCCGGCCCGATGCCCTTCAACGTGGTGCCGATGCGGTCGTCACCGCGGCCCTGCTCGTAGAGCGCGTCGAGCGATTGGTGCCACGGGAAGATCAGGTGGCATTGGCTGCTGACCCGCAGCTTCGAGCAGTCGATGTCGCGACTCTGCAGCGTGTCGATCTCCTTGAACAGCGTGGGGAGATCGACCACGACGCCGTTGCCGATGACGGGGATGATGTGCGGGTAGAGCACGCCGCTGGGGATCAGCTGCAGCGCGTAACGCTCCGTGCCGACGACCACGGTGTGGCCCGCGTTGTGGCCACCCTGGTAGCGAACGACGTGGGTGTGCTCGGCGGCCAGCAGGTCGATGACCTTGGCCTTGCCCTCGTCGCCCCACTGGGCACCAACGACAACTGTGACGGGCATGGCAACGCTCCAGGGAGTGAAGGGAACGTGTCGAGACCCTACCGCTCGCGGCACCTCGCTGCCCTCTTCCTGCGTCTGTGTCATCGTTCGACGACGTGGACCATCGGTGCGCCATGACATGAATACGCTCGGGTGATGCGGATCGACGAGTACGTGGGGTACGACGGGCTGGGGTTGGCGGCCCTCGTGCGGCGCGGCGACGTGACCGCCGATGAGCTGTTGGACACTGCGCTCGCGCAGGTGGCTGCCACCGACGAGGCCATTGCGGCGGTGGTGCACGTGCAGGAAGTGACTGCCCGGCGCGCCGCGGCAGCGGGCCTGCCCGACGGTCCGTTCACGGGAGTGCCGTTCCTGCTCAAGGACCTCGGCTGCGAGGCGATCGACTTCCCGACCTCGATGGGTTCGCGGCTCTATGCCGGCTACCGCTACGACTACGACAGCGAGATCTTCACGCGCCTGCGCGCCGCCGGCCTCAACACGTTCGGACGCGCCACCAGCCCCGAGTTCGGGATCGGCGCCACCACCGAGGCAAAGGTCTACGGCCGGCCGACGCGCAACCCGTGGAACCCCGAGCACGTCGCTGGCGGTTCCAGCGGCGGCTCAGGTGCAGCGGTGGCTGCGGGTGTCACGCCGATCGCGCACGGCAGTGATGGTGGTGGCTCGGTGCGCATCCCGGCCTCGTCGTGCGGCCTGTTCGGCATGAAGCCGACGCGGGCGATGCTGCCCGACGGACCGGCCAGTGGCGAAGGCTGGGCCGGCATGGCGATCGACGGTTTCCTCACGCGGGCCGTGCGTGACACGGCTGCGCTGCTGGATGCGACCGTCGGCCCCGATCTCGGTGCGCCGTACTACGCGCCCGCGGTCACCGGCACGTTCTCCGGAGCACTTGTTGCGGGCGGGCCGCGCCGCCTCCGCATCGCCGTCAGCACTCGCTCGTTCACCGGTGGCCCGATCCATCCCGACTGTGTTGCCGCGGTCGAGCACACCGCGCAGTTGTGCGAGGCGCTCGGCCACGAGGTGGTACCCGTCGACCCGACGGTGGACATCGAGCGGTTCATGCGCGCGTGGGCCGACATCGTCGCCTGCGGCACGCAGCTGACGGTGCGTTCGCGGGCCGCGTCGTTGGGTCGCCCGCTCACCGACGAGGACACCGAACGGGTCACCCGCCTGGCCTGCGAACACGCCGAGCGCGTCAGTGGCGCCGACTACATCGCTGCGCTCGACGTGGTCCACGCCGTCGGCCGCGAGATGGCCCGCTTCCTCGTGCCCTACGACATGCTGCTCACCGCAACGTTGGGCGAGCCGCCGGCGCTGATCGGCCGCTTCCCCTCCGACCGTGCAGATGGGTGGACCGACTTCCTCGACTACCGGCTCAACGCGGTGCTGCCGTACTCACCGTTCACCGCTCTTGCCAACGGCACCGGCCAGCCGGCGATGTCGCTGCCGCTGTGGTGGAACGATGCCGGTCTTCCCGTCGGTACCCACATCATGGGTCGCGCGGGCGACGACCACGTGCTCGTCCAGTTGGCCGCGCAGCTGGAGCACGCCGACCCCTGGTTCGCCAAGCGCCCGGCGCTCTGAGCGCCGGTAGCGTCAACTCCCATGCCGGTGATGCGACGGATGACCTGGGCCACGATGACGGAGGCCGAGCGGCAGGCGCTCTGCGACCGCGGGCTGACGGCAATCTTCGATGCCGACCTGAAAGCCGCCATCGGCCGCATCATCGACGATGTACGAGCCAACGGCGACGAGGCCGTGTGTCGTGCGCTGCGCGACTTCGACGGTGTCACCCTCGAGCCGCACCAGTTGCGGGCCACCGCCGACGAGTTGGCGAGCGCGTCGGTCAGCCCCGAGGTCGACGCGGCGATCGATGACGCGATCGCCCACCTGCGAGCGTTCAACGAACAACTCATGATGCGCGCCGCTGACTGGAGTTTCGAGAGCGAGCCGGGCTTGACGGTGGGCGAGAAGATCACCCCGATCACCAGCGCCGGGCTGTTCGTGCCCAGCGGCAAGGCCAGCTACCCGAGCGTGGCGTACCAGCTGGCGGTGCCGGCGACGGTGGCCAAGGTGCCCACGCTCGCGTTGGTCGTGCCGCCGATGCCCGACGGCAGCGGCCGCATCGACCCGGCCGTCCTCGTGGTCTGCCGCAAGCTCGGCATCGAGAACGTGTTCCGCGTCAATGGTCCGGCCGGCGTGGCAGCACTCGGCTTCGGCACCGAGACGATCCCACGGGTCCGCAAGATCGTCGGCCCTGGCAGCCCACCCGTGGCATGCGCACAGGTCGAGATGCAGCGCTATGGCGTGGCGACGATGATGATCCTCGGCCCGACCGAGAGCATGGTGATCGCGGACGAGAGTGCCGACCCGTGCCTTGCCGCGGCCGACCTGTTGAACGAGGCCGAGCACGGCACCGACAGTGCGGTGCTGTTGATCACCACCAGCGTGGCGTTGGCCGATGCGATCGACGTGGAACTGGAACGACAGCTGTCGCTGCTGCCGGCGTCCCGTTCCGAGGCGGCACGCGCTGCGCTCGGCCCCAACGGCGGGTGCGTGTTCGTGGGCGACTTGGGCGAGGCGGCCGATGTGGCCAACCGCTGGGCGCCCGAGCACCTGCAGGTTGCCGTGGCAGCCGGCGCGGAAGCCGAGCTCCTCGATCAGCTGGTGAACGCCGGCGAGATCCTGATCGGCCAGGACACCCTGTTCAGCGGCGGCAACTTCGTGATCGGCTGTCCTGCCAGCCTGCCGACGGGTGGGTTTGCGCATGTCAGCAGCGGGATCACGGCCGACACCTTCCTGAAGCGCACCGCCGTTGCCCGCTCGGATGCAGCGGCTCTCGCGCGCATGACCCCGACGATCCTCGCGATGAGCGCACACGAGGGCTTCCCGGGCCACGCCAACGCGGTGCGACAGCGGTTGGCCCGTTGAGCGAGGCAACGGTCGACACCGCCGAACGCGAGCGGCACGCCACCAATCTCGAACTGTTCCTCGACCTCGTCTTCGTCTTTGCAGTGACCCAGATCGCGTCGCTGATCAGTCATCACCCGACGGGCACCGGAACCGCCAAGGGCGTTCTGGTCGCGTTGCTGGTCTGGTGGCAGTGGTCGCAGTTCACATGGGCTGGCAGCGCCATCGACCTCCAGCGCACGGCCCGCACGCGGGTGCTGGTGCTCGGCTGCATCCCCGTTGCGCTGATCATGGCGATCAGCATCCCCGATGCCTACCACGGCACCGGCATCTGGTTCGGCGCCACATACCTCGGCGTGCAGCTGCTCGTACTCGGCATGCAGGGCAGTGTCTCCCTGTTCGATCCGAAGCTGCGCGGTGCCTTCATCCGATACACGAGCGTGGCGTCGGTGGCGCCGGCACTGGTGCTCGTCGGCGCGTTCCTCCACGACAACGCGCGGGTGGTGTTGTGGGTGATCGCTGCGTTGCTGAACATCATCGGCGGCCTACGTGCCGCGTCGGGTGAGTGGGTGATCAACGCGGTGCACTTCGCCGAGCGGCACTCGCTGTTCGTCATCATCTGCCTGGGCGAGGTGCTGATTGCGGCCGGCGTCACGGCCAGCGAGATCGGCCTCGATCGTGTCACGGCGTTGGCCATCGTGGTCTCGGTTGCCGTGGCGTGCATGTTCTGGTGGGTGTACTTCGCGTTCATCCCTGCAGTCGGTGAGCACACGTTGCGCACCGCGCACGGAGCCGAGCGGGGAACGCTCGCACGCGACCTGTTCACGTTCGGCCACTTTCCGGTGGTCTTGGGCCTGATCCTCTACGCGGTCGTGGTGAAGCACCTGATCCCGCACCCCGATGGGCACCTCGCCGTCGAGGATCGCTGGTTGCTCGCGTTGTCGGTTGCGTGCTTCATCGGCGGTCTGTCCGGGTTCCAGTTCCTTGTGCTGCGCCGAGTCACCCCCGAGCGGCCGATTGCCATCGTCGTGGCTGCGGGCATCTGCGCCCTGGGTGCAGTGCTGCCAGGCCTCGTCGTCATCGGCTCGATTGCCCTCGTGCTGGCAGCGATGCAGACGATCACGATGCGCCGCTTCGCCCGTGGCTCGCACGCTCACGTCATCGACTAGCGCGTCGGGTCAGAGCAGGCCGTGGCGGCGGTCGCGTAGCGCAGCGAGCTCCGTCACGAGCAGGTCGACGTGCTCACGCTCTTCCGCGGCAAGCTCGCAGTAGAGCTCGCGAGCCGCAGGCGCAGCGTCGTCGATGCGGTCGACGAAGAACTGCTCGGCGCGGTGCTCCAACGTGATCGCCATCTCCATCAGGGCAAGCGGGTCGTCGAAGCTGGAAGGGCCGCCGGCTTGCAGGATGCCTGGGTGCAGGCTGCCGCTCGCATCGCGCGGGGCCGGCATGTGGTACCGGTGCACCAGGGTGTCGATGTGCTCGCGCTCCATCGCTGCGAGGCGCTGGAACATGTCGCGCATGTCCACGTCGTCGGTTGCGTCGGCGGCTGCGATGTAGAAGTCGCGGCCGCCGAGCTCGATCTCGAACGCGTGGCGCACGGCCTCCATCGCCTCGTCGGCCGGCTCGGCGAGGTCGATCGAGTCCAGGGTGCCACCGCAGGCAGGGCAGCGACCGTAGGGGAACGCGAACCCTTCGCTGCGTTTCGCGCACTGGCTGCACCGCCACGCGATCACGTTGCCGGCGCAGCAGACGCCGTCGTCGTCGTCGTCCATCGGCCGGTGGCAGCGGGGGCACAGGCGACCGTCCGTGGCGCCGGCGGGTTCGGCCGTGATGCCGCGGTCGAGGTAGTCGAGGATTGCCGTCGCTGCGCGGCGGCCGGCACCCATCGCCAGGATCACGGTGGCGCCGCCGGTGACGATGTCGCCACCGGCGAAGACGCCGGGCAGGTTGGTGGCCTGGGTGACGGGGTCGGCCGCGACGTAGCCGCGTTGGTCGAGCGCGAGACCTGCCGTGTTGCGGGTGACGATCGGGTTCGGGTTGGTGCCGAGCGCGACGATCACCGTGTCGCACTCGACGTCGGAGATGTCGCCGGTGGGCATCGGGCGACGGCGGCCCCACTCGTCGGGTTCGCCGAGCTCCATCCGCTCGACACGCAGACCACGTACCAGCCCGGTCTCATCGGTGAGCACTTCCACTGGGTTGTGCAGGAACTGGAAGCGCACGCCTTCTTCCTCTGCGTGGTGCAGCTCCTCGAGGCGGGCGGGCGCCTCCGCCCGTGAGCGGCGATAGACGCACCGCACCTGGGCGCCGAGCCGGCGGGCCACGCGCAGGCAGTCCATCGCGGTGTTGCCGGCGCCGACCACCACGACGTCGGTGCCGATGCCGACCGGCGTGTCGATGTCGGGGAACCGGTCGCCGCCCATCAGGTTCACGCGAGTGAGGAACTCGTTCGCGCTGATCACACGGCCGGCGTTCTCGCCGGGGATGCCGAGGAACGAGGGCGCGCCGGCACCCACCCCGAGGAACACCGCGTCGAAGCCGCGAGCGGTGAGCAGATTTTCGACGGTGAAGGTGCGGCCGATGACCGTGTCGGTCTCGATCTTGACACCGAGGTCGAGCAAGCCGGCGATCTCCCGATCGATGATCTCGCGCGGCAATCGGAACGAGGGGATGCCGTAGCGCAGCACGCCGCCGGTGACGTGCAGCGCTTCGAGGATGGTGACGTCGACGCCGGCCCGGGCGAGATCTGCGGCGCACGCGAGCCCGGCGGGGCCGGAGCCGACGACGGCCACACGTCGGCCGATCGCCGGCGCGATCACTGGCGTCGCGGCGTTGCCGTGGTCACCGACGAAGCGTTCGAGCCGGCCGATGGCGACTGGTTCCATCTTGCGGGCGATCACGCATTGGCTCTCGCACTGCGTCTCCTGGGGGCACACGCGGCCGCAGACGGAAGGAAGGATGCTGGCCTCGCGGATCACGCCGAGCGCACCGTCGACGTCCTTGACCAGCAGGTGGCGGATGAAGCGGGGGATGTCGATGGCCACCGGGCAGCCGCTGATGCACGTCGGGCGGGTGCACTGGATGCACCGCTCGGCTTCGCGGAGGGCCTCCGACAGCGTGTAGCCGAGGCTGACCTCGTCGAACGTGTGGGAGCGCACCTCGGCGTCGCGTACCGGCATCGGCACCTTCGTCGGTTCGATCTCACGCAGATTCTTGTAGGTGCGCTTGCCGTCGACGAACAACGTCTGCTCGACCTGGCAGCGGTGCTGGTAGTCGTCGGCGGCCGTTCGTTCCTCGGTGGCGAAGCGGCGGTTCCGCTGCAGCAGCTCGTCGAAGTCGACCGTGTGAGCGTCGAAGTCGGGGCCGTCGACGCACGCGTAGCGGGTGACGCCGTCGACGCTCACACGGCACGAGCCGCACATGCCGGTGCCGTCGACCATGATCGTGTTGAGCGAGGCAACGGTGTGCACGCCTGCAGGGCGGGTGACTTCGGCGCACGCGCGCATCATCACCATCGGGCCGATCGCCACCACGAGGTCGGGTCGATCGGTTGCGATCACCTCGGCGAGGGCTTCGGTGACGAGGCCGGCGCGGCCCGAGCTTCCATCGTCGGTGCACACGATCAACTCGTCGGCCCAATCGGCAAGCCGTGCCTGCCAGAACGCGAGGTCGATCGTGCGGAAGCCGACGATGCACGTGGTGCGATGGCCGGCCTGCTTGAACGCGCGCAGCTGGGGGAACACCGGCGCCACACCCAAACCTCCGCCGACCAGCACCACATGACTGCTCATGCCAGGCGGGACGAGCGGGATCTCCGTCGGCGTGCCCAGCGGCCCGACGAGATCGGCGAATGTGTCGCCGGTGTGGTACTTGTCGCGCATCTCGGCAGTGGAACGCCCCAACGATTGCACGACGATCGTGACGGTGCCGCGGGTGGCATCGAAGTCGGCGATGGTGAGCGGGATGCGCTCGGCGCCGTCGTGCAACCTCACCATCACGAACTGGCCCGGTCGAGCTGCCGAGGCGACGTCGGGCGCCTCCACCTCCCACAGGAAGGTGCTCGGGGTGAGGGCTTCATGGCGGGCGATCCGGTACATCCGCTCTCGACAGTACGGAAGTGGTCGCGTGAGTTGCTACGGACCTTCGCCCCTAATCAAGCGGGGAGACGCAGGCGCTCAACGCAATGAACGGCTGGGCATCCATGCGCCGCTGGCGGGTTCGCCGAGCTTGCGCATGATGCGCAGCAGCGCAGCCTGGTCTGCGGGCGAGAGTGCGGCCAGCTGCTCGGGCGGGTCGGTGAACACCGCATCGAGCTGTTGCGCGACCTGTTCACCTTTCTCGGTCAGGACCAGTTCGCGCACGCGACGATCATCGGCCGCGTTGCGGCGGTCGGCCAGGCCCAGCTCCTCCAGGCGGTCGGCGACGGCAGTGACGTACGACGCGTCGCACGCCATCGCATCGGCGAGGTCGCGCATGCGGACAGGCCCATGGCGCAACGACATCAACGCGTGGCCGTGCGGCGGTGTGAGTGCCAGCTGCTGCAGCTCCGCGAAGAAGTAGTCGCGGCGCGCGAAGAACAGCGACATCATCCGAGACCATGCCTCTTGCATCGGTGCCGCGCGCTCAGTCACAGGGCCAGACTATCGACAACATGACTCGAATCAATAGTTGATGATGGTCAACTGTTCTGTAGAGTCAACGTTCATGACAGATACGGCAATCCTCGCGGACAACCTCCGCAAGACCTTCGGCGAGGTGGTCGCCGTCGATCACATCTCACTCGCCGTCCCACGCGGCTCGGTGCTCGGGCTGCTCGGCGCCAACGGCGCGGGCAAGACGACAATGGTGCGCATGTTGACCACCGTGTTGCAGCCCGACAGCGGGCGCGGCGTGGTCAACGGCTTCGATGTGCAGCACGAGCCGCAGGCCGTGAGGCGCAGCATCGGCCTCGCCGGCCAGTACGCCGCTGTCGACGAGAACCTCACCGGCCGCGAGAACCTGGTCCTGGTCGGCCGCCTCAACCACATGGCCAAGGCCGTGGCCCGTACGCGGGCCGGCGAGCTGCTCGAGCAGTTCCACCTCACTGATGCGGGCGATCGGCCGGTGCGCACCTACTCCGGGGGTATGCGCCGCCGGCTCGACCTCGGCGCGGCGCTGGTCTCGCACCCGCCGGTGCTGTTCCTCGACGAGCCCACCACTGGGCTCGACCCCGCCAGCCGCCTCGATCTGTGGGACGTGATCGAGACGCTCGTCTCCGATGGCACCACCGTGCTGCTCACCACGCAGTACCTGGAAGAGGCCGATCGTCTGGCCGACAACATCGTCGTGATCGACAAGGGCCTGATCGCAGCGGAGGGCACGGCCAAGCAGCTCAAGGCGCGGCTCGGTGACACGGTCATCGAGTTCGAGTTCCACAGCGCAGATGACGCCACGCGCAGTGCTGAGCTGATCGGGGGCACGCTCGCTGCCGGCACGATCGTTCGCCTCGTGATGAGCAGTGGCCCGAGCACGCTGCGCGACGCACTCAACCAACTGTCGGCCGCCGGCATCGCACCCGCCCATGTCGCCCTGCGTGAGCCCACGCTCGACGACGTCTTCCTCAGCCTCACCGGCACCCCTGGAGAGCTCTCATGATCGCCCCCAACGTTCCCGCCGCACCTCTGGCCATCTCCACCCGTGCCGGCAGCGGCTTCGGTTGGGCGGTGAAGGACACGCTGGCGATGGTGTGGCGCAATCTCACCGTGCTGCGCCGTGTGCCGCAGCTGCTGGTGTTCGCGCTCGTGCAGCCGCTGATCTTCGTGTTCATGTTCCGCTACGTGTTCGGGGGAGCCATCCCCAGCGGCGCGGCAGGCCTGCCTTACGTCGACTATCTGATGCCCGGCATCTTCCTGCAGACGGTGACCTTCGGTGCGATCAACACCGCGGTTGGTCTCGCCGAGGACAAGAACAAGGGCCTCATCGAACGCCTCAAGTCGTTGCCGATGAGCCGCTCGGCGGTGCTCGGTGGCCGTGTGCTGGCCGACACCACGCGCAACGTGTTCGTAGTGACGATGATGCTGATGGTCGGCTTCCTCGTCGGCTTCAACACCCACACCAACGTGCTGAAGGTGATCGGTGGCGTCGGGCTGATGGTGCTGTTCGGGTTCGCCGTCTGCTGGATCTTCGCCCTCATCGGCCTCGCCGTCACCAACGGCGAAGCGGCACAGGCGGCGGCGTTCCCGATCCTCGCCCCGCTGACGTTCGCATCAAATGCATTCGTCCCGTCGTCGACGATGCCCGGCTGGCTGGAGTGGTGGGCGGAGCGGCAGCCGCTGAGCGTCACTGTCAGCGGTGTGCGCGCGCTGATGCTCGGCTCGGAGTCGATGTCGTACGTGTGGGGTTCGATTGCCTGGTCGTTGGGCATCACCGCCGTCCTCGCACCACTGGCCGTGCGCCGCTTCCGCAAGAGCTGAGCATCCATTGCGGCGGACGTAGGATCTCGCGATGCGCAGCAGGCGGGTACCGGTGGTCGTGATTGCACTGTGCGTCACGCTCGTTGCCGGTAGTGCGGGTGCTGAGCCGCCGGTAGAGGTGGATCAGATCACCGAGTCGGCTGCGATCACGCCCGCAACGCCTGCTGAACGACTGGACCCGCCGGGGCGCACGTTCTCGATTGCCGCAGTCGGCGACTGGCTCTCGGAGGCCCTGGTCAACAACGCGGCCGCAGCAGCCGCGCCGCCCGGGGTGCGCTACGACCACGAGCCCCTGCTGCGTCCGATCTCCTCGATCCTGTCCGCCGTCGATCTGGCGATCTGCCACATGGAGACACCGATCGGCCTGCCGGGCGCGAAGGCGGGGTTCATCGCCAGAAGTGCCTCCGGCACCAGCCTGATCGCCGCCCCCTACGAGTTGGCCGCCGACCTCAAGCGGGTCGGCTTCGACCGCTGCAGCACCGCCTCCAATCACAGCTACGACCTCGGGATCAGCGGCATCAAGAGCACGCTCGACGCGCTCGACGCGGCCGGCCTGACCCACACCGGTACGGCTCGCTCGGCGGCCGAGGCCGCGCCGCAACCGTTCGATGTGAAGGGTGTTCGGGTGGCGCACCTGTCGTTCGCGCGCAACTCAAACGTCGGCTTCCCGAGCGACTGGTGGCGGATCCGCCAGGGGGTGACAGCCACGAACGTGATCAACGACGTCGCGGCGGCTCGCGCGGCGGGCGCCGAGGTCGTGATCGTCAGCCTGCACGTGTTCGTCGAGATGCAGAATGCGCCGACCGCCGAGGACCGCGCGATCGTGCAGCAGATCGTCAACCAGGCGCACCCCGATCTGATCCTGATCCATGGCCCGCACGTCCCGCAGCCCGTCGAGCGGGTGGGCGGCACGCTCGTCTACTGGAGCATGGGCAACTTCATCTCCGGGATGGGTGTGGCCGGACGCAACAAGTACAGCGACCTGCGCACGCTCGACGGGCTGATGGCGACGGTGCGGTTCACCGAGCAGCCCGACGGTTCGTGGCTCACGGAACCCTGGACAGTCTTGCTGTGCAACGTCACCGGCAGCCGCAAGGTCTATCCCGGTGTGAGCATGCTGCTCGATCCAGCGGTCACCGGCACCTTGCGGACACAGTTGCAGGCCTGCTTCGACCGGGCCTCGAAGGTGGTCGGCGACCTGCGCTGAGTCAGGCGGCGCGCTGGATTGCGTCGAGCGGCACGTGGGCGAGTGCAGCATTCAGCACTCCCGCGTACCCCTCGCCGGTGGGGTCCGGGTCGAAGAACCCGTGGTCGGCAAGAGCCCGCCGATCGAGACCGGCTGGCACAACGCCGGCGCTCATGCGAGCCGGTAGTTCGCCGGCCGCCTCCCGTACGGCAGCGGCGACTTCGGCGCCGCCTTCGGCGAGGCACCAGGCCAACACGTCGATGGCAAGGTCCGCGTGGCCTGCCTCGTCGCGAGCGATCACTGCGAGGGTCTCCTGCACTCGCCGGTCGCGAGCACGCTCCAACTGCTCTTGCGCCAACCACGCAGCGAAACCTTCGTTGACGATGCCGTCGCGCAGCGCCTCGACGGCAAGTCGGGCGAGTTCGGTGTCACGGCTGCGGGGCAGCCGGAGCGGGCGGCGCAGACGGCCGGGGCGGAGGCTCTCGCCCAGGTAGCGGCCGGCGAGCTCGAAGCACCGTTCGGCGTGGTCGGTCTCCTGCTGTGCCGCCTGCAGCGACCGCACGATCAGGTCGTCGGGGGCGTCCACCAATGCCAGCCGGCGGGCAAGGTCCTCGAACGCGACCACCGAGGCGTGCTCCAACTCGCCCTGGTTGCGCCAGTGCTCCGCCAGCGCCTCGCGCACGTCGGGTGCCAGCCACAGGGCCTGGCGGTCGGTGAGGTGCGAGTGGCCGCGCTTGCTGCGGGCCCGGTGCAGCCGGCCGTTGCGCCGACGTAGCGGCCGACCTTCCATCACGATCACGCTGTCCGGTGTCGGGGGCACCAACGTGGTCGTGGTCGGCGAGTCGGTGAGGCCACCCCCGTTGCACGATGCGGCGATCATCGTCAGCGGCATGAAGAGAACCGCGAGCGCCAGCCGGCGGCGGCGACCAGTGGTTCGAGCGAGTGGGTGACGGGTGTCGGGCTGCGGCGTCATGCATCTGAGACGCCGCTGCGGCGTCGTCGGTTCCGAGAGATTTGAGGCGTGACCGGCTCAACCGGTGCGGATGCCCCGCAGGCACTTGTCGGCGGCCAGCGCGCCGAGGGCGAGGGCGAGGAAGAGCGCTTCGCCGGGAGGCTGACTTGTTCTGTTTTGCTCATCGACAACCTGCATTGTCGCAGTCGGCAACTGGCGTTGTCGCTGAGCACAACGAACACTCCTACGGCAGCGGTCGGGCAGCCATGCGGGAGCTGTTCGGCCGCAACTCGCCGTTGGCGTCAATGCACACTCGGACATACTCGACGTCGGCCGGCACCGCAACCAGGTTGTACGTCAACGATCAGCGAGCGAAGGGAGGCGTCGGGTCGCGGGTCGCCGTCTCGATGGACGTCGTTGAACCTGCACGTCGCGCCGGAAGCGCCATCGAGGCACAGGGCAACCGTCTCGTCGACGGTGCCCCGCGGAGCCCCAGCGAGCGCCCACCGATGGCCACGGCATCAAGAAGCGGCAGTTCGCTCAGGCCGGTCGCGGCGCTGGCGCTGGCACGCAACTCATGCAACTGACCCGGAGTCGCCGATTGCATCGACTCGGCGATGGCCGTCACTTGCTCGAGACTGATATCGGGCCCGCGTTCGGAGACGAACTGCTCGAAGGTCACACCCCTGAAAGTAACCAGCGGCCCGGAATCGTGACGCGCCGGTCAGTCAGCCGCTCAACTGCTGGACGTCAGCAGCGTCAGTCGGTTGTCGACGACGTCGACGGTCACCGTGTCGCCTTCGGTGGCCTTGCCGCCGAGGATCAGCATCGCGGCCGGGTCGGCGATCTCGCGCTGGATCACGCGCTTCAGCGGGCGAGCACCGAACGACGGGTCGTAGCCCTCGTGCGCCAGCCACAGCATCGCGACCTCGCTGACGGACAGCGTGATGCGACGCTCGGCCATCCGCACCCGCAGGCGTTCCAGCTGGATGGTGACGATCCGTTGCAGGTCTTCCTCGGTGAGCGAACGGAAGCGGATGATGTCGTCGACGCGGTTGATGAACTCCGGCTTGAAGAAGCCCAACGGGTCGCCCGGCAGGTTCGAGGTCATGATCAGCACGACGTTGGTGAAGTCGACCGTGCGACCCTGGCCGTCGGTGAGCCGGCCGTCGTCGAGCACCTGCAGCAGCACGTTGAACACGTCGGGGTGGGCCTTCTCGATCTCGTCGAGCAGGATCACGCTGTACGGGCGGCGGCGCACGGCTTCGGTGAGCTGGCCGCCCTCGTCGTAGCCGACGTAACCGGGGGGCGCGCCGATCAGGCGGGTGACGGAGAACTTCTCCATGTACTCGCCCATGTCGATGCGCACCATCGACTTCTCGTCGTCGAACAGGTACTCGGCGACCGCCCGGGCCAGCTCGGTCTTGCCGACGCCGGTGGGCCCGAGGAACATGAACGAGCCGATCGGGCGGTTCGGGTCTGACAGCCCCGCACGGGACCGCCTGATTGCATTTGCAACAGCCGTGACGGCGTCTTCCTGGCCGATGACCCGCTGGTGCAGCTGGTCCTCGAGGTGGATCAGCTTGGCCATCTCGCCCTCCATCAGCCGGCTGACGGGAACACCTGTCCACTTGCTGACGACCTCGGCAATGTCCTCGGCGTCAACCTCCTCCTTCAGCATCCGCTTGGTGATTTGCAGCGCGTCGAGGTGCCCCGTGGCCTCGTCGATGCGGCGCTCGAGCTCGGGGATGCGGCCGTAGCGGATCTCGGCAGCGACTGACAGATCGGTTTCGCGCTCCACCTGGGTGCGCAGCTGCTCCAACTCCTCCTTCAAGGATCGGATGGCGTCGATCGCCTGCTTCTCGTTCTCCCAGTGCGACTTCATCACGTGCACCTGCGCGTTGAGCGTGGTCAGCTCGTCGACGATCGTCTCCAGCCGTTCCTTGGAGCGGGCGTCGGTCTCCTTCTGGAGCGCGACTTCCTCGATCTCCAGCTGCAGCACGCGGCGCTGCACGACATCGATCTCGGTGGGCAGCGAATCGATCTCGATGCGCAGCTTCGACGCCGCTTCGTCCATCAGGTCGATCGCCTTGTCCGGCAGGAAGCGGTTGGTGAGGTAGCGGTTGGAGAGCACGGCCGCGGACACGAGCGCGCTGTCCTGGATGCGCACACCGTGGTGTACTTCGTAGCGCTCCTTCAGGCCGCGCAGGATGCCGATCGTGTCTTCCACCGTTGGCTCGCCGACGTACACCTGCTGGAACCGACGTTCGAGCGCGGCGTCCTTTTCGATGTGGCTTCGGAACTCATCGAGCGTGGTGGCCCCGATCATGCGGAGCTCGCCGCGGGCCAGCATCGGCTTGATCATGTTGCCCGCGTCCATCGCGCCTTCGGCACCACCGGCACCGACGATGGTGTGGATCTCGTCGACGAACGTGATGACCTCGCCAGATGCGTCGGTGATCTCCTTCAGCACCGCCTTCAGCCGCTCCTCGAACTCGCCGCGGTACTTCGCGCCGGCGAGCATGGAACCGATGTCGAGGCTGATCAGACGCTTGTTCTTCAGGCCCTCCGGCACGTCACCGTCGGCAATGCGGCGGGCGAGGCCCTCCACGATCGCGGTCTTGCCGACGCCCGGCTCGCCGATCAGCACCGGGTTGTTCTTCGTGCGGCGCGAGAGCACCTGGATGACACGACGGATCTCGTCGTCGCGACCGATCACCGGGTCGATCTTGCCATCGCGTGCCCTCTGGGTGAGATCCTGCCCGTACTTCTCCAGCGCGGCGAAGTTCTCCTCCGGGTTCTGCGAGGTGACGCGGTGGCTGCCGCGCACCTCCTTCAGCGCCTGCAGCAGCTCCTCGCTGCCGATGCCCAGGCGGGCGTTCATCGCCAGCAGCAGGTGCTCGACCGACAGGAAGTCGTCCTTGAGATCCTTCTGGTACTGAACCGCGTTCTGCACGACGTTGTCGAGCTCGCGGTTCATGCGCGGGTCCTGCCCGCCGTAGGCCTTGGGCAGCTTGGCAACGGCCTCGTCGGCCTTGTTGCGCATCATCAGCGGGGCGAGGCCCAGCTTGGCCAGCACCGCCGGCACCACCGTGTCCTCCTGGCGCATCAACGCCGCCATCATGTGGTCGGGCGTGAGCTCGGGGTTGCTGAGCGACTTCGCCTGGTCGATGGCCGCGGCGAAGGCCTCGTTGGTCTTGAGCGTCCACTTCTTCGGATCGAGAGTAGCCATGGCTGCAGCTTACCGCGACATAGAAAACCTGCTACGAGTCGTATCAAGATTCTGCTCGGTCAGCCGCTACTCGGTCATCTGGAAGTCGATCACCAATCGTGCCGGGGAAGCGAGCACGGTGACGGTGAACGGATACTCGTCATCGACACCGATCGCCCAGATGCTGATGCCTTCCCAGTTCTCCGTCTGGCGCAACTCGGCGATGTGCTCGACCTTCGTCGGGAAGATGTCGGTCGGCCCGTTGTAGCCGTCGCCCTCCATCGTGGGCATCCACATGCCCATCCGCACGAGCAGCGTCGCGTTGCCGGCGATGTCGGTGAACTCGTCGCTCTCGCCCAGCCGCACCGGGTCATCCACGTACTCGGCTGCCCAGCCGGGGAAGTCGCCGGGGCCGGCCAGTTCGATCACCACTCGCTCGTAGCACGGGTGATCGCCCACACGGACGTCGCTGCCGACCATGCCCGACATCGTCAATGAATCCGTGGTGCCCTTGGCCGAGGTGTCGCCGGCAGCGGCGCAGGGTGCGGTGGTGGCTGGGTCAGTGGTGTCAGTGGTGTCAGTGATGTCGGTGCTGGCAGGCGGCACGGTCGTGGCGGTCGTCGTGGTGACAGCGGCTCCGGTCGTGCCGGTGGCGGTGCTGTCGGGGCCGGAGGTGGAGCGACTACTGGAGCAGGCGGCCAACAACAGCACGGCAACGGGAAGCAGGTAACGATTCCTCACGGCTGCAGCATGCGCCCTTGACCAGAACAACGGAAGAGGCCTTTGTCGGCGTCGCTGTCAGCCGAGCTGGCGTGAGCGGAACAGGCGCACCCCGGTAGCGGCAAGCCGGTCGGCGTGTGTGGCGAGGCGCGGAGCGAACGTGGTCCACTCGCGCTGTGCCTGTGCCGTCCAGCCGACTTCGGCCAGGCAAGCGAGCCGCGGGAAGCAGAGGTACTCGACCTCGTCGAAGGTGCGCACCTTCTCGGTCCACAGCGGCGCTTCGACGCCGAGGATACGTTCGTCGCCGACGCCCTCGATGATCGCTGCAGGGTCCCATTCGTACGCCGTGTCGACGTCGATGAAGCCGGCCCATCGGCGCCCGATGGTGCAGTCCGGCGTGTGTTTCATGTCGAGGTAGGTGTGCGCCGCCGGCGACATCACGAAGCGCGCATCGGCGGGGGCGCCGGCCGCCGTGGGCGGATGCAGCCAGTGCTGGATGATCGCGCCGGCCGCGAGCGGTGTGGTGGCGATCTCCTCCCAGCCGATCATCTGCTTGCCGTGCTCGTTCACGGTGCGTCGCAGCAGAGCGATGAACTCGGCGTATTCGCCGGGGTCGGTTGAGTGTGCTTCGTCGCCGCCGATGTGCAACCAGGCGCCGGGTGTGTCGGCGGCGAGTTGGGCGATCACGTCGCCGATGAACCGTGCGGTCGCCGGGGCGGCGAGGCGCAGCGAGCTGAACCCGACACCTCTGCCGGTGTACATCGGCGTGCACACACCATCCAGGTTGAGCGCCGGCACGGATGCGAGCGCCGCGTTGGTGTGCCCGGGCATGTCGAGCTCCGGCACGATCGTCACCGAGTGGCGCGCGGCGTGAGCGACCAGTTCGCGGTACTCGTCGCGGGTGAAATGCCCGCCGTTGTCCCCGCCGGTACTGCTGCTGGCGCCGATGCCGGTGAGCGTCGGCCAGCCGTCGATCCCCAGCCGCCAGCCCTGATCGTCACTCAGGTGGAGGTGCAGGCGGTTGATCTTGAACCGGGCGATCAGCTCCACGAAGCGCATCACGTGATCGGGGCCGAAGAAGTGGCGGGCAACATCGAGCATCGCGCCGCGGTGCTCGTAACGCGGGAGATCGACGATGTGCACCGCGGGTGCAGCGCTGTTGCCGGGCTCGTGTGGGAACAGCTGCAGCAGCGTGCGAGACCCGTTCCACAAGCCCGCAGCAGTCGCGGCCACGAGTTGGGCGCCCTCGGGCATGACGGTAAGGGCATACCCCTCGCTGCCGTGCTCGACGGCTGCAGGATCGAGACGCAACTCGATGTCGCCGGCCGCTGCGTGCGAGGTGATCGTCGGATGTGTGCCGGTCGCTCTGTGGAGGTCGGCGACGAGGTTGGTCAGCAGGTCGTCGTGGATGCCGTCGCCGGTAGCAGCGAGGGATGTGCGAGCGGTGAGAGCGAGCTCACCGCTGCGCGGCTGGACATACAGCGGCAAGGGCAGCAGGCGTGTGAAGGCGGGGTGCAGCCGATTGTCGATCCCGTCGGTCATCACCTTTGACTGTATGACGAATCGGATGGGTCGTTGGACTCTATGGACCGTCGTGGCCCGGGCGTACGAAGGAGATGTACCCCGCGGGTACACGCCCCGTCGCCGGGCGCCGAACATGGCGTCACGAGCGCAGGAGTGGTGGAGGGTGCCATCGGGGGTGCCCTCCGCCACGGCGATTGCCACCGAGTCGGGCAGACGTGTCAGGTCTGCAGCGCGGCGCCGAGCACGTCGTGGAAGCGGGGCCAGCAGGTCGCGATCCATGCCGGGTCGTCGTCGGCGAAGGCGGCGCGCACCTGTGCGCGCACAGCTGGCGCGTCGGGGCCCATGGGGTCGCCGTGGCCGTGCAGCCAGGCGTCTGCTCGCAGCGACTGCAACACGCTGATGCCGTCCACCGTGCCGTACTCGATGCAGATCGGGGTGACTTCGGCGTGCGGGGCGAGCTCATCGGCAATGTTCAACCAGTCGCCTGCCAAGACGGCTGAGACGCTGTCGCCGGCGAGCATCGACCTCGCGTCGGGCCAGAGTGAGCGGGCCCGCTCGAACAGCGGGTCGCCCGGTGCGGCACTGGCGATCAGTTCACCGTGGCCCCAGTCGCCGAGACCCGTGTGCAGGTCGATGATGATCACCCGCTGCGCCTCGGCCAGGTTGTTCGCGCACCAGTCGCGCAACCAGCGGTGCGACCACACCGGCCCGGTGCCGCCGTAGAAGACGCCCTTCGGGTGGGCGTACTGGCCGCTGCTGACGACGGCTTGCACCTTCTCGACGCCCCACTCGTTGACGAGCGCGAGCAAGGCCTCCATCGTGCGCTGCTGCGTCTGGGCGCTCCAATCGTCGGGCACCACGTCGTCGGCGATGCCGTCGTACTCCGGGTTGCGCGGCGCAGGTTGCGACCAGTCGACGAAGTTGCGGTTGAGATCGACGTTGTCCTCGTTGACCCGCCGGACCCATGCCATGCCGAACGGGTTGAGCGCATGGATGTTGACGACTCGCACCCCGGCCGGCCTCTCGGCTGCGTGGTTGACCAACCAGTGTGTCTGCAGCGCCGAGCCGCAGTACCCCTCCACGCCGTGGGTGGCGGAGAACACGAGCACCACCGTGGTGGCGTCGCGCGGCCCGAGCTCGGCGACGTCGATGCCGAGCGGCTCGCCCTCGGGCCCGCGCAGTGGGTGTTCGAACGTGTCGACGCGTGCGCCCGCAAAGTCCGCGGCCGCGAGGAAGGACGCACGTGCGACCGGATAGGTAGGGCTGAGCACCGGAGCATCTGACATGCCGGACAGTGTTGCAGGATTGCGACGCCAGGTCAGGTGGGTGCAACGAGCCTGAGGCCTTCGTACTGCGCGAACACCCGATCCTTGCTGATCAACTCGAGGTGCTCGCCGATGGCTTGCGCGATCAGTATCCGATCGAACGGGTCGGCGTGATGTGTCGGGAGCGCCCCGGCGGCCGCGGCATGTTCGAAGCTGATGTCCAGCGATTCGAAACCGATCGACAAGCAGGCGCCACCGAACCCTGACGGAGCGTCGAGTTTGCCGGCCGCCTGCTTGATGGCGACCTCCCACACCGACGCTGCTGAGACCAGCACCGTGTTCGCCGGATCTTCGATGGCTGCCCGAACGGACGGCGAGAGCACCGACGGCGAGGACAACGCCCACAGCGCAACATGGGTGTCGAGCAACAGTTGTCTCACGGCAATTCACCAGCGAACGCAGCTGCGACCTCGCTGGGCAACTCGTCGAAGTCGTCGTGGATGACGACCTGACCTTCCCAGCCGCCGAGCACCCGTGGCGCGACCACGGGGCGGAACGGCACGAGCTTCGCCACCGGCACGTTGTGGCGGCGGATGACGATCTCCTCGCCACTCTGCTCGACCTGCGCGATGAGCTTCGAGAGGTGTGTCTTCGCCTCATAGATGCTGATGGCCATGGAGAAGAGTCTAGTCAGACCTGACCAAACATGCGGACGCCGATCCCGCTCGGCCGTCCACGGCGGATCAACCGCGGAGGAGATCCTTGGCGATCGCCACGATCTGGATCTCGTCGGTGCCCGCGTAGATCTGCAGCACCTTGGCGTCGCGGGCTAGCTGTTCCACACGGAACTCGGCCATGTAGCCGTTGCCACCGAACAGCTGCACGGCTTCCATCGCCACCTCGCTCGCGGCGCGGGCGCTGTACAGCTTCATCGCCGATGCTTCCGCCAGTGACATGCCCTTTCCGGCCGCGCCCATCTCCATCACTCGAAAGACGAGGTTTTGCACGTTCATCCGCGCCACCTCCATGCGCGCCAGCTTGTCCTGGATCAGCTGGAACTCGCCGATCGGCTTGCCGAACTGCACGCGGTCCTTCGCGTACTGCACGCTCAGTTCGAGGCACTCTTCGATGATGCCGAGTGCCATCGCTGCTACACCGCTGCGCTCCTGCTGGAACGTCGCCTTCGCCCCGTCGCGGCCGCCGGCGGGCAGGTCTTCGGTCTCGCCGATCAGGCGGTCGCGGCCGACGCGCACGTCGTCGAGGAACAGCTGGCCGGTGGGCGAGGAGTGCATGCCCATCTTGCGCAGCGGCTTGCTCTGCTCGAAGCCGGGGATGCCGCGGTCGAGCACGAACGACAGCACCTTGCGGTCGGCGGGCGGGTTGCCCTCGTCGAGCTTGCAGATGAACACCGTCGTGTCGGCGTACGGCCCGTTGGTGATGAACGTCTTGCTGCCGTTGAGGATGTAGTCGTCGCCGTCGCGGCGAGCCGTGCTCTGCATCGAGCCGAACGCGTCGCTGCCCGAGCCTGGCTCGGTGATCGCCCACGCGCCGACCTTGACCATCGTCAGCAGGTCGAGGCCCCACCGCTCCTTCTGCGCGATCGTGCCCTTCGACATGATCGCCGCCGAGGTGAGGCCCATGCTGACGCCCATCGCCGTCACCATGCCCGGGCACACGCGGCACAGCTCGATGATCGGGATCAGGCTCATCCCACCACCGTCGCCGCCGCGTGACTCCTTCGCTGCGGGTGGTTGTTCACCACGAGCGACTGCGTCGGCCACCAACTTCTCGCGCTCGATCTGCTTCTTGAACCGGTCGCGGGCCATGACATCCATACCGAAGGTCGCGAACATCTTGCGCAGGATGTCGTACGGCGGCATGTCGCCGTGCTCGAGTTCCTCCACGTGTGGGCGGACCTCCTCATCCACGAAACGCTTGACCGCGTCGCGGATCATCTGGTGCTCGTCGCTCCACTCGAACATGTCAATGCCTCGCTCCCGGCCCGCCCCACGGCGGCGCCGTCGCCGATGGTAGGGAGCAGCAGCCGGCGCCGCCCAACTCAGAGGAGAGTAGCGTGGTCGGCCGTGGCGAACCGTTGGGCGCTGCTGCGCCCGGACTTCCGTGCGGCGCGAACCCGAATGGCGATTCGTGAACCCATCCCGCCGATTCAGGAACACTTCGCCGCGGGCCATCGTCAGGCGGACGTGGGGTGCCTCACGGTCAGCGCCTTCATCCGCGCTTGGCGCGCCGTGCGGCGCGAGCGGCGAGCAGGCAAGCGATGACCGGTGCTCACCGGCATGGACGGCCTGGAATCGAAATCGAAACGACGAGACGCAGCGAATCGAACGACGTATCTCCTCGTACGACTCAGTCGACGTTCGCCAGCGTTGCGTCATCTTGGCGTGGCGGCGGGTGGGTTCGTGAAAGACTCGCGGTGTGCTGTTCGCAGGGGGCGGGGTGTGACGGGTCGTCCGACGGGGACGGTCACCTTTTTGTTCACCGACATCGAGGGGTCCACGAAACGTTGAGACGCGGACCGTGACGCAATGCGCGTGGAGTTGGCGGATCTGGGGTTGCGGGGTCTGCGCGATCTGTCGGCCCCGGTGCAGTTGTTCCAAGTGCGCGCCGAGGGGCTGCGCGAGGAGTTCCCAGCGTTGAGGACCGTGGATGTGGTGCCGGGCAATCTGCCGCTCCAGGAGTCGAGCTTCGTCGGGCGCGACGACGCTGTCGACACGATCGTCGACGCGGTGGGTGAGCATCGGGTGAGCGATCGAGGTGAAGTCCGGAGGCCTGACGATGGAGGAGATGTGCCGCTCGATGCAGCTCGAACTGATCGCACAGACCGACGATCTCGACGCAGCGTTCACCGGCTTCACGCATGTCGTCGACACCTGGCAGTCCGCCCGAGGCGACATCTACACCGGCCAAGGGATGGGTGCACTCGTGGCTTGGCTCGCCGGTCGCGGTTACCACGACGGCGCAGCACGGCTGTACGGCGCGTACTCGCTGGGGCGCCGCCAGTCATGGATCAATCCATCCGCCGCCGTCGTGGCGCTTCCCGAAGTGATGGGTGATGCCGAGTTCGCCGCGGCGTTCGAGGCAGGTGCAGCGATGGACGTGGATGCCGCCGCCGAACTCGCCCGCAACGTGCTGGCCCAGGCGCGACGCGACCTGATCGGCGACTGAACGCTCGCTGATACCAACGCGTTGCAACCGCTCCTGTGGGAGCCTCGAGCAGAGCACGACGAGCTTGCTCCGTGCCGTTGGCGGGTGCTGTGTGATAGGCGGCGTACCCATTGACGTGAGCCGAGAGGAACGACAGTGTGGATCACTCTGGGGCAGGGTGTGATCGCCCCCACCCCGCTCGGTCGGCGCTGAGGTGCTGTAGCACCGCATCTCAACGCCAACATTGGCGAGCACCTTGGGTGGACAATCGTCTGGCAGAAGGAGTCGAAATCGAAATGACGTGACCGGGAGGACTGATGCCGCCCCCGAACCATCCGCGGATCAGGCCTCCAGCTCCGGCTCCGGTTCCTGAGGGAACCGCCGCGTCATCGCCGCCGCGATCTCGATGTGGCGCAGCAGGAACGTGCGCTCGTCGTTGCACTTGCTGGCGTTGCACGAGCCGCACGCCGGCGCGACGTTGTCGAGCGTGTAGCGGCCACCCCGCGAGATCGCGAGCACGCAGTCGCGCTGCAGCGGTCTCTCGGTTGCGCCGCAATACGCGCAGCCTCCCCACGCGGCCTGCAGGGCACTCCACTGCTCGTCGGTGAGGTCGTGCTCGACGCGGTCCATCCGACGTTTGCGCTTCCGTGCGCTCCTGGCTGTTCGAGTTCGCGAGACCGCCACGAAGCGCAGCGTAGGACACGTCGGGCTGGCGCCGATCGCGCCGGCTCAGCCGTTCAACCGGCAGGAGCGGCACGCCGGCGGAGGAATCGCGACA
The DNA here is from genome assembly GCA_043721915.1 of Ilumatobacteraceae bacterium. Lineage (GTDB taxonomy): Bacteria > Actinomycetota > Acidimicrobiia > Acidimicrobiales > Ilumatobacteraceae > UBA668. The sequence continues at coordinate 8,723 of JAYSPV010000095.1, read as the reverse complement.
CCACCAGGCTGCCGACGATCAGGAGGACTGAGGCGACTGCTGTCAGGTGGAAATGATCACCCCCGGCATCGAGATCGCACTCGCGACCGCCGCCGGTCGGGCCGACGTGGGTGGGTATGCCAACAGGTTCGCCCCGACGCACACCTCGGGTGGTGAGGCCAACGCGCAGATCGCTGCATTTCGCGATGACCTCGACCCGGGTAGCTACTGCGACGTGGTGGCGGGCTGGCTCGACCGCGGGGCGACGATGGTGGGTGGCTGCTGTGGCATGGAACCGCAGCACATCGCTGCGCTCGCCGAACTGGTTGAGTCTCGGGAATGACCGGCAGTGGCGACGGGTTGCATGCCCCGTGACTCACGAACGTGCCGATGCTGACACCGTGGACAACGACCACCGCGAATCGTCGGAGGTCGTCGTGTACTCGCGGCCTGGCTGCCCGTTCTGCATGTCGTTGCGCGTGGGCCTTCGTCTGCGGGGCGTGGCGTTCCGCGAAGTCGACATCTGGCAAGAGCCGGACGCGGCCGCGTTCGTGCGCTCTGTCGCCCGCGGCAACGAAACCGTCCCCACCGTCTCGGTGGGCGATGTCTCGCTGGTCAACCCATCCGCGAAGCAGGTCGCTGCGCTGGTGGGCGTACACGACGACGACTGAGCTCGGGCGTCAGCTGTGCGCCAGATCTGACCGGCTTCGTCGACCAGCTCCACCTCAGGCAACAGATCGCCGACTCGCACGGTGAGTCTCGTCTCGTTCACGAACCGACCGTATCGCTCCTGCCGGAAGCACCGGCTTCGGCCGCATCCTGCTGTGCCTGTTCCAAGAGTTTCTGCTGCTCGAACACCGTTGCGCGCGTGCGCGTGACTGCCCGCTCGAGCTGCTCGATCCTGGTGCGATGCCCGGAGAGCTCACGTTCCAGTTGGTTTGCGCGCTGCTCGAGTGCCCTCGGTCGGTCGAGCGCGCGGATGAGGGTGGAGCGCATCGCCTCTACGGTCGCCGTCGCGCCGGTCTCCGGTGCGCGGTGGGCCGGCGCCTCGGTGAGCACGAGGAGCTGGAGGGGAACGTGCTCGGAGGTGATCGCGAGAATGCGCCCCGTGCAGTCGATGTCGAGCCCCTTCGGCCCGCCCTCCTGCGGGTTCTTGTGTCCGAGTTGGAAGGTGTCGTCGTCCATGACGCGGATTGTTGCCGCGGGAGTGCGGCTGCCGCGCCAGTCGTGCTCTCCGCGCTCGAACACGACCACGTGTGGGGTGCCGGCAGCAGCGATGATCAGGTGCGAATCATCGGCGGTGAAGCGCAAGCCATGTGGATACGTGACGTCGTGCAGTTCGCCAACGGCGGGCGTGTTCGGGCCGAGGTCCGCCGTGTTGTCGAAGATGAGCACGCTATGGGTGCGGTGGTTGCTGACTGCGAGCCAGCGGCAGTCGTTGCTGATCGCGATGCCGTCGGGTATCGAGAGACCTTCCAACAGCAGCACCTCTGCGCTCACCACACGAAGTGCCCGGCTGTCCACCATGTGCCGTGTGACGAGGTGCACGTAGTTGTTGCACACCAGCAGCTCGTGCAGCCCCGGGCCGTGTTGCTCGATCGTCAGTGAGCCGGGTGACGTGACCGGGGTGTCATCGCCACCGATCACCATCACGGGCTCGACGGTGGCGCGCTCGACGCCGTTGACGGGCGGCGGAACGGGCAGGATCAGGACGCCACCCGAGCGGTTGGCGACCGCAAGGAGATGATCGTCGAGAAATGCGAGCCCGTGCGGCCGAGCGAGCCCGTGCGAGCGCACCTCGATCAACCCGGTGAGGCGGGCGGCGGGTTCAGGTGCGAACCGCAGCTCTATGTCGATGATCGCGATGCAGTCCTTGGTGAAGCAGGCAACAGCGAGCCGCCGGTTGTCGGGCGAGAACGCGATGTCCTCCGTGCGACCCACCGCAGCGAGGGCGTGCAGGATGTCGTCAGAGGCATCGCAGGGGATCGGGCTCAACATGAGCACAGCATTGCTCGCCGGAGAGGCTCGCCCATCATGCGGGAGCTGCACCGCGCGGTGGGTGCCTGGCTCAGCGTTTCGCGGCGCGGCGGGCGGGTTCGAGTGCGATGACGTAGTCGGCGAGGCGTGCGGCGACCTCGATCGCCTCGTCGATGGTGTCGGTCTCGGGAGTGGGCCACACCTCGGAGATTCGCTGCCACCCGGTGCGCCCGATGAACTCGCCTGCCGTCGCCTCCTCACCGAGGGCCGGTCGCCACTGCTGCTCGATCGTGAGCAGGCGCTGCAACACCCCGTCGTTCATCGGTGCCTTCGGGTGTTCGGCGTGGAAGCCGATCTCCAACTGCACGCTGCCGTCGACACGGATCAACTGCACCTCGTAGTGCTCACGCGTGTCGTCGTCGAACCACGCCTTCAGCCCACGGCTGTGGACGTACGTGCTGCGCTGCCCGCCGACACCGGCGACGAAGCCCTCGAACGCATCGCGCGCGATCTCGAAGAACCCCTGGTCCACGATCAAGTGTCACTCGCGGTCTGATACGCCTCGTACACCTCCGGCCGGAGGCGGCCCTTCATTGCGACATCGAGTCCGGCGGCGATGGCCCACGCACGGACCTTGGCGACGGTCGGCGGTGCGGCGGCGAGTGGCCCGGCGGCCGGAAGACGACGTTCCAGCTCGGATGCGCCGGCGTGCTCGCCATGGTGAGCTGCGGCAGCGCCGAGGAAGCGGTACGTCCACTCCTGGGCGAGCGGGCGAGTCTCGCAGAACAGGATCGGCACCATGGGGAACCGGATCTGTGCCTCGGCCAGGCCGTCGGCGACCACGGAGGGCCGGACGCGGTCGAGCTTGAACACGGCGGACCACCGGTCCTCGACGACGATCGCGGCTCGCGGCATCGTGGCCAGCTCGGCAAGCAGGTAACGCAGCTTGCCGCCGATCAGCGTGGCGACGAGATCGGCGAGGCTCTTGCGTTCCACCGCGGCGACGACCTGTCCGTCGATTGTTACTGCATAGTCGCCGGCGGGAAGCGCCTGCCGACGAGTGACGGCCTGCTGCTTGGTGAAGGTCCACGGGTAGTGCTCGTGGCTGTCCACGAGGATCTCGAGCACTTGCCCCGCCGCTCGTGCGGTCGGGAGAGCGACTGCCGGACGAGCCTGTTTGGCTGTCCGTGCGCTCTGCCAGAAGATCACCTCGCGACCGCGTGCGTGGGCGAACACGAACTGCGAGCGGTTTTCGCGACCACGGTCGAGGATGAGGTCGATGGCCGCTCCGCGTCGGACGCACGATCGCACCGGCACACGTTCGAGGATGTCGGGCTCGTCGGGCCATTCGTCGGCGCGGTGGCAGTAGACCTTCGCCGTGCGCGGCCAGGTGTCGCGCACCTTCAGCACCACCCCGTTGGGCCCGAGTGGTAGCCGGATGAGGAACGGCAACGACGAGCTCCGGTCAGGGTTGCGGGCGATCACGAACTCCACCGCTGAAGTCTGGCCGATTCCGCGCGCTGCCGTGGTGGCGATGGTTCAGCGTGGTTCCTTGCGGCTGACTCGTGGTGGTGTGCATCACAGTGGCGGACCTTGCGATCGCATCCGGGGACACGGCGACCATCATCGCGAGCTGCGACCTGGTTGAACAGCTTCCGCGATGTGAGCCAGATGTCAGGCGCATCGGTGAATGGTGCCCGATGATCGCCGAGTTGCCGGCGCCCGTCGCGCGTGACGAAGGCATCCCGCAGGGCATCTAGTCGGAGTTCGTCTCGCCGGACGTCGTCTCGCCGGGTGTTTCCTCGTGCGGCTCCGGATCGAGCTCCGCAGGCTGAGTCGCCCTGGTTCGGGCCATGTTCAACAGCTGCGCCAGTTCCTCGGCGCGCACGCCGAACCGGTGGGGCAGCGAACCCGAGCGGCCGGTGATTGCCCGGTTCGCCGCAGCGTTGGGTGAGGCGTCGTCGGTCGGATGATCGAACACGACCAGGGTCATCGTTCCCTCACGCCAGACGCCGAACTCGCTGCAGGATGCGAAGTCGCGGGTGACGGCGGTGTCGAGGTGGACGATGTCAAAGGAGTGATCGTTGAGCACCAGGTGGTCCGGGCGGGCTGGCTGCTGTAGGGCGATGACGGCCAGCGCAGCGAAGGCGACCGCGATCGACCAGCCCACGAGGACGTAGTGGCCCGAGAGACCGATCGTCGCGCCCAGCAGTACGAGCAGGCCGCACCCGAGCGCCACCAACCCCCAACGGTGTGGCGAGCCGGAAAGCACGAGGGAGGGAGTGTCGGTCACGTCAACCGACGGTAGCGCCCCCGTCTGGTCGGCGCGATTCGACAACCAGTGTCGTTCCCGGTCGACCAGAACAACGTGACCGCCGGAGGGTCGCGAAACTCCCTGGCTCGAATTGATTTCGGCGACCATGGGGCTGTGCGCGAAGAAGGCCTCGAACCCCTAACCTTCTGATCCGTAGAAGAAACTCGGCGTGTTCGGTCGGCCTCGTCTCGTGTTGAATTGTGCCGCTGAGCTGCACGTATCTCGCAGTCAGCGGACGCGACGACACGAGCCGACACGGGGATGTATCAGACGGTTTGATACATTTTTGATACATCGTCGATGTGAAGTGATCGAGAGGCCCTGCGGCCGCCGGCGCCACGGGGCCCGGCCTGACGCTCCACCCCGCGTTCGTTTTCGCAACGCACGAGGACGTGTCGTCAGGACCATGCCGCGCTTCGACGCGGTTCTGCGGTCGACTGGTGCTCAGAGCGACGCTTTGTAGGTCGGCCTTCTGTACAATGCGGGCATGTCCGGTACCTCGACGGCCAAGGTGTCCTACCGTGGCCAGACCAATCTGCCTGCCGAGCTTCGCCACCGGTGGGGCATCGAACACGGTGGCGAAGTTGGGATCATCGATCTCGGTGATGCCGCACTGATCGTCCCTGGCGGCATGCAGACCGCACGCCGCGAACTCCGCCAAGTGCTCCGAGACCGCTACGAGGCTGGCCTCGCCAGCATCGAGGACACAGACCTGGCCGATCAGTAGGTGGCCCGCGTCCCCGCGATCGTTCTCGACGACCGGCTCCTGATCGAAGAACTCCTCGTCGGCCTCCACGAGGTGGGCGAGCGTTACACCACGACGTATTGGTACTACCGGGCCTGCCGTGCCGCCGTCGGCGGAGCCGGGGGACACCTCTCGGGCCCGTTTCTCGGTCTCGATGCCACTCGCCAGGCGACTGCGATACGGAGCTTGCTGTCGCTGCCCGACACCATCGCTCTCCCCGACCCGCGGTCGACGGTTCCATTGATGGCCGAGTTGTCCGAGCGCCACCCGCGCCTCAACCTCTTGAACCTCGAAGCGGCGGCAACCGGACTCGTGCTCGACGCCACGATGCTGCTGTCGATCGAAGCGGCCCGAGGTGTCCTACCGGAGATCCTCGACGCCGAGAACATCAGGTGGCGCACCGTCGAGATCGACTGACCCTGCTTCGCCGTCCCTACCCCAGGGCCCGTCGATCACCCGTGTAACAGCGGATCGTCGACGGCTATCGAGCCGGCGGCCAGTCGCGTGCGCCGGCGCTGACCGACAGCTGTTGCGGCGCGTGCGGAGGGGTGGAAGTGGTGTTGGACGGCGCCGTCTCGAGTCTCTTCATGAAGGTGTCAGCCGCCTGTCGTTGATTCCAGTCTGTGGTTGAGGCGGCAGCTCGGATTGCCTGTTCCCAGCTCTGGGGTCCGCGGCTCGCGAGAACCGCGATCACCTGGTGGTGATGACCGTGCAGCGCTTTGGTGGCTCGACGCGGCAGCGTTGTCTGACGTTGGGTCCACCATTCGACGGCTTGTTGGTGGATCCGATCGTCGGTTCTGCTGGCGAGCCGCTGCCCGGCGTTGCGGTTCCACCGTTGTTCGATCGCTGTGGCGGACAGTTGGCCTTCCGGTGCTCGGCCGATCGCGGCGGCGAACGCGTCGCGTGGGTTGAGGTCGCCGAGTTGGAATTCTTCGTGGTCGTGGCTGTCGGTGATGACGTAGGCGTGGTTCGCTGCGCGGCCTCTGGTCATGCCGACGTAGAGCGCACCGGCTGTGGTGTGCGGAGTGACGAGCACGCGGCCGGTGTCGAGGGTGCGACCCTGTGCGCCGGCGATGGTGGTGGCGTAGGCGAGCACGACGTGGTCGCGGGCGTAGGTGGCGGGGATCTCGGCGGTGACGGCGGTGCGGGTGTGCGTCGCGAGCAGGTCGCCGCCGGGGTTTCTGCCGGTGATGCGCCACACGTCTCGGTTCAGGACGCGTGTGCCGTCGCTGGTTGCGATGGTGTTGGTGTTGAGCCGGGTCTGGATCGGATCCCCTACGCAGATCGGGTTCTGGTCGGCACCGACGCCAGCGGTGTCGCCGAGCAAGCCGTTGGCGGCGAGGAGCTGCTGGCAGCGTGCCGACACGATTCCAGCGTCGGTGGTGGTGTCGACGACGATGATCGAGTCGTTGCCGGCGAGGATGTCGTCGAGCCAGGCGTCAGTGATCGTTGCCACCGCGTTGTGTGTGGTGACGCCGATGAGCCGGCCGTGCTGTTCGTAGACGTCGGCGATGGTCCGGTCGCGTTGGCGGAGCTGTTTGGATGCGTCGCGTTCCCATGGCTGGTGAAAGCGGCGCACCGACGTCATGTGGGTTGCGCCGGGTAGCCCGGCGAGGTCGCGGAGCAGTCCTCCGGCTTCGGGTGCGCCCATTTGTGCGTAGTCGCCGACCATCGCGATCCGACAGTCGTACGCGGTAGCGACCCGGATCAATTGGTCGAGGGTGAGGGTGGGCACCATCGACGCCTCGTCGACGATCACCAACCCGTTGCGCGGCAGTCGCACTTGCCCGACCCGCCATGCGGCGATCGTCGATGCTGGAAGCCCGGTTTCCTCGGTGACCACCCTCGCCGCCGCGGCCGACAAGGTGAGCACCGTCACCGGTCGCTCCGCCGTGCGGTACGAGTTGGCGGCGGCTGTGAGCATGGTGGTCTTGCCAGCGCCGGCAGGGCCGATGATCGTTGCGATCTGGTAGTCGCCGGCGCAGATCGCGGTGACAGCCTCGGTCTGGTCCTCTCCGAGCCCAACTGTGGTTAGTGGTTCGACTGTCCAGTGTGCTGGCTGTTCGGCGGCCATGAGGACTCTGCGTTCGGCGGCCTTGATGGTGGTGCTGGTGAACTTGGTCTTGTCGTGCTGTGCGTACTGGTGGTCGTGGTCGGGTTCGAGTTCCACACATGCGGCGATGATCTGTTCGACTTCCAGTTCGATCGCCTCGACCGTGGGGTCTTGTACGAGGCGGGCGACTTCGGCGAACACGTGGGTGCGGGTCCACCACGAGCGCTGTTCGTGCAACGACTGCAACACCGCCTCTGCGAGTTGTGTGTTGCCAGCTGGCATCCGCCCGCCGTTGGTTGCCAGCTGGCAACCAACCGCCGAGTCGATCGCCGTTTGTTCGCCTGGGGTGAGCTGGGTGCGCCAGTGGTCGTGGAGGTCGGTTTCGTTGCCCTTGCGTTTCGCTGACCGGGACCGGACGGTTGCTTGGTCGAGCATCCCCGCCCGCTCGCCACGGGTGGGCGTGCGGCCATGGACCTTGGCCTACTCGACCAGCAGCTGTTCGAAATGGTCGAGGACTTGCTCGCGACGCGAGGAGAAACGGGCGATTACCTCGCCGGGCACCGAGACGAGTTCACGCATCGGCACTCGGCTGTCAGGGGCAGCCCACGACACGCCCAAACGATCTGACAGCTCGCGTTCCAGCACTGCCGCGTAGAGGGCGCCTGCGGCGTGTGCGTGGCGGTAGATGGCCTCACCATCAAGGGTGCGCCACCGGCCATCCACACCGCGAACCCGGTTCAAGATCGCGCAGTGCGAATGCAACTGCGGATCACCAACCCGTTCGCCAGGTCGTGTCGAACGGGCCGTGCGGTGACGGAACTGGGCGATCACGAACCCCGACGTGTCCATCCGCCGCACCCCGTTGCGACCCACCCGGGTATGACCGGCGTTCGCCTCCAAGTACGCCAACCCAGCCGTCACCGCCGACTCATGCGCGGCCACCGCGGTCGCTCGCACCTGCGGGTTGGTGGCCGTGGCCCACAGCACCGACACCGACTTCGACGGCGAGAACGTCACATCAAACGCCGCCACCGGCGGACCACCCGCCGGTTGCGCGTGGGGTGAGGTGCGCGGGTCAATGAAGCTGCCGTACAGGGCGGCCATGTCATCAGCATCAACAACACCATCGAGGCCCAGTTCGTGGCGTCCGCTGCCCGCCCACAGCCCCGGCGCTTCACCGCTACCGGTGTAGTAGTCGTGGCGCGACGTCGCCACCTCACGCGTCAGATAGTCGTACCCGCGACCAGTAGTGATCCGTCCCACACTCGCAACCATGCCCTCATTGACACCAGAACCCGGCCACCGGATCTACGGGTTAAGGCAGTTGCGCATCGATGATGCAAGGGTGTGACCCAAGATTCAGCGACGCCCGCCGCGACCGACTGCGTCTACGAGACGATCTGCGAAGGCTGCGGCTACTACCAGACCGCCGTCGAGTTCCGCCCGACCCTGCGGGCTCAGGCCGACCACGCCGAACACAACCACCAGACCGACCGCGCCGCCATCTACAAGCGGCTCCTCGACACCCTCCCCGCTGAGACCGGCTGAACACCGATTACCGGAATAACCCGATCACCCCTTGACGGATTACCGGATCAACTACAGATCTGGCGTCGCTGACTAACCTCGACGCATGGAGTCGTCCAGCCCAGCAG
>JAYSPV010000094.1:0-39509 GCA_043721915.1 Ilumatobacteraceae bacterium | reverse complement strand
CGGAACGCACCCAGAAGCCCGCGCAACACAACCCGTCTCGGTCACCGTCCCCAATTCGGCCACCACTACGCTCCCCGCATGCAGAGACGGCGAGTGCGACACCAGTTGGCCACGGATGAGTGAGCCGCAGCACGTCGTCGTCATCGGTGCCTCGCTCGCCGGGTTGCGCGCCTGCGAAACACTGCGCGCCGAAGGCTTCGCCGGCACGCTCACGCTGGTCGGCGGCGAAGCGGAGATCCCCTACGACCGTCCGCCGCTGTCGAAGAAGGTGCTCGCCGGCGAGTGGGACGTCGAGCGGATCCGGCTGCGCAAGGCCGAAGACTTCGAGTCGTTGGGGTTGTCGCTGCGGCTCGGCGTGCGTGCCAACGCACTCGACACCGCGACACGGACGGTGACACTCGACGACGGCTCAGCGGTCTCGTACGACGGGCTGATCATCGCCACCGGCGCCGCGCCGCGCCGGCTGCCAGGGCAGCCCGATCTCGACGGCATCGTCGAACTGCGCACGCTCGCCGACTCGGTGGGGCTGCGCGATCGCATCAGCGACGGCACGGCGCGGGTCACAGTGATCGGCGCCGGCTTCATCGGGCTGGAGGTCGCTGCGACCGCACGCACCCTCGGCTGTTCGGTCACCGTGCTCGAGGGCGCCCCGTCCCCGTTGATCCGCGGCCTCGGCGTCGAGATGGGAATCGCTGCGGCGAGCGTCCACGCGCGACACGGCGTGGTGCTGCGCTGCGGTGTCCAGGTCGCGGCGATCGACGGTTCGGATGGCCGGGTCACCGGCATTCGCCTGGGCGACGGCACGGTGGTCGCCAGCGATGTCGTGGTCGTCGGCATCGGCGTCGCACCGGCGACCGAGTGGCTCGCGGGTAGCGCGCTGGAGGTGCGCGACGGCATCGTCTGCGACGCGACACTCAACGCGGGTGTGCCCGGTGTGTACGCGGCAGGTGACTGTGCACGCTGGCCCAACGGCGCCTTCGCCGACTTCGATGACATGGAGATGCGCGTCGAGCACTGGACGAACGCGGCCGAGCAAGGCGCGGCCGCTGCGGCCAACCTGCTGGCCGTGGCCCGTGGCGACGAGCCAGAGCCGTTCACATCGGTGCCGTTCTTCTGGAGCGACCAGTTCGACAGCCGCATCCAGTTCGTCGGCCGCGCGCACGGCGGCGACGACGTGCGCGTCTTCGCCGGCAGCACCGACGGTGCGTTCGCCGCGCTCTACGGCTACGAGGGCCGCCTGCGCGGTGTGCTCGGCGTGAGCATGCCACGCATGGTGATGCCGTTTCGCGCCTTGCTCACGGCAGGGGCGAGCTGGGACGAAGCGCTGGCCAAAGCCGCCGCACTCACCGCCGGCTGACCCCTACCCGCCCGCGACACTTCCCTCACACCCTGGGCGTACGCTCCGCTCATGAAGTCCGCACTCGCCAAGGTCATCGGCTGGCTGATCGTCGCCCTCGTGCTCTTCTGGGCCTTCGGGTTCGTGATCGGCACCCTTCGCTGGCTGCTGCGCAGCTTCCTGATGTTTCTGCTGCTCGGCGGGCTCGTCGTTGCCTACTTCGCGTTGAAGGATCCGCCGAAGGCCGGCTGAATATTCCCGATCCTGCACGTACCTCACGTCACAGAGTTGACACGGTTGTGTTCAAGTTTCGTGAGGCTACGTTGTGCGCATGTCCGACACCGACATCACCACCCCCGTCCGCACCGTCAACCTGCCGGTCCTCCCGGTCCCCTCGGTGGTGCTGCCCGGCACCATCGTCACCATCTCCCTTGCGCCCGGCTCCGGCGCCACTGCGGCGGTAGAGGCTGCCGGCCGCGCCGATGGCCGCGTGCTGCTCGTCGCTCCCGGCGAGCAGTCGCTGGGCGTCGTGGCTCGCGTGCCCAACACGGCCACGCTGCCCAACGGCGAGCAGGCCGCGATCCTCCAGGCCGAGCAACGCGGCCTGGTCGTCGCACTCCACACCAGCGAACGCGGCGCAGACCACGCGGAGGTCGAGCTGTTGGCGGAGGCCCGCCCTGCACCGCGAGTCGAGGCAGCAGCACGCGAGCTGCGCGTGGTGCTGGAGGAGATCGCCAAGCTGCGCCAGAGCCGACGGCTGCCGGAGATCCTGCGCACGATCGCTGAGCCGGGAGCGCTGGCCGACGCAGTCACCGTCTGGGCCGAGTCCGGCGACGATCGCCGCCAGGAAGTGCTCCACGCCATCGAGGTCGAGCCGCGCCTCGCGCTCGTCAGCGAGTGGGCCAAGCAGCACCTTGCCGAGCTGCAGGTGACGGCTCAGATCCGCGCCGACGTCACCGACGGGATGGACAAGCAGCAGCGCGAGTACCTGTTGCGCCAGCAGCTGGTCGCGATTCGCAAGGAGCTGGGCGAGGGCGACGACGACGTGGTCGGCGAATACCGCACCAAGCTCGACGAGCTGCGCGACCACCTGCCCGAGAAGACGGCCGCATTCGCCGCCAAGGAGATCGACCGGTTCGAGCGGATGAGCGCCCAATCGCCCGAGCACAGCTGGGTGCGCACATGGCTGGACCGGTTGTTCGAGCTGCCGTGGGCCACCCGTACCCCCGACCAACTGCAGCTCGACGCCGCCCGCGAACAGCTGGATGCCGACCACTACGGCCTCGACGACGTGAAGGATCGCATCGTCGAGTTCCTTGCGGTGCGCAAGCTGCGCGCCGACCGCGGCGTCGCCGCCGAGGCCCGATCCGCTGGCACGGTGATGACGCTCGTCGGCCCGCCCGGCGTCGGAAAGACCAGCCTCGGCGAATCCATCGCGAAGGCAATGGGCCGCAACTTCGTACGGGTCGCGCTCGGCGGCGTGCGCGACGAGGCCGAGATCCGCGGCCATCGCCGTACCTACGTCGGCAGTCAGCCCGGCCGCATCGTGCGTGCCTTGATCGAGGCGGGGAGCATGAACCCTGTCGTGCTGCTCGACGAGATCGACAAGCTCAGCCCAGGCGGCTGGGGCGGCGACCCGACCGCGGCGCTGCTGGAAGTGCTCGACCCTGCGCAGAACCACACGTTCCGCGACCACTATCTGGAGGTCGAGCTGGATCTGTCGCAGGTCGTGTTCATCGCGACGGCGAACGTCGCCGACACCATTCCGGCGCCGCTGCTCGACCGGATGGACCTCATCCGTCTCGACGGCTACACCGAGGACGAGAAGGTGTTCATCGCGCAGCGCTACCTGCTGCCGCGCCAGCTCTCCCGCGCCGGCCTGACCGCCGACGAGGTGCTGGTGGCCGAAGCCGCCATGCGCGCCACGATCGGCGGTTACACCCGCGAGGCAGGTGTGCGGTCACTGGAACGTGAACTGGGCAAGCTGTCGCGCAAAGTTGCGGCGAAGGTCGCCACCGGCGCACTGCAGCCGCCGCTGACGGTGGACGTGGGCGACGTGCGCGAATGGCTCGGTCGCCAGAAAGTGGACGACTCGGTGCCCGAGCGCACCAACGTGCCCGGCATTGCCACCGGTCTCGCCGTCACGGGCATGGGCGGCGATGTGTTGTTCATCGAGACCACCGCCTTCGAACTTGCACAGGATGGCGAGCCCACCCTCACCCTCACCGGCCAACTCGGCGACGTGATGAAGGAGAGCGCCCACATCGCGCTCTCATACGTGCGCTCGCACGCCGCCGAACTCGGGGTCGACCCTGCCTCGATGGCCAAGCGGGTACACGTGCACGTCCCCGCCGGAGCCGTTCCCAAGGACGGCCCGTCGGCCGGCGTGACGATGACGACCGCGCTGGTCAGCCTGCTCACCGGCAAGCTGGTCAAGCCGAACGTGGGCATGACCGGCGAGATCACGCTGCAAGGCAAGGTGCTGCCGATCGGTGGGGTGAAGCAGAAGGTGCTCGCCGCCCACCGCGCCGGCCTCACCGAGGTGGTGCTACCCAAGCGCAACGGCCCGGATCTGGAGGACGTGCCGGAGAAGGTGCGCGAGCAGATGACGTTCCACCTGGCCGACACCTACGCCGACGTGTTGGCCGCCGCGTTCGACTGAGCCCGAGGGCTCTGTCTGGCCGGTCCGACTGCGGAAAGGCCCGCGGTCGGACCGGCGTCGCGCTGGCACAATGAGACGATGCAGCGTGCGTTTGCCGAAGTCGACGTGTTCACCGCGGTGCCCTACCGGGGCAACGCATTGGCGGTGGTGCTCGACGGCACCGGCCTGAGCACGGAGGAGATGCAGCGCTTCGCCAACTGGACGAACTTCAGCGAGACGACGTTCCTGCTACCGCCGACCGACCCCGGGGCCGACTATGCCGTGCGCATCTTCACCGCGACCGTCGAGCTGCCGTTCGCAGGCCACCCCACGATCGGTTCGTGCCATGCGTGGCTGGCCAACGGTGGTGTGCCCCGCCTTGACCATCGGATCGTGCAGGAGTGCGGCGTGGGCCTGGTGGAGATCCGCCGCGACTCCACCGGTCGGCTTGCGTTCGCCGCACCTCCCCTGCTCCGAGAAGGCCCGCTCGATGAGGCGACCGTTCAACGGGCGATTGCAGCAATGGGAATCGAACGGTCCGCCGTTGTCGATTCGGCATGGATCGACAACGGCCCGGGTTGGCTGGGCATCCTGCTGTCGAGCGCGGAGGAAGTGCTCGCGCTCGCCGTCGGCACCACCGACCTGAAGATCGGCGTCGTCGGCCCGTACCCCGCCGGCGCGCCGTACGCGTACGAGGTGCGGGCCTACTTCCCCGGGCCCGGCGCCACGTTCGAAGACCCGGTGACGGGCAGCCTGAACGCCTCGGCGGCGCAGTGGCTGATCGCGAGCGGCCGCGTCACCGCGCCGTACGTTGTGTCGCAGGGCACGGCAATGGGCCGCGCCGGCCGGGTGTACATCAACTCCGACCCGACCGGGCAGGTCTGGGTGGGCGGCGATGCAGTCACCTGCGTGGCCGGAACCGTCGAGCTGTAGCGATCACCGCCCGGCATCGATAACACTGTTGCCATGACCTGCCGACGGATCGCCGCCTCGGTGCTGGTGCTTGCGTTCGCTGCCGGCGCGGCGGGGTCGGCGCAGGCGGTCGGCTCACCGCCGCTCACGCCAGTCGTGCAGCCCGCGACCGTTGCGGCTCCAGGCGTCCGGCTCGCGTTCGCCAACCAGCGGTATCGGGCTCAGATCTTTCCCAGCGCCACCAGCACCACCACCAGCACCACCGGCACCACTGTCACCTATCGCACGGCGAACGATCTCATCACGGGCTTGCCGATCGCGCTCCGGCTGGACGTGTACCGGCCCACTGGCGACAGCGCCACGTCGCGCCCTCTCCTGGTGTGGGTGCACGGCGGAGCATTCGCTGGCGGGAACCGTTCTGCGATGTCGTCCGAGTCGATCGCGTACGCACGGCTCGGGTACGTGACGGCGACGATCTCGTACCGGCTCGACGCAGGCAACAAGTGCCTGCTGGTGCAGGCGGGGGCCTTCACCGGCGCACAGCTCGTCACAGAGCAAGCGCGCTGCGAACGCGCCATCCTCGCCGGCAGCCCACCGCCGGCCGCGTCGCAGGTGTCGGCCGTGCTGGCGATGTCGGGCTGCAGCTACCTAAACGGGTCGATCGACGCACTCGATGCCCCGGTGGCGATCTCGGCCAGCGGTGGCAACGGGCTCGTGCCCTTCGCGTGCTCCGCCGCAACCCTGGACGCGGCAGCCGCGGTAGGCACCCCTGTGGTGCGACGCTTCTTTCCTGGCGAGAGCGGCCATGCGGAGGGGTTGTACTTCGCACACCAGGCCGAGATCGATCGGGCATGGCGGGCCTTCCTCATCGAACACCTGGAGCTGAATTGAGCGACCGACACACCACCCTCGCCGCCGACTTTGCTCGCGATGGCGCCGTGTGCGTGCGCGGCCTCGTACCAGCCGACCTGCGCGCCCGGGTGACCGACGCAGTCGATGCCAACATCGCCTCGCCCGGCGACCTTGCCCAGGTCGCCAGCACGAGCGACGACCCCGGCCGTTTCCTCGAGGACTTCTGCAACTGGCAGAGGTTCCCGGCCTACCGAGAGCTGGCGACCGCCACAGCGGCAACGGCGCAAGAGTTGATGGGCTCACACTCGGTCCGTCTCTATCACGACCACTTGCTCGTCAAGGAGGCCGGTACCCGCCAGCCCACGCCATGGCATCAGGATCAGCCGTACTACGACGTCGACGGGCGCGACGTCGTCAGCATGTGGCTGCCGGTGGATCCTGTGCCGCGCGAGAGCACACTCGAGTTCGTGGCCGGCACCCACCTCGGCCCGTGGCTGATGCCCCGTACGTTCATGCAGCGCGAAGCGAAGTGGTTCCCCGAAGGAGCGCTCGGCGATGTGCCGGACGTCGAAGCCGACCGAGCGGCGTACCCGATCCTCGGGTGGGCGCTCGAGCCGGGCGACGCGGTGTTCTTCCATGCGCTCACGCTGCACGGATCACAGGGCGCAATCGGGCTGCGACGGGTGATCTCCATCCGGTTCCTCGGCGATGATGCGACGCGGGTGGAGCGGCCGTGGCGGTGCAGCCCGCCGATCCCGGCCGATGCGACATTCCCTGTACTCATCGGTGCCGACGCCCGAGAATAGGTAACGATTACCCACGACGGTCGGTGCAGCCGGGCGCACACTGGCCGCATGTCGTACCAACCTCCCCGCAGCACACCGATCCCCGGCGAACCGTGTCGTGCGGACCCGGAGACCGCCCCGCCGACACCCAGCGCATTCCTGGCCAACCAGCCCGGTGCCGGCCAGTTCCCCAATGCCGGCCAGTTCCCCAATGCCGGCCAATTCCCCAATGCCGGCCAGTTCCCCGGGGGTGGGAGCCAGTTCGGTGGTGGCCCGCCGATGAACATGCCGACGGACCGGCCCGCCGTGAAGAAGGACCGCAACTGGGGACTCAAGCTCCTGATGCTGTTGATCGTGCTGTGGTCGGCGGGATCGGCGCAGCGGTGTACGGCGTGATGCGGGCCCAGGACGCGGTCGACAACGCACTCGGCCTCCGACCCCGAGCTCTCCGGCAACGACCGAGCAGTGCTCGATCTCGACGCCAACGAGCCGTTCCTCTGGGTCGGTGACGCACCGGCAGCGGTCGCGACCGCGCTCGACAACGGCATCGCCGGCCAGCCGACCACGTTCCTGGAGATCGCACTGTTCCCCGACTACGCCATCGCGACTGCACAGAACCCCGCCCTGCCCGACCACTTCGACCGCTACACCTGGCGAGCGGCGAAGGTCGACGCGGGCACGCCGATGCCCAACGACGCCACAGCCGCGACGATGACGTTCTCCATCGATCAGATGGACTGGGCTGCACTGGCCCGGGTGGCCGCGGATGCAGTGAGCATCAGCAAGGTGGAGCAGGGCGAGATCAGCCACATCATCGTCGCCCGCGACATCTTCGGCACCACGCCCGACCTGGTCGCACGGATCTATGTGTCCGGCCTCGTGGCAGCGCGTTCGTCCAGATCGCTGCCGACGGCACTGTGATCCAGGTCCTCTGACAGTGACTCCCGGCAGGCCGACTGCACTGCTCCAGCAAGCGTTCTAAGCTGTTCGCCATGACAGCGTCGTCGCATCTCTCCACATCACACCTCTCGGGCGTCTGGTTCTCCGTCACCCCGCTGCAGGTCTCGCACGGCTCGGGCTGCTGGGTCACCACAACTTCCGGCGAGGAGTACCTCGACTTCGCGGCCGGCATCGCGGTGAACTCCACTGGACATGCCCACCCGAAAGTGGCCGCAGCCATCGGCGCGCAGGCGCAGCGCTTCATCCATGCGCAGGTCAACGTGTTCAAGCACGATCTGCTCGAGCCGCTCGCGGCCAAGCTCGCCCAGCTCACGCCGGGCGCGATCGATACGTTCTTCTTCGCCAACTCCGGCGCCGAGATCACCGAGGCTGCGGTGAAGTTGGCCAAACAGGTCACCAAGCGGCCGCACACCGTGGTGTTCAGCGGCAGCTTCCACGGCCGTACGCACATGGCAATGGCGATGACCACCAGCAAGACCGGCTACCGAGCCGGCCACGCGCCGCTGCCATCGGGAGTGTTCGTCGCGCCCTACCCTGACCCGATGGCGCCGGATCAGGACGCCGAGGTCGCCAAGGCGTTGTACGGCTTCGATCACCTGCTCAAGAGCATGACCGCGCCCGAGGAGACGGCGTGCGTGATCCTCGAGCCCGTGCTCGGCGAGGGCGGTTACATCCCTGCACCGGCGGCGTTCATCCACGGCCTGGTCGAGCGCTGCCGCCAGCACGGCATCTTGTTCATCGCCGACGAGGTGCAATCCGGCTTCGGCCGCACCGGCAAGCTGTTCGCCGTCGAGCACTACGGCATCGAACCCGACGTCATCTGCATGGCCAAGGGCATCGCCAGCGGCTTCCCCTTCGCCGCCCTCGGCACCCGCCGCGAACTCGACGACAAGTGGCCCACCGGCAGCCACGGCGGCACCTACGGCGGCAACGCGATGGGCTGCGCGGCTGCGCTCGCCACCATCGAGCTGATGGAGGACCCGGCCTTCCTCGCCAATGTCGTGGTTCGTGGCGAGCAGCTGCAGGCCGGCATCCGCGAGCTGCAGCAAGAGCACAGCACGATCACCCAGGTGCGTGGTCTCGGCCTGATGGTCGGCACCGAGTTCGACGACGGCGCCCGCGTCAGTGCGATCACCAAGCACTGCCTCGAGGAGGGCCGCCTGATCTTGATGAACGCGGGCACCTACGGCCGCACCCTGCGCTGGATGCCGCCGCTGGTGGTCAGCGAGCGAGAGATCGACCTGGCGCTCGCCGCGTTCGGCGCTGCGCTCAAGGCCACCGCCTAGATGCCCCGCCTCGACGCCGAGCGCATCGCGCTGTGGCGTCAGTTCTGTCAGGTGTCGACAGCGCTGCAACGCACGCTCGAACTGCAACTGATCGAGGAGCACGAGCTCTCGCTCGCCTGGTTCGATGCACTCACCGCCATTCGCGCGGCGGGGGGTGCGATGCGTGTGCACGAGCTCTGCGAGATGCTCGAGGAGGTACCCAGCAGCCTGTCGCGCCGGCTCGACCGGATGGAGGACGACGGACTGGTGCGCCGCAAGCGAACGCCGCAACCCGACGACCGTCGTGCCGTGACGGTGTCGCTCACCGCCGATGGTCGCGCCGCATGGCGAGACGCCAACATCACCTACCGCCGGCTGGTGCAGGAGCACTTCGCCAAGCGCCTCACCGACACCGACCTAGCGGCGCTGCAACGGGTGTTCGGCAAGCTCAGCTAGGAGTGTTGTTCGGCGGACACCGACCCACTGGCGAGGCCACGATCAGAGCGATCGCCACGTGGCCGGTGGGGCTACAGCGAGCTCCAGTCCTCGTCGAGTCGCTCGCGGCCGTCGAGGGCACCCGCCACCAGGCCCAAGGCGGTAGCCAGCGGCACCGTGTCGCGCAACGGGTACTCGTCGACTTGACCGTTGGCGAGCCCGTAACCGCCAGTCGACGACGCATCCGCCGATGGATCGACTGCGTGGACGCCGGCGTCTCCATCCTCCGCGAGCAGCATCACCATCGCTCGCGCTCCACCGCGAGCAGTTCGCTGACGTTGCTCTCGAACCAGGTCTCACACTGGTTGGACTCGGCGCGGGAGCGGATCAGCGATACCGCGACGGGCGCGTCCACCGATTCCATCGTGTTCTGCAGCCACCAAGCGTTCTTCAACGGCACAGAACCGGCGACTGTCGTAGGTGCCCGCATGCACTGAAGTCTTACAAGTTCCGAGGTCTCCGTTGCGTTGCGTCTGAAAGAGGTGAACCTCGGGGTGAGGACCGGTGTGTGGAAACAAACCTGGAGGAGGGGTTGCACATACGAACGTACGTTTGCTATGCTACTTTATATGCATGAGGCACTCTCACTTCTCGACCTGGCAACCGATGCCGTCGCGATGCACGACCCCCATGCACTCACACTGCCCGACCTTCGCGATGGCATCATCGGCCTGCAGCAGCACATCGACCGCGTGAAAGGCATCCACGCCCGCCTCGTCGCCGCCGGCAACTCAGCCGGGGTGTGGCAGGGTCAGGCCAAACGCAACATGGCCGACTGGCTCGCAGCGCTCACCAAGACGTCCCACGGCGACGCGATCAGCCGGGTGCGACTGGGCGAGGCGATGGGCGCGTCACCCGAACTCGCCGATGCAGTCGACTCCGGTGAGGTGTCCGCTGCGACCGCCGAAGCGCTACACGAAGCTGTGACCCAGCCAGCACCATCTGCCGACACTGCCGAACTCGTTGCCGCTGTGAAGGGCACCGGGCCGCGCGAGGCACGCAAGGCTGCCGCGAAGTTCCGCGAGATCCACACCAACGAAACACCGGAAGAAGCAGCCGATCGACGCTACGAGAAACGGTCGGTGCGGTCGGGGCCTGCGGAGGACGGGATGGTCACCACCATCGTCACCCTGCCCGAACTGGAGTCACGCGAGTTCCACCAAGTGATCTCGTTCGTCGGCGGCAAGCCATCCGACAGCGACCATCGCACCACCGAACAGCGGTTGGCGGACGGGCTGATCCAACTGTGCAAGGCCTACGCCGGCGGCACCATCACCGGCGGCCGCGAACGGCCAACGATCCTGATCACCATCAACGCCGAGTCCTTCACCGGTCGGTCCGACGAACCGGGAACGACGGCGTACGGCGACCGCATCCCGGCTCACATCGTGCGTCACCTCGCCGAGAACGCGAACCTCCAACGGCTCTTGCACGCGGATAACACCATCCTAGAAATGGGGCGAGAGGTCCGCTGCGCCACCGAAGCCCAGTTCCGGGCGCTGCTCGCACGCGACGGCGGCTGCCGCTGGGACGACTGCTACATCCCCGGCGCCTGGTGCGAAGTCGACCACCTCATCCCGTGGGAACAAGGCGGCACCACAGATCTCGAGAACATGGGGTTGCTGTGCAGGCACCACCACCACGAGAAGCACCGGCCCGGTGTCACCGTCCTCGGTGATGCGAACAACCTGCGCATCCGCCTTGCCAACGGCACCATCATCGACTGCCCACCCAAGGGCAACCTCGAACAACAACGACAACAAGAACGACAGCGACCAAGCCAGGCGGCGGCCTGAACGCACGGAACCCGGAAGCACCAACCCACCACCACACCGGTGAATGGGACGGACCCGGCAAGCGAACCCCGCACCCACGGCCCCAGCAGGGTCGTGGGTATCCGTGCGTCACGGGCGCCTCAGCAGCCGCGGGGAACGTGGCGGCACCACGACCGTCCCTGCAGCCCGACACGCACGGGCCTGTGCGGAATCTGCGTCCGATTTCGGCAGATTCGCTGCGGGCGGGCAGACTTCCGAAGACCTCGCATCGCGGTGATGCGGCACGCAAGGAGTACCCCCCGGATGTCGGACCCCACCACTACCGCTGTCATCGTCGATTGTGTGCGCACCCCACTGGGTCGCCGTAACGGCACGCTCAAGAACTGGCATCCGGTCGACCTCGCCAGCGAGACGCTCAAGGCGTTGCAACAACGCACGGGCATCGACCCTGGCCTGATCGACGACGTGATCATGGGCTGCGTGATGCAGGTGGGCGAGCAGGCCGTCAACGTCGGTCGCAACGCAGTGCTCGCCGCCGGGTGGCCCGAGCACGTGCCCGGCACCACCATCGACCGCCAGTGCGGTAGCAGCCAGCAGGCCGCCCACTTCGCGGCGCAAGGCGTGATGGCCGGGGCGTACGACATCGTCGTTGCCGCAGGTGTGGAGGTGATGACCCGCGTGCCGATGGGCTCGTCGATGGCCGACGGCAAGTTCGGCTTCCCCTTCGGCCCAGCTGTCGGCGCCCGCTACGCCGCCGAGGGAGGTCTGGTCCCGCAGGGCATCTCGGCGGAACTGATCGCTGACAAGTGGGGCCTCACCCGCGATGACCTCGACCAGTTCGGCGTCCGCTCGCAGGCATTCGCCCGCCGCGCCACCGACGAGGGCCGCTTCGATCGCGAGATCATCCCGGTGCTCGGCGCCGATGGCAACATGGTGCGCACCGACGAGGGCCTGCGCGACACAACCCGCGAGTCGCTGGGCGCGCTCAAGCCTGTGTTCCGCCCGGAGGAGGACGGCGGCCGCGTCACGGCCGGCAACTCCTCGCAGATCACCGACGGCGCGTCGGCGATGCTGATCATGAGCGAGGCCAAGGCCCGCCAACTCGGCCTGCGCCCACGGGCCCGGTTCGTGAACTTCTCGCTCGCCGGCGACAACCCGCGGATGATGCTCACCGCCCCGATCCCGGCCACCCAGAAGGTGCTCGCACGCGCGGGCCTGACGATGGAGGACATGGATCTCACCGAGATCAACGAGGCGTTCGCATCCGTGGTGCTCGCCTGGGAGAAGGAACTGCATCCGAACATGGACACCGTCAACGTGAACGGCGGCGCGATCGCCCTCGGCCATCCGCTGGGCGCCTCAGGTACCCGCCTGATGGCGACCCTGCTCTGCGAGCTCGAGCGCACCGGCGGGCGCTACGGCCTGCAGACGATGTGTGAGGGTGGCGGAATGGCCAACGCCACCATTATCGAACGGTTGGGCTGACCGTCGGGGGGCAGGCCTCAAGTCGGACGCTCCACTTGAGGCTTGGGATCGCGACGGGATGGCTAGCCTGATCGCCATGCCTGCCTTGTCCACCATCATCTGGGTCGCGTTCGGCGTGCTGGGCGGCTGGGTCCTGTGGAAAAGTGGCATCGGGATGCTGCGCAGCTTCACCACGCCGATGCCTGCACCCCCACCGGCCGGCGAGATGCGAAAGATCAACGTCAGGTACCGCTGTACCGTCTGCGGGCTGGAACTGAAGATGTTGCTGGCCCCCGACGAGGACCCGCCGCCACCACGGCACTGCCTCGAGGACATGACGATCGTGGCGCCGATCTTCGACTGAGGTTGCACACAGGCTGTGGATAAGTCTGGGTACAAATCACATCGCTGTAACTTGCGCCGCTACCGCTACCGCTGCTGCTAGCGCCGCTACTACCGCCGCTACTTCCACTTGGTGGCGACGAAGAGCCCCAACAGCATGAACCCGAGGCCGACCAGCATGGGCGTGTTGGTGTTCTCGAACGATGGCACCAGGTAACGCGTGATGATCGAGATCGCACCCAGGCCGAGCAACGAGAACATCAGGATCGGCACCCACCTCGGGCTCTCGTAGAACTCCTTGGGCGTCGGCGGCGTGTAGCGCGACGACTTGGAAATGGAGCTCTCGTGATGAGCGATTTCCTTCGCCATCGCAGTGACCTGCCCGGGCTTGGTGCCCTTGGGTGTCACACGGCCGGTCGTTTTGCGTTTCGGAGGAGCCACGGGCGCAGAGTCTATGTGGCGCAACCCATTCGACAACGGTCGGCTCCAGCAGGCAGGCTGTGCAGGTGCCGCGCGTCCTCGTGATCGACAGCTATGACAGCTTCGTCTACAACCTCGTCCAGTACCTCGGCGAGCTGGGGGCGGAACCGATCGTGGTCCGCAACGACCAGCTCACTGTCGAGGAAGCCCTCGCAATGGCACCAGATGCGGTGCTCCTCTCACCCGGCCCAGGGCGCCCGGAGGACGCTGGCATCATCTGCGCCGTCATCCCCGCGTTCGGGGCCGCGGGCATCCCGCTGTTGGGTGTGTGCCTCGGCCACCAGGCCATCGGCCACGTGTACGGTGGCTCGGTCGTGCGAGCGCCAACTCTGATGCACGGCAAGACCTCCCCGATCGAGCACCGGGGCACCGGCGTGTTCGCCGGCCTGGCGTCACCACTGACGGCCACCCGCTACCACAGCCTCGTCATCGATCCGGCCACGATGCCCGACTGCCTGGAGGTGACCGCCACCTGCGACGGCATCGTGATGGGCGTGCGTCACCGTGAGCTGGAGATCGAGGGCGTGCAGTTCCACCCGGAGAGCATCCTCACCGGCGCCGGCCACGACCTGTTGCGCAACTTCTTGGCCCGCATCGCGACGTGACCGATGGGGCGTCCTGGCGAACCACGCCGGCCGGCGCTCAGACGGTGGGCGGCGGGGGCGGGACGGTGGTGGTTGTGGTCGTCGACGTGGTGGTGGTGCTGCTGGTCGTGGTGACAGGCGGCGGCGCCTTGCCCACCTTCAGCTTGATCAGCGTGCCGGGGGCCACGTCGGTACCCGACGCGATGCTCTGGGTGATGACCTTGCCGTCCTTGGCGTCGCCGATCGGCACCGCCTGGTAGGTGACGTCGACGGTGAGCCCGAGGTCGAGCAGCTTGGCACGGGCGACCGCTTCGGTGAGCGTTTCGAGCGGTGGCACCTTCACCGGCGCCGGCCCGGTGGAGATGTAAAGCGTGATATCGCTGCCGATGTCGACCAAGGTGCCACTGGCAGGGTCGGTGCGGATGGCCGAGCCAGCCGGCACCGTCGGGCTGGCCTCCTCGCTGATCGTCACGTTCAGTTGGTACGTGTTTGCCTTGAGGTTGGCTTCGGCGTCGGCCTTGGGCAGGTTGGCCACCGACGGCACCGCAACCTGGTTCGGCTTCGCAGACACCACCAGGGTGATCGGGTCGCCCTGCTTGACCTGTGAGCCCGCAGGCGGTTCGGTGCGGATGACGTTGCCAGGCTCGACGTCGGTGCTGGGCTCGGTGAGCACCGTCACCACGAGACCCAGCCCGGCCAACAGATCGCTGGCCTCCTGCTGGGTCTTGCCGGCCATGTCGTCGAGGACGAACGGCGTCTTGATCGGGTTGTAGAAGACGTTGACCAACTGATCGCGCTGCACTGGCGAGTCGGCGATCGGTTCGGTGCGCACGATGCTGCCATCGGGGAAGGCAGGGTCGCCAGGGTCGGCGATGATCGGATTGACTTGCAGACCGGCGTCGCTGAGCTGCTTGGTGCCTTCCTCGAGCGTGCTGCCCACGACGTTGGGCATCGTGAAGTTGGCAGGCTGCTCATCCTTCGCGAGCGCGTTGAACAGCACGATGCCGCCGACCACCAGCGCGATCAACGCGAGGAACGCAATGACCGCGTACATGCCGCTGCGGTTGTCGCGGTCGCCGTACTGCGGCTGCTGGTACTGCTGCGGTGCGACGGAGCGCGGCACCGCACCGGTGCCGGCCGTGCCGGGCATCGCGACGGTGCGCGGCAGGCCTACGGTGGCAGTGGGCGGAACGGTACGGGCCTGCGCGACGGTGCCCGCCGCCGGCCCCATCGCCGAGGCGAGCGCCTTCACGGGTTCGCCGCTGCGGAAGCGGCGCAGATCGTCGCGCACGGCCTCAGCGGTGGGATAGCGGATCTCTGGCTTCTTGGACAGCAGCTTGGCGACGATGGCCTCGAACGACTTGGGCACATCGGCGACCAGCTGGTTGAGCGGCTGGGGCATCTCGTGCACTTGCTTGTACGCGATCGAGACGGGGTTCTCACCGCTGAACGGGGGGCGCCCAGCCACCATCTCGTAGAGCACGATGCCCAGCGAATACAGGTCGCTGCGCGGATCGGGCTGCGCGCCTTGCGCCTGCTCGGGCGAGAAGTAGGTGGCAGTACCCATCACCGAACCCGCCTGGGTGAGGTTGCTCTCCGCTCCGGCGTTCATCGCGCGAGCGATGCCGAAGTCGGCGACCTTCACCTGGCCGTTGGCGCCGATGAGGATGTTGGCGGGCTTGATGTCGCGGTGCACCACGCCGTTGCGGTGGGCGAACCCCAGCGCAGCGGCGATCTCACTGGCGATCTCGGCGGCCTGCTGACTGTTGACGTGACCGTTCGCGCGCAGGATGTCGGCGAGGGTGCGGCCCTGTACGTACTCCATGGCCATGAAGTAGGTGTTGGCGTACTGACCCCAGTCGTACACACCGACGATGTTGGGGTGGTTGAGATTGGCTGCGCTCTGCGCTTCGCGGCGGAAACGCTCGACGAAGTTGGGGTCGACGGCGAACTCGGGGAACAGCACCTTGATCGCGACCGGGCGATCCAGCAGCAGATCGCGGGCCAGGAACACGTCGGCCATGCCGCCGCGTCCGATGCGTTGCTGGATTTCGTAGCGCTCGTTCAACACGGTGCGCTCTGGGTTATCGGTCACGCTTGCCTTTCCTGGCCAAATCGCCACCCGAGGATACCGAGCTTGTTCGGTGATGTTCGTTCATCGGTGATGAGCGGCCACGGGGCGCCTTCTGTCATTTTTCTGTGGCGAACAGGTAGTCGAGCACTGCCTTGGCCACCGGACCGGCCAGCTTGCCGCCGGTTCCAGCGCTGATCTCGTCGGTGGTGCCCTTGAGGACCACGGCCACGGCGTAACGCGGCGCCTCGGCAGGGGCGAACCCGACGATCCAGGCATGAGACCGTTGCGGCTCGCCGGACGCGTTGAGCTGGGCGGTGCCGGTCTTGCCGGCGGCCTGGATGCCATTGGCGAGTTGCATCGCCTTCCCGGTGCCGTTGTTGACCACGCCGACCATCAGTTCGTTCAGCGTCGCCGCTGTCGTAGCCGAGATCGGCTGCTTCCAGGTGGTCGGCGACGTCTTGGTGAGCACGGTGCCGTCGTGGGCGAGCGTCGCATCGACGACGTAGGGCTGCATCATCCGGCCACCGTTGGCCACCGTCGAGGCCACCATACACATCTGCAACGGCACCATCAGGTCGTTGCCCTGCCCGAACCCACCGATGGCCAGCAGCGGCAATTGGTCGTTGAAGAACGTGGCGTCGCAGGGCGTGACGTTGCCGCAGAAGCTGCTCGCCGCGGCGCCCGGCAGGTCGATGGGGAGCTTCTCGCCGATGCCCCACGCCGCGATGCCTGCGGTCATCCGTTCCGGGCCGAGCTCGGACGCCATCTGCGCGAACGGGATGTTGCAGCTGCGGTAGAACACCTCGCGCATGGTGCCGCCGCACGCCTTGCCGCCGTAGTTCTGGATCGGGTCGTTGGTCTGCGGCGGCACCCATTCTGTCTCGCTCGCCCAGTTGCGTTCGAGGCTGGTGACGCCGTTCTCCAAGGCGATACCGGTGGTGATGATCTTGAAGCTGGAGCCAGGCATGTAGTTCTCCTGGTACGCGTTCGCGAGCAACGGCTTGCCGGGGTAGCCGTTGAGGAAGTCGAACGCGTTCTCCGCCGCCTTGGTGTCGTGGTCGGCCACGAAGTTGGCGTCGTACCTCGGGAAGCTGACCATTGCAAGGATCGCCCCGGTGGTGGGATCCATCACCACGACCGAACCCTCCCGCTCGCCCAACGCCTCGGCCGCAATGCGTTGCACATCGGCGCGCAGGGTGATCTGGGCACTGCCGGAGTTGTCGCTGCCACCGAGCAGGCTGTCCACCTTCTGCTGGGTGGTGTCGCCCATCAGCACATCGTTGAGCGTGCGCTCCAGCTGGCTGCTGCCAAAGCTGTACGTGTAGTAGCCCGTGATGTTGGAGAACAGCAAACCCTCGGGGTAGGTGCGCTGGTACTTGAACTGGTCGGTGGCGTCGGTGGGCACGCTGCGGGCGATGACCACACCGTCGGCGGTGACGATCGGGCCTCGTTTGCGATTGAAGTCGCGGATCGTCTGGCGGTTGTTGACCGGATTGGCGTTGAGTTCGTCCTTGTTCGCCACCTGCACCACGTTGAGCGCGGCGAACAACGCCAGGTACAGCACGAGCAACGCGCCAGCCAGCTTGCGGATCTGCCCGTTCATGCGACAGCCGTGTTGCGTTGTGCGCGGCGCGCGCGACGGGCTTCGAGCCGTTCGTTGATCGTGAGATCGTCGGGGACCTCGCCGCGGCGGCGAGCGCCGCTGTCACTGATCCGCAGCAGCAGCGCGAGCAGGATGTAGTTGGCCAGCAGGCTGCTGCCTCCGTAGCTGACGAACGGCAGCGTGATGCCGGTGAGCGGCACCAACCGCAGCACGCCGCCGATGATGATGAACGCCTGCATGCTGATGATCGTGGTGAGCCCGACGGCGAGCAGCTTCTCGAACGGCCGATCGGCGCGGATGGCAACCCGCAGACCGGCGCCGAGCAGCAGCAGGAACGCGATGATGATGGCGGTGGCGCCCACCATGCCCATCTCCTCGCCGATGGCCGCGTAGACGTAGTCCGTGCTGGCCGCGGGGATCTTGCTGGGGTTCCCCAGCCCGAGCCCGGTGCCGGCCGTGCCGCCGTTGGCGAACGCGAACATCGCCTGCGCGGGTTGGTACCCCTTGCCCTCGTACTGGCTCCACGGGTCGAGCCAGATGTCGACGCGCGTCTGCACCACCTCGAACATCCGCCACGCGACGTACGCCGCCCCCGAGAAGATCACCAGACCGAGCACGAGGTAGATCGCACGTTCCGTGGCGACCCACATCATCACCATGAACAGCGTGAAGAACAGCAGCGCCGAACCCAGATCCTTCTCGGCGACCATCACTGCGACGGCAAAGGCCCACGCGAGCGTGATCGGCAGCACGTAGCGAAGCTCGGGGATGCGGAAGAACGCAACTCGCCGGGTGCCGGCGGCGATCATCTCGCGGTTGTCCGCGAGGTAGGCCGCGAAGAACAGGGCGAGCGCGATCTTGGCGAACTCCCCGGGCTGGAAGTTGACCGGGCCGATGCTCACCCAGATGCGGGCTCCACCCACGCTGCTACCGATACCCGGCACCAGTGGCAGCATCAGCAACCCTGCGCCGACGAAAAGGAATGACCACTTGTAGCGGGCGAGGTCGGGCGGACGCTGCACGATCAGCAGCGTGAGCACGAAGGCCACCACGGCGATGAAGGTCCAGGTGGTCTGTAGCGCAGCCCGTCGTTCGCTGAGCCGGGCGATCATCACGTACCCGATGCCGTGCAACATGAAGGCCAACGGGAGCAACGTGCTGTCGGCGCCGCGGGCGAGCAGACGGACGCCGACGTGGGCGACGAACAGCATGCCCAGGAGGGCAACCAGGAACGGCACGATCGTGGCCGGCATGGTCGCGTTCTGACCCAACGAGGCCAGCACGTACGCGACCGCGGTGATACCGGCCGCCATGACCACCAGCCCGAGTTCGCTGTTGCGGCGGGCGGCGGCGAGCGGTGAGGACTGGCTCATGTGCAGCACATCCTCAGCTCAGGCGCCACTGGTCGTCGCCGCGGTCGTCGCCGCGGTCGTCGCCGCGGTGGAGGTGGGCACCGTGGTGGAGGTGGGCACCGTGGTGGAGGTGGGCACGGTGGTGGAGGTGGGCACGGTGGTGGTCGGGCTCGGGTCGGAGCCGGCGTTGTTGCGCACCACCAGCACGAGAACGATCGCGAGCATCGCGATGACGCCCAGCGTGATGCCGAACAGCAGGCTGCCCAGGCCCAAGCGCGCCCGTGGGGCGCCGGCGCGCACGATCGGCACGGCTTCGGTGGCCGGGCCGCCGGCGAGGCCGGCCACCGCGGCCAGAGCCGGCTCGCCGCCCCCTGCAGTTGCCGTGGGTTCAGCGTCGATCAAGCGGTCGGGTTGCTCGCCATCGGCATCGGCGTCCCACGCCGAAGCGGCGTCGAGGCCGGCCAACTCGACAGGAAGGTCATCGCCCTCGAGCACATCCACCACCACGACGGTGACGTTGTCGCGGCCACCGTGGCCGTTGGCAGCCGCCACGAGCGCATCTGCCGCAGCCTGCGGGCCGGGGTTGGTGAGCAACAGCTCGGCGATCTCCAGATCGTCGACCTCATCGACCAGGCCGTCGCTGCACAGCACGTAGCGATCACCGGCCACGAACGGCAGCACCCATGTGTCGACGCGTACGTTCGGCTCGATGCCGAGAGCGCGTGTGACGATGTTGCGACGCGGATGGCTGCGGGCCTCGTACTCGGTGATGTGCCCGGTGGACACGAGCTCCTGCACGTAGCTGTGATCGATCGTGACGCGTCGCAACTGGCCGCTGCGCATCACGTAGGTGCGGCTGTCGCCCACGTTGAGCAGGGCCAACCGGCGCTGCCGGCCGGTATCGGCCAACACGACCATTGCGGTGAGCGTGGTGCCCATCCCGCGCTGCGAGGCGTTGTTGTGTGCTCCCTGGAAGATGGCCGCGTTGGCCTCCACGACGGTTGCAACTGCTACATCCACCGACTGCGCGCCGCGACCGAGGCGGTCGCGCAAGGTGCTCGCAGCGATCGCGCTGGCGACCTCGCCTGCCTGATGGCCACCCATGCCATCGGCGACCCCGAACACCATCGGCTCGGCGACGAACGCGTCTTCGTTCTCGGTGCGCACGCGACCTGTGTCGGTGGCTGCACCCCACGCAAGCGCAGGGGTCGGCGTCTGGGCCGGGTCTGGGGTGGGCGTGGCGTCGTCGGTCATCGCGCGATCACTGCGCCTCGAAGACGGTGCTGCCGATCTGCAGCCGGTCGCCGGTGGCCAGTTGCACCGGTGCGACGAGGCGACGCCCGTTCACATGGGTGCCGTTCGTGCTGCCCAGGTCCTCTACCCACACCGCGCCGTCGCGGACGAGCACGCGGGTGTGCAGCTGCGACGCGAACGTGTCGTCGGGCAACCCGATCGAGCACGAGCCGGCGCGACCGAGGGTGAGCTCACCGCCGATCGGGTAGGCGGAGCCCTTGCGCACCTTGGGTTCGAGAACCATCAGCCGGCTGGGGGTGCCCCGCTTGGCACGGGTGGCTTTGGCAGGATTGGAGGGCTGGCCGGGCAGCGGTGGGCGATTGGAGGGGAGGGTGCCATCGCGGCCAGCACGCGCCTGGGCCTGGGGCGGCTGCACGCCGAGACGCGGGCCACGCACCTCTGACCACACGGCCCACAGCACCCGTGCGAAGAACAGGTAGAGCAGCGCGAGGAGCGCGTAGTTGAGGATGTTGAGTTGCGCTTCGCTCACGACGCCTCGAAGCGCAGGTGCGTGCTGCCCACGCTGACGATGTCGCCATCGTTGAGGAGCTGCTCGCCCTGGATGCGAACCCCGTTGACCTTCGTGCCGTTGGTGCTGCCGAGATCGACCACCACGAACGCGCCGGCGGCGGCGCGAACCTCCGCATGGCGACGGCTGACGTTGACGTCGTTGACCGGCACCGTGCAGTCGGGGAGGCGGCCCAGCGACACGGTCTGCTGGCCGAGTGCGATGCGTTCGCCGGACGCGAGGACCAGCGAGCCGGCGCCCGAACCGCCGCCGCCTTCCTTCATCCGACAGGTGGTGGTGAAGCGACCGGGCTTGAGGCCGTTGTCGACCACCATGTCCACGACCACGGGGCCCATGAAGTGGTACCCCTCGGCGCGGGCGTATTCACGGGCGGTCTCGCACAGCTCGCTGTGCAGCGCCTCGTCGATATCGACGAACGCGGCGTGGTCGCGCGCGCTGAGCTGGATGGAGAAGACATTGGGCACGATGCGACGGCCTTTGACATCGACGCTGCGATGATCGTCCATTTCGCGCAGGATTCGCCGGCCCAGTTCGACTGGCCGGATGCTGGAACGTGAACCGCGGGAAAACACGCCCTCGACCATACGCTCCAAACTGTGCTCGAACGACTGCAGACCCATGAGAACCTGCAGGCTAGTCGTTCCGCTCGGCGCTGTGCCTGCGCCGCGGGGTCGCTGCCGACGTGTTGACGGGCCGTGCCACCGGCGTCGAGCATGATGGAATGTCACGATGAACGGGTTCGGCACACACCGACTGATCTCGCCGACGCCCACGCGCTGGCAGCTGCCGTCACCCACTCTCGCCGACGAGCAGGGCATGGTGGGGGTGGGGGCCGATCTCGAGCCGGGCACACTCCTCGCGGCGTATCGCGGCGGTCTGTTCCCGATGCCGTTGCGCAAGAAGCTGATCGGCTGGTGGTCCCCGGACCCGCGGGGCATCATGCCGCTCGACGCGATGGTCGTGTCGCGCTCGCTGCGCGCCAGTGCCCGCCGCTTCGAGGTGAGCGTGAACACCCGCTTCACCGACGTGATGCGCCGCTGCGGCGATCCGCGGCGGCCGCACGGCTGGATCAACGATGAGTTCGTACAGGCCTACACCCAGTTGCACGAGATGGGCTGGGCGCACAGTGTGGAGGTGTGGCGCGGAGGTGACCTTGTGGGCGGCCTGTACGGCCTCCGCATTGGCCGCTTCTTCGCCGGCGAGAGCATGTTCCACACCGCTACCGACGCCTCGAAGGTGGCGCTGTTGGCCACCGTGGAACTGCTGCGCGGCGAGGGCGCCGAGTTGTTCGACGTGCAGTGGAGCACCCCTCACCTGGCGTCGTTGGGCGTGGTGGAGGTGTCGCGCAGCGAGTACCTGCGCCGGCTGGCGGCGGCCACTCACTGACCGCGGCAGTCGCGGGTGGCATCGGTGGCTACCCACCGGTAACACTGTGCAGATGACCGACCCGATCCGCCGTGACGAACCCTGGTTGATGCGCACCTACTCCGGGCACTCGTCGGCCGCGGCTTCCAACGAGCTCTACCGCACCAACCTCGCCAAGGGGCAGACGGGGCTGTCGATCGCCTTCGACCTGCCCACGCAGACCGGCTACGACCCCGACCACGTGCTCGCCCGCGGCGAGGTGGGCAAGGTGGGCGTACCGGTGGTGCACCTCGGCCACATGCGCACCCTGCTCGACAACATTCCCCCCGGCCAGATGAACACGTCGATGACGATCAACGCCACCGCCGCCTGGCTGTTGGCGCTGTACGTCGCCAACGCCGAGGAGCAGGGCACGCCGTCGGCAGCACTGCGCGGCACCACCCAGAACGACATCGTCAAGGAGTACCTGTCGCGCGGCACGTACATCTTCCCGCCCGAGCAGTCGAAGCGGCTGATCGTCGACATGGTCGCCTGGTGCGCGCAGCACGCACCGAAGTGGAACCCGATGAACGTGTGCAGCTACCACCTGCAAGAAGCCGGCGCGACGCCTGTGCAGGAGATCGCATTCAGCCTCGCCACCGCCATTGACGTGCTCGATGCGGTGCAGGCGAGCGGCCAGGTCGCGCCCGAGAAGTTCGCCCAGGTGTTCGCCAGCATCT
The DNA here is from genome assembly GCA_043721915.1 of Ilumatobacteraceae bacterium. GTDB lineage: Bacteria > Actinomycetota > Acidimicrobiia > Acidimicrobiales > Ilumatobacteraceae > UBA668. The sequence goes on along the minus strand of JAYSPV010000094.1, from coordinate 16,683 downwards.
CGTTCTTCGTCAACGCCGGTATCCGCTTCGTCGAGGAGATCTGCAAGCTGCGGGCGTTCACCGAACTGTGGGACCGCATCGGCCTCGAGCGCTACGGCGTCACCGATGCGAAGGCCCGCCGCTTCCGCTACGGCGTGCAGGTGAACAGCCTCGGCCTCACCGAGGCCCAGCCGGAGAACAACATCCAGCGCATCGTGCTCGAGATGCTGGCCGTCACCCTCTCCAAGAACGCCCGGGCGCGCAGCGTGCAGCTACCGGCGTGGAACGAGGCGCTCGGCCTGCCGCGCCCGTGGGACCAGCAGTGGTCGTTGCGCATGCAACAGGTGCTCGCCTTCGAGACCGACCTGCTGGAGTACGGCGACCTGTTCGACGGCTCGGTGGTCATCGAGGCCAAGACGGCCGAACTACGCGACGCCGCATGGACCGAACTGCAGGACGTGCTCTCACTGGGTGGCGCGTTCGGCGCGGTCGACGAGCTGAAGGGCCGCCTCGTGCGTTCGATGGCCGAGCGCACGCGCCGCATCGAGGCCGGCGACCAGACCGTCGTGGGTGTCAACAAGTTCACCGAGACGGAACCTTCGCCGCTCGACACACCGGGCAACATCCTCACCGTCGATCCCGCGATCGAGCAGCAACTGGTGAGCGAGCTCGGCCAGTGGCGCTCGGATCGCGACCGGGGCGCCGTGGATGCCGCGATCGCCGCGCTGCACGATGCCGCCGTCGGCGGCGGCAACATCATGGAGCCGTCGATCGCGCTCGCGAAGGCGGGCGGCACCACCGGCGAATGGTCGGCCGTGCTGCGCGATGTGTTCGGCGAGTTCCGTGCGCCCACCGGCGTGAACGCCGCCGTCGGCCGCCGTGTCGGCGAGCTGGCCGCCGTGGCTGCGTATGTCAAGACGATGGCCGGCGGCCCGCCGCGCTTCCTCGTGGCAAAGCCGGGCCTGGACGGCCACAGCAACGGCGCCGAGCAGATCGCCGTCGCCGCCCGCGATGCAGGCATGGAGGTGGTCTACAGCGGCATCCGGATGACTCCCGAGCAGATCGTCGCCTCGGCGCGCGACGAAGACCCGGATGTCATCGGCCTGTCGATCCTCTCCGGCTCGCACCTGTCGCTGGTGCCGATGATCCTCGACATGCTCCGCGCCGAGGGCGTCGAGGCACCGGTGGTGGTCGGCGGCATCATCCCCGAGGCGGATCGCGATCGCCTCGCCACGGCCGGCGTGAGTGCGGTGTACACGCCGAAGGACTTCCAGATGGCGAAGATCATGGACGACGTCGCCCACCTCGCCGCCGCCCACCGCCTCGGCGGCTGAACGAACAGCAGCGCCAGCGACTCAGACGAGTGCGGGTACCTGGCTCTGGATCCAGCCATCGAGGTGCGGACTGGATTCGACACTGGTGATCAGCGCGTAGCGCGGCGCCGACCCGTTGTGCACGACGACGTGCCACAGGCGCTGCGTGTCGACCACGAAGCGAGCACCGCGGGTGAGCGGCACACGCCGCTCGGTGCCGGCGATGGGCAGGTGCTCGTCGTCGAGATCCATCAACAGCATGTAGCTGTCTGGGTTGTCGGTGAGCTCCACCCAGGTACGCACGACCCAGCCTTCGTCCTGCGGGTTGAAGCGGTTGTTGTCGTCGCGGTGGAAGCTCTTGATCGCCTGCTCGCGATCCTGTGGCTCCAACTTGATGATGCGCACCCGGCCGAAGTTGGCGCCGATGCTGTCGACGTAGCGCTGCAGTGTGGGGGCGTTCGTCGCGTTCGACGTCCAGAGAGCGTCCTTGTCGGTCTTGCCCTTGTCCCAGAAGCCCCGGCAGTCCAGCTCGCCATCGGCCGAGGCCAGCGGCGCGAAGTTGGTGTCGCCGCCGCTCTTCCAGTCGAGGTACTCCAAGCTCTCCCACTCCTCGCAGGGGATGTCACCGTCGAACGGGGCGAGCGCGATGAACCCCTCGGCCACCAGCGAGGGGCAGAGGTAGTGAGTGGCGCGCACCGGGATGGCAACGCTCCAGTGTTCTTTCGTCGGCCAGAAGCTCATGACAGAAAGTGTAACAAAGCGGTTTTCCGATCGTCAGGGACCAAAGTACCCAGGTTGCGGCCGCTCAGGGAGCAACCGTGGTGGTGCCCTCGATCGTGGTGGTCACCGCTGGCGCAGGGGCGGGGATGGTGAGCTTCTCGCCCAACTCCACGTGATTCGGATCGGTGATGCCGTTGGCGGCCATCAGCGCGTCGCGGGTGACCCCGAACTTGGTGGCGATCTTGTCGAGTGTGTCGCCGGCTTCCACTGTGTAGAACTCCGGCACCGTCGTGGTGGTCACGAAGATCGTGGTGGTCGTCGTCGTGCTGATGATCGGGGGCAGCGTGCCGCCCGACGACGTGTCGTCGCCGCATGCACCTGCGATCAGCGGCAACACCATGGCGACCGCCGCCAGCAACCCGAGCCGTGCCCGTTCCACGCAGGCAATAGTAGGCCGGTTCGGCCGTGGCGCACCACCGGGCCTAGCCTCATGCAATGACAATGGTGCAGTTCCCCGGGGCTCACGCTCCGGCACGAGACCACCATCTGGTCGTCAACGGCATCAGCATCGCCGTGCACGAATGGGGCGACGAGACTGCGCCGCCGATGTTCCTGGTGCACGGCGGCTTCGACTTCGCCCGCACCTACGACGTCTTCGCCCCGCTGCTCGCCGCAGCCGGTTGGCGCGTCATCGCGTGGGATCAGCGCGGCCACGGCGACAGCGAACACGCAGCCCTGTACGGCTGGGATGCCGACATCCGCGACGCGATCGGGGTGATGAGCCACATCACCTCGCGGCCTGCGCCGGTGCTCGGCCACAGCAAGGGCGGCGCACTGATGATCCAGCTCGCCGATGCGCAGCCGTTCCGCTTCAGCCACCTGATCAACCTCGACGGCCTGCCGTCGCGACGGCCGATGAGCGACCTCGCCGAGCACGAACGCACCCGCATGCTGAGCAGCGACATCACCGGCTGGCTGGATCACCGGCGCACGACGCACACCGCGGCTCGTAAGCCCGGCACGCTGGACGAGCTGGCGCAGCGGCGGGCGAAGATGAACCCGCGGCTGCCGTTGGACTGGCTGCGCTACCTGGTGACCGTCGGCGGGCGCCACGACGCGGATGGCTGGCGCTGGAAGCTGGACGCCTCGATGCGGTTCGGCGGTTTCGGCCCATGGCGCCCGGAGTGGACAGCCACCCGCCTACCCGGCCTGGGCATGGCGTTCCTCGGGCTGCTCGCCGGGCAACAGGAGCCAATGGGGTGGGGCACGCTGCCGCACCAGATCCTGCCGATGCTGCCACCCGGCGGGCGCCTGGAGGTCATGGACGATCTCGGTCACTTCGTGCACATCGAGCAGCCGGCCGCCGTCGCCGCGATGATCATCGAGTTCCTGGAGACCGGCAGATGAGCAGCGTGCTCCTCACTCACCACAAGATCCAGCTGGCGGTGCACGAACTGCGCAGCGGCGAGGGGCGCCCGTTGCTGTTGTTGCACGGGCTGGGCGAGCAATCGCCGGCGGCCGTCCCGCAGTGGGCACAGGCCTGGCCGGGGCCGGTTCACGCACTGGACTTCACCGGGCACGGGGCATCCACCGTGCCGAACGGCGGCGGCTACTCCGCCGAGACGCTGCTCGCCGACGTCGACATCGCGCTCGCCCACCTCGGCCCCTCCACGTTGATGGGGCGTGGCCTGGGCGCCTACGTGGCCCTAATGATCGCCGGCGCACGGCCACAGCTCGTACGCGGCGCGATCCTGTGCGACGGGCCGGGGTTGTGGGGCGGCGCCACCGGGCCGACGTCGTCCAGCTTTCACTCCGTGGAGCCGCCGTACTCTGCGCCGGACCCGAACGCACTCATCGACCTGTCCCGCGACCTACGCCCTCCCGACTACGCCAGCCTGTTCGTGCGGCTCGCGCTCGAACACAGCGGGCTCGTCGAGCCGATCGCAGTGACGGCGATCGTGCGCCCGCCATGGCTCGCGGCCGTGGTCGAAGAAGTCGGTGTCGGCGTGTGCACGCTCGCCGAGGCCCTCACCACCTTCGCCCGCCTCTGACCCATCCGAGGCAGGTGGGGGAAGTCAGGTGGTGCGGCGGCTGACGAAGGCTGCCAGTGCCACCAGTTCGTCGCGAGCTGCAACCGTGATCGGGGCACGCTCGATCGCAGCGACGGCTTCGTCGGTGAGACGGGTGATCGTCGCTTCGAGGTCGGCCAACGCGCCGGAATCGACGATGGCCTGCTGCACCCGACTGACAGCGGCATCGTCGAGGCCGACGCGGCCAACCATCGCCAGCACCTCGGCCTGTGCCGGCGTCGCCGCCTCGGTGGCGCGAGCCATCAGTGGTGTCGGCTTGCCCTCACGCAGGTCGCCGCCCACCGGCTTCCCGGTGATCTCGGCATCCCCGAAGGCGCCCATCACGTCGTCGCGCATCTGGAACGCATCACCCAGTGGCAGGCCGTAGGCACTGAGCGCCGGTAGCAGCTCGGCGGCCAGCTCGGGCGCGGCCATCACCGCGCCGACGTGCAGCGGACGTTCGATGGTGTACTTGCCGCTCTTGTAGCGGCAGATCTGCTCGGCCTTGTCGCGGCGGCGTTCGTTGCGAACGCTGCCGATGATGTCGAGCACCTGGCCGACGTTGAGCTCGATGCGCAGCTCGTTCCAGATCGCCCAAGCCTCACGGCCGGCGTCGGCCATCAGCATGTCGCTATAGACGAAGGCGAGATCACCCACCAGGATCGCGACACCTTCGCCGAAACGACGGGCCTCGCCGGCCCACTCGCCGTCGCGATGGTGCTGTGCGAACACGGTGTGCGTCGTGGGTTTGCCGCGGCGGCTGGCGGCGTCGTCCATCACGTCGTCGTGGAACAGCGCGAACGCGTGCATCAGCTCGAACGCCGCGCCTGCATTGGCCACCATCGGGTCGGCCGGGTCGCCGCCCGCGGCCACGAAACCCCAGTGGCAGAAGGCCGGGCGCAGCCGCTTGCCGCCCACCAGCACCAGGCGGCCGATCTCGGCGATCGGTTCGGCCAGATCGGCGTCGAACGCGGCCCAACGGGCGTACTCGGGCTCGAGGAAGTCACGGAGGCGGGCTTCCACACGGGCTGCGATCGCGCCGAGTGAGGGCGGTGCGGCTGCGGGCGTCACGGGTGGCAGGCTACGGCCGACACTGGCCAACGCGGGATCGGCACCACGACCTCGTCAGAAGAACGACCCGCAGCGAGGCAGCGGGCGGCTGGCGAACAGCGCGTCGGCGACGCCGACCGCGCCGGGCGTGCGCTCGCTCACCTTGCCGGCGAACACCAGCTCGTACCACGCGGTGCCGCCCATGAACGCGGCGGCGAGGCCGGCCACATCCGTCACCAGATCGGCGCCGGTGGCGTCGGCAGCCGAGGAGGCCAGGCGTTCGGCGCCGCTCGCACTCACCCGCCACGTGCCGCCGTTGTCGGGGAACAGCGGATCCGTGACGGCGATCGTCACTGCACCGACTGCCGCGTTGAAGGTACGCGCCGACATTGCCGCCTCCACGTCGAGCAGCCGCAACCATTGCTCATCCGAGCGCAGCTTGGCGTGATAGGCGCGCGGGTTGTCGAGTGCAAACCTCACCACGTCATCCACCGGCCGCTCACGGGCGCGCACGGTCTCGACCAGATCCAGCCCGAGGATGAACTTCCACAGTGCGAGCTCCACCTGCGGCGTCGCCCCCCACACATCGTCGACCTTGCAGACGCCACCCACCAGCTCCTGCGCGAAGGACTCGGGCCACTGCGTCGAGTACTGGGCCCACCCGTCGTCGACCCCGTGCTCGTCGGTGTGGACGATGACGAAGGCAGCCTTCTCCGTGCCCAGCGCGTCGGTGAGGTAGCGCTGGTGCATCCACTTCGAGCGCGTGATCGCGCCGGGGCGGTCGAGCCCGACCAGTGCGTGCACGGCCGAGACGGTCGCGACGATCTCGTCGCGGGCGAGGATGCGGATGGTGCCCGGCGCGACCGGCGCTACCACGCGCGTTCCGCGCCGGCAGTCGACCTCGACGTCGCACGAATCGCCGGCCACCGCGAATCCGAAGCGGCCATAGATGACGGCCTCACTGGCACGCAGACCCGCGACCACGGCCCCCTCGGCACGGGCTTCGCGCAGCAAACGTTGCATCAGATCGGTGAGGATGCCCCGACGGGTGTGCGTCTGCTGCACGCCGACGCGAGTGACACCCGACATCGGCACCACGGCCCCGCCGGGCACCACGGTGCCGAAGCGGAACCCAGCCGCATGGCCGACGCAGCGAGCACCGTCCCAGGCCGAGAACGACAGGCCCTCGCGCCACGACGCCGGGAGGTCTTCGCGGGCCCACTCCTCGTCGGTCTGCGGCGCGGAAAGCAGAGCCGCCCGGAAGGCGTCGGCGGCGGCGCGCCACTCGTGCGGTTCGGTGGAGCGGATCTCGATCGACATGGGCCACAGGTTGCCACGGGCGACGGGCGCTCACACGCTGCATTCCATCCCGGACGGCCGCGCGGGGAGCGGCGTGCGTGCAGCCTGCGGCGGGCGCGGCGCTCAGTCGTCGGGGCCGAGCTCCGCGACGACCTGCTCGATCTGCAGGCGGGCGTTGCCGATGCGATCACGGCAGAAGCCGATCAGCTCGGCGGCACGCTTGACCTGAGCGGCCAAGACGTCGACATCGACATCCACGCGTTCCAGCTCGGCGAGGATGGTCTCCAGTTCGGCGAGCGCTTCCGCGTAGCCGGGTGCGACTGCTTCGGTCATGGGGTGGTCTCCTCCACACGGCTGCGCGCCGTGCCGTTGGCAAAGGTGGTGACGATCTGCTCGCCGGGTTGCAGCTGCGTCGCATCGCGCACGGCCCGGCCATCGACGGTACGGGTGATCGACCAACCGCGTGCCATGGTGTGCACCGGGTCGAGCAAGCGAACTCGCTGGGCGACGGCATCGAGGTGGCGGACTTCGGGTTCCAGCCGCCGGGGCGTGCGCCGCACCGCCGCGGCGGCGTTGAACACTCGGCCATCCGCGCGCTCGACCACGCGCTGAGCGCCGGTACGCACACGGTGGCCGCGCTGCGCGAGCCGCTCGTCAGCACGCTCGACCGCGGCGACCACCCGGTGGCGGATGCCGGTGGCCAACTCGCCCACCTCGGTGGCGGCGGCATCGAGCGCGCGCTCGCCCTTGCGGCCGATGGCCGACCACACCTGCTCGGTGCGCTGTTGGAACGCCTGCACGTGCTCGACCAGCGCGGCTGCGCACGCAGTGGGGGTCTTCAACGCGCTGTGCGCGACCTCGTCGGCGACGGCACGGTCGATCTCGTGGCCGAGGCCGGTGAACACAGGGATCGGCGAGGTGGCAATGGCCGTTGCGATGGCCTCGTCGTCGAAGGTGGCCAGCTCGGTGCGGCTGCCCCCGCCGCGGATGACGACCACCACATCGAGATCGCGGTGGCGGCTCAGCGTGCGGATGCCGCGAGTCACCTCCGTGACCGCCCACTCGCCCTGCACCCTCACGTCGATGATGCGCAGCTCGAACGCAAGCCCGCTGCGCTCGATCTCGTGCAGGAAATCCGCCCAGGCCGCACTGGAGGTGCTGGTGACCACACCGACGCGCAGCGGCGCTGGAGGCACACGGCACTGCCGGTTCCGGTCGTACAGGCCGGCCGCCACCAGGCGGCGGACGACGTCGTCGCGCTGGAGCGCCATCTCGCCGAGCGTGAAACGCGGGTCGATGCCGCTCATCTTCAGGCCCAGCTGGCCCGACGGCGCGAAGTAGTCGAGGTGGCCGAAGATACGCACCTTCAAGCCGTCCGCGAGGCGCAGCCGATTCTTCATCAGCAGCGGCTTCAGCCGCGCCTGCGCCGGCGCGAAGAACTGGACGTTGAGCGCCGCCTTGCCGTCATCGCCGTTCTCCACCAGACGGAAGTACGCGTGCGGCCCGCGCACCGACCAGCCTTGAATCTCTCCACGCACCCACACGCCGTCGCCGAACGAGCGCCGCATCGCGCCATTGATGGCGTTGGCCAGCTCGCCCACCGAGTAGGTGGGGATGCCGCCATCGTCGCTGTCGAACTCGAGGTCGAACGACGGCTGGCTCACTCCTGCCACCACAGGCGGAACGCCGGCGGCCCGTCGGGCGCAAGGCCGAAGCGGCCGATCTCGCGGAACCCGCACGAACGGTAGAAGGGCAGATTGCGTGGGTTGGTCGACTCCAGGTACACGCCGACGCCGGCCTCAGCCGCCCGCTGCTGCCCGTGCAGCACCAGCTGGCGCCCCAATCCGTAACCCTGCTGGCTGGGGTGGACGGCGAGGAACTGCAGGTAGTGGAACGGCGGCTCTGGCTTGTTGGCCGCGAAGGCGGCGAGGCCCTGGCCCAGCTCTGTCGCCCGCTCGACGCCGACGAATGCGGCCAGCAGACCACCCGCGCTGGGTGACTGGGAGAACGGCAGCGGCTCTGTGTTGCAGCGCCACAGTGCAATGCCCGCGGTGGTCATCGCGTCGGTGTCGACCACGTCGCTGACACCGGCCGCCGCGTATGCCTCCACGAACAGGCCCAGCCAAGCAGCGGTGGCCTGTGCCTGCTGTACGGGTGCCGGGAAGACCCACTGCAGCATCGGGTCGTCGATGAACGCAGCCCCCAACGTGGCCCGCACCGCGGCAACACCCAGCGGCGAAGGATCGAGCGGGCGGACCACAGACATCGTGCCAGAGGCTACGCGGTGCGCGCCACGACTGCGCCGGCCACCGCCAGAACAGCCCTGCTCATGCCCCCAGCTCGCGCACGTTGTCGAACTCCGGCTCATCGGCGGCGCCGAACAGCTCGCCGTCGATGGGCAGCGCCTGCTTGCGGCGCAGATCGTCGATCGAGTTGAGCGGACGCTCCAGTGCACGACGGCGGGTGGTGGCCAGCTCGTCGAACGAACGCGCCACGGTGTCGAACTGGCGCTTCACCTTCTCCACCGATTCGGTGTACTTGCCCCATTGCTGGCCGAACTTGCCGAGCAGACCGAGGATCTCCTGGCTGGTCTGCTCGATCATGAAGTTGTCGAACGCCTGGCGGATGACGCCGAGGAACGCGAAGAGGGTGAGCGGCGAGCAGATGACGACGTGCTGCGCCATCGCTTCCTCCACCAGCGTCGTATCCGACTCGTGGATGAACGCGGCCAGGCTCTCGTTGGGGACGAACAGCAACACGTTGTCGACCGCCGGCCGATCGTCGGCCTGGGCGTACTCGCGCTTGGCCAGCTCGCGCACGCGTGCACGCACGTCGCGCACGAAGGTGGCGCGGTGCGCCGACCGCTCGGCCTCACTGCCGGCCTCCAGGTACTTCAGGTACGACGCCATCGGGAACTTCACATCCATGAACAGCACATGCCCCTTGGGCAGCACGAACGTGAAATCCGGAATGCCGGTGCCATCGCCACTGAGCGACGTGCGCTTGAAGTAGTTGACCTTCTCCTGCATGCCGGCCATGCGCAGCACGTCTTCCGCCATCCGCTCGCCCCACTGGCCGCGAGCGTTGGACGACGCCAGCGCCTCGCGCAAGCTGTTGGCGGTGCCCGCCAGCGACTGGGTGATCTCGGCGTGGGCGCGCAGGCTGCTGTCGACCTGGCCGAAGCGCTGGCTCGTGGCGTCGCCCAGCTGCTGCACGAGTGCGGAGAGCTTGCCGAGGTCTGCCTGGACGCCGGACTGCACCTCCCCCAACTTGGCGTCGATCAGCTGCTGGCGGCCGGCGAGCGAGGCATCGGCCGCCTGGGTGTGGGCACCCAACTGCTCGCGGGTGAACATGACCGCCTGCTCGACCGAGGCCTGCACGGCAAGATCGCGCTCGCGGGCGGCACGATCGTTGGCCTGGGCGACCGCTGCCGCCACGGCCTGCTCGACCACGTGCTGCGGCACCTCCGCCATCACGGGTGCGGGGGGTGCAACCGGCGCGGCGCGGCGCGTGGCGAGCAGCCAGGCGATGGCAGCAGCAGCGACGACGAGGAGGGCAACCAGGACGACTTCCATGCCCCTCATCATGGCGAGGGGGTGTGACAAGGTTCGCGGATGGCGCGAACCGCCAGGTCAGCAGCGCAGAACCATGTCGGCTCAGACGGTGGCGGTTTCGCCGGCGCGGACCTGGGCGGCGTAGACGCCGTCGAGCAGCAGCAGTTCGTCGTGGGTTCCCTGCTCGACGATGCGGCCGCCTTCGAGCACGACGATGCGGTCGGCGTCGCGGATCGTGGACAGCCGGTGGGCGATCACCAATGCGGTACGACCGCGCAGCGCTTCCTCCAGCGCCGCCTGCACGTGCGCTTCGTTCTCGTTGTCGAGGTGGCTGGTGGCCTCGTCGAGGATCATCACAGCCGGGTTCTTCAGCAGCAGCCGGGCGATCGCAAGGCGCTGCTTCTCGCCACCGCTGAGGCGGTACCCGCGCTCGCCGACCATCGTCTCGTACCCATCGGGCAGCGCCATGATCGTGTCATGGATGCGGGCGCCACGACACGCGGCATCGAGATCGGCGATCGTTGCATCGGGCTTTGCGTAGCGCAGGTTCGCACCGATCGTCTCGTGGAACAGGTGCGGGTCCTGGCTGACCACGCCGATCGCCTCGCGCAGCGAGTGCTGCGTGAGATCGCGCACATCGTGACCGTCGACCAACAGCGCCCCGCCGGTGACGTCGTAGAGGCGTGGCACCAAGCCCGACATCGTCGTCTTGCCGGAACCTGAGGCGCCGACGAGGGCAACCGTCTCGCCCGGCTCGATCGTCAGCGAGACGCCTTGCAATACGTCGTGGTCGGGGTCGGCGGCCAGGAACGCCGATGGCGCCTCCAGCGACGGCACAGTGACATCGGCGGCCTTCGGGTAGCGGAACCACACATCGCGGAACTCGACCCGACCCCGCGGCGAGACGAGGTCGATGGCACCGGGGCGATCCGTGATCGATTCGGGCGCGTCGAGCACCTCGAAGACACGCTCGAAGCTGACCATCGCAGTCATCAGATCCACGCGGGCGTTGGTCAGGCCGGTGAGCGGTTGGTACACGCGGGTGACGAGCGCAGCGAGCGCGACGAGCGTGCCCGAGTCGATGCTGCCGCTGACCACGAGATGGGCGCCGACCCCGTAGATGGCAGCCGCGCCGAGCGCGCCCACCAGGCCGAGCGCCACGAAGAACACCCGGCCGATCATCGCCGCACGAATGCCCGTATCGCGCACTCGCACCGCGCGGCCGGAGAACTGCGCGACCTCATCGCCTTGGCGACCGAACAGCTTCACCAGCAGCGCGCCGGACACGTTGAACCGCTCGGCCATCTGCGAGTTCATCTCCGCGTTGGTGGCCATGTTCTCACGTGAGATCGACTGCAGCCGCCTGCCCACTCGCTTGGCCGGGATGATGAAGATCGGCAGCACCACCAGCGCCAGCAGCGTCAGCCGCCACTCCAGCGCCGCCATCGCGACGAGCGTCGTGACGAGCACGACGACGTTGCTGACAACGCTGCCGAGCGTGCTGGTGACCGCATTCTGAGCGCCGACCACATCGTTGTTCAGCCGGCTGGTGAGCGCGCCGGTCTGGGTGCGGGTGAAGAAGGCCACGGGCATCCGCTGCACCTTGGCGAACAGCGCGACACGCAGGTCGTAGATCAGCCCCTCGCCGATGTGCGCACTGCACCACCGCTGCACGATCGCCAGGCCGGCGTCGACGAGTGAGGCAATGACGACGATGATCGCGAGCATCGTGATGCGGCCGCGATCCTTGTCGGGGATGCCGTGGTTGAGGATGTCGCGGAACGCGAACGGCGCGACGAGCGCAACGAGGGCCGCCAGCACGATGGCACCAAGGAAGAGGGCGATCGTGCGCCTGTAAGGGCGGGCGAACTGCCATGCTCTGCGCAGCGAACGACGCTGCAGCCGCTTGCCCTTCACCGCGTCGGAGTCACCCGGCATCATCATGTGTGGCCCCATGCGCATGTGGTTGAGGATACGGACGGCGCCACGCACTTCTACGATGGATCCATGCGCCACAGACTCGCAGTCGTTCTCGCCGGTGTCGTCATGCTCGCCGCCTGCAGCGATGGGTCGAACGAGGGACGAACGACGCAAACCGTCGCACCCGAATCCGTCGTGCCCGACGACACGCAGGCAACCACACCGGAGAGCACCGACCCGCCGGAGACCGCGCCCGTCACCAGTGACAGCACCTTCGTCGGAGACCGCACGATCACGTGGAACGACTACGGCGACGGCACCTCCGACGGCATGCTCGAGGTACCGATGGACTACACCCGGCCCGACGGGGCGACGATCAGCCTCTACGTGGTCCGCCACTCGGCAACCGACCCGGCGAACCGCATCGGAACACTGCTGGTCAACCCCGGCGGCCCGGGCAGCGGCGGCAGCGGCTTGGCGTTCGCTGCCGGCAACATCTACGGCCAGCAACTGCTCGATCGCTTCGACATCATCGGCTGGGACCCACGCGGAACCGGCGTCAGCGAGCCGGCAGTCGACTGCGTCGATGACTACGACCGCTACTTCGGGCTCGACTCGTCGCCCGACACACCCCAGGAGCGCCAGGCACTGATCGACGCCGGCACCGAGTTCGGCGAGGCGTGCGCGGCAGCACTCGGCGAGACCTTGGGCTACGTCAGCACGGAGAACTCCGCGCGCGACATGGACGCCATCCGGCAGGCCCTCGGCGAGGACACGATCAGCTACTTCGGGTTCAGCTACGGCAGCGAGCTGGGTGCCACCTGGGCGACGCTCTTCCCCGACACGGTGCGAGCAGTCGTCATCGACGGCGCGGTCGACCCCACCGTGCGCTACCTGCAGCAGAACCTGCAACAGGCCGCCGGCTTCGAGTCGACGTTCTCCACCTTCCTCGCTGCCTGCAGCAGCACCCAGACGTGTGCGTTCCACAACGACGGCGATGCCGAGGGTGCCTACGACCGGCTTGCCGACGCGATCGACGCCACACCCGTGAGCGTCGGCGACGACCGCACCGAGGTCACTCAGGGGGTGCTCACCACCGCGGTCGCGGTTGCGATGTACGACCAGGGTTCATGGCCGCGGCTTGAGCAGGCCCTCGCCGACCTGCAAGCGGGCGACGGCGATGGCGTGCTCGCCCTCTACGACGACTATTACGGGTATCGCGGCGGCGAGTGGGACGACTCGTACGAGGCCTACTTCGCGATCGCCTGCCTCGACGACCCGGGGAGCACCGGGCCCGACGACCTGTACTCGCACGAGGCGGAGTTCGCAGCCGCCGCGCCGCGGCTCGGCCGCAGCTGGATGGCCGAGCTCACGTTCTGCTCGGTCTGGCCCGTGCCAACCGTCGGGCAGGTCGTCATCACCGGCAAAGGCGCCGGCCCGATCCTGGTCGTGGGTACCACCGGTGACGCCGCCACACCGCTGGAGAGCACCCGCAACATGGCAAGAGCACTGGAGGACGGCCACCTCGTGATCGTCGATGCAGACCAGCACACCGGTTATGGAGTCAACGGCTGCGTCAACGATGCGGTGGACAACTACCTCGTCGATCCGACCGCGCCGCTCGAGGACGAACTGGTCTGCTGAGGACGGCCCGCGCCGCCACACCGTCGTGCGGTGCTTCTACGCTGAGCCGATGCGCCGCACACTTCCTGCCCTGCTCGTCGCCATCGTGACGTTGGCTGCCTGCTCCGACGACGCTTCGCCCTCCGTGCAATCGTCGGCGCAGAACAGCACCAGCATCGGCGGGTCAACGGGCTCCGAGCCACGGGGCACCGACCCGGCACCCGGCGCCTCGCTCGTGTGGGACGACTTCGGTGGCGACGGCACGGTGCAGACGTCGAGCATCGAGGTGCCCATCGACTACAGCGATCCGTCGAAGGGCACCTTCGATCTGTTCGTTGCCCGCCACCTGGCCGACCCTGCGAAACGCATCGGCAGCCTGCTGGTGAACCCTGGAGGCCCCGGCTTCGGCGGCAGCGACTTCGCGATCTACGCCGACCAGATCTACAACCAACCGCTGCTCGAGGCGTTCGACATCGTCGGATGGGACCCGCGCGGCACCGGCCTCAGCGAGCCGGCAATCGACTGCATCGACGACTACGACCGGTTCTACGCAAGCCTCGACATCACCCCCGATGACGCCGCCGAGCGCGCCGCCATCGTCGGGACCGCGCAGGACTTCGCCGACGCCTGCGTCAGCAAGAACACGGAGTACCTCCCGTTCGTCGGCACCAACAACTCCGCCCGCGACATGGATTCCATCCGAGCAGCGCTCGGTGAAGCCACGATCAGCTACTTCGGGTTCAGCTACGGCAGCGAGCTTGGCGCCACCTGGGCGACGCTCTTCCCCGACACCGTTCGCGCCGCCGTGCTCGACGGCGCTGCCGATCCCACCGCCGACTCCGTCGAATCCGGCAAGCAGCAGACCGTCGGCTTCGAGAACACCCTCGCCAGCTTCCTCGCCCAGTGCAGCGCCGACTCCACGTGCGCCTTCCACAGCGACGGCGACGCCGAGGGCGCCTTCGACGCGTTGATGCAATCGCTCGACGACACACCGGTGCCATCGCAGGACGGGCGTCCCGATGTGAACCTGCAGGTGGCCGTCAGCGGCGTCGCGCAGGCGATGTACAGCGATTCGCTGTGGCCCCAGCTCGCCGAAGCACTCGCCGCTGCGCAAGATGGCGACGGCAGCGGCCTGCTGGCCCTCTACGACATGTACTTCGGCCGCGGCCCCGACGGTTCCTACGAGAACTCCCTCGAGGCATTCCAGGCGATCGTGTGCATGGACGACAGCGAACGCCTCAGCGTCGCGCAGGAGGACGCCATCGCGCCCGAGTTGACCGCACTGGCGCCACGCATCTCGCCAGGCACCGTCGGCGGGTACTTCTGCACGTTCTTCCCGCCGGCCACCGATCCACGGGTGGACATCACCGGCGTGGGCGCCGGCCCGATCCTGGTGATGGGCACGACCGGTGACGCAGCCACCCCGCTGGCAGGCACCAAGACGATGGCCGACACGCTCGAGGACGGGCGCCTGGTGATCGTCGATGCCGATCAGCACACCGGCTACAGCGTCAACCAGTGTTCGGCAGACGTGATCGATCAGTACCTCCTCGATCCCGTTGCCAACGCGCCCGCTGACGGCACGGAGTGCTGACCGCACCCTCTCCCGTAGCTGACGCTCGCGCCGTTGGGCACCGTCGGAGTCCGAACCTCATGGTCTTCCATCGGGTCGGCGGGCACCACCCTCGAGGGCCGGCAGCACTGAAAACGAACACGCCGCCCGGCAAGAAGCCGGGCGGCGTCAACACTGGCGGAAGGGGTGGGATTTGAACCCACGGAGGCTTGCACCTCGCACGCTTTCGAGGCGTGTCCCTTTGGCCGCTCGGGCACCCTTCCGGGGCGGCAGGTTAGCGGGTGCGGCGCCGAGCACCCACCCGAGTTCGCCGGACGACACCTCTGCACGTTGTCACTCGGCGTCATCCCTGCTCACGGAGTGCGAAACGCTCAAGGTCAAGATTCGATCTGCCGAAGTATGGCGGTGCATGTGGATCTGTTCGCCAACGAAGGCCCCTTCGCCGCTCGGCCGGCCTGGCAGGTGATCGAGGCCGCGCGCCGGCAGGTGCTCACCGGTGAGCTCGTACTCGCAACGACCCCTGCCACCCACGTGTACCTGCGTGACGGCCAGGCCTACTTCGCCGAACGGAGCACCGATGGCGGCCTGGGCGTACGGCTCCTCGTGGAAGGTGTCATCACCCGTCAGCAGATGGGCAAGGGCGCGCTGCTGGTCAGCGGAATCGAGCACCTCGGCCGCATGTTCCAACGCGACACGTCGATCGATCGACACTCCGTCGAGTTGTGCATCGAGCTGATGACCGATGACACGCTCACGACCGTGGCGAACGATGTCATCGAGCACTACGTGATGACGATGTACAAGCGGCACCCGAGCGGCATCGACCGCTGGTTGGCGAATCGCGTCGAAGTGATCACGCACATCGTCGAGGGCTCACATCTCGCGGACTCGGAAGCGACGATCACCGCCGTGCACGGCCCGGGTTCGAACTCGGCTCCGGCGCCAGACCCTGCTGAAGTCGCCGCGCAGTCGCCGCTCGCGGGGCTCGTGCTCCCGGTCGAGGCACCCGCGGTGTCGTTGGGTGACTGGCAGCCGATGACGACGGCGAAGTTGCTGGGCGACGGTCAGCCGGCCATGGAACAACCGCCGTCGATCGCGTCCAGCCTGGCAGCAGCTGCCGCGGCCGGAATGCTCGACTCCACCATGCCGCTCACAACGGAGGCGATCCTGGCCGAATCAAATGCCGGCGACTCGGGCATCAGCCTGGCGCAATCGGCGGTCGATGCGATCATGTCCACGGCCATTGCTGATGAGGTGGCCGAAGCGGTTCGACGGGCGCTCGCCGCGATCGATGCTGCGGCGCAGCCACTACCCAGCCTGTGGCCGAGCGACTCGACGAGCAGAACGTCGCGATCGCAGGTTCCTGAACCCGCCGGGCCGCGGTCCGTCAGCGCCGACGTCCTGCGAAGAACTGCTTGAGCAACTGTCCGCACTCCTCTGCACGCACGCCCGCATCCACCGGAGGGCGATGGTTGAGGCGGGTGTCGGCACACACCTGGTACAGGCTGGCGACACCACCGGCCTTCGGGTCGATAGCGCCGTAGACCACGCGACCGATGCGGCTGTTGACCAACGCGCCGGCG
>JAYSPV010000093.1:0-37885 GCA_043721915.1 Ilumatobacteraceae bacterium | reverse complement strand
AGGCATACCGGGCGATCGTAGGTGCCAACATTGACGGGGTGTTCTTCGGGGCCCGGGCTGTGCTGCCCGGCATGATCGAGCGCGGCAGCGGGCACGTGTTGGTCACCGCCTCAATGGCGGGCCTCGGTGGCATGGCGGGCGACATTGCCTACACCACCACCAAGCACGCCGTGGTCGGCTTCGTCAAGTCGCTGGGCGCGACCCTGCAACAGCGGGGCGACACCGGGGTGTGCGTGAGCGCGCTGTGCCCCGGTTTCGTCGACACCCCGCTGGTCCCCGCAGAAGCACAATCGTTCATCAAGGGAATGGGACTACCCGTCATCGATCCTGCCCGCGTCGCCGAAGCAGCGATGCAGGCCATCGCTTCCCACTCGCACGGCAGCCAATGGATCGTCTGGGGCGACATCATCCGCGAGCACGTCGCCGGCCCCATCGAACTGACCTGAGCGCATCGAAATGACCGACGTACCCGTCTTCAACCCGTTCGACCCCGAGTTCCGGGCAACCCCCTACCCGTTCTATGCGCAGTGGCGTGAGCACTCCCCCGTCATGCGGACGCCGCTCGGGTTCACGGTGCTCACCCGCTACGACGACGTTGCGCGCACCCTGCGCGGCGCCGAGTTCGCACGCGACATCGAAGCCCACGTTCCTGTCGCCGCCGGCGATCCGCGTGCTGCACGGCGGGCCCGTTTCCGAGAGCGCATCGAAGCTGGTACAGCTGCGAAGAGCATCCTCAACCTCGACCCGCCTGATCACGCGCGGCTGCGTCGCCTGGTCTCGTTGGCGTTCACCCCCTCGGCGATCGATCGCCTCCGGACGCGAGTGCAGCAACTGGTCGACGACGTGCTCGATGTCGCCGAGGAGCGCGGCTCGATGGAGGTCGTGGAGGAACTGGCCTTCCCCGTGCCGTTCCAGGTGATCAGCGACATGCTCGATCTTCCGACCGATCACATCATCGAGATACGCGATTGGTCACAGATGTTGACCGCGTCGCTGGAGCCGACCGCCGACGAGGCGACCATCGACGCAGCCGAGGCGGCGGCGATCCAGATGAACGCCTACTTGGCCGACGTGGTTGCTCACCGCCGCCAGCACCTCGGCGACGACCTGCTGTCCGCGCTGATCATGGCCGAGGAGGCCGGGGATCGGCTCAGCCAGGCGGAGCTGCTGTCGTTCGTGGTGCTGCTCTACGTGGCCGGCCACGAGACGACGGTGAACCTGATCGGCAACGGCACATTGGCACTGCTGCACAACCCGGACCAACGACGGCTGTGGGCCGCCGACCCGTCGCTCGACACCAATGCGGTCGACGAGCTGCTCCGCTTCGACGGCCCGGTGCAGCAAACCGTACGAGTGCCGCTCGTCGATGTCGAGTACGGCGACGTCACCGTCAAGGCGAACACGATGGTGCTCACTCTGCTCGGTTCGGCGAGCCATGACGCCGCGATGTTCGACGACCCCGAGTCGTTGCGCCTCGACCGGCCGAACGCGAATCGTCACCTCGGCTTCGCTGCCGGCGTGCACTACTGCCTCGGCGCATCGCTCGCCAAGCTCGAGGCAGGCGTTGCGATCGGCACGCTGATCCGTCGCTTCCCGCAGATCGAGCTGAACGGCGAGCCGACGTGGCGCGACCGTCTCACCATCCGCGGCGTCGATCACCTTCCGGTGGCGTTGCGCTGAGTCAGTCGTGGGCCAACAGGTTGATCAGGCTGCTGGTGTCCCACCGCTCACCGCCGCGGGCGACGACCTGCGCATAGAACTGGTCGATCAAGGCGGTCACGGGCAACCGGGCGCCGTTGCGGTTGGCCTCGTCGAGCACGATGCCCAGGTCCTTGCGCATCCATTCGACGGCAAACCCGAAATCGAACTCATCGCGAACCATCGTGCGACCGCGGTTCTCCAGCTGCCAGCTCTGCGCCGCGCCGTACTTGATGACTTCGGTGACCTGCTCCGGGTCGAGGCCGGCCTTGACCGCGAAGTTGAGGCCCTCCGCCAAGCCCTGCACGATGCCGGCGATGAGGATCTGGTTGACCATCTTTGTCTTCTGGCCGGAACCCGCTGGTCCCATCAGCGCACTCGCCTTCGCATACGAACCCATCACCGGTTTGGCCAGTTCGTAGAACGCGTCATCGTCGGCCCCGCACATGATCGTGAGTTGCCCGGCCTCGGCCCCGGCCTGGCCGCCCGAGACCGGCGCATCGACGAATCCGACACCGAACTCGGCAGCTGCCTCGGCAAGCTCGTGGGCCACCTCGGCCGACGCGGTGGTGTGGTCGACCAGGACAGCACCGGCACCCGCGCCGGCGAGTGCGCCATCGGGGCCGTAGACGACGTCGCGCACATCGTTGTCGTTCCCGACGCACAAGAACACGAATTCCGCGCCTTCGGCTGCCTCGCGGGGCGTCGGTGCGGCACGGTTGCCGTACAGCGCGACCCACGCCAGCGCCTTGCCCGGCGTGCGGTTGTAGACGGTGACCTGATGGCCGGCAGAGGCAAGATGGCGGGCCATGGGCGTGCCCATCACGCCCAGTCCGATGAAAGCGACGGTACTCATTCCCCCAGTCTGCCCGGTCACGAAGGCACGAGCTGCACAGCCCGGCGCATGCGGGGCGATCAGGGTGTGAGCAGACCTGCCATCAGCTCGTCGACGATCGACAGCGACGTGCGCGGATGCATGAACACGAGGCGGCCGACGGCCTCACCGCGATAGGTGGACGGCGCCACGAAGGCCACCTGTTCGCGCAGCATTCGACCCGCCCACTCGGCCCATTCCGCACGCTGCCAACCAGCGCGGCGGAACAGCACCACGCCCAGCTCCGGCCGCATGATCAACTCGGTCACCGGGCAGGCCGCGAGCGCGGCGGCCATCGCCGCGGCGAGCGTGATGCCGTGGCGGATCGCAACACGGTGGGCTTCCAGCCCGTGCAACGCGAGGGCGAACCAGATCGGCAGACCGCTCGCGCGACGCGTCAGCTGGTAGCCGAGGTCGCAGGGGTTGTACGCGTCGTCGTCCGTTCGAAGAACGTCGATGTACGGGCCGTGCTGCGTGTGCGTTTCACGGGCCAGCCAGGGTTCGCGGTAGACGAGCGCGCAGGAGCCGGCGGGAGCGAACATCCACTTGTGCGGGTCGACGATGAACGAGTCCGCCCGCTCGATGCCGTCGTACCGAGCCCGCATCTCCGGCAGCAACATTGCGGCCAGGCCGTACGCCCCATCGACGTGAAACCACGCATCCAGCTCCTCGGCGAGATCCGCGCAGGCGGCCAGGTCGTCGATCACACCTGCGTTGGTGGAGCCGCCGGCCGCCACGATGGCAGCGATGTCGGTGCGGTCCCCGACCGCGGCGCGGATGGCTTCGCCGGTGAGGCGGCACGCCGGGCCGGTGGGCACCACCAACGAGCGCATGCCCAGCAGGCGCAGCGCATTGTCGATCGAGGCGTGGGCGGTGTCGGCCACGACCACGACACGGCGACCACCGGCGTTGTCGCGAGCCACAGCAAGTGCCGACAGGTTGCCGATGCTCCCGCCACTCATGAAACAGCCGCCGGCATCCGACGGCATGCCCGCCGTACGAACGAGGAGGTCGATCACCTGGTTCTCGGCAGCGACGGCGCCCGCGCCTTCCAGCCACGACTCTGCGGAGAAGTTGGCGGTGCCACAGACCGCGTCCATCCAGACGGCTGCGACCGACGGCGACAGCGGGATGAACGCGAGGAAACGTTCGCTGTCGAGCCCGATGTTGTTGGGGGCCGCCACCTCGCTGAACATCCGCCACGCACCGTCCAGCCCGAGGCCGGGGTCGGTGATGCTGCCGGCGAGGTTGGCGTCGAGCCACCCCTTGTCGCCGATCACGCCTGCGGGCGAGTGCGCGATGCGGGCCCGCATCCAGTCGGTGACGCGGGTCTCCAGATCACCGACTGCAGCCGAGGAACCGTGCAGGCCACCGACGGCCTCCACAGCCTCGCTCATTCGGGGGTGACGTAGGCGGCGGTGATGCCACCGTCGATGATCAGTGACTGCCCGGTCATCCAGCTGCTCTCGTTGCTGGCGAGGAAGAGCGCACCGTTCGCGATCTCCACCGGCTCGCCGAAGCGGCCCATCGGGATGTGCACCAGGCGGCGATTTCGCTTCGCGTCGTCACTGAGGAACTTGGCCAGCAACGGGGTCATGATCGGGCCAGGGCACAACGCATTGGCGCGCACTCCCTGGCGGGCGTAGATCACCGCGATCTCGCGAGTCATCGCCAGCACGGCGCCCTTGGACGCGGTGTAGGCGATCTGCGGCGTGGCAGCACCCATGTGCGCCACGAACGACGCCACGTTCACGATGCTGCCGGCCTCGCCGCACTCCTTGGCGCTTGCCTGCATCGCAGGGATCGCGTACTTGCAGCCCAGCAGCGTGCCGAGCACGTTGATGTCCATCGTCTTCTGATACGTCTCGACGCTGGTGGTGACGGGGTTGTCGTCGTCGCCGAGCATGACGCCCGCGTTGTTGTAGAGCACGTGCAGGCCGCCGTATGTCTCCACTGCGAAGTTCACCGCGTTCTCGATCGAGGCTTCGTCGGTGACATCGGTGCGCACGAAGCTGGCCTCGCCGCCGGCCGCCATGATCGCCTCGATGGCGTCGTCACCATCGGTGATGTCGGCGATCACCACCTTCGCGCCCTCGGCCGCGAAGCGCTCCGCGCCGACACGACCCAAACCCGATGATGCACCTGTGATGATGGCCACTTTGCCGGCGAGACGACTCATGACGTGTCACGGTAGCGGACGGCGGCAAACTGGTCCGCATGAGCGAGTGGCGGGTGACGACCTGGAACATCCTGGGGGCGAAGGACCCTGAGCTCGGCGAGATCGCCGGCATCCTGCGCGGGCAGGACATCGACGTCGCCGGGCTGCAGGAGATCCGCCGCAGCCAGGTCCGTCGGCTGGCGAGGCGGTTGGGATGGCACTACGCCTGGGCGCGGAAGCACTACCCGTACACCCCGTTCGTGTGGTGGCGTGCCGAGGGCATCGGCATTGTCTCGCCGTGGCAGGTTTCCGCCCGCATGCGCACCACCATCTCCCCCGGCGTCAGCACCTGGATCTTCACGCACCGCGTGCTGCTGGCCGTCACCATCACCCGTCGCGACGGCACACTGCGCGTGTTCAACACTCACCTCGCCAACCACGACGCCGACGAGCGGATCGAACAGGCCAAGCGCGTGGCCGACCGCGTGCGCGCCGACCCCGCCCCGCTGAAGATCGTCACCGGCGACCTCAACACCACCGAGGACAGCGACGTGGAAGTGCTGCGCGAGTTCCGCACCGTCGGCCTCGCCGACCCCGGCGGGAACGACACCGAGCCGGCGAACGCGCCGCGGCAACGGCTGGACTACGTCCTCGTACCGTTCGAGGCCCACGTCACGCTGACGCACACCCCCGAAGGCAGCGACATCTGGCGCAACCTCAGCGACCACCTCCCCGTGCTGGTGGCGTTCGAGCCGTAGCGCGAGCCCGAGGCTCCACCCCGAGGCTAGATGCGCTCCCAGTAGCGGCGGAGCTCCCAGTCGGTGACGGTGTGGTTGAAGGCTTCCCATTCGGCCTTGGCCATCGTGAGGATGTGGTGGTGCACTTCCTCGCCGAAGCACTCCTTGGCGATGGTGCTGTTCTCCCACAGGTTGATCGCGTCGACGATGTTCCACGGGATGCGTGGGATGTCCGGAGCGTCGTAGCCGTTACCCAGGAACGCGTCGCCGAGCGGCAACTTGTTCTTGATGCCGTAGAGGCCACCGGCGAGCGTGCCGGCGAAGGCGAAGTAGCTGTTGGCGTCGCTGCCGGGGATGCGGCACTCCACGCGGGTGCCCTTGCCGTGGCCCACCTTGCGGAAGCCGAGGGTGCGGTTGTCGATGCCCCAGCCGACGCCGGTAGGCGCCCATGAACCGAGCTGGAAGCGCTTGTAGCTGTTGATCGTCGGCGCCCACAGCAGGCTGAACTCGCGTGCAGTGGCGATCTGGCCGGCGAGGTAGTGCTGAAACGTCTCGCTCATCCCGTGCGGGCCGTGGTGGTCGTCGAACACCGCGGTCTCGCCGTCCATGGTCCACAGGCTGGAGTGGATGTGGCACGACGAACCGGTGTCGTTGAAGTCGTACTTGGCCATGAAGCTGACAGATCGGCCGTTGAAGTGGGCGATCTCCTTCGCCGCCAGCTTGTAGACGCTGTTGCGGTCGGCCATCTCCACGGCGGTCGTGTAATCGAGGTTGATCTCGTGCTGGCCCTTGCCGGCCTCGCCCTTGCTGAACTCCACGGGCACACCTGCTGCCTCGAGCCCGCGACGGATGGCGCCGAGGATGTACTCGTCCTTCGTCGTCTGCAGGACGTGGTAATCCTCCAGCCAGGGCGAATGGGGCTTCAGGTCGCGGTAGCCCTTGTCGTGGGCCTCGTCGTAGGTGTCCTTGAACAGGTAGAACTCGATCTCACTGGCCACCATCGGCAGGAAGCCCATCTCCGCTGCGGCATCCACCTGCGCCTGCAGGATGCTGCGCGGCGCGACCTCGACCAGCTTGCCAGTGTCGACGTCGAGGAGGTCGCACATGATCATCGCCGTCTTGTCGACCCATGGGATCAGCCGCACGGTGTTCCAGTCAGCCTTGGCCAGCATGTCGCCGTAGCCCTGCTCGTAGCTGGTGAAGCGGTAGCCGGCGACCGGGTTGTTGTCCATGTCGCAGGCGATCAGGTAGTCGCAGTTCTCGGTGCCCGCGTCGGCGACGCTCTGCAGGAAGAACCGTCCGGTCGTGCGCTTGCCGACCAACCTGCCCTGCAGGTCGGGGAACACCATCAGGACGGTGTCGACCTCGCCCTTTCGGATCAGTTGTTCGAGGTCGTCGCGGGTGAGCATGCCAGGTACAGCCATGCGGCGAGATTAGACCGACCGGGCAGTCGGGAGTGACAGCTGAACAGTGAATCGATCAGCTGGGCGGCCTCAGGCCTTCTTCTTGGCAGGCTCCTTGGCCGGCTTGAGCACACCCTTGGACAGCGCTTCGTCGAGGTAGCGCTCGGCTTCTTCGGCGCTGACCTTCAAGGCAGGGGCGATCTCGCTGATCAGGTTGACGCGGGCACGGTCGTACATCGTGCGCTCAGCGGCCGACAGCGAGGCGTCGCGGTTGCGGGCGGCGAGGTTACGAACGACCTCGGCCACCTGGTAGACGTCGCCGCTCTTCAGCTTCTCCTGGTGGTTCTTGAACCGTCGGCTCCAGTTGGAGGGCACGCGCGGATCCGGCTTGGAGAGGACTGCAACAAGGTCCTCGAGCTCCTCGGGGTTCACCGGTGGACGCACGCCGACTTCGCTGGCCTTCAAGGTGGGTACCGACAGTGTCATCTCGTTGATCACCGTCTTGAGGATGAGGTATTCCTGCGTACTACCGAAGGCCTCGATCTTCTTGGTGCCGACGACGATGCAGGCACCGTGCTGCGGATAGATGACGGTGTCGCCCTTTTTGAACTTCACTCAAGACCTCACGCAAGTAGATTTCCATCCCCAGGGGACTGCCCCAGGGTAGGCCGAGAAAGCCGATTTCCCTACGCCACCCCGCCCGCCGCTGTGCCTCCGGAGAGAATCGAACTCCCAACCAACGGGGTAGAAACCCGCTGCTCTATCCGTTGAGCTACGGAGGCGCTGGCCGACAGCCTACGACGCGAGCAGCGTGCGGCGCAGGAGATCCAAGGCGCTGATCACACTCATCTGGCGCATCTGGTCACGCTGGCCCGGCATCCGCAGCGTGCGAGCATGCACCTGATCTCCGATCGCGATGCCCACGCACAGCGTGCCCACCGGCATCCCGTCCTGCTCCGTCGGGCCGGCAACGCCGGTGAGCGCGAGCGCGACGTGGCTGCCGAGCACGCGCTGGGCGCCCACCGCCATCGCTGCCGCAGCTGCTTCGCTGACCACCGGCCCCTGGGGTACGCCGAGCAACGCGAACTTTACCTCGCTCGCGTAGCTGACGACGCCGCCACGGAAGACATCGCTGGCCCCGGCGACGGCGGTGATGCGGCCGGCGACCAGACCGCCGGTGACCGACTCGGCAAGGCCGAGCGACCAGCCCCGCTCGCGCAGCAACTGCAGCACCACCGATTCCATCGTCTCATCGTCGACGGCGAAGACCACGTCGTCGACCAGCGAGCGAACTTCGGCTTCCCACGTGGCGAGCAACACCTGGGCTGCTGATTCGTCGGCTGCTTTGGCGGTGAGGCGCACCTTGATGCCCTCCCAGCCGCTGGCATTGAACGCCAGCGTCGGGTTGCCCACCTCGTCGAGACGAGCGATCAGCGGATCGAGCCGCTCGTTGAGGCCGCTCTCGCTCTCGCCCCAGGTTCGCAGCGTGCGACTGACGATCACGGCGGCGTCCTCGCCGCTGCGGCTCAGCAGATCGGGCAGCACGGCGCGCTGCACCATGTCCTTCATCTCGTGGGGAACCCCGGGGACGGCGTAGATCACCTTCGCGGCGCCGTCGATGGTGACCGGGCAGATCAGGCCGGGGGCGGTGCCGCGCGTCTGGGCGATGATCGTGGCGCCCACCGGCACCATCGCCTGGCGCAGGTTGTTCTCGGCCATCCGCCGGCCGCGGGAAGCGAACATCTCACGGATCACCTCCGCGACGCCGTCGTCGAGCTGCAGCTCGGCGCCCATGATGGCGGCGATCGCCTCACGCGTGAGGTCGTCGTGCGTGGGGCCGAGACCACCGCACACGATGACCGCGTCGGCGTCGGCGAGCACCCCACGCAGCACCGATTCCATCCGGCCGAGGTTGTCGCCGACCTTCACCTGCAGCAGCGAATCGACGCCGACCGCAGCCAGCTGTTCACCGATCCACTGGCTGTTGGTGTCGGTGATCTGGCCGAGCAGAAGCTCCGTGCCGATGGCCACGACGTCGCATCTCATCAGGAGCTCACAGGGAGAGATCGGCGCCGGACTCGTTGGCCGGCAGCGGGGGCGACTTCATCGCCCGGTACACGTACTGACTGCCGCTGATCAGGGCCAGCGCGACCGAGATCCACAGCAGGCCGTTCCACAGCCATTTGGCGTCGAGCGCGGTGGGCGGCATGATCGCGAAGCCGACCGCGAGCTGCTGCACGAACGTC
Organism: Ilumatobacteraceae bacterium; assembly: GCA_043721915.1. Classification (GTDB taxonomy): domain Bacteria; phylum Actinomycetota; class Acidimicrobiia; order Acidimicrobiales; family Ilumatobacteraceae; genus UBA668. Next base: position 28,769 of record JAYSPV010000093.1, on the reverse strand, counting down.
TTCCACTTGGCGATCTTGCTGGCCGGCACGCTCACGCCTTTGGCGCCCACGAACGTGCGGTAGAGGCTGATCGCCAGCTCGCGGCCGACGGTGATCGCTACCGGCACGATCCAGAACGTGTCGTTGGCGACCAGGATGGCCATCGCGCCGAGCACAAGGATCTTGTCGGCCAGCGGATCGAGGAACGCCCCGAGGTTGGTGGCGCCATGGCGACGAGCGAGATAACCATCAACGCCATCGCTGCTGCACAGCGCGAACCACAGCGCAAAGGCTGCCCAGGTGCCACCCGGCGTGTCCGGGATCAGCACCAGCATCAGCGGTGCGATCAGCACCCGCGCGACGGTGACCAGGTTTGCCCAGGTCTTGACTGCGGATGGGTCGACAGGCATCAGACCGAGTCTGCCACCAAATCGGGCCCCATGGCATCGACCACTCGAACGTCATGGAACTGACCGACAGCGAGCGTGTCGGGCACCTCGATCACACCGTCGATCTCGGGTGCTTCACGGGTGCTGCGAGCTTCGCCGGGAGAATCCACCAGCACCGTGAGCGTGTCGCCGATCAGGTCGTCGCGGCGACGAGCGGTGATGTCGTCCTGCATCTCGCGCAGTTCGGCGAGGCGTTCGTGCATCAGCCCCGTGTCGACGGCGCCATCGAGCCCCAATGCGTAGGTGCCTTCTTCCGGGCTGTAGGCGAAGAAGCCGCACCAGTCCAGCTGGGCTTCCTCCACGAACGCCAACAGCTGGTCGTGGTCCTCTTCGGTTTCGCCCGGGTAGCCGACGATGAAGTTGCTACGGAATGCTGCCGATGGCTCGCGGTCGCGAATGTCGGTGATCCGCTGCAGGAAGCGGCCGCCATCACCCCAGCGGCGCATGCGGCGCAGCAGCGGCTTGCTGACGTGTTGCAGCGAGAGATCGAAGTAGGGCACGCCGGTGTCGCAGATCGCATCGATCAGCTCGTCGGTGAGGTCGCTCGGGTAGAGATACAGCAGCCGGGTCCATGCGGCCTTCGCACTCACCGCCCGCACCAGCGGCACGATGCTGCCGGCACCCAGCTCGGTGGGGCGGTCCTTGCCGTAGCTGGCAAGGTCCTGCGCGACGAGCACGATCTCCTGGGCTTCCAGTTGCTCCACCTCGGCGAGGATCGAGCTGATGTCGCGGCTGCGTTGCGGGCCGCGGAACGACGGGATGGCGCAGAAGCCGCAGTTGCGGTCACATCCCTCGGCGATCTTCACGTATGCCCACGGGCTGGACGACTTCGGCCGAGGAAGGTTGAGCAGGTCGAGCGTGGGGATCGGTACGGACGACACTGCGATCGACTTCTTCTTCGTCAGGTTCACCGACACACCGAAGCCGGCTACCTGATCGATCTCGGGCAGTGCCTCGGCCAATTCGCTGCCGTAGCGCTCGGCCATGCAACCGGTGACCACCAGTCGGGCGGTCTTCTTGCGCTGGTCCTCGAGGGCGAGGATCGTGTCGATGCTCTCCTTGCGCGCCTCATCGATGAACGCACAGGTGTTGACGACGACCAGATCGGCCTTCGACGCGTCGTCGGTCGCGACCATGCCATCGGCCAGCAACGTGCCGATCAGCTTGTCGCTGTCCACCTGGTTCTTGGGGCAGCCCAAGGTTTCGACATAGAAGCGCTGGGCCATGCCCAACAGGCTAGAGGGGTGACGCGGGTGCGCATGGTTTGAGTGGCGACCGCTTCGGGATTGAGTACAGCGTGCTCACGTCAGCCGGGCCGACAGGGGCGACGATGGACGTCATGAGCCTGCTGCATCGATCACTCCCGTTCCTCACCGTCGCGTTGTTGGCTGCGTGCAGCAGCGACAACGGCGGAACGACCGCCACCTCCCCCGCCGGGGGCAGCGACACCGCCGCACCCATCACCCAGGCCGGCAGCGATGGAGGTGTCGTCGACAGCGTTGCCCCGCTGTGCCTGTTCGCCTCGGCCGACGATCTGGCTGCCCTCTTCCCCGGCGCAACAGCCGGCAACCCCGAGCCGAGCAGCAACTCCTGCAGCATCGCGATGACCGCCGCCGGCGGCGACGCCTTCTTCCTGATGACGCCCTCGTTGGCCGGGTTCGACGCACGAGTGCAGCAGGACACCGATCTGGGTCTGACCATCAGCCAGCTCGACGGAATCGGTGAGCGGAGCTACTACTCACGCGGCAACGAATTGTTTCCGCAGTCCGATCTCGTGTTCGAGAAGGCCGGCACCACGTATTCCGTTCGCGCGTCGTACGCCAACTCGGGCCAGACGATGGTCGCCGAACCGACGTTGCAGGACACATTGATGCGCATCGCCGCCACCTGGGCCGCCTCCATCTAGCGAGTGCCGTGTCGGGCAACGTGGGTCCTGTCACCAACGCAACGGTGACGGCCGTCGGATGACATCGATACTTGTGCAGTAGGTAGCTCTGGAAGCTACCTACTGCACAAGTAGGCATCGAAGGGTGCAGCACGAGCCCCATCCTTCAGTGCTTGGACCGGCTCGGCCGGACGGTTGTCCAAACCTTCGTCACCTCAGCGGTTGCGGTGGGCTTGCGCCAACAGCTCGAACTCTTCCACCGTCATCAGCACCGACCGGGCTTTCGAACCCTCGCTGGGGCCGACGACACCACGCTGCTCGAGCAGATCCATCAGGCGGCCGGCGCGAGCGAAGCCGACCTTCAGCTTGCGCTGCAACATCGACGTACTGCCCAGTTGGCTGCGCACGACGAGCTCCATCGCCTGGCGCATCAGCACCTCGTCCTCGTCGTCGTCGGCGCCGTTGCCACCGAAGTTGCCGCCACCGAGCTGGCCTTCGCCCTCATCGCCCTCGACACCGCTGACGTACACGACCTCGGGTGCCTGGCGGCGCCAGTGCGCCACCACCTTGCGCACTTCCTCCTCGCTGACGAAGCAGCCCTGGATGCGCTGGCTGACGTTGCTGTTGCCCGGCAACAGCAACATGTCGCCCTTGCCGACCAGCTTCTCGGCGCCAGGCTGATCGAGGATCACCCGGCTGTCGGTGAGGCTGTTCACCGCGTACGCCATGCGGGCCGGGATGTTGGCCTTGATGACACCCGTGATCACGTTCACCGAGGGCCGCTGAGTAGCCACGATCAGGTGCACACCCACCGCACGCGCCTTCTGGGCGATGCGGGTGATGCTCTCCTCCACGTCGCGTGCGGCCACCATCATCAAGTCGTTGAGCTCGTCGACGACGACCACGATGTACGGCAAGCGTTCGAACGCCGGCTGCTCGGAGTCCGGCTCGGGCTGCAGCTCGCCACGGTCGTATGCCGCGTTGTAACCGGTGATGTCGCGGAAACCGACCTCGAACAGCAGGTCGTAGCGGCGCTCCATCTCCTTCACAGCCCAGCTGAGGGCATTCGCAGCCTTCTTGGGGTTGGTGACCGGCTGGGTGAGCAGGTGCGGCAGGCGCGCGTACTGACCCATCTCGACCTGCTTGGGGTCGATCAGGATGAGGCGAACCTGCTCGGGGGTGTTGCGCATCAGCAACGAGGTGAGAATGCTGTTGATGCCGCTGGACTTGCCGGCGCCGGTGGTGCCTGCGATCAGCATGTGCGGCGTGGTGGACAGGTTGAGGAACACGGCCCGCCCGGCGATGTCCTTGCCGACCGCGACATCGAGTGGGTGGCTGGCGGTCTTGGCCTCCGGCGCCGTCATGATGTCGCCGAGGCTGACCAGCTGGCGCGTGTGGTTGGGCACCTCGACACCGATCGCCGAGCGGCCGGGAATCGGCGCCAGGATGCGCACATCGGTGGCAGCCATCGCGTAGGCGATGTCGCGGTTGAGGCTGGTGATGCGGGCCACCTTGACGCCGGGCCCCAGCTCGAGCTCGTAGCGGGTGACCGTCGGGCCGACGGTCTGGCCGACCAGCTTGGTCTCCACCCCGTGCGAGTTCAACGAATCGACGAGCGTGCGCCCACGTGCCTCGACCTCGGCCTTGTTGATCATCTGCGCTGCGCTGCGCGGCAGGTAGCTCAGTGGCGGGAGCGTCCACTGTCCGGCCTGCGCGCCCGGCCCGAGATCGAGCGACGCCTGCTCGCCGGGGCCGGCCGGCAGCTCGGGAACGCCACGCGGCGGGCGGGGCTTCTTGGCCTTGGCAGGCTCATCTGCCCACTCGTCGTCGTCAGCGAAGTCGTACAGCTGTGGCGCCGGCAGCTCGCCGGTGGGCTCGCGGTCGCTCTTCAGGGTGGACATGTCGCCGAACACCTTGCGCGCCTTGCGCCCCACCGGGCGGGCGACGAGGCCCACACCACGTGCCGCCTGCCCAGCCATCGTGCGCACCGAACTGCCGGTGATCAGCAGGACACCGCCCAGGAAGACGGCGCAGAGGATGACGATCGCCCCACCCGAGGCAGCCAGCCCACGCAACGGCTCGCCGATGAGAGCGCCCAGCCAACCGCCGGCCTTGCCCAACGTGTCGAACCCGCTCATGATCTTCTCGGGACCCTTCACGACGTGCAGCAACCCGAGGATTGCGAACGCGGACAGGCCCCAGCCAATCGCCAGACGGAAACGATGACCGCTGCGCCCCTTGCGAACCAGTGCCACGCCGGCACCGACCAGGGCAACAGGCACGATGAAGCGACCGAGGCCGGTGAACCAGCCCACCAGCGTCTCCACACCGCGTCCGAGCGGCCCGGCGAGGTTGCCGTAGATGCCCAGCCCGAGCAGCACGCCGACGACGAGGAAACCGATGCCCAGGAACTCGTCCTCACGACCCGAGACAGCCTCGCGCAGCTCGGCGGTGGCCTGATCGCGCCGGGAGAGCGGCGCCGGCTCGGCCACCCGCGAGGAGCCCCCCGGCGAGCGTGTACGGGGCGCGGAAGCACCCGAGGCGCGTACGGGCGCAGACGACTTCGCGCGCTTGTTGGGTGGGCCCCAGGTTGCCATTGGACTCACGGTACCAAGGGGGCGCGCGTCAGTGCGCGAACTGACGCGCGCGATCCGGGTTCAGTTGACCGGATCAACCGACTTCACGGCGCCGTCGGGACCGAGGATGATCTCCAGCGCCCCGCCTCTCGCCGACGTGACGAACGCCCCGTACAGCACGTTGCCCAGCCCGTCGCCGTTGATGTAGAAGCTCTCGATGGTCGCGCCGGGGACCTCCGCCTCGATCTTGGCGAAGATCGTGGCGGGATCGAAATCGAGCAGATCTGCGGTGAACGTGCCGCCCGACTGCACCGGCAGCGCTTCGCGCGAGCTGGCAACGCCCTGGGCGTACAACCATGGCTGCGCCAGAGCGCCGTCGTTGAGCGCGACGAACAGGTTGATCAAGGCCGGGGTGGCGTTGATCTCGAAGTACTCCTGCGGGCCGCCGATCTCAGCCTCCACGGCCGCGACTGCGGCCGTGATCTGCTCGACGATCGGCGGTGCAACCTCCTCGACCGCCGAGACGTCCGGCGCGAGCGAGCCATCGATGGGGGCCGACGTCGACACGTCGACCGAGCTCGGCGAGCCTGTGCCTGAGCCGCCACCATCGCTGCAGGCAGCGAGCGCGACCAACGCGGCAACGGCGACGCCGCGGCAACACCTGCGCAGTGTCAGGGAACACACCATCGTCTGACCCGAACCTGCCCTACGTCTCCATGACCACTGGCACGATCATCGGACGGCGCTTGGTGCGCTCGCTGACGAACTTGCCTGCCGCCTTGCGCACGTCGCGCTCCAACGATTCGACGTCGCGCACGCCTGCCGCCAGCGATGCCTCGACCACGGCCGCGACCCGATCGCATGCCTCGTCGAGCAGGTCTTCGGCCTCCGGCGCGTACACCCAACCGCGGGTGATGATCTCGGGCCCAGTGAGCACCTTGCCGGTGCCGATGTCGACGGTGACGATCACCACGACCACACCCTCTTCGGCCAGCACCTTTCGGTCGCGCAGCACACCTTGCCCCACGTCGCCGACGATGCCGTCGACGTACAGGTAGCCGGCGGGCACCCGGCCCACCCGGGCCAGCCCGGCGTCGCTGAGCTCGAGCACATCGCCGTCCTCGCACAACAGGACGTTGTCCTTCGCGACGCCCATCAGCACACCGAGCTTGGCGTTGGCCACCATGTGGCGGTACTCGCCGTGGATCGGCACGAACCACTCGGGACCGGTGAGCGACAGGTAGGTCTTGAGCTCGTCGGCCTGCGCGTGGCCGGTGGCGTGCACGTCCGCGATGCCGCTGTGAACGACCTCGACACCGGCGCGCAGCAGGTCGTCGATGACCCGGTTGACGTTGCCTTCGTTGCCGGGGATCGCATGGCTGGACAGGATGACCGTGTCGTGATCGCCTGCCTTGACCCACTTGCTCTCACCACGGGCGAGTAGCGCGAGCGCCGACATCGGCTCACCCTGTGAACCTGTGGAGATCACGCACACCTGGCCCGGCGGATACTTGGAGATCTCCTCGATGTCGATCAGCGCCGAATCGGGAATGGTGAGCACCCCCAGGTCGCGACCCATCCGCACGTTCTTCTTGATGCTCATCCCGAGCGTCGCAATCTTGCGACCGCTGTCGATGGCGGCATCGGCGATCTGCTGGATTCGGTGCAGGTGGCTGGCGAAGCTGGCGGTGATGATCCGCCGGCCCTTCTGCGTAGCGAAGACGCTGCGCAGCACGGCACCCACACCCGATTCGCTGGGCGAGTGGCCGTGCTCCTCGGCGTTGGTGCTGTCGGCGAGCAGCAACCGGATGCCTTCGGTGGCCGCGATCTGGCCGAGACGGGCGAGGTCGGTGCGTCGGCCATCGACGGGCGTCAGATCGAGCTTGAAGTCGCCCGAGTGCAAGATGACGCCCTGGGGGGTGTGCAGCGCGATCGCATGAGCGTGGGGTACCGAATGGGTGACGGGGATGAACTCGACATCGAACGGGCCGATCATCAACCGCTCGCCGTCCTTGACGGGAATCAGCTTGGTGCGGCCCAGCAGCCCCGCTTCTTCGATGCGGTTGCGGGCAAGTCCCAGCGCCACCGCCGAGCCGTACACCGGGAAGCTGAGCTCGCGCAGCAGGTACTGCAGCGCACCGACGTGATCCTCGTGGCCGTGCGTTGCCACGACCGCCTCGATGCGGTCGGCGTTCTCGCGCAGGTAGGTGAAATCGGGCAGGACGAGATCGATGCCGTGCATGTCGGCATCGGGGAACATCAACCCGCAGTCGATCAACAGGATGCGCCGGGCGTCACCGGAGCCCTGCTCGATGGCCATGCAGTTGCGGCCGATCTCGCCGAGCCCGCCCAGAAAGACGACACGGACAGGGGCCGCCATCAGACGACTCTCATGGGATCAGGCAGGACGGTGGGGAAACGCATCTCGCCACCTTTGCAGGTTCGCCCACACTTCGGGCGCTCGCGTCTCGACGAACTCGGGCGCCGGACCCATCGGCAGGCGTGCCTGGCCGACACCGAACCCGAGATGACGCATCATCGCCTTGGTCGGAATCGGGTTCGGGGCGTCGTCGCCCGTCTCGAACGCGAAGCTCTCCAACAGACGGGCGTTTACCATGCGGGCACCGGCGACGTCACCCTTCTCCCACAGGTCGAACATCTCCTGATGGTCGGGGCCGGTCCAGTGGGTGGCCACACCGACCGCGCCCACGATGCCGCTCGCCAACAACGGCAGCGTGAGACCGTCGTCGCCGCTGTACACCTCCACACCGTCGGGCGCGTTGGCGATCAGGATCGCGGTCTCACCAGGGTTGCCGGCGGCATCCTTGAGGGCGACGACATTGGGCACCTCACGGAACAGGCGCAGCAACGTGGACGTGAGGATCTTGCGGCCGGTGCGCACCGGGATGTCGTAGATCATCTGCGGCAATGGCGTCGACTGCGCCATGGCGCGCAGATGGGCCTCGATGCCGGCCTGCGACGGCCGGTTGTAGTACGGGCACAACGCCAGGATGCCTGCCGCACCGAGCGCGGTTGCCTCCTTCGTGAGGTGCACCGAGTGCGCCGTGTCGTTGGTGCCCGAGCCGGCGATCACCGGAATGGTGACGGCCTCGATGACCGCCGCGAACAGACTGAGCCGCTCGTCGTCGGTCAGTACAGGCCCTTCTCCGGTAGTGCCGGCGATCACCAACCCGTCGTGCCCATTGTCCTGCAGCCACCGCGCCAGCCGGCGCGCCTCGTCGAGATCGAGGGCGCCATCGGCGTCGAACGGCGTCACCATCGCCGACAGCACGCGACCGAAGCGGGCCATCAGAAGCTGCCTTCGGCCGTGCGGTCGATGCCTAGCGTGAGGATGAGGTCTTCGTGCAGTTCCATCCACACATCGTGGTAGCTACCGCACATCACACCGGTGAACATATTCGTTTCACCGTCCACGACTCGCTGGCACGTCCTTGCCAGACGCACACCGTACGGCGCGAGCCGTACCAGCACGTTGCCGAAGCGCGTCACGAGCGGGGCCACGTCGGCGTTCAACTGCACGAGGCGCTGCACCACACCCTGGTCGTATTCACTGTCGAGGTGATCGTTGATCTGCCCATCGCGCAACTGCCAGTCGCCGCACAACGCCTTGAATCGTTCGTTGATCGTCAGGAACTCGCCGTAGGGCTCGCGCAGTTCCGCACTGAGGTGTGAGTTCCCCACGTCCTCGGTGAGGGCGATGCGGTGCTCCTCACGGCCGACCGGCGTCAGTTGCCACAGCTGGCGGGCTTCACGGAACATCGCCCATTCACGCTGCTCGAGCGCACTGAGGTGCTCCTCCACCACTGCGAGCGGCAGATCGGCGACTTCAGCGATGGTGTCAGCCTTCGCGAAGCCCTTGATGCGCAATGCGTGGAACGTGCGGAAGAACGGATCGGAGGGATGCGTCATTCTCGGGAGCGTAGTGGGCGGTCGCGATTCGATGGAAGCCGGTGTGCTCTGGGCCGAAAACGGCAACGGCCGGGTTGCGAGACCCGGCCGTTACTCACATCGCGCGGAGGCGCGTCGCGTCACTCGCCGACCGAGGGCGCGAGATCCTCGGCGCTGAGCTCGAAGGCGGTGAACTCTTCGCCGGTGTCGGCCCAATCCTCGAACTGGATGACGCCCATCTCCTCGAAGCGGTGGCGCAGCCACTTGTCGTTGCGATCGAGCAGGCCGAGCTTCTTGCAGTTGGGGACGATCTTGCTGAACAGCATGCTCTGGAACACCAGGCGCGTCGGGTCGGCCAGCACCAGCGGAATGATCTCGCGGACATTGACGCCCATCCGCTCCCAGACCTCCTGCTGCATGAAACGGTCGCGCATGCGTACAGCCGCCTCGAAGGCGAACTCCTGGCGATCCTTCATCTCGGCGTCGGTCATCTGGTCGTAGCACTCCTTGAGCGACAGCACACCGAAGGCCACGTGGCGGGCTTCGTCGCTCATCACGTAGCGCAGCAACTTCTTCAGCAACGGCTCGTTGGTGAACTGGTGCATGAACCCGAACGCGGCGAGTGCGAGACCCTCGACCATCACCTGCATCCCGAGGTACGTCATGTCCCAACGGCTGTCGTTGACGATGTCGTCGAGCAGCATCCGCAGGTGAGCATTCACCTGGAACTCGCCGCCCAGCTTCTCCTCCAGGTAGCGAGCGAACACCTCGACGTGGCGCGCCTCGTCGACGACCTGGGTGCTGGCGTACAGCTTGGCGTCGTACCACGGCACGGTCTCGACGATCTTGGCAGTACAGATCAGTGCGCCCTGCTCACCGTGCATGAACTGGCTGAGGCTCCAGTTGCGGCTCTGGACCCCGAACTCGAGCCACTCCTTGTCGCCCCACTTCTCGACGGGGGTGCCGATGTACATGCTGGCGTCGACACCGGTGCCGATCAGCGCCTGGTCCTCCTTGACCGACTTCTCGACATCGACGTCGATGCTCCAGTCGAGATCGGTGCTGCCGTTCCACTGGCCGGTCTTGGCCTTCTCGTACAGCTTGCGCAGCGCAGGGCGCTGCAGGGAGTAGTCCCAGGTGAAGATCGAGTCGGCGTTGTTCTTGACGACGTGCTCGATCTCGTTCGGATCGACCATCGGGATCTCGAGGATCGCGTCGAGGTCGTTGATCTCGGCACGGCCGAGGATCGCTTCGTTGTCGTTGTGCGTCACGGTCATTGCGGGCTCCTGGTGAGGTGATCTAGGTGAGTGATGCCTGAAAGGCGGGAAGGATGAAGGTGCTGATGAAACGGTGCGCGGACTCCGCGTCGCCGAGATCGACGTGATCCGACGGTGCAAGGAAGTAGCTGATGACCAGCCGTGACAGCAGCTCGACGAGGCGGGCCGACTCCTTGCGAGGCAGAAACGGATCCACCAGCGGCAGGAGGAACACGGTGGCGACCCGCATGATGCGCGGCAACCCTTCCACCGTGAGCTGGCCGAGCGTTTCGCCGGGCGCCGAAGCGAGCATGAGCGCGAGGTGCTGATCGTCGCGCAGCTCGTGCGTCGCGGCCACCACGGTGCGGACCAGCAGATCGTCGAGGTCGACGGCACCGTCCACTTTGGCGGTGAGACGAACGAAGAACTCCTCCAACTCACGGAGGCGAAGTGCCTCGAAGAGCACGTCCTTGCCACCCGGGAACAGGCGGTAGAGCGTGGCGCGGGAGACGCCCGCGTCAGTCGCGATGTCGTCGACGGTGACCTTGTCGAAGCCCCAACGCTCACAGCACGACTTCGCCGCGTCGAGCACGCGTTGTTCGACGGAGAGGGCCGGGGACATGGAGTGAGACACTAAGACAGATTCTGTCTCACCGTCAAGACCTGAGGACAGGAATTCTGCCCGGCGAATGCTCGCGTGAACCGTGCCGAGGCGAACGCTGGCACCTAGCCTTTCGGCACCAGTGTGAACAACTGCAACAAGGAGAACCCCCACATGCAACGCAAGATCTTCGCTGCGGCCGCCATGGCCGCCCTGTTGCTCGCAGCCTGCGGCGACGACGAGAAGTCCGAGACCACCAACGCCCCGCAGACCACCGGCGCGGCCGAGACCACCACGCCTGCCGAAACCGGCGGCGGCGCCAAGGCCTGCGCCGAAGGCAAAACCCTCGAGGCCGGCGTGCTCACCATCGCCACCGGCGACCCGGCATTCCCGCCGTACGTGCTCGACGACGACCCCACCTCGGGTGAGGGCTTCGAGAGCGCGGTCGCGCTGGCCGTTGCCGCCGAGCTCGGCTTCGAAGGCGACGCCGTGTCCTGGGTGCGCACCTCCTTCGACACCGCAGTCGCCGGCAGCGACAGCAACTTCGACTTCAACCTGCAGCAGTTCACGATCAGCGACGAGCGCAAGCAGGTCGTCTCGTTCAGCCAGCCCTACTACACCGCCAACCAGTCGGTGCTCGGCTACGCCGATGGCCCTGGCAAGGACGTCACCAAGCTCAGCGACCTCAAGTCGCTGAAGCTCGGCGCCTCTGCCGGCACCACCAGCCTCCAGTTCATCCTTGACGTCATCCAGCCAGATGTGGAGCCCTTCGCGTTCAACAGCAATGCCGATGCGAAGACCGCACTCGACAACAAGCAGATCGACGCGATCATCACCGACCTGCCCACCGGCCTCTACATCTCTGCGGTGGAGATCGAGGGCACCAAGGTGTTCGGCCAGTTCCCGATCGATGCCGGCGGTGCCGGCGACCAGTGGGGCCTGCTGTTCGTGAAGGACAACCCGTTGGTCGAGTGCACCGACCTCGCACTGGCAGCCCTCACCGAGTCGGGCGCGCTGGCCGAGATCACCGACGAGTGGATGGGCCAGTGGGCCGAGGCCCCGACGCTGTCGAAGGACTGACCCGTGCTCGGCTCCTGACCGGCCGCATCTGACCGGCAGTGGTCCGAGCTTCTAGAGTCACCAACCATGATCAACGACGAGGGCGCCGGCAACATGTCGGCGCCCTCTCGCGTCCAGGGGCAACCGACTCGCCGGCAGGTGTGGCTGGCTCGGCAGCGCCGGCGGGCGATCATCATCGCTGTCGTCTCCACCACCGTCACGTTCGGCCTGGCGGCCTGGTTGATCACCAGTTCGAGCGGTTGGGAGAAGGTCAAGACGATCTTCTTCAACGGCGACCGGTTCAAGAAGGATTTCCCGGAGGTGCTCGGCTACCTGTGGGTCGACGTCAAGCTGTTCGTGCAGACCGCGCCGTTCATCCTGCTGTGGGGGTTGGTGATCGCATTGTGCAGGAACACCCGCAACCCCGCGCTGTTCCCCCTTCGTGCATTCGCCGCGATCTACACCGACTTCTTCCGCGGCGTGCCGATCATCCTCACCATCTACCTGGTCGGCTTCGGCATCCCCAAGCTCGGTCTACTGGAGGGCGAGTTCCACTTCCTCGGGTTCGGCGGGAACTGGGCATCGCCTTACCTGTGGGGCCCGGTCGCATTGGTGCTCGCCTATTCCGCCTACGTCGCCGAAGTGTTCCGGTCCGGCATCGACGGTGTCCACGAGAGTCAGCGCGCCGGTGCGCGCTCACTCGGTCTGTCACACAGCCAGACCATGCGCCACGTCGTCTTGCCGCAGGCCGCGCGACGGGTGGTGCCACCGCTGATGAACGACTTCCTGTCGCTGCAGAAGGACGTCGCCCTGCTCAGCGTGCTCGGCATCATCGAGGTGTTCCGGCGCGCCACCTCGATCAAGGACCTGTACGCGAACTACACGCCGCTCGTCGCCGCCGCAGTGATCTTCCTCGCGCTGACGATCCCCGAGACACGACTCGTCGATTGGTACACGGCGCGCCAGCGCAAGCGCACCGGCGGTTCGGTGGTCTCGTGAGCACCTCCTCCGCCAAGCTCAGCATTCGGCACGTGCACAAGGCGTTCGGCACCAAGCACACCCGCAAGACCGTCCTCGACGACGTCTCGCTCGATGTGGGCGAGCACGACGTGGTGTGCCTGATCGGGGCAAGTGGCTCGGGCAAGAGCACCCTCCTTCGCTGCATCAACCTGCTCGAACCGATCGACGACGGTGCGATCCTGCTCGATGGCCTCGACATCACCGAGCCCGGCCTCGACCCCGACCCCATCCGTCGCCGGATCGGGATGGTGTTCCAGAGCTACAACCTGTTCCCTCACATGAGCGTCCTGCGCAACATCACGCTGGGCCCCACCAAGGTGCGCGGGATGTCTCGCACGGAGGCCGAATCGGCGGCGACCGATCTGCTCGCACGCTTCGGCCTCGCCGACAAGGCCGACGCCTACCCCGATCAGCTGTCGGGCGGCCAACAGCAGCGGGTAGCGATCGCCCGTGCGCTGGCAATGCAACCCGAGCTGATGCTGCTCGACGAAGTGACCGCCGCCCTCGACCCGGTGCTGGTCGGCGAGGTGCTCAACGTGATCCGCGACATGCGCGGCAATGGAATGACGATGGTGATCGCCACCCACGAGATGGGCTTCGCCCGCGAGATCAGCGACGTCGTCTGCTTCCTGAAGGACGGCGTGATCCTCGAGGCCGCTCCCCCAGCAACATTGTTCACCGCGCCGGCCCGGCCCGAGACACAGGAGTTCCTCGAGCGGGTCATCGCCTCGGGGCGGCTCTAGTCGGTCAGCCCTTCAGCCGGTCGTGCGGCCGCTGGCGACACCGCACACCACCTCGCGGTGGATGCACAACCGTGTCTCGTCGGCCAGCTTCTCCTGGTCCCAACCGTTCATGAAGTCGGCATGGCCAGTCGTGACGCCCCCGCTCGCAAGCACCAGACCGTCGGTGCTCCCCGAGACCGGGTATTCAACGCTGAACTGCATCTGCAGGACGGGCACCGGGAAACCGTCGGGGCAGACACCACCGGAGCTGTACGCGACATGGGCGTGATGGTCGGCGCTGTCAAGGTTGACGCCATCCCAACAGTCGGGGAACGTCACCAGCAGGCGCAGGTTCCGTCCCTCGGGACACTCGGGTGGTCGCACCTCTCGCGTGATGCCGGCGCCACAGCTCCAGGCGACGATCGAGAGTGGCTGCTCACCGGTGGCGCCGGCATTGCCGCCGATCATCACCAGCCCTTCAGGGAACGGCTGCACGGAGGCCGGCGCGACGCCCTGGCCGGGCCGGTAGTAGGCCGTGCTCTTCACCGGGGTCAGCATCTCGGCGCCACGCATCAGCGCCGGCGCCCAATAGGCGGCCCTGTCCTGAGGCTGATCGCACGTCGTCTCGCCAGTCGCCAGGTCGGCCACAGTCGTGTTCGCGTCGACGTCGGTGTTGCCGAAGAACACGTGCAGGTGACTCATGCCGGACTGGCCGGGGAAGACGATCGGGTCGTCGGAGGCTGCGTGGCTGTACAGGCACTCCACGACGAACTGCGGTGTGGATCCCTGCGGGCCGGCGATCGGTTTGTCGGGCTGGCCCAACGACGTGACGTCGGTCGGCGAGTGGCCGGAAGCCTTGTGGTCATCGCCATCGCCGCATGCCGTTGCCAGCAGCGCAACGACAGCGAACCAGCCGAGCGAGCGCGCCGCACGGCACGTGGGGTGCGCGCTCACTCGGGCGATCCAGTCAAGTCTGCGTGTCAGGCCGGCTTGGCAGGCACGACGATGGCAGCGAGATCCACCGAGAAGGGCACGTCGGTCGCGGCATGAGCGGGCGCCGTCGCGGCATCGGGCATGTTCTCCTGCAACTCCAATGCAGGGATCACCGCCACCTTGTAGTCCACCGAGGGCGGACGGGTCTCCACCTCGACCAGCCAGGTGATGATGTCGTACGCGCCGTCGGCCCAGTCACCGCTGCCGGTGGCATCGCACGGGGCCAGCGTCTCGAGGTTGTTCGGGGCGGTGGTGGCGTAGCTATTGCCGCTGAAGCAGTTGCCCAGAGTGCTGAGGTCGGTGCCTGCCGAGGCGACGAGCAGATCGGCAGCACGATTGTTCTCGAGCACGTTGCCGATCACCCGGTTCTGCTGCGAGTCCCACAGCAGTGCAGTGCCTGGATCCACCGGCAACTCCTGCTTGGATTCCGCGCACGTCTTGGTCCACTCGTCCTCGGCGGGGATCGAGTCGTTGGGGTCCTCCTCGAGGAACGGCACCAGGCCGATGCCGCTCTTGTCGTGGTCGAACACCATGTTGCGTTCGATCACGTTGAGCACGCCGCCCGCAGAGAGGATGCCGTTGCCCATCGCCAGGATGGCGACATCGATCGCCGGCGTGTCCGGCTGGTTGTTGGAGTACACCAGGTTGCCGACGATCGTGGTCGCCCGTTCGGGATAGCACTGCTCGTAGCTGCCGCTATTCGGCACGATGCCCGCCCGGTTGAAGCGGAAGGTGCTGTTCACGATCAGCAGGTTGCCGCCCGAGTTGGTGCCCGAATATCCGAGCCCGTTGTGCTCGCTGACCACGTCGGAGAGCACGGTGTTGCAGGGGTAGCACTCACCCACGTACACGCCGGCGTCAGGGCTCCCCGCGGCATAGATGTGCTCGATCTGCCCGTTCATGCTGTCGAATGCGTAGACGCCGTAGTCGCCGGTGCGGTACGACGTGAGGTACGAACCACGAAAGCCGTCGACGCCGGTCCAGAAGAACCCGTTCTTGGTGTAGTTCATCGCCGTCATGTTCTCGACCGCCACGCCGTTGGCCCCGAGGATGCGAATGCCGTGGTCGAGCTCGAACTCACCGTCGAGCACCACCTCGTTGCGATCGAGGCCGCGGATCGTCAGCTCGTCGGTCTCGACGTTGACCGCCTCGTTGTAGGTGCCGGGAGCGATGAGGATCAGGTCGCCAGGCACCGCTGCATCGACCGCAGCCTGGATCGTGGCGAAGTCCTCCGGTACGTGCAGCACGCCGGTGGCGCCTTCGGTGGTTTCCGGCGCCGGCATGTCGGTCGTGGCGCTGCCCGTGGTGTCGGTTGCCCCGGTGGTCTCGGGCGCAGACCCCGTGGTGGTCGAGGCCGACTGCTCGTCGCCGCACGCTGCGAGCAACAGCGCGACGGCAGTAGCCGCCGCGACAATGGAACGCTTCATCTGGATTCCCCCCTGATGGTCACTGCGACGCTCCCGGGACAACCGGTCATGGCTCGGTGACGATGATCGTGCCGAACATAGCAGCCGTCGGTGTGCCGTGGATGCTGCAGAAGTACGTATACGTGCCCGGCCTGGTGAAGACGTACGCGTAGGTGTCCTTCGGTTCGAAGTTCGCCTGCAGCACACCCCAGGTGCTCGCCGTCTCGTCGTCAGCCGGTATCACGTCGTGCACGTTGCGACCGTTGTTCTCCCACAGCACTTCGGTGCCGGCGGCGATCTCCAACACCTGCGGGATGTAGTTGTTGTCGAGGGCAAGCACGTTCTCGGTGATGCCGCTGGCCGGGAACTCCTCGTCGGAGGCTGCAACCGTAGAGATCGACACTGGCGTTGTCGATGTTGCCGCCGAGATGCTGTCGTCGGAGTCAGCACCACAACCCGCGACACCGAGTGCCGCAGCCAGCAGCACAGCCGTGCCAAAGATCCGTCGCATTGTTTCCTCCCCTGCCGCACTGGACCCCCCGTGCGGACGCCAAGTGTGCGCGCACCTGACCGACGAAGAGCAAACCGAAGCAGCGCCACTCTGCGACCGGGTCGGTGCGGTGGGGCCGAGTGTGTACTGACTTGACGTGTGACAGGTTTCCCTGCGCGACCACCCAGCGCAGCGCAACCAAAGTTGTCAACTCCGACAACAAGATGCTCTCAGGTCCCGGCCGTACGCGTCCGCGGAACGTACGAATGCCGCACCTGAACCAGGGCCGGCTCGCTCACGCCGAGCCAACACCTGCGCTCTGGAACCGGCCCCAGCGCGTTAGCGTGCTGCGGCATGTCGGCAGAAGGCGTCCTTCCCATCGGTTCAGTGGTGCCGGCACCCGACATCGTGGTGTCACCCGGTAAGCGGCGCCTCATCCTGTCGCTCAGCCTGTTCCTGTTCGTCATCGGCACCTTCGGCTCCAACATCGGGCCCGCCTGGGTCGACGAACGTCCTGCGGTCGTCCTTGCGTTGTCGTCGCGGAACCGCAACCTGCTGGGTTCGGTACCGTTCATCGATCTGTTGCCGTACTCGCTGCTGGGCTTCGGGCGCCTCCTGCTGGCCGGCGTTGCGCTGTTCTACCTCGGCCGCTGGTACGGCGACAAAGCCATCTCCTGGGCCGAGGGCCGGGTGGGTGAGCTGCCCGCGATCTACGGGTGGTTCCAGCGGGCGATCGATCGTGCCGGCTGGCTGATGCTGCTGCTCATGCCCGCCAGCAACCTGGTCTGCATGATGGCCGGCCACCGTCGCATGCGTGCCCGCACGTTCCTGCCATTCATCTCCATCGGCATCGCACTCAAGCTGACCGTGCTCTGGATCGGCGGGAAGGCGTTCGAGGACGAGATCGTGTCGTTCCTCGACTTCATCAACAAGTACCAGTGGTGGGTCGTCGGTGGCCTCTTCGCGATCACGATCCTGCAGTCGGGCAACAAGGTGCGCAAGGCACTGCCCGAGGTGCTCGACGAGATCGAGACGCCCGACGGCATCATCGAGCCGCATGTACCGCACGAACGCCACGTCTTGAGCCACGAAGACCAGCACGGCGGCGCACGGCCCGACCCGGGCTGATAGAACACAGCCCATGGCTGAAACTGCACTCGGGGGAAACCTCGTTCACACCGTTGGCGATCTCCCCACAGTTGGCGCACCGTCGCCAGCGTTCTCGCTCACCAAGAGCGACCTGTCGGAGATCAGCGCCGCTGATTTCGTCGGGCAGCGCGTGATCCTCAACATCTTCCCCAGCCTCGACACGGCCGTGTGCGCCACCAGTGTGCGCAAGTTCAACGAGTACGCATCGGGCCTCGACAACACCGTCGTGCTCTGTGTCAGCGCCGATCTGCCGTTCGCCCAGGGCCGCTTCTGTGGTGCCGAAGGCCTTGCCAACGTGGTGACGGCGAGCAGCTTCCGCAGTGACTTCGGCGCGGCCTACGGCGTCGCCATTGCCGACGGCAAGCTGGCCGGCCTGCTGGCCCGCGCCGTCGTTGTGCTCGACGAGGCGGGCAACGTCGTGCACAGCCAGCTCGTCCCCGAGATCGCGCAAGAACCCGATTACGACGCCGCGATGGGGTCACTGGGCTGACGACTACACCCCGAGGAAGCTGTCGAGCCCGACGGTCAATCCTGGATAGTCCGCGATCTTCTTGCAGGCCAACACCACGCCCGGCATGAAGCTGGCCCGGTCGTAACTGTCCTGGCGAATGGTGAGCGATTGGCCCTGCGCACCGAGGATGACCTCCTGGTGCGCCACCATGCCGCGCATCCGCACGGCGTGGACACGGATGCCCGCTGGGCCGGTGCCGCCGCGGGCGCCGGGGTACACCTCGTGCTGCGTCGGGTCAGGTGCCCACTCGCTGCTCGCCGCCGCCATCCGTTGCGCTGTCGCAATCGCTGTCCCCGACGGTGCGTCGATCTTGGCGTCGTGGTGCAGTTCGATGATCTCGGCGGTGTCGAAATACGGCGCGGCCAACTCGGCGAAGCGCATCATCAGCACCGCGCTGATCGCATAGTTGGCGGCCACGATGCAGTTGCTGCCGCTGAACGCCATCCGGAACGCCGCCAGGTCGTCGTCGTCGAGCCCGGTGGTCCCGACGACAGCGTGAATCCCGTGCATCGCCAACCAGGGCACCGTCGTGCGCGAGGCGGCTGCCGCCGTGAAGTCGACCACCACCCGGGCTTGGGCGTCCATCAGCGCCTTCAGCTCAGCGTGGATCTCCACACCGTTGCGCACCTCACCCACAGCGTGCGGGTCGACCGCCGCCACCAGCTCGAGCGCGGGGTCGGCGGCCACCGCATCGCACACCGCTGCCCCCATGCGCCCACCGGCACCGACCACACCCACACGAATTCGGCTCATGGCGACGAACGTAGCCCCTGCGTCATGCGGTAGAACAACAGGTATGAGCAGCTTCTTCGACAAAGCCAAAGAGAAGGCCCAACAACTCACCAGCCAGGTGAAGGAGAAGGTCGACGACGTGCAGGACCGCCGCAAGGCCGACGACCTGCTCGACGACATCGGCCGCATCGTCTACCGGCAGCGCACTGAAGCCACGCGACCCGACGACGAAGCCCGCATCGCCGAGATCATCGCCGAACTGCAGGCGCTGGAAGCGAGCGGCACCAGGATCCTGGAGGACAAGCCTGCCGAGGCGCCAACCAGCACCTTTGCTCCCCCGGCGGCGCCCAGCAACGTGCCGCCTCCGCCGACGGCCTGAACGAGCGACGTGCCGACCGTCAGCCGGTGGGGCCGACGGTGACGACGATCGGATCGGCGACGAACACGTCGTCGATCACCGCCCGCACCGCCGCCTGATCCACCGCTGCCCAGCGGGCCACCTGATCGTCCACGGCGCGCACTTCGCCGGTGGTCAGCAGCAAACCACCCGAGCGTGCCATTCGCGCGCCTGTGTCCTCCAGGCCCAACTCGAACGCGCCCGTGAGGTACCCAACGGCGATCTCCAGCTCCTCGTCGGTGACGCCATCGGAGATCAGCAACTGCAGTTCGCTACGCAGCAGGCCTTGCACCTCGTCGGCATGCTCGGGCTGTGTGCCTGCGTACATCTGGAACATACCGGCGTCGCTGTAGCTGCTGACGCCCGAGTACACCGAGTAGGCGAGGCCGCGGCGCTCACGGATCTCTTCGAACAGCCGGCTGGACAACCCACCGCCGAACACATGATTGACGACATCGAGTGCCTCGCGTCGTTCGTCACCGCGAGCCAGCGAGCGGCCGCCCATCACGATGTGCACCTGCTCGCTGTCGTCGTCGATCGCTACGCCGACACCGACGGCGCCGGGCCCACTGCGGACCGGGCGTGTGCCACCCACCGCGATGCCGCTGAAGCAACGTTCTATCTCCGCCAGCATCTCGTCGTGACCCAACGGCCCCGCCGACGCCACCACCATCGCTTCCGAGCGGTAGTGCTGCGAGAAGAACGCACGCACGTCGTCAGGCGTGATCGCCTGCACGTGCGCCCGATCGCCCGCGGGGTCGCGTCCCAGCGAGTGCCCCTCGAACATCGCTGCGGCGAACCGCCGATGAGCGACATCGTCAGGCGAATCGTCGTCCATCGCCAGTTCCTCGAGGATCACTTGGCGCTCACCGTGCACGTCGTCGTCACGCAGGGCCGGCCTGGTGAGCACATCACCGAGCAGTTCGATGCAGAACTCGTGGTGACGCGCGGGCAAGCGGCAGTAGTACGCCGTGTATTCCTTGGTGGTGAACGCATTGAAGTCGCCACCTCGGCGGTCGACGCCACGAGCCAGCTCCTGTGCACTCCGCGTGTCAGTGCCCTTGAACAACAGGTGCTCGAGGAAATGGCTGACGCCGCTGAGGTGGTCGGGCTCGTCTCGTGAGCCGACGCCGACCCAGACCCCGGTGGCCACCGACAGCGCGCCAGGCACGCGTTCGGTGGCCACAGTGAGGCCTGAATCAAGTTGTGTGATCCGCAGATCTGTCAACGGTTGACCGGTCGACGAGTCGGCTGATCAGCGGTGACGACGGCGGCCACGGTCGCCGCCGCGGTCACCGCGGTCGCTGCCACCACCGGCGTTGCCGCCGGCCTCGCCACCGGGGCCGAGATCGCCCAGCTCGCCGGCGAGCTCGGCGTCGAAGGCATCGTCGAACGACACCACGACACCGTCGGTCGCCGGAGCCGCCGGGGCGGCGGAACGCTCGCCACGATCACGCTCGGGGCGGTCGCTGCGCTCGCGGCGCGGGCCACGATCACGGTCGCCACCACGATCACGGTCGCCACCACCGGAGGAGGCTGCGCCCTCGGGGATCACGGGATCCCACGAGTCACCAGGGGTCAGGCTGACCTTGCCCTTCTCGTCGACGTCTTCCACGATGACCTCGATCTCCTGACCGAGCGTAAGCACGTCTTCCACGTTGTTGATCCGCTTGCCCTTGCCGAGCTTGCTGATGTGCACCAGGCCGTCGCGACCGGGGAGGATGTTGATGAACGCACCGAACTTGGTGATGTTCACGACCCGACCCTGGTAGCTGGTGCCAACCTCGGCCAGCGGCGGCGAGACGATGGCCTGGATGCGGGCCTTCGCTTCCTCCATCCGCCACGCCTCGACGGCGCCGATGGTGACGATGCCCTGGGCACCGTCGTCATCGACGGCGATGTCGGCGCCGGTCTCTTGCTGGATCGTGTTGATGACCTTGCCCTTGGGCCCGATGACCTCACCGATCTTGTCCATCGGGATGAAGATGGTGGTGATCTTCGGCGCCGTGGCGGCAACCTCGTCGCGCGGTGCGGCGAGGCAGGCGTTCATGTTGTCGAGGATGGCCAGGCGGGCTTCCTTGGCTTGATCCAGCGCGGCGGTCAAGACGTCGGCGGGGATGCCTTCGATCTTGGTGTCGAGCTGTAGGGCCGTGATCGCATCGGCGGTGCCGGCAACCTTGAAGTCCATGTCGCCGAATGCATCCTCGGCACCGAGGATGTCGGTGAGCGTGGTGTACTTGCCTTCGGCGTAGACCAGACCCATGGCGATACCGGCCACGGGGGCCTTGATCGGCACACCGGCGTCCATCAGGGCCAGCGAGCCCGAGCAGACCGAGGCCATGCTGGTGGAGCCGTTGGACGCGAGCACCTCGGCAACGAGGCGCAGCGTGTAGCTGAACTCGTCGAGGCCCGGCAGCACCGGCAGCAACGCACGGGCGGCGAGCGCACCGTGGCCGATCTCGCGGCGCTTGGGCGAACCCACGCGACCGGTCTCACCATTGGCCCACGGTGCCATGTTGTAGTGGAACAGGAAGTACTTGTGCGTCTCCGGCCCGAGGGTGTCGAGCAGCTGGTTCATGCGCGGCATCGCCATGGTGAGCACGTTCATCACCTGGGTCTCGCCACGCTGGAACAAGCCGGTGCCGTGTGCGGTGGGCAGCACGCCGACTTCGCTGCTCAGCGGTCGCAGGTCGCGAGGGCCGCGACCGTCGATGCGGAGGCCTTCGTCGACGATGCGCTTGCGCACGAGCTTCTTGGTCAGGCTGCGAACAGCTTCCTTGACGGCCTTCTCCTGGCCGGCGAACTCGGCGCCTTCTCCGCACAGCTGGGCGAGGGCGTCGGCTGCGGCAGCGTCGGTGGCGGCATTGCGCTCGGCCTTACCGGCGATCGCGACTGCGGGCTTGAGGGCCTCGGTGCAGATGCGCTCGACGGCGGCAAAGATCTCCGGGGTGTAGTCGGCGGTGACCGTGTAGGCCATCGGCACGATCGGGCCCTTGGCGGCGACCACAGCGGCGACCAGCTCGGCCTGGAGAGCGATGCTGTCCTTGATCCACTGCTTGCTGGCGTCGAGGCCACGGGCGAGGGCGCCCTCGTCGACCTTCGGGGCACCGGCGGCGTAGTACTTGAAGCTGTCGGTGGTGCCACCGGCCTCCACCATCATGATCGCAACGTCGCCGTTGTCCAGCACACGGCCGGCCACGACGAGCTCGAAGGTGCTTGCTGCGCCTTCTTCGTAGGTCGGGTGGGGGATCCACTCGCCGGCCTGCGTGTGAGCGACGCGCACCGCGCCGATCGGGCCGTCGAAGGGGATGCCGCTGATCATCAGCGAGGCGGACGCGGCGTTGATGGCCAGCACGTCGTGCGGGTTGGCCATGTCGGCGCCGAGAATGGTGAGCACGACCTGCGTCTCGTTGCGGAAGCCATCGGGGAAGGCCGGGCGCAGCGGGCGGTCGGTGAGCCGGCAGGTGAGGATCGCGTCCTCGGTGGGGCGGCCTTCACGACGGAAGAACGAACCCGGGATCTTGCCGGCGGCGTAGGCACGCTCTTCCACGTCGATCGTGAGGGGGAAGAAATCCATCCCCGGCTTCACGTCCTTGGCGGCGTTGGCGGTAGCCAACACGGTGGTGCCACCCAGCATTGCAACGACGGCGCCTTGGCTCTGCTGAGCCAGCTTGCCCGTCTCGAACGACAGGGTCTTGTCGGTACCAGTGATGGCACCTGTTACTCGAATGGCTTCAGCCATGACGAGCTCCTTTCGACCTCACGCGCAAATGTCGCGTGGGTTGTTGGAGCGGAGGCCGGTTCCCAGTCGGGAATGTCGACGCTGCGAACCCCGGGCAAGGCCCGTGGGGAGCTTCGGCACTCACGACTGACAACCGATCCAAGTGTTCCGCTCGGTGTATATGTCAGGTCGAGGCTAGCAGCCACCTGGGGATAACCGGCGGATGGCGATGCCGGAGCGCCGCGACGCGTAATCCTCGCTCAGCGGCGAAGGCCGTTGGCGGCAACGATGGCGCGGTAGCGCTCGACATCGATGCCCTTCACGTAGTCGAGCATGCGACGACGCTGACCCACCAGCTTGAGCAGGCCACGACGGCTGTGGTGGTCCTTCTTGTGGGTCTTGAAGTGCCCGGTGAGGTGGTTGATGCGGCCCGTGAGCAACGCGATCTGCACCTCGGGCGAGCCGGTGTCGCCCTCGTGGAGCTTGTGCTTGTTGATGATGTCCTGGTCAGCCATGATCTGCCTTCGTGCTGCGTGCAGCTGTGAGGTCGCCGCGGCGAGGTGCCGCTGGCATCGCACCGGAGGTAAGGCCCCGATGGACGCCGCAATACTAGCGGCGTTGCACGACGATCGTGCCGGCCGCCAACAGCACATTGCGCGCGATCCGTGAGGGGATCGCCGTCAATGGATCGACACGCTGGTTGGGCAACTCCCTAGAGTGAGCGGGGATGAGCCGGATCGTGCTGCGTGACCTGACGAAGGCTTACGGCGATTTGGCAATCGTCGACCCGCTGTCGCTGGAGATCACGAGCGGATCGTTCGTCAGCATCATCGGTCCGTCGGGATGCGGCAAGACGACGCTGTTGCGGATCATCGCCGGCCTCGAACCCGTCACCAGCGGAGCCGTTTCAGTCGACGACCAACCGCCCAGCTGGGCGCGCGCCCACAAGCGCGTCGCGATGGTGCCCCAGCAGCCCGGACTGCTCCCGTGGCGCACTGTCCACGCCAACGCCGGCCTGCTGCTCGACGTGAACCGGGCGGCCAACCCTGCGGCCCCCGCCGACACCGCCGCGTTGCTCGAGGAGGTCGGCCTCGGCGAGTTCATGGGCGCCTACCCGCACGAGCTCTCGGGCGGCATGCAGCAGCGAGTCGCGCTCGTTCGGGCGCTGACGTTGCACGCACCGCTGTTGGTCATGGACGAGCCGTTCGCCGCACTCGACGAGATCACCCGCGCCGAAATGCGCCAGATCCTCAATCGCTTGGTGGAGGGCCGCGGCGTGACCGTGCTGTTCATCACGCACAGCATCAGCGAGGCGGTCGCGCTCAGCGACCGTGTGCTCGTCAGCAGCCCTCGTCCCAGCCGGATGGTGGCCGACATCGCGATCGATCTTGCGCGCCCACGTTCGGACGAGGTGGAGGACGAGCCGCGGTTCGTCGAGCTGTGCGCACAGGTGCGCCACGCACTGCACGGGGGCATGCGATGACGCGGCGCCTCGTTGCCCCGCTGTTCGGCATCGCGTCGTTCCTGCTGCTCTGGGAATGGTTCGTGCGCGCGTTCGACGTCCGTAAATTCATCCTGCGTGCACCATCAACGGCATTGCGCCACCTGTGGAACTTTCGTGGCGACTTCTTCTCAGCGGCGAGCACCACGGTGCTGCACGCCACGGTCGGACTCGTCGCGGCGCTGCTCGTCTCGTTGCTGCTCGGCGCGGCGTTGTCGGCCAGCCGGTTCGCCGAGTTCGCCGTGCAACCGGTGCTCACCCTCATCCAGGTGGTGCCCTGGGTTGCCTACGTCAGTTCGGTGGTGGTGTGGTTGGGCGCCGGCGACCCACCGGCGTTCTTCATGGTCGGCCTCGGGTGCACCCCTGCGTTCGTCTTTGCGACGGTCGATGGCATGCGCAGCGCCGACCCGGCCACGTTGGAGCTGATGGCCTCCGTCGACGCAACGCGGTGGGAGGTGCTGCGTCGCGTACGACTGCCCTCGGCCGGTCCGGCGTTGTTCACGTCCTCACGCTTCAACTTCGGATTTGCTCTGGCGATCTCTTTCTATGTCGAAGGTGCAAACCTGTCCAACGAGGGCATCGGCGCAATCGGCCGGCGAGCAGCGACACAAGCGAGCAGCGCCGATGCCCTGTGGGCGTCGGTGTTCGCCATGGCCATCATCGGCTTCCTCGGTCTGCTCCTGATCTCCCTGCTCGAGCGAACACTTCTGCACTGGCACGCCTCGCAACGCAACGGGCAACGCTGAGCGGGTACGGTGCTCTGCGATGTCGGATCCGAACCCCCCGAGCCCAGCGCTGGCGCAGCTACGCGCCCGTATCGACCAGTTGGATGCTGCGCTCATCGCAATTGTCGCCGAACGCCTCGCTGTCTGCCGCGAGGTCGCTGCGGTCAAGGAGGGCACCGAGACGCCGGTGATCCAGCCGGCCCGAGTGCGTGATGTGGTCAACTCCCGGCGTCAGCAGGCCATCACGGCCGGGGTCGACGCCGACTTCGCCGAGCAGTTGTTCCGAGTCCTGCTCACCGAGACGCACCGCATCGAAGTAGCCGGTCGTCGGCCCGAGCCTGCACCCGAGAAGGAGGCCGTCGCCAACGGCCGCTCCGGCCTCGACACCGTCGCTACTCGCGTGGACCATCTGGTGGTCGCGGTGCCCGACGTAGGGGCGGCCACCAGGTCGATGAGCGGCCGTTTCGGCTTCCATGAACTGTCGTTGGCCGACCCGCGACCCGGGATCGTCGCGCTCGCGGCGGGCGGGGTCACGGTCGTGCTCGTCGGTCCGCAGGCGAGCCCGGCGGTTGCCCGCTACCTCATCAGCCACGGTCCAGGCGTCCAGCACGTGGCGATCGAGGTGCTCAACGCCGGGTACGCCCGCGCCTGCCTGGGCGAACTGGGTGCGCCGCTGCTCACCGAAGTCGCCGTCGACGCCGATGGCCACGAGCAGTTTTTCGCCGCCGACGACCCCACCACCGGCGTGCAGCTCGGGTTCATCTCGCGTACGGGGCATCGCGTCGGGGTGGGCACTGCCAACGTGTTGGCCCTGTTCGAGGCCATCGCTCCCTGACCCGCGCCTGGCGGCCATGTTGCCTGGCGCTCCGCGCAGCGACCGTCTTCTGTAGGCTCGCCCGCATGCTTCGCCGTTGGGCCGCCGCCCTCTCCCTCGTCGCTCTCACCGTTGTCGCCGGCTGCAGCGGCGACGACACCGCGATCGGCGTCCCCGCCGCAAGCTCGATCGAGAGCCAGGGCACGGATTCGGTGCCGGGCGATTCTGTACCACCCAGCCTCGATGTCGTCGCTGGCGAGGCCTTTCCGGCTGAGCGCTGCGCGGCCAACCGCGACGCCGGCACCATCACCTACCTCTCCAGCTACGACTTCGCTGCGTCTGCGTCGATTGTCGACGTCCTGACGGCCGATGCGAAGGGGTACTACGACGACCTCTGCCTCGACGTCGAGATCATCAACAGCTTCTCGGAGGCCAACTATCCACTGATCGCAGCCGACGACGCCCAGTTCTCGTCGGGCGGCTCCTTCAGCGAGATGGTCGACTTCGCCGGCGCCAACGATGCGGGGTTCGTCGCGCTGGCCGTCGAGGGCCGCACCGGGATCGATGCGTTGATCACCAAGGATGGCGCCGTCGCCACCCTCGACGACCTGAAGGGCACCAAGATCGGCGTCAAGGGCGCTCTCACACCCTCCGTGAGGGCCATGTTGGCCAAGCAGGGCCTGGTCGAGGGCACCGACTACGAGACCGTGCTACTCGACGGATACGACCCGTTGGTGCACATCGAAGCGCCCGGCATCGTCGGCTTTCCGGGCTTCAAGAGCAACGAGCCCAAGCAACTGGAAGCCGCCGACATTCCGTTCACGCTGTACGACCCGAGCGACTTCGGCATTCCGGGCAGCTTCGGCGTGCTCTACACCAACCTGACGTTCCTGCAGGAACACCCCACTGCGGCGCAGGACTTCATGAGAGCCTCGATGCGCGGCCTCCAGGATGCGATCGCGGACCCGCAGGCCGCCGCCCAGATCGCGGTGGATCGCATCAATGAAAGCGGCAACGCCCTGTTCCTCTCCCCCGACAGCGAGATCGCCCGGTGGGGCGTGGAATCGAAGCTGGTTGCGGAGGGCGTCTCCGCCGACAAGCCGCTGGGCCTTCCGCTGCTCGATCTCCTCACCGAGGAAGTCACCACCTACGCCGAAGTCGGCCTCTTCGGAGGCAACGTCCCGCTGATCGACACCATGGTCGACGCGGCGCCGTTGCAGGGCATCTACGACGAGACCGGCAGCATCATCTGGCCGGCAGACGCCGGCTGACCGGCCGCCATCCGGCCACCGGTTCGCCGGATCAGCCGGCCAGCACGGCCCGGGCTTGCTCGATGTCGTGCGTCAACTGCCCGATCAGCGCGTCGATCCCTTCGAACTTGCGCTCGCTGCGCAGGAAGCTGGTGAACTGCACGCGGGCAGGTTCACCGTAGAGATCATCGCTGAAGTCCAACAGGTGCGCCTCGAGCAACGAGTGATCGGCGTGTTCGTAGAACGTCGGGCGCCGGCCGAGGTTGATCGCACATGCGTGCCTGCTGCCATCGGGCCGGTGATACCACCCGGCGTAGACACCATCTGCCGGGATGCAGATCACGTTGGGCACCTCGACGTTCGCGGTCGGGAAGCCGAGCAGCCGCCCGCGCTGATCACCCTGCACCACCACGCCACGAGCCTCGAACGCATGCCCGAGCAAAGAGGCGGCAAGCTCCACCTGCCCGCCGGCCATGGCCCTGCGGATTGCGGTCGAGCTGATCGGTTCGTCGGGTCCGTCGGAGCGGCCGATCAGCGGCAGCGGTAGCACCTCGAAGTCTCGGGCTGCCCCCAACTCGCGCAACGTGGCCACGTTGCCCTCGCGGTTGTGACCGAAGTGAAAGTCCTCCCCCACCACCACGGCTGATGTCGCCAGGCAGTCCACCAACACGCGCTGGGCGAAGCTCATCGGCGCTTCCTGTGACTGCGCGTCGTCGAAGTGCACCACGATGGCGGCGTCGATACCAGTGGCGGCGAGCAGCTCCAGCTTCTGGTCAAGGTCGGTCAGCAGCCGAGGAGCACTCTCCGGGCGTACGACCGACGCGGGGTGCCGATCGAAGGTGACCACCGCACTGCGCGCACCGGAGGCCGCGGCAAGGCGACGAACCTCCGCGATGACTGCTTGGTGGCCGCGGTGGACGCCGTCATATGCGCCGATGGTGATGACCGTACGCTCACCCGGCCACGGCGAGGCAGAAAGATCGGTGACGACGCGCACGACCGGCAACGCTAGCGGTGTGCCGCCGGGAGGGCACCACTCCGCGACGGCGGGCTGGGCACACGGCGTGCCAGCAAACGGCGTGTCAGCAACCGGCCGTGTCGAGCGCAATGCCGATGGGCACCTTCTTGCTCAGGGTGTCCATCAGGTCGCTGCCGAGGTACGCCGCCAGTTCGGCGGGAGCAGCGCCATCGCCTGCGTACCCGCGCTGGGCGATCTCGTTCGCGCCCTTGTAGAAGTCGACGGCGGCCGACGCCTCGGCGTCACCGGCAACCGCCACCCCGAGCACGTCGAGCTGAGCCGCGAACTCGGGCATGGTGCCCACGACTGTGACCCACTGACTGACGTCGGTCTGACTCGGAAGCTGCGAGATGATCTGGATGTTGACGATCGCGCTGCCGAACGCATCGGACGCTGCCGCGCAGTCGACGGCACCACCTCCACCGCCGCCTCCATTTCCCGTGGGTGCCGGAGCCGGCGAGTCCGAGGCAACCGGCGTGGCACCCGCGCCATCGGATGTGTCGGCCCCGTCGCTGCCGCAGGCAGTCAACAGGCCGAGGGAGACGATGATCGTGATGGCAGCGCGGCGGAACATGCGCCGCAACCTATATGATAACGACCGCAGGC